>NZ_CP163393.1:0-751767 GCF_041026625.1 Metamycoplasma spumans
AAATTTATGTTTATTAACCAATTATTGAACCTCATTATTTATAATTATAAGACTATGAAAACAATACTAGAAAAACCTGCCTCACTAAAGCTTATTAATACTTCATTTCAAAATGAGCTGAAAAATAATGCTGTCGATCAAATGACATATAACTCATTTTTATCAACAATATATATTATTGAAGAATTGAATGATACGGTTTTTATTTTTGCGCCTGAGCCTATTATGCATTATGTAAAAACTACACAAAGTTCAAATATCGAAAAGGTTATTAAGAATATTTACGATAGGCCTATGAACATTATTTTTATTACCGACGAAGCGGAAATAAAAAGATTGGGTCAACAAAAATCGGAAATAAAGAAACCGCAAGTTGATAATTTGAAGCATGACTTAACTTTTGAAAATTACGTTAAAGGCAAATTTAATCACGTCGTTTTAAAAGCGGCAAAAACAATTTGTGAATCTGAAAATGTAATTTATTCACCCTTGTTTATTTATTCACCAAGTGGATTGGGTAAAACTCATCTGTTAAATGCAATTGGCAATGAGCTTGCTTTAAAAAACAAGAAAAGTTTATACATTAATCCAGATTTACTTACAACTAGATTAGTCGAGCAATTGCGAAATAAAAATCAAGCTGAAATTAATAGAATTGTAGAAGAATTAACTAGTTATGACTGTTTGATGTTTGATGATGTACAACAGTATGGCAATCGCGATAGCACATTGAACGTTTTATTCAATATAATAAATAGAATGATAACAAGTGGCAAACAGATTATTATTGCTTGCGATAAAAAACCAAACGACTTGGGCGGGTTTGAAGAAAGGTTTATAACTAGATTCCAGGCTGGTTTAGTAGTAGAAATAACCTCACCAGATGTTAATGATGTTATATCAATACTAAAATTTAAATTAGTAGAAAATAATATTAATCCTGAATTGTGAGAAGATGAATCATTGAGATTCATTGCAAGAAATTTTGGATCTTCAATAAGAAGTATCGAAGGTGCTATTAACCGGGTTAAGTTATTTTCAGAAGACGATGATTTTTTTACCTATGACATAACAACAATTCAAACAATTTTTAAAAATATAACTCAGATAAAGGATAATATTACACCAGAGCGTATTATAGATGCGGTATCAAAATATTATCAAATTGATAGAAAAAAAATTACGAGTACATGTCGTACTGAAGATATAGTTATTGCCAGAAGAATATCAATATACTTAATTAGAAATAACTTTAATTATACATTAGTTGATATTGGAAAAATGTTGGGTAATCAATCACATTCAACTATTCTTGTTTCGTTAAAATGAATAGACAAAAATATACAAACAAATTCAACATTGAAAATTGCAATTGAAAAAATACAGGAAAATTTAAGAAAGATTATTTAATAGTAGAGGGAAAATTATGCAGTTAAAAATCAATAAATTATTATTAGAACATGCAATAGAAAGAGTTGCAAAAGCAATTGATTCAAATCCATTTATACCATCAATGAAGGGTGTTTTAATTAGTGCACAAGATAATAAAATAACTTTTATTGGATCAAATGGGGAAATTAGTATTAAACATGAAGTTGAAACATCACTTGATGCTGAAATTACTGTGCCTGGAATTTTCTTAGTAGAGTTGAGTTTGTTTAGAAATATTATTAAAAAATTAGATGGCGATGTTGTTTTAGACAGCGATGATAAAATTTTGAAAATCAGCACTGAAAACGATGAATATTGTTTGAATTTGTATCCAACAAATGAATATCCTGATATAGATTTTGAAGTTTATGGTGATACACTAAAAATTAAGTGAAATGATTTTAAAGAAATGATAAGAGACGTTATTTTTGCTGCATCAAATAACGAGACAACATTAATTTTATGTTGTGTTAATATAATGGCTCACAACAATAAATTAAAGCTAGTAACAACTGATAGACATCGTTACGCTGAAGTTATAAACGATACTGAAAGTCCAGCCGAGTTTAATATTTCAATACTTTCAAAAAACTTGCGTGATTTAATGAATTTTGAATATAGTTCAGATGTTATTTTGCACATTTCAGAACATAAAATTTTATTCCAAATTGACAATACAATTATTCAATCTAAAGTTATAGATCAACCATATCAAGATGTTTCTAAAATTGTTCCCAAAGAATTTGAAACTGAATTAAAAATATCTAAAAAAGAATTGAATAACTTACTAAATAAGGCTTCTGTTATAATCACTGAAAATTACAATAAAATAAGATTCCATATTTTGGATGATACTTTAACGATTAGTTCGACTCGAGATGAAATTGGAAATGCCAAAGTTAAAACTCAAAAATTCGAATATAACGGTCAAGAACTGAAATTAGCATTAAACGGAAAATATCTAAAAGAAGCTATTGCTGTTTATGATGATAATTTGGTTATTTCATTTACAAAAAATAACTTAAGAATTGTTATTACTTCACCTTCTAAACCTAATGTTTTACAACTAATTACTCCACAGAAAGGTTTTTAGATGAAAGTAGAAATAACCGGCGAATACATAATTCTGAGTCAATTTTTAAAGAAATTGGAATTATGTCAGACAGGTGGAATGGCAAAGTTTTTTGTAAAAATCCATAATATTAGAATTAACGACAGAATTGCAGAAGGCAGAAATGCTAAGATAAGAGTAGGCGACACAGTGTGAATTGATGATAATATTTACATAATTGTTGCTAAAAAACAATAATAAATATAAAAAAAATTAATATTTAATATAAAATATTTACATACTAATTTAATAATTAAAGGTAAAGGAGAATTATGCCAGGAAGAGATCAATTAACAGGTCAAAAAGCTTTAAGCGGCAATAAAAGATCACACGCTTTAAATACTTCAAAAAGAACTTTTGACTTAAATCTTCAAAAAGTTACAGTTTTTACAGAAAACGGATCTAAAAAAACAGTTCGTGTTACTGCTAAAAACGCAAGAACTTTAAAAAAATATGGATTAGTAGCTTAATATTATATTCAACAGTTATATATGGTTGCCTATGGCAACCTTTTAATTGCTTAATTTTGATAAAATTTATGGGTGATATTATGGAATTTGATAAAGTATTAAGAAATAGAAAATCAATCAGAGATTTTAAAGATATTGATATTAGCAATGAAATTATTATAGATATTTTAAAAGATGCTAAAAGAACTGCTTCGTGAGTTAATTCACAACCCTGAAGAGTATTTGTTATTAAAGGAGAAATGCTTAAACTAGTACGAAAAGAGCATCTTAAGTCAGTAAATAACAACGAACCAATTAGCTCCGATTATAATCATATTGATCGTAATGAATGACCACAATACATTAAAAATAATATTAATAAGAGTTGGAACGCAAAGCAAAATATCGACTGAAATAAATTTATATCTGCTAATAATAATTTATTCAATGCGCCAGTTTTAGTACTGTTGTGCTTGCCGAAAAATTCGGTTGCTTGAAATATTCTAGATTTGGGGGCATTTTCTTCGACTTTATTGCTTGCTGCGCAAAATAGGGGAATTGATTCAATTCACGCATATCAGATTGTAAAATATGGTAAGAATTTACATAAGATAGCTAATATTCCAAATGACTTTGATATTGTTACAGGAATAGCCCTTGGGTATAGAAGTTATGATAGTATTAATGAATATCAATCGGATCGTATTGATGTTGATGATTTCTTAACAATAATTGAATAATATTATTAAAATTTTTATGAGATAGAAAAAAGAAAAACTAGCTTCAGGCTAGTTTTATTTATTAAAAAATCGCCACTAATAGGCGATTAAACATTAGATATTTTGCGAATTTTCTTGGTTTTCCTGAAACTCGATAATTATTTGGTTACTAAAGTAAACCGAATCAATTTTTTTGAATGTTGAATTAAATTCAATTGAAGCATCGATGTTGGCTAGCTTAATTTCGTATTTGACTGGGTTTTGTAATTTCTTTTCTTTTCGATATTCCTCTAATCAATTTGAAATTGACCTAAAAAAGTTTACTGTTGAATAACCACGATATCCTGGTGAATTATCAAAATAATAAACAATATCATTTTCTTGATATGCATAAGTCATTGAGGTAATTACTCTGTCAATACTTTTTATAAAAAATTCAGGAGAAACTTGATTCTTGTTTGTTTGACTTTTGTTAAATTCGTTTAAAGCGTTTAATAAAGAAATACTGAATATTTTTTGATTAGTTTCTCTTATTTCTGATTGATTGATTTTGTTGTTACTTTTTGCAAAGTGGTTTGAAAAGTTGTACCCACTATTGTTAAAGAAAAGAATTGAATTTTGATATACAAGCACATGATTTGCGCTTAATTTTTCATTAATTATTCTGGGGTTATCATTAAAAATTTTTGATAGATTTTCAGTTTTTTGTTCGAAAATAACCCTGACTTTACCGTTTTCTAATTTTTCTACTTGCGGATTTTTAATTGATTCATTGCTATCAATAAAAAAATTAGTACTTCGGTAATTATTTTTTTTATTTAATGCCAAAGGAACAGCAATCACGCAAACGGTTGGAATTAAAATGCCAGACATCATTAAAAATGTCTTAAAATACTTCATTTTTTTACTATTCTTTTTTACTGCTTTATTATCTTTTTGTTGTACTTCCATTTTAATGACCTTTGTACTGTTTTCACAATTCTTTAATTCTAGTTAAATTTATTCCTGCGCCTGTGTAGTCACCATTTAAAATTCTGTTATATAAATATGCTGTAAAGTGAACAATTATTCTATATTTATAGAAATCTTTTGGAGGATTAATATCGTATGTTTTTCAAAAAATATTTTCAATTAATTTTGATGTATTTGTGTTTTCAAAAAGCAGAGCAATATCTAAAAATCTTGAACTTTTATAAGCAACAGCTCAATCTATAATGTATAAATTTAGATTATCTGTAAAAAATATACAATCTAAATTTAAATTATTATGGCAATTTGCATCAGGTTTAATTTGTCTTATTCATTTAATAATTTCTTCAACCATCTGTGGATTGTTAAAATCTTCATTAAATTGTTTTTTATCAATATTTTTTACATATCAGTCAATCTTTTCTTCAAGTATATAACTTGGAAATTCAATATCTGAGTCATGGTATGTTCTCATTGCTTTTGCCAACACTTTTATTTGGCGTGAGTTAATATTTGTAGTGCTTGGGCAATTTAATCATCTTCAAATAATTCTATCGTTGTCTTCATATACGCAAATTGGCACAAAATAGAAATTTTCAATAAGCTTTGTATCTAGACGATTATCAAAACGGTTATTAAATTTTTGCACTATAAATCTATTTGGAACTGAAAAATCTTTATTATTATATTGATTCAATGATTCGCTAACTTTGGAATTTGGAGCTTTTATATTTGAATATATTTCTTTATATGAAGTTTCATTATAAACCTTAAACATGTATACATAATCGTCGAAAACTGCAGGGTCTAAATTAAAGAATTTAATAATTACTTCTTTATCAATTCCTAGAAAAATATGTAAAGATACTGGATCGGTATAGCGAGAATTCAAAGTGGCAAATTCGAAATCAACCAACTTAATAAATCCGTATTTATTAACTAAAATATTTTGTCTTTTTAAATTATTATGACTTAGAACATACGGCTCATCTTTATATTTTTCAACCAGTTCTAAGTATTTTTTATCAGTAATGTTATATTTTAATCAATCGAAACGATTTAATTCTATATTTATATTTTGAAAGTTTTTAACACAATTTAAAATTGCATTGGAAACTTTGTCATCAATTTTTAGCTTGAATAAATCTACACCGGGGAATCATTTTTTAATTATTACACCATTTTTTACATATAAATAATCTTTAAATGGTTTAATGATTTTTTCCTCATTGCTATGATCTATTTTAATTATATTTTTAGGTATTCTTATTTGAACTCATGTTTCGTTTATTTTTCCGATATAACTTTTGTTATGAAAATCTTCATAATATGGTCTTATATTTGAAATATCTTCAAATACCTGTGAACCAAAATTATTTTTTATTGTTTCATATACTTCATATATTTCACTGTTGTTTTTTTTGTTTTTAAACTGCGTACTGAAAATATTTTTGTTGTGATTATTGTTCATAATTAAATTTTATAAATATCGTTATACAAGGACATATAATAATCAACTCTTTTTAGATATTTTGAATCATCAAAAGGTTTGATTTCATGTTTATTTATTCATAATACAACTAGTGCGTTTACAATAATTTTGTGAACTAATAAATATTTGGGTTCAAAATCATCTCCATAGGCGTCTAAAAATACTTTTTCCTGTCTTTCATTTAAGTCGCTTGACTCAATAAAATAAGCTAAGTCAAAATGAATATCGCCCATTGATGAATATTCTCAATCGGTAATATAAATTTTTTCATCACTTTGAATCATATTAAATAGTCATAAATCGTTATGAACTGGCGCCGATGTGTCGATGTTTTTGATGAATAAATTTAGTTTTTTATAATGTTTATCTAGAATAGGTATTTTTCTTCCTAGTTTAGATATCATTTCTCGATAAACTTTAAATCTTCTTGCTATTTGATTTTCTTTAGCAAATTTTAATTTCGAATTATGTAAGGTTATTAAGTCTCGTCCGATCTCAGCTAATTGACTGTCAGTGATGTTATTAGGATTTAGTATGTCTCCGTTAATTCATTCTGTAATTAATTTTTCGTCGGTTTCTTCAATTAATGAAGGTGCAAATAATAAAGAGCTAATAATTTTATAGTCAGTTTTGTGATTAAAACTGTCAAACGATTTAATTTTAATAAATTGCTTATTATCGTCGCTTTGATATGTTTTATTAGTAAATCCTTGATTTTGTATTAATTTCATAAATGCCATCCTTAAAAATCAATATTATTTGCGTATTTAGCATTTTCTTGAATAAAGTCGTGACGTGGTTCTATTTCTTCACCCATCAATGTTGAAAATACAGTATCACATATTGCAACGTCTTCAATTTGAACTTGAAGCATTTTTCTTCTTTCGGGGTCCATTGTTGTTTCTCAAAGTTGTTCAGGATCCATTTCCCCAAGCCCTTTGTAACGTTGGATCGAAATATTTCTTTTATCTTCAAGAGTAGCTAAAATTTCTTCTTTTTGAGCATCATTGTATGCATAAGCAACGGTTTTTCCGACACTAATTTTATATAGTGGTGGTTGAGCAATATAAACAAATCCATATTCAATTAATGGTCTCATAAAACGATAGAAGAATGTTAAAAGTAAGGTTGTAATGTGAGCTCCGTCTACGTCGGCGTCAGTCATAATTACAATTTTGTGGTATTTTAACTTATTTATATTAAATTCTTCACTGATTCCTGTACCTAGTGCATGAACCATTGTGGCGATTTCTTTATTTGATAAAACAGATTCAACAGAATTCTTTTCCGCATTAATTACTTTACCACGTAATGGTAAAATGGCTTGAATAGAACGATCTCTACCCATTTTAGCTGAACCGCCGGCAGAATTACCTTCGACGATAAATAATTCTCTAAGTTCGGCATTTTTGCTAGAACAGTCTGCTAATTTACCTGGTAGATTGCCAATATCAAATCCATCTTTTTTTCTTGAAGCTTCTCTTGCAAGGTTGGCGGCGATTCTAGAACGTTGAGCTAATAATAATTTATTAACGATAGCTTTAGCTTGTTCAGGATTTTCGCTCATAAATCTTTCGAAAACAGCTGAAAAAATTTTATTAGAAGCGATACGTGCGTCTTTATTTTCTAATTTTCCTTTTGTTTGACCTTCAAAAATTGGGTCTGGATGTTTAATTGAAATTATTGCAACAAGCCCGTCTTTAATATCTTCACGAGATATTTTTTCATTATTATTTTTAAACAGTTTGTTATCTTCTGCATATTTATTGCAAATTCTTGTAAGAGAATCATAAAAACCTAATTCGTGGGTTCCACCATCTGAAGTTTGAATATTATTAGCATATGAAACTACATTGGCAATGTAACTTTCGTTGTATTGCATTGCTATTTCTACTTTTATTTCATTTCCTTCGATGATTTGATTATCTTCTTCTTTATCTTTATCCTTGAATATACCTTCGGCATAGATTACTTCGGGATTAATTAATTTTTTGCTTTTGTTTAATTCTTTAACATAATCGATTAGTCCACCCTCAAAGTGATATGTACGTTTATCATTTTTAGCAACATCTTCAACAACTATTTTTAGTCCTTTGTTTAAGTATGCTATTTGCTTAGAGTGGTCTGTTATATTTCCGAAGTCAAAATTTAATTTATCCATTATTGTAAAGTCTGGATGGAATTTTACTCTTGTACCTGTATCTTGTAAATCAACTTCACCTATTACTTCAAGTTCTTTTTCAGGGAATCCACCGTTACTAAATTTTTGATAATGCAGTTTTCCTTCACGTTTAACTCAAACTTCAAATTGATCACTTAATGCATTAACTACTGATGCCCCAACACCGTGAAGACCACCAGATACTTTATATGTCGATTTATCGAATTTACCTCCGGCATGCAATACTGTTAAAATTGTTTCAACAGTAGATTTACCAGTTTTTTCGTGAATACCAGTCGGTATACCACGACCATTATCGGTTACTTCAATAACATTGTTTGGATAAAGTTTAATATTTATTTCATTTGCAAAACCTGCCATGGCTTCGTCAACAGAGTTATCAACAATTTCTCATATTAAGTGATGTAAACCTTTAATTCCAACTGAACCAATGTACATTCCTGGTCTTTTTCTAACGGCTTCTAATCCTTCTAAGACTTGAATATTGCTTGATTCGTATTTTTGTACTTCGTCTTGTTTATTCATAATTACCTCTTATATTTATTAATATATAAAATATATTAATATTATATCAAATAGTGAAATTTATACGTCTATAAACTTAAACTAAGGCATAATAATTAAAAAATTGGCCAATAGCCAACTTTTTAATTATTAATATTTTCCTCTTAAAATTGATGTATCAACATTTTTTCTTTCTTCTGCTGAAGCTTGAAATAGAGGTTGATTATATGCGTTAATTTTAGCCGCAACACAATTTGTTCAGAATGTATAAATCGAAGAATTGAAACGGTTAACTTTATTGTTATAAATTCTAACCATTGAATAAATTTCGTCTTGTTGCATTGAAATTTCTGAGTTAAATTGTAAGTATAAACGATCTGCTTTAAGATTTGGATATTGTTCAAATTGCAAACTTAGACCAGCTTGAATTGCATTTAGTTGAGCATCGTATTTAGTAACATCCTTTTCATCTTTTAAAGAAGCTAATTTTGAACGCAATTCCGCTACTTTTGTTTGTGTTTCTCTTTCGAAACCTGTATAACCAATTAAAGCATCCATTTGGTTTTGTAATGTGTCATGTCTTCTTCTTTCTGCAGCTTGAATTGAAGAAGATGCAGCCTGAATATCGTTAATTTGTGAAAATAGTAAATTTTTTCTTTTGTAGTATGCAATTCCAAAAAGCCCAAAAGTTATTATAAAAAGCATTACAAATAAAAACTTTTCAAATCCAGTAGGTTTTGGAACTGTTACTGTATTATCTACATTAGGATTAAATCCTTCTGAGGTTTGTTGTGTTCTTGAGTCAAATAACATTATTTCTCCATTCTTAATTTTCTTTATAATATTATATTCTTAAATAAGACTTTCATATTAATTATTCAATTGAAAAAAGTTTTTTGACTTCTCTTTCTAACATTTCTAAAGCATTCTCATTTTGTTTGTTTACTTCATTAATATAAATTGCAAGACCAGTATCATCAATTTCAATGATTGCTTTATTTTTTAAGAAGCTAAACTTTGTGAATATTCAATCAATTAAAATCAAAGCATCTTTTAATTCTTCTTGATTTTCAGTCGCTAGTTTGTTAAAACTTATTTTATTATTGAATTTTAAATCATTAATTTTTCCATTTTCATCTTCTGATATGGCAATATCATAAATAAGAGTTTTAGTATTGTTTGCTGCTATTTTGGCGCCAGGAGTACTTAACTTATAGTTTAGTGTATATATAGTTTTTTTAGTTTCTTCAAATTCATAAAATCTTCTAAATGGAACGTGAATTGCGTAACCATCAACATAAACAGTGTCAATTAAGTCTTCTCCATAATATGATTTCATTTGAATATCTTGTTCACCGAATAGTGACATTTTTTTGTTTTGACCAACTTTAAATATTGCTCTTTTTTCTGGGTTTTTAGACGTTAATGAAAAAACTCCATTGGCAATTATCCTGTTTAATAAGTAAATGATATTTGTATTTTTTGTGTTGTCAACCTCATTTAAATCTTGATAAGTAGAGGTATAACTATCACCTAATTTTTCATAGTTTTCAGATGCTATATATTTGTTTGCATAAGCCAATACGATAGGTTTAAATATTGGCATCAGATGATCTGTTAAAATTTTAACTAATCCATTTTTAATATCTTCAATTTTTAGTAATGTTTTAGTATTAAAAAACACATTTACTCAATTATTGTAATTTGAAAATAGTATTGAATTTCCTAAATAATACTCCGTACTATATAACGAGTTGTTTATTTTGTTAACATAAGGCGGATTCGTTAGTCTAAGTAAAAAGTATTTATAAATGTCAATATACTTATCTTGCGTTATTCCTTGAAAATATGTGAAATAATCAACTTTATTGTTATATATGTGAGAATAAAACTTGTAAAAATCTTTGTTTTCTAATAAGTCTTGACCCTTTTTAACCATCTTATCATATTCTTTTTCGCTTTTAAATTTATCCATAGTTTCACTAAAACTTAGTTTTGGTAAGTAGTTTGTTGGTATTACTGTTGAACGTTTTAATTCGATAAAAGGTGTTTTTTCGGTGTGGTAAGCGGTCAAGGTTCTTGTGTAAACATTACCATTGGAGTCTTTTTCTCTAACTCTTATTGATGCCGAAGTAACAACATTCCTTCATTCTAGTGTTGAATATAGAAGGTCATAAAAATATGAGTTTCTAATATCATATTTATTTACACTGTAAAGCGAAGCGAAACTTTTATCATTTTTAATAACAGGTTGAATTTCGCGATAGTCGATATTATTAGTTTTTGTTATTTTTAATTCTTTTAGCGCTCCATCACGTAATTCCAATGGTGATATTTTTGAAAATGAACGAGTTATAATATTTGAATTTATTTTAATTGCTCTTTGTTTTCTTTCAAAATTAGCTTCTACAAATTGTTTATATTCTTTAATAATCTTTTTATTTTTAAGATATATCGAAAGGAAAAATAAACCAATAACAAAGAAAAAAAGAACGAATATAAAACTGTTTATACCAGTTCTTAAAGCTATTTTATCGCGTTTCTCCCTTTCTTTTAAACCAATCTCAATAGCAAAAGCCTCATTATAATTTCTTCTATAAATATTCTCAAATTCCGATGAAATTTGCGATGTTACTTTTTCTTCAATAACATTTTCTATTGCAGTTGGAATATTTTTTTCAATTTGTTCGAAAAGTTCGACTTTTGGATCTCTTGCGACACCGTCGTAGTTAACTTCTATTTTATTCATATTTACTCCTTTATTTAAATTATAAATAAAAAGAAGAAGATTAAAACATGTCTTCTTCATCTTTGATTATCGAATATCTTTGTTCATTAGTTTTTTCTTCTTTTAAATCATTTTCTATATTAGAGTTTTCTAATACTGAGTCATCAATATGTGTATTCTCTTCGTCAACTTTAATAATATCAATAATTTCATCATCATTTTCTTCTATGTTTCTATTATCATAGTCATAGTCTTTTTTATTTATATTATTTTCTTCAGTTTCATTTTTTATAACAACTTCTTCTGTATTTTTCAGTTCAGAAACTTCATTGTCTTGTTTAAGGAATGTCTGCGCATAAATTTCTTGATGATCTTCTTCGCTTAATTCTATGTTATTTTCTAATTTATCTTCTTCAATTTCAAAATCTGACAAATCGGCAAAATCGTCTACATTTTGGTCAATGATTTCTTGGTTAAGATTTGCATTATTGTCTTGAACTTTTTGATCGTTATTATTTTCAATTTGTTTAGTTTCTTCGCTGATTAATGCGACTTGGTTATCGTGATTATCATTAATATTAATTTTATTATTTGAATTATTATTGATATTTTTATTATTTGTAGTGTTTTTAGCTCTTTTTTCTCTAAGGCTTTTAATAGCTTGTTGTCTTTTTTTCTTTGAAAAGCTAATTAAATTAAAGTAATCATTATCAATAAATAAAAATGATATTGAAATAACTATTAGAATAATTGCAACTAAAAATCCTATTGCAATGCCAATACGATTTCCGGCAAATGTTAGTATTGAAAAAATAAATGCATTAACAACGCCCGCAGTATAAATATTAGGTAACAAGTTGTTTTTGGTGTTTTTAAATGAATTAAATCAGTCTTTATATACTACACTGAAGACATTTGAAGGTCCGTAACTTAATTTTTGTGTATAAAAAATCATAGTTCCCAAAACTGCAAAGCTTATAAATAAAAATGATATTCTATATAAATTTAAATGAAAAACTTTAACTGAAAATGTATTTCTGAGTTTGAAAACCTTTCAAATAGAAATAAGTAAAACAAAAATATATAAAAACGGCGAAAACATACCAAACAAGACATTAATTGAGTACGAGTGTATAGTTGTTAAGTAAGCAATATCAAGATATGAAATAGCCAACATAAATATTGCAATAATTCCAGCAAAAAATCATAATATACGAGTTGATTTGCTTGAATATATATCAACTTCTCTTGCTCTTTTTTGAGTGTTATTTACCTTTTCTATATTTTTCATATTCCCTCATATATTTAAATTTCGTATAGTGTAATGACAATCATTGGTTCTTTTTCAATGACTTTTGATATTTTTCTTTTAATTGATTTTCTTAATTTTTCTTGGATTTCTTTTAAATCAATTTCTTTTGTTGTTTTATTTTCAAATTCTTTATTAAATAAGTCGTTTATAACTTTGTATACTGCCTCTTTGTTATCTTTTGTGATAATTCCGTACGAAGCAATCTGTAGTTCATTAATTGGTTTTTTCTTTTTATAGTCAATTAATGAACTTAATGCTATGACGCCATCTCTTGCTAAATTTTCTCTTTCATTGATTACTTCGTGTGAAATATCACCAATTCCAAAACCATCAATAACAACATCTCCGACATTTCTAATTCCATGTTTTTGATTGATTAGTTCAGTATCTTCAAATTCTGCAACACGGCCGTTTTGTAAAACTAAACAATTATTTAAGTTCATTCCTGCTTCTCTCGCAATTTGAGTTGCAACAACTAAATAACGATATAATCCTTGAATTGGAATAAAATACTTTGGTTTTAAGCTCTTAATAATATTTCTTATATCTTCTTTAGCAGGATTACATGAATAATATTGATCTGAACCTAATTCAATTAAGTTAGCAGTATTTCTTGCTATTTCATCTAAAGTTAAAGCATAATTTACTTCTAGTCCGTTAACTGGTGGTGCCACAATAATTACTGCGTCAGATTGCTTTAATTTTAGATAAACATCATTATTTGATGCAATTCTAATAAATCTTAAATATAGTCTTTCAATAGCTCCGGTTACTAATATTACTGCGTTTTTAACATCGTTTGCAGCACGATAATCTATAAACTCAGGCAATTTTAAATTTTTGTTAATTTTTTTAACTAAATTTATCAATTGCGAGTAAGTTCTACCATACGTAATTACAGGTCTGCCATAACGCAAGGCCAAGGCTAAAACTTCGTGAGCTGTAATCATGTCTTCGTCATATAACCCAACAATAATTCTGCTGTCTTGAGACGTTTCTTTAAATTTATATTCAATTTTCTTTGAAATTCATAATTTATCAATACTGTTTCCAGGGTAAGCTGAATGTCCTGAATCCATAATTAAAGCATGTAATTCTTTGCCATTGTTTACAATATTTTTGATTTCTTGAATATCGGTTGTTCCGTAAGGCCCTAAAACCCCATCAACAAAATTTGTCATAAACAATATATTACCTTTTTCATATTCAAAATTAAACCCTAATTGTCCTGGCAATCCTCCAGCTAAATCAAAAGCAGTAACTTTAACGTTGATCTTGTCAAAATTAACGATGTTTTTTATTGTAATAATTTCAAAATTTGAATTTTCTATATTGTATTTTGAAATACGTTCATTTAAAACGCTTTTGTTAAAAAAGCTTGTATAAATTTTTAAATTTTTAATTTTCATTAATAATCATGGAATTGCTGAAAAGCTTTCATTATGAACATCTGTTAAAAATAAACCGACAATATCCTTTTGTCTTTTTTCTAAAAATTCATAATTGCAAATTAATGTATCAATTCCGTTGTGTGAGTTAATGGGAACCTTTGTTCCTGAGTTAATAATAAAAAGTTTGCTATTAATTTCTAAAACATAAGCGTTTTTTCCATTCTCATCTAAGCCGCCTAATCCAAAAAAGTTAATTTTATTCATTTCTCCTCCAAATTATTTTTTGAAATGTAAGTTAATTATTATTAATAATTACGGTCTTATTTTATCAATAATCTTGCCTTTTTAACTAAAATTGATTAAAAAAATTACTTATATTTATTAATTTAATAAATAGACTATAATATTTTATTATGGAATTAAAAAGACTTATTAGAACTGTGGAAAATTTTCCTAAAGATGGAGTTAAATTTAAAGATATATCGCTACTATTGGCGGATGGTGAAGCGTTGCATTATACTATTGATAAAATGGCGCAATTGGCAGAAGATGCCGACATAATTGTTGGACCAGATGCACGTGGATTTTTATTTGGTACACCAGTAGCGGCTAAATTATCAAAGCCTTTTATTATGGTAAGGAAAAAAGGTAAATTACCTGGCGAAGTTATAAGCTACGATTATGGCCTTGAATATGGTAGAAATATTTTAGAAATACAGAAAGGATTGGTAAAACCTGGCCAAAAAGCAGTTATTATTGATGACGTTTTGGCTACAGGAGGAACACTTGAAGCAATTACAAAATTATTGCAAGATCAAGGTGTTATTGTTTCTAAAATTATTGTTTTAATGGAACTTGGGGGCTTTGAAGAAGCTAGAAAAAGATTACCATTTGAAATTAACAGCTTAATATATATAGAAGAGGAAAAATAATGGCAAAATTAAAAAAATTTAAATCGTATAATGAAGTTGATGAGAATTTGAAATTTGATTTAGAAAACATTTTAGGTTCAAAAACTTACCAACAATTAGAAGATGAGTATTTTGACTTATTTGAAGATGCTATTAAAGTAAAAGATAGCAAGTATGAAAATATCCAAAATTATCAAAAATATATTGAATTATCAGAGAGAATGTTGATTCTATCAAATAAAATTAACAACTATTTGTCAAATAAACTAAATACAAATATTGTTGATTTTGAATGTAATACTTTAATATCTAAATTTCAAGCCAAGGTTGCTGATTATTCAAAAAGATTAGGTTCTGAAACTAATCGTATTGCTAAATATAGAGAAAAAATTGAAAAATGATTAAATGATGAATCGCTTAAAGAAGTTAAAAAAGACCTTGAAGCTACATTGAATGAATTAGATCATAAATTAGAGGACTCTGTTGAAACATTTTTAAATGCAACTGCAAGTGGCAATCCTTCTCCTGAAGAATTATTTTCAGTTTTAACAGATAGTGAAATCGAATATGGTTATGCACTAGATTCAAAAGGTAAAAAGCACAAAATTACTGACGGTACACGTTTACAACTTCTTAAATCAAATGACAGCGTTTTAAGAAAAAATACATATTTGAATTACAATGGCGCTTATTTAAAGCATAAACAATCGTTAAGTAAAATGTTATATCAACACATTAAAGAAATATCAGTAAATTCTTTATACCGTAAATATCAGTCATCATTAGATTCAATTTTAAGCGCTGATCACGTAGATAAAAAGTTACTTGAAATTATTTATTCATCAGTGCAAGAAAATATGGGCGTATTTAGAAAATATCATTCAGCACACAAAAAATTCTTTAAAGCCAAATTTAATAAAGAAATGGAAAAATGAGACGGTGCTGTTGATTTGGTAAAAGTTAAATCTAATTATACTGTTGAAGAAGCCCAAAAAATTTTAATTGACATTACATCAGTTATGCCTTATGAATATCCTGAAGTTGTTAAAAAAGCTGTTGAAGAAAGATGAATCGATTATATGAACGTTCCTTCAAAACGTAGTGGCGCATATTCGATTGGCGAATCATATGGACTTGACAAAAAGTATATTTTAATGAATTTTGACGGTACAATCAACTCAGTTGGAACATTATGCCATGAAATGGGTCATTCAATGCACTCATATTATTCAGACAAAAATCAATCCGTATTTAGAAGTCAATATCCGATATTTTTAGCGGAGATTGCTTCAATATTTAATGAGTTATTGTTGAATGATTATTTAATCGAAAGAGCTAAAACTGACGAAGAAAAGTTCTGATTATTATCAGAAAGCATTGGAGATTTTATTGGTACAGTTTTAAGACAAACTCAATGATCTAACTATGAGTTTGATTTATATAACATGATTGACAAAGATGAACCATTAAACACATATGAGGCTTTAGAAAAATTATATGTTGACAACGCTCAAAAATATAACACGTCTAAAAAAGCAATAAAAATTGGAGAACCATCTAATGTTTATTCGGTAATGGTTCCTCACTACTACTATTATTTTTATGTATATAAATATGCATTAGGTTACATTGTTGCCAATGTATTTTTCCAAAAATATAAAGAAGAGGGCAAGATTGCTTTAGAAAACTATGTAAATAAATTCTTAAGTGCCGGAGACAGAGATTGACCAGCCCAAATTTTAAAAGATGCCGGAGTTGACATATACTCAAAAGATATATACTCAAAAGCTTTCAAAGTTTTAAATGAAAAAGTTAATAAATATATTAAACTAGGCAAAAAGATTTTTAAAAAATAGGATCAATTATGAATGAAATTGCTATTAGAGAAGTTTTTTATAAAATGGCAAAAGAAGAACTTGCTAAAAAAGGTATTGAAGACGAAAATGAAATTTTAAAATTGGTTGAAAAGTATTTTCAAGATATAAAAAACATTAGAGAGTCTAACATTAAAGACCAAAAAGCAAAAGAACATGAAAAATTTTTCGATTTATAAAAAATAGCCAGAATTAAATAAAAATTAAAATATTGCTAAATTGAAGGCAATATTTTAATTTTTATTTAGATTAAGATGTATTGATAACAGCTCCCAAACATATTATTAATATATATAAAGTTTTAAATCAGAAACTAATCAATAAATACATTTAAAGAGTGCTATACTTTTTATTATATAAAGAAGGGAAAATGAAATTAGAAGAGGCAAAAGCAAAGAATAAAAGATTCAACTTGATAGTTAATGTTATTTTTGGTTTATTCGTAGCGTTTTCAATAATTGGAACGTTTTCATTTATAGTTGTTAACTCAATTTCAAAAAATAAGCTTTCGTCATTTACTATTATTATTTATCTAATTGCGCTTATTTTATTTATATTGTTAATGGTTATAGTTAGACTATTCATTATTAATGCATACTCATTTTATTCAATAAAAACTGCCGAGACATTAGAAAAATTAGAATCAAGAAAAACGAACATAAAAACTGAAATAATAAATGAAGATCAAATTAAAGCTGAGCTTGAAAAAGCCCAAGTAATTGAAACGGTTAAAGTTAATCAATCTGCTAATGTAGTAAAAAATAACAATGGAAAAATTAAGAAAATACTTGAAGATATTTTAGAAGACGAAGATGATTTTGAAGATTATTATAATGGTGAAATAGAGATAGATGATCCATTTTATAATAACGATTCATACAATCTTGAAGACAATGAACCGACATTCAAATTTATTAAACTTCCAAGCGGAAATAAGTTTGAATATAATAGAGAAAATTCCTCTGTTGAATTAGTGTGTTTGGGGAGTCCAATATTTGGGTCGGATATTGATATTCATAAATCAATCTTTTTTGAGATTATGATATATGATAACGAAGATAATAGTCTATTAGAAAAGAAACTTATTGAAGGAATGTGAAATTTAACAAATAGCTCAAGTTCCTTAAAAAATTCTTATTGTAATATAGATATAGAAATAATAAGCAAGCTATTTAAATACAACAGAAATTATAAAATTGAAGTTAAATCAATTATTCATAACAGTAGAAAATACATTTTTGAAGAAACTTTTAATATTAAACCTAGATAGATAAAAAAACACAAGATGAAGCTTCATCTTGTTTTTAAATATATTTTTTACAATATTGAGTTACTTAACTAATATACCACTATTTTTCATTAGCTTTATTCCTATATTGTTGAACTCTATATAGTTATGATTTTCCAAATCGAAAGTAGCAATCATGTCTTTATAAACAATTACATTTTTGTCAAGCTTATTTTGATTTAAATATGTTTTTAAACTAAGTGCAAATTGTAAGACACAAATGTCACTACAACAACCAACAACTTCAAATTCGTCGTAACTATTTCATATTTCTTTAGGAACAACTAAAAATCCATTAGTTGATTGTTTTTCAATTTTCTTCTTAATAAAAGGTTTTAGTTCATCAACAACTTCTGCTTCTTCACTATTTTTTAAGCAATGAACAGGATAAGATTTCATTTCAACATCTTCTTCTGAATGGGCATCGCAAATAAAAATATTGTCTATATCCTGATTTTTGGCTAAATGTTTTTCAATGTTGGGAATAATATCTTTGATTTTATCGCTTGATAATGGTCCAAACTTAGTAAAACCATTTAACATATCTATTACAAACATAATTTTTTTCATAATTTCCTCCTTCATAATGCTAATTTCAAAGAAAAAAAGTGATAATAAATATTTATTTATTACATATATTATATAATTTTATCGGATACATCTTAGAGGGACATATTTTTTTTAAATTTGTTGGTGTATCTAAAGTTCGAATTTTATTTATATAAACATATTAGAAAGGAAATCATATGGCCGAAGAACAATTAGTTGTTACTTCTAGTCCAAAGAAAAAGATTGGCTTTTTCTCTGCAATATTGGTTGTTTTAGGTTCTACAATTGGTGTTGGTATCTTTTTAAGATCTAAATCAGTTTTAGAAAGTTCAGCAAACAATATCGTATGAGCAATCATTGTTTGATTAATCGCTGGTTTCACAGTTATTACTATGGCTCTAGCATTAGTTGAAGTTGCTTCAGGACGTAATGATAACTTAGGTATGATCGGTTGAACAAAAACCTTTAGTACATTGTACTTATACAAAGGTAACAAATTCTTCATGACTTACCTATATCTACCTTTAACATACTTCTTTATGCCTTACTACGTTATACTTCAATTCCAAGATGGTATTAGTGGTTTTGGTGGAAGTACAAACTTTGGTGGAACTACAGCTGCACCATGAATTTATTTCGCAATTGGTTTAGCTCTTACTGTATGAATGCTTTTCTCAGCAGGTATTAGTGGACGTGCTGGAAACATTCAAAACTGAATTATTACATCTGTAAAATTCATTCCAATCGTTGCAATCATCGTTATTGGTATTGTATTTACAGTAATTAATGCAAAAGCAGAAGGTGCTTCATCTCTATGAACACCAGTTACAGCTTCAAGCTTGTTCGATAAAACTAAAACACAATTCTTAGGACTATCACCATTCCTAGGTGTGTTCGCCGCTTTAGGTGGTATCTTCTTTGCATTTGACGGTTTCTACGTAACTGCAGGTATGCAAAGTGAAATGAAAAACCCAGAAAAAACCCCAGCTGCTTTAGTTATTGGTTTATTAAGCATGACCGTTTTATACGTAATCATTGCTACAACAATGACATTAGGTGGTAAAACAGGTGGTTTCTACGGTTTTGCTGACCAATTAGCTAATGTTAAAGCCGGATGAGTATTCGGTGTAATTAACATTATGATTTCAATTGGTGTTCTTGGAATTTTAAATGGTTTCTCAATCTGAGCAACAAGATTTGTTGAAGACTTAATTAAAGAAGGTGAAATTTTTGTACCTGTTAAAGCATACAGATACTTAAAACACGCTAAATTACCAATCGTTGGTGCTTTATTCTGTTTAATTCTTTCACTACCATTCATGATTTTATTTACCGCTATCGGTGCATACGCATACATCGATGCAACCGGATACGGAGACGGTTACGGTTACAAAATCGGTGAATTATTAAGCTTCTCAGACTTAATGGCTAACTGATTAGCAGTATTCGCATTCGCTTACATTTGTGCTGCTATTATCGGTGCTATCCAAAACAGAAAGAAACATTTCGTTGCCGTACAAGAAAACAAACACACAATCTGAGCAGGTTACACATCAGTTATTATTATCTTAGTAACAATGTTCTTCTTAGTAATCGACCCATTCATCTCAACTGGAATTGCCGCAGTTAGATATGCACAAGGTGATGACTCAGTTAAAGATGCATTAATCGGTTATGTATCAACATCAATACTATTTATTTTCTACTTGATTGTTATGTTCTTATCAACACCAATCGAAAAAGCTATTGCTGTTAATAACAAGAAGAAATACGACAGAATCCTATCAGGAAACATTTGTCTATGCGAAAGACCAGACTGATGCCCATGCAGACTAGCTGAATTAAGAGAAAAAGCTGAATTAAACGACTTAGTTTTAGCTACATATGCACAAGCTCGTTAATTATAAATTGTTAATATACTAATTTATATGCCAGTAGTTTTACTACTGGTTTTTAATTTATTTTAATGATTTAGTTTAAAATATTTAAATATGTTAGGAAAGGAGAAAAAAATGAAAAAAAATGTAATAGTAAATAATCGGCCAATAATTACTGATGATTTGCTACAAACAAATTTAAAATCAGGATTAAGTTCTCAAGAAGCAAAATCAAGATCTGAAAAATTTGGTTTGAATGAATTACAGTCAGCTAAAAAGACAAATCCATTTTTAGTTTATTTAAGTCAGTTTAAAGATTTATTAGTAATTATCTTATTATTTGCATCTTTATTATCTTATATTTTAGCCATCGTAAGCGGTGTGCAAACTCATTGAGATTTTAAACATGATAATTACAAACTATTGATTGAATTTATTGAACCTAGCATAATTTTATTTGTTGTTTTAACTAACTCTCTTGTCGGAGCGGTTCAAGAAATCAAAAGTGAACAAGCTATTAATGCATTGAAAAAACTTAGTCCATTACAAGCTAAAGTAATAAGGGACAATAATTTAATAACAATAAACGCATCTGATATAACAATAGGTGACGTTGTTTTAGTTGAAGCTGGTGACGTAGTACCTGCTGATGGTTATTTGTTATTTAGTTCTAATCTTTCGTCTATTGAAAGCTCTTTAACGGGTGAAAGTGAACCAACACAAAAAGATTACACAGTATCAAGGGACTTAACTTTACCTATTGCAGATCGTAAATTTATGTTATACTCTTCTTCGATAATAGCGACTGGTACTGGATATTTTATAGTATCAGCTATTGGACAAGATACAGAACTTGGTAAAATATCTGCACTAGTTAATAAACAAGAAGAAAATTTAAGTCCATTACAAATTAAAATAAATAAACTGGGAAAAATATTTGGTTATGGAGGACTTGCACTATTTATTACAAGTTTTTTAGTACAAATAATTTTCCAGGCTATTTCAAAAGGATCATTTGCCTCTACAGTATTTTGAAGCACAACAGTAGTTAATGCGATTTCTTTAGCTGTCGCAGCAATTCCTGAAGGATTGATTGCCTTTTCATCAATCATTTTAGCTATTGGAGTTCAAAGAATGGCTAAAAAACGTGCTATCGTTAAAGATTTAATGGCAGTTGAATCTTTAGGAAGTTGTGCGGTTATTTGTTCTGATAAAACTGGAACATTAACACAAAATAAAATGACTATCGTTAATATGTTTTCTGATTCATCTGAAATGCAAGATACTGGATATGATGAAAATAAATATTTAAAATTAATTGAATATGGTTCATTATGTTCAGAGGCAAATCTAATAAAAGAAGATGATAAATATAATTTGGCGGGCGACCCAACTGAAATATCGTTTTTATATTCATTAGAACAATATTCAGCTTATAAAACAAAATCAAATATTTTAGATAATAATCCAAGATTAATGGTTATACCATTCGATTCTGATCGCAAATTAATGTCAACAATTAATAGAATAAATAACAAGAATGTTGTTATTGTAAAAGGCGCTCCTGATGTTTTAATTAATCGTTGCATTAATCTTTCTGAAGACAAATTGAAAGAAGCTAATTTAGTAAATGATAAATGAGCATCGATGGCTTACCGTGTTTTGGCAATAGCATCAAAAGAAATATCTGATTCTGAACTAAAGAAATTAGAAGATATGCCATTAGAAGAATCTCAAAAATTAATTGAAAGTAATTTAGAGTTTAATGGACTTGTCGCCATGATTGACCCACCTAGAGAAACTGCTAAAGACGCTATTGAAATGTGTAAAAAAGCAGGTATTAAGCCAGTTATGATAACGGGTGATAATATTAATACAGCAAAAGCTATAGCATTATCATTAGGTATTTTAAATGAAGGCGATAGGGCAATTACAGGATTAGAATTAGATGAAATATCAGATGAAGAGCTAACAAATAATATTGAACATTATGCAGTTTATGCAAGGGTTAAACCAGAAGATAAATTGAGAATTGTCAGGGCATGACAAGCTAGAAAGCAAGTTGTGGCAATGACAGGAGATGGTGTTAATGACGCTCCTGCACTTAAAGCTTCTGACATCGGTTGTGCAATGGGAATAACCGGAACCGAAGCATCTAAACAAGCCGCCAACATGATTTTAGCTGACGATAATTTTTCAACTATCGTTAAGGCTGTAGATAACGGACGTTCAATATATCAAAAAATAAAAAATGTAATTCAAAACTTATTAATTACATCTATTGCAGAAATAATTTTAGTATTCTTAGGTCTATTCATTTTCAAAGCAATTTTTTCAAGCGGTCAATGAAAAGCTATTATGGCTAATTCAGAGTTATATATTTTATCTGCAACGCAATTATTGTGAATAAACTTATTTACACATGGTTTTCCAGCAATTGCATTAGGCTTGCAAGATTCTAAAGAAAATTACATGAATAGACGTCCTATTTCTAAATATGAATCAATATTTTCAAATGGTATGGGCTGAAATACTTTATGACAAGGTATATTAGTTGGTATTTTATCGATAATTGGTTATTATTTAGGGGCATTGTACGCATTTAATCAACCAAATGCTACAGCAGATGATGTTCTAAGAGCAGCTTCAACAATGGCGTTCTTGATATTAGGTATTACAGCAACTTTCAACTCTATTAACTTAATGTCTAAAAAACCAATAATTATGTCAAATCCATTATTCTATTGAAAAGTATATGCATCTGTTATTTTTTCATTAGCGTTTTTAATATTAGTAGCATTTGTAAAACAAATCGCATTAGTATTCAATGGATATGAAGCATTAGCAGAATCTCCTGAATTAATAGGATATGGAATCGGCATACCATTTGTTTTAGTTCCAATTTATTTCACTCAAAAAATGATTGTATTATTTTTAGAAAAGAAAAAGAAAACTAGAGAAATTACAGACTTTAAACTTATTTTACCTCCTAAGGAAGCTAAGTTAAGTAAGACAAACAAAAAATAAGCACTAGTTGCTTATTTTTTTAATTATTATTGGAGATGTTATATCAAAAGATTCTCCATCAATTTGTGATAAGTTAATACCTTCGTGATATATTTTAATATTCTTTCCAAATAATTCTTTAACATATTTTTTATATTGTATATGTGTTCCTGTGTAAATAGATAAAAATAAAAGAGGCAAATAAGATCTCGAAATATTATGAACTATAATAAGGCTTACATAATCGCCTCTTCTATTTGCGTTCGGTGCAACTTGCATTCCACCGCCAAAATATTTGCCATTCATAACCGAAATCACTCAGACATTATTAAAATTATGAAAAACCCCATCAACTTCAATTTTTACATTGTTATACGTTTTAAAATTTTGTATTGTTGATAAAGTGACTCTTAAAAACGAAGATCTCCCCTTTAGTTTCTTTTCATCGTTAACAATTCTTGCGATGTTGGCTTCTATTCCAAAACCCACACCATTTAAAAAGGTTCGCTTATTATTATTATTAAATTCTATTATTGGTAAATTATTTATATAAGGTTTAATGTAATAAAATCTTTTATCCAAGATTTCTGTTGTTTTTATTTTTTTAATATCTCTTAAAAAATCGTTCCCTGTCCCGGCTCGATAAGCATATATTTTAGGTTTAATTTCATAACCATATATTGCATTAGTGATGTGCGTCAATGTTCCATCTCCACCGAGTAATAAAACAACATCTTGTTCAGACATCTTATTAATTAATTCATCAGGCTTTTTAACTTCAATTACATTAATTGCTTGATATTGTGCTTGGTTGAATACACTTTTAGCTTGTTGAATGATTTTTTCGATCCGTTTTTTGTTTGAACCACTTTTTGCTAGAGAATTATAAAAAATATAAAGCATATGCTTATTATATACAATAAATAACTTTGTTATTTATAAAGGCATGATATTTAACGATAAATTCAATTTTTATAGTAAAAATGACGGAATTTATCCGTCAATGTTCTCTTTTAATAATTTTATTTCTTCTTCGGTTAAGGGTCGAATATCGCCTAAATCTAAATCATTATCCAATTTAAGTGGTCCAAATTTAATTCTTTTTAAATAGGTCACATCGTATTCAAAAAATTCTAACATTCTCTTTACTTGATGGAACTTACCTTCGCTAATTTCTAAAAGACATTGATCTTCAGATATAAAATCAAATTTGTAATCATTAACAATCTCGCCTTCACCAATTTTTATCGGTTTGGGAAAATGGTTTTTGATATTGTCATTGAAAGGTTTATCTACTTTTACAAAATAAGTTTTTTTAACATGGTATTTTGGATTCAATAATTTATGTCCTAAAACGCCATCGTTACTTATTAAAATAATTCCCTCAGTATCCTTATCAAGTCTACCGTAAGCAAATAATTTTTCAGATCTTAATTCGGGTAATAAATCAAATATTGTCGCCTCGTGATAGTCATGATTTGCAGTTATATAACCTGCCGGTTTATTTAGCATATAGTATTTATATTTTTCATATTTTAAAATTTCATCATACAAACAAATTTCATCATCAATATTAACTGATGTTGATCTTCTTATAATTTCACCATTAACAGTGACATAACCTTCATCCATAATTTTTTTAATTTCTTTTCTTGTTAGGCTTGTAACATCGGCGATATATTTTTCTAATCTTATCTTTGCCATAATTATTTAAAATGATAATATATTAAATAAAAAATAAGCAAATTTTTGCTTATTTATCATAATCTTGCAACCTATTTAAGGCATTAATATAAATCTCAAGTGATTCTTTTATTTCTTTATGAGTAAAATTTTCGTTTGGCCCATGCATTAAGTGCATATATTTTGTTGAACCGAAAGCAACACAATTTTCGATTAACCTTGCATAGGTACCACCACCAATTGCTAAAGGAACTTCGTTTGTATGCATTCCTTCGTTGAATGTTTCCATTAAAATTGAAACTAATTTTGAGTCCTTAGGTATGTATTTAGGTTGCTTTGTGCCGATGATATTTAACTTAACGAGACCATTAAATTCTTTTTCTAAATAAGTATTTAAATCGTTTGTAACTTCATCAACGCTATGTGAAACAGGAACTCTAAAATCGAATGACAGTACATGCGATTGCTCATTTGTTTTAATAATTCCTAGGTTTGCTGATAGCTTTCCAGAAAAATCTTCATAGTTTTTAAAAATATTTTTAAGTTCATAATTTTCGTTTGACAGATTGTCTAAAATAAATTTAAATAAAGGTTCACTTTTTAATTCGAGATGTTTTTCAGGTAGTAATTTAATTGCTTTTATAATGGCATTTTGTCCTTTTTCAGGAGTTGAACCATGCCCGCCAATGCCTTTAATTATTTCATCGTTTCCTTGATATTTTAAATATAAATTATCTGGAATTTGATTTACAACTTCGCCCGCTTCTAAATATATGTCTTTTACTTTTGGAAATTCTAAATTAACGTGGTAAACCATTTTTTCAGCATATATTAATGGTCATTCGCCATCAGGTGTATATGAAATATAAGGAGCTCCGTGATCAGCTATGTAATATTTCATTGATTTCATATTGGTTTCTTCTGAAATTCCAAATACAATTCTTATTTTTCATTCATCTTCTAATAAATTATTGTCATTAATATATTTCATTGCATATAAATTAATAACACTTGGACCTTTATCATCTAATGAACCTCTTGCTATGATGGCTTCATTTGTTATTATTGGTTCAAATGCACTGGTATTTCATTGACTTTCATCGCCAGCAGGAACAACATCTAGGTGTGCTAAAATACCGATTATTTTATTACCCTTTCCAATTTCGGCATACCCGTAACGATTTTTTTCATCTTTATAGATGTTAAATCCAAAAGACTTAGCTAAATTTAAGGCATAATCAAGAGCGTTGTTTGTAGCTTTTCCAAAAGGGAAAACACTCGATTCTGTTTCATCACTTATAGAAGGTATTGCACAAAGGTTGGCAATATGTTGAGCCATTTGCTCATATTCAGACTCATTTTGTTTGTAGTTTATATATTTTTTCATATTTACTCCTAGCTAAAATTATAAACTTTTATGTTTAAAGATTTTAATTTGTGACTAAACACTCATTCTTTAATTAAAAGTAAGTTAAAACCTTTGTCTGAAAATTAAAACACGTTTGTTACAACGTGTTTTAAAATTATTTTTCCTTAGCAACAAGTTTTGTTGCGATTCCTTTATTTTTGAATACAAAGTTATTGTCGTTTTTAAATACAACATCAATTAATTCGGGATAATCAATAAAAGGATTTCTATTTCTTTGATGTTTAAATATGCCATTATTTCTATCTAAGTCAAACTGAGAAATATTATCTTTTTTAGCTCATAGCAACATCGTGTTTTTAAATGGTGTTCTGATTGTTGCTTCACCTTTTTTATTTTCATAAAATCTCGTAGCTGAATTATTATTGTATAAGTTTTGATCTTTATATGTTAATGTAAAGTATAAAAAGGCCCTTGCAACATCTCCTTTAAATTCGTCTATAACTTCAGCAACCAAACCACCATCTTCAGCAGATTTTCCGACTTTTGTTCCATTTACCGAAGTAAAACTTGCTTCTATAACAGTTCCAAATGGATAATTGCCGTGTCTTGCATTTACTTCTTTATCTGTTGGTCAAACATGATGAGCATCATTTCTCATTGGAGCTGCTTTTGCAAATCAACTTTGAGCAACTAAATGCTCACGATTCATTCCGGCTCCTTCTTTTTTTCCTTCATCTCTAAATTTGCCATGTCATTGTACATAAGTATCTATTGAATTTGGCATTTCTTCATAAATATCTAATACTGAGCCATCTTTTTCATAATAATTATCAACAAAGGCATCTCTATATGTTGAGAATAAATCGTTATAACTACCTGTTTTATTTCTATGACTTTTTTGCAATTTAAATAATTGATTTCTTAATTCTTCACCACTTAAACCGTCTAATGGTTGGTAAAAATCACTACTTTCATATTTTAGCTCATGATTTTCATCTAATGTTGCAAGTGATAAATGCAACTTTTTATTTTCATTAATTGGATTTGTTTGTTCTTTTTCTGTCTCTGTTGATTTTGAACTTGCGGGAGCCGATTTTAAATCGATTCGACTTTCATACACATTTTCGCTAATATACGGATCATTTGAGCCATTAAATTTAGCCATTCTGTAATTTAGAATCAGCATGCTGCCGTTTATCTTGAAATTAATTTTACTGTTTAATTTAACCTTGTTATTTTCTTTAACATAAGCTTCACCACTATCAATTACCACTTGGTAATTTTTTGGAATATCTCTCTTTGGTAAAATTAAATATTGCATTGACTCTCAAGCCTTTTTGTTAGGTTTTTTACCCTTTTGAATTAAACCAATTTTTGTTTTTGTATATGAATAATATAAATCAGAATTATTCAATTCATTTTTTAATTTAGCTAAATCCGACTCTTCTATTTTAAAAAGGTTATCTCCTTTAATTGCTCATGAAGCAAATTCGGGATCTTTTGCTTCTAAGTCTTTTTCAACCCTTTTAATTTTCACTTCATTTGATACTTTTGTATCCTCTTTAGAATTACATGATATAGCAATTAGAGGTAAAGTTGTTGTAAAAACTGCTAAACTTGATAATAATACTTTTGCTGATTTTTTCATTCGCATCCCCTTTAGTAATTTATATCATTATTTTATAATATTAATGGCTTTAATTATAAAAAAAGAAGGCTTATGCCTTCTAAATTATTTTAATAATAATATAAGATAACAAAATTAATTGTTTTCAACGTTTGCAGCAGCTTTTCTAGCAGCTCTTCTAGCGTCTCTTGCTCTTTCTAAAGCTAATTTGTGAGCTCTTTTTTCAGCTTTAACTTTATTAGCTAATCTAACATCTTTTCTCATGTGTACTCCTTTTGCAAAATTTTATAGATATCAATTGATGATAAAATTATATCTATTTTTTCTTAAATTGTTCAACTTTTTTCATTAATCCATCAACATCAATCTTTTCAATGCGTGCTAATTTTTCGTCTAGAGACAATTTTTCAGTAATTTTATCTTCTTTTTTATTTGTATCGTCACCTTTGTCATCATCTAAATCAAAAAGCGCTAATTGTTCAAAATCTTCATCTTCTTGAATTTCTTCTAATTCAATTTTTTTGCTATGATCAACGTCATAATTTCTTTTAATTAAAGCAGTTTCAATAGTTAATGATAAGTCATTATTATTTTGATTTTTTAAATAATTAGTTCTGATTTTTTGTTTTTCTTCATCATCTGGATCGATTAATTCATTTATCTTTATCGCTTGAATTAAATGGCCAGCATTTAAATAATCATACTCAAGTTTTATTAGTTTATCTTCTTTAGAACGATCTTTTAAAAGACTTAAATAATCAAACTTAACAAGAGCGTTGTCTTTATTGGTATATATAAATTCAAGGGTTTTGGTGATAACCTCTAATGATAAAGGTGCGCAATCTTGATTTTTTAAGGCATTGTATAGTTTTGACCCACGATTGAATCTGCCTACTTCTTCAATATCTTTTACATTTCATATTTTGGCAAGCCCGTCTTGGCATAATAAAATGATTGAATTGTTTTTATTTACAGTTGTAAATGCACTAACAAATACATTGTCTTTTATTAAAAGTTTAGGCAATAATTTTATTCCTTGAGCCTTTAAAGCAAGTGAAGTTGTAAAAACATTTTCATTTATTAAATGATAAGATCCATTTGTTAAAATGATTAAAATATCTTTTTCTCCATTGCTTATTCTTGCATCAACCAACTCGTCATCTGAGTTTTTGAAGCTCATACAGCTTCTCGTTTTATTGCTTAATTTTGAATTAAATTCTTCTAATTTTACTTTTTTAGCAAATCCATATTTTGAAATTAATATTATTTCAATGTATGAATTAAATGATGTTATTTCCATTACTCTAATTATTTTTTCATTAGCTTCTAATGAGGCGATAGAAGAAATGTGATTTCCTAAATCTTTTCATTGTGAATCTTTTAATGTATGGGCATCAATTACGAAATAGTTTCCAACGTTAGTGAACATTATTAGTTTTGAAAGTGAATTAATTTTGTCATAGTAAAGTAAACTATCCCCTTCTTTAACTTTATATGATGCTAATTCGTTAGATGAATAAACTTTCGCACTAATTTTCTTAATATAGCCTTCTTTAGAAATAAAGAAATAAAAATCTTCATTTTTGGTTAATAATTTTTGATCAATATCTGTATTTGCTTTTTGCTCGCTGATTAGAGTCTTTCTAGGCACTGAATATTCACTTTTGATTGTATTTAATTGTTTAATTAAATATTTATCAAATTCATAACTATCACTCAATAATAAGCTACAAAAAGCAATGTTTTTTTCTAATTCTAGCTTTTCATTCTGGAATTCAACTTGGTCCATTCTTGATAATTTATATAATCTAAGTTCAGCAATAGCTGTTGCTTGAATTTCAGTAAATTTAAATATTTGAATTAAAGCTAAAATAACCCCTTTTTTAGAATTATCGCTATTTTTAATAACTTTAATAACTTCATCAGAAATTTCTGCAACTCTAATAAAACCTTCAACAATTTCCAATCTTAGTTTATATTTTTGCAGATCATATTTAATGCCATTTGTGTTAACTTCTCTTAAATGACTAAGATAAGATAAAAGAGCAGTTTGTAAATTTAAAACAGTAGGTGCATTTTTGTCGATTGCAACCATATTATAGTTATAAGTGATTCTTAAATCAGTTTTATTCATTAAATAGGCAATAATTGCTTCTGCGTTGGCAAAGTCTTCTAATTCTAAATAAATCGATAAACCATTTCGATCAGATTGGTCTCTAACATCTTTAATACCACTGATGACTTTATCAATTGCTATAGTATCTATTGACGCTACTAATTTAGATTTAACGACACCAAAAGGTATTTCATATATTTCAATACCGATTATTTTTTCAGAATTTTTTTCATCATATATAAATTTGTATTTTGAAGATATGTATATTTTTCCTTGTCCAGTTTTCATGGCGTCGACAATGCCACTAACACCATTAACAACTCCACCTGTTGGAAAATCTGGACCCTGAACATATTGCATTAATGAGTCGATACTGATGTTTGGCTTTTTAATCATTGCAATAGTTGCGTCAATGACCTCACCTAAATTATGTGGCGGAATCTCTGTTGCAAATCCAGATGCAATACCCTTAGATCCATTTACTAATAGATTAGGAAATAAACTAGGTAATACAGTTGGTTCATATTCTGAGTCGTCAAAGTTAGGAGCTAATGTTACTACTTTTCTATCTAAGTCTTTTAACATTAGTTCTGCTATTTTTTCAAGTCTTGATTCAGTATAACGCATAGCAGCTGCTGGGTCGTCGTCAATCGAACCTTTATTACCGTGCATTTCAATTAATGGAAAGTTAGATTTCCACTCTTGACTCATTCTAACTAAAGCTTCATAAATTGAGCTATCACCGTGTGGGTGGTATCTACCAATAACGTCACCTACAATACGGGCTGATTTTTTAAATGGTTCTTTATTCTTAAGCTTTAAATTTCACATTGAATAAAGAATACGTCTTTGAACTGGCTTTAGACCGTCTCTTGAATCTGGTATAGCTCTTTGTTGAATAACATACTTTGAAAATCTACCAAAACGGTCGCTCATTAAATCGACCATGTTTTTTTCTATAATATTTTCTGTTATTTCATCAATTTCTTCTTTTCTGTTTTTTCTCATATTAACCTATTTCTTTATTTCAAAGTCATCTTCTACTGAAAAATTAACATGTGTATTAATTCAAGCTTTTCTGCTATTAGAATCTTGACCCATTAATGTTGTGACATTTCTTTCTACTAGAGCAGGATCATCAATTGTTACCTTAATTAATGATCTAGTTTTTGGATCCATTGTAGTTTCTCATAATTGATCGGCATTCATTTCACCCAAACCTTTATAACGCTGAATTTCATAATTTGAATATTTCGATGTGATTTCTTTTAATTCATCTTCATCTCATGCATAGAGTTGTTTTGAGGAAGCTCCTTTTATAGAAACTTTATAAAGTGGTGGCAATGCAACATAAACCATGCCTGCTTCAATAAGTTTTTTCATATATCTTCAGAAAAAGGTCAGTAGTAATACTTGAATATGCGCTCCATCAGTGTCAGCATCGGTCATTATAATAATTTTTCCATATTGAGAATTTTTAATATTAAAATCTTCACCAATACCAGCTCCAATTGTATTAATTATTGTTGCAATCTCTTCATTAGCTAAGACATCACTTAATTTTGATTGATCTGTATTTAAAACTTTTCCACGTAAAGGTAAAATTGCTTGTGTAACACGGTTTCTACCTAATTTAGCAGAACCACCAGCAGAATCTCCTTCGACTAAAAAAAGTTCTTTTTGTGAGCTTATTTTAGATTGCGCAGGTGTTAATTTTCCAGATAAAATCTTTTTGCTATCGAATTTATTTTTAGCTTTTCTAATTTCATTTTTAGCATTACGAGCAGCAATTTTTGCATCATATGCCTTTTTAATTTTTGAAATAATTTTATCGGCTTCCGCACGATTTTCATTTAAAAAGAAAGTAAATTTTTCGCTGAAAAATGCTTCAACAGTTTCTCTTGCTTCAGGCGTTCCTAATTTGTCTTTAGTTTGCCCAACAAATTCAAGAATTTTTTCAGGAACTTTTAATGAAACTACAGCAACCAACCCTTCTCTAACATCATTACCTTCAAATGTAACTTTATTTTTAAATAAATTTTGTTTTGCTACATACTCATTTATAGTTTTTGTTAAGGCAGTTTTAAATGCTGTTTCATGTGTCCCGCCGTCTCTGGTTTTAACATTATTAACAAAGCTATAAATATTCTCCATGTAGTTATCAGTGTAAACTAAAGCAATCTCAATTTCGATATCGTGTTGACCTAAACCGCCAGCATAAAATATTTCACTGTTTATAAAAGTTTTACCTTCACAAACAAATTTTATATATTCTTTAATACCTTCTGTTGTTTCAAAAATAACGTTTTCATCATCATTTTCATTAATGAATTGTATTTTTAAATTTGGTATTAAAAAACTTGCTTCTCTTAATTTTTCTTTAACAATATCGCTTGAAAATTTTGCTTTTTTAAATATAGAATAATCTGGTCAGAATTGGACTTTTGTTCCTTGCTTAGTTGTAGATGATATAAATGTTGTATTTTTTATAATATTATCTTGTTCAAAAATTGTTTGATATTCTTTTTTGTCACGATAAACAGTAACTTCAACTTTATCACTTAATGCATTAACTACTGATGCACCAACACCGTGAAGACCTCCACTTGTTTTATAAGCTCCATCTCCAAATTTACCACCAGCATGTAATTCGGTAAACACTAATTCTACTCCGCTTTTACCTTCGCTGTGTTTTGTTACGGGTATGCCTCGACCATTATCTTCTATTGAAACAGATCCATCTTTTTTTAATATTACTTTAATTTTATTGGCATATCCTGCTAGCGCCTCATCAATTGAGTTATCTAGAATTTCTCAAATTAAATGATGTAGTCCGTGCGAATCTGTTGAACCAATATACATTCCTGGTCTTTTTCTAACTGCATCTAACCCTTTTAATACTTTTAAATCTTTTGCTTCATAATTATTTGTACTCATATTAAAAAAATTATAAAATATTTAACTCTAAAACATAGTTATTTATTAATAAATTAATAAAAAAATAAGAAAATTGCTTTTCTTATTTGTCTAAATTAATATCTTAATTAGTTTTTTCTAAGTCATTTTCTGATTTATTATTAGCCAATTTACTTTTTATTTTCTTATATCTATACAATGTTATTGAAGAAATAATTGTTAAAATCAGAATAATTATTAAAACTGGTATTAAAAATGCTAAAAATAAAGATAATTTAATCATTTTTCCGCCTTTTCATTAGTAAATTTTACCAACTATATTTAATAAAAAAACAAAAATGCAATGCACATTTTTGTTAATTAATTATTATTTTTCTTTTTTAGAAAGTTCTTCTAAATAAAATTCTAAATTATTTCTATGTAATTCTAACTTATCATATTTTTCTTGAATTGTTTGTTTGTTTGCCTTGGCCATAAAGTTTGGATTATTGATGAATTTTTCATTAAATTCAATTTCTTGTTTAGTCTTTTCAATTAATTTTTTCAACTCTTCAATTTCGGCAGATTTGTTATCTTCGCTTAGTTCAATATAGATTTCTTTATTCTTTAATTTAATTGATAAGTCATGATTTTCTTTTCATTCAAAATTAGCTAATTTAAAAACAATTGTTAATTCGGTTTCTGAAGGTTTTTTATTTTCATCAAAGAAATATAAAACATTTGATTTTGAAATCTTTTTATCTTCACGGTATTTTCTTAACGTTGTGATTAACTCAATTTGATCATTAACTTCTAAACCTTGGTCTTCCAATTTATAATCTTGCATTTCGTTTAATAATAGCTCTTCAGCATAGATGTTTTCGAAAATATAATCTGTTGTAAACGGCATATAAGGATGCAATGTAATTAGAATTTCTCTGAATAAGTAATGAACAAAGTAATTATTATTTTTGAATTTTATAAATTCTAAATATCATGATGAATAGTCGTTAATAATAAAGTCTTGTATTGCTTTGTAAACAATGGTAAATTCATATTTATCCATTGCATTTTGTAATTGTGATTTAAAGTTATTAAATCTTGCTAATATTCATTTATCATATTCATCTAAATTTTCAAAGTTTATAGCCTCTAAATTACTGATATTAATTGATTTAATGAATCTAGCAATGTTTCAGAATTTGTTTAAAAATAGTCTTGCTGCTTGGATTTTTTCATCTCCGAAATTTATGTCTTGTCCTGGAGTTGAATTAAATATTAGTGACATTCTTAATATATCTGAACCGTATTCATCGATTACCTGAATTGGATCAATTCCATTTCCTAACGATTTTGACATTTTTCTACCTTGTGAATCTCTAACTAAACCATGAATCAGAACTTCTTTAAATGGTTTATCTTCCATAAAGTATAAGCTTTGGAAATACATTCTAGCGACTCAGAAGAAAATTATGTCATAACCAGTTACTAATAAATCAGTTGGGAAGTAACGTTTAATTTTAGTTTTATCTTGTGGTCATCCTAAAAATACAAATGGACTTAACGCAGAGCTAAATCATGTATCTAAAACGTCGGGGTCTTGTATTCAACCTTCACCCGGGCTATCAATTTGAACTAATATTTGATCATCTTTATATCATGCGGGAATTCTGTGACCTCATCAAATTTGACGGCTGATTGTTCAGTCATAAGCATTTTCCATTCACTTAATTAAAACTTCTTCAAATCTTTCAGGAATAAATTTAACTCCTTCATCAGATTTTAAATGTTTTAATAAATCAGAAGCTAATGAATTCATTTTCACAAATCATTGTGGTTGAACAAGGATTTCAATAGCTTCATGACTTCTTTCGCTATATCCAACATTCGATACTACATCTTCTACTTTTGCTATTAAACCCATTCTATTTAAGTGATTTGCAATTTCTTTTCTAGCCTCAAAGCGATCTAAACCTTTAAACTGACCAGCATTTTCGTTCATTTTTCCGGTTTTATCAATACTTTCAATTACCTCTAAGTTATATTTTTTAATTATTTCAATATCATCAACAGCGTGAGCTGATACTTTCATAACACCAGTTCCAAAGTTTAAATCGATGTGCTCTGAAGTTATAATAGGAATTTCTTTTTCTGTTAATGGATGAATAATTGTTTTATTTAATAGTGTTTTTGCACGTTCGTCTTCTGGGTTAATTGCTAAAGCAACATCTGATGGCAATGTTTCTATTCTTGTTGTTGCTACAATTAGATATTCATTACTATTTTTTATAGGATATTTAATGTAGTACATTTTTTGTTTTGTTTCTTTATTGACAACTTCGATATTTGATAATGCAGTTTGTAATTTTGTGTCTCAATTAATTGGTTTTGAGTCACGGTAAATTAATCCATTATTGTATAAGTCAATAAATACTTTTAATACAGCTTCATTAGCTTCTTTATCTAGTGTGAATCTTTCAGAAGGATAATCTAAAGCAAGACCTAATTTTCCTCATTGCTTAGTAATGTTTTGTGAATATTCTTCTTTTCATTTTCAAATTTCTTCAATAAATGCTTCACGTCCTAATTCATATTTATTCTTGCCTTCTAATGCCAATTTCTTTTCAACAACTGCTTGAGTAGCAATCCCAGCATGGTCTTTTCCAGGAACTCACATAACATCAAAACCATTAATTTTTTTATACCTAATTACTGTATCTTGAATATATGTATCTAAAGCGTGTCCGATATGTAATTTACCAGTAACATTAGGCGGTGGTAAAATAATTGTAAAAGGACGCTTGCTTTTATCGTGCGTAGAAAATGCTTTCATGTCAATTCATTTTTGATTTCTATTTTCTTCAACTATTTTATGATTAAATGCTTTTTCCATTACTTCTCCTTGGTTATTTTTTTCTTGATAAATATCAACAATTGTAGTTTCTTCAAATTCTTCTTTATCAATTATTTCATCTTCATTTTTTATTGTTCTTTGATGATCGAAAAAGAATATATTTTTTAGTTTTTTATTTATTATGTTACTTTCGTTTGCTCATTTATTTATTTCAACTCACGTACATCACACGAAGTGATTAGTATCTATTTCGTATTTAAAAATATTTTCAAAATTGTCAAGATATGACATATATTCGTGATATTGCTCATTTGTTTTTGAATCGCTATAACCTAACATCCTTTTAACAAGGGGGTTAATTGGGTTTTCTGTTATTTGTTTAGTCGAACCTTGTTCAATAACTTTTGAACTGTTAATAATATAGAGTTGCGAAGTAATTTTTTCGGCTAGCGATATATCGTCTAAAAAGTAAATGGCAATTTTATGATTTTGAAAAACATAAGTATTTAGTTGATTTAGGATATTAAATTGTAAATCTTTATTTAGCTTTTCAATTTCTGAGCCAATAATAATTAAATTTGGATTATTATTTAAGATTTTTTTAATTTCTATCTTTATTTTTGTATCTAAATCAATAAATTTTCATTCAGTTATTAGTTTTTTAAGTGGTATATTTGCTTCTAATAAAATATTATAAATCGTTCCTTTTTCAACGACTAATTTAACATATTCATAATTTGAAGGTTTGTAGTTTCCGACGACTTTATAATAATCTTTGTATTGTTTTTCTAAAGTAAAAATTACGTTAGCTGTATTTTTTATTTTTTCAATTTCATTAGACAAGTCTTGAATGTTAGCAATGTTGAATTTATTGCTATTTTTCTTGATTTTTTTCAATGTCTTATTAACAATTGAATTAGAAAGTTTAATATTTAATAAAATATTTTTAATGTTATTTTTATTTTTTAAAATCAAACTTTCAATTTCTTTGCTTAATAATTTAGTTTCACTTTGAAGAGTTTTCCCCTCAGTGTTTAAGTTTCAGAAATATTCATTTTTAGCATCTTTATAATTGGATTCTGCTAATTTTAATTTTTCAAATTGACTAATAGATTCTATCTGACTTGTTTTTTCAATATCTAATGATATTTGTTCATTAGTAAGTTCATCAATTTGCTTATCTGAATTATTTTTAGCTATTAAAAATCTTTCATTTATATTTGAGATTTCCATTTTAAAGTTTTTAGTAACAACTTCACGGATCATTTTCATAATTTTATTATGCGATGATTTTGGCGAAATAAGGTTTGTTTCATAACTTATATTAACTTTAAGTTCATACATGTCGTAAATTAATTTACTAATTTCGGCATGCGTCATTTTTTTCATTTCTTCATATTTTTCACTAATAAATTTTAAAAACAACTTATTAAAATAAAGATTTTTATAATGGTGAATGAATGAAGCAGATTTTGTTGAATTTTTTAATTCTTTTTTGTTAAAAGAAATTTCCCTTTTTAAATCATATTTTAATTTAATAATATGGTTTTTTATTTCGTTTGATTTTTTAAATTTTAAGCTAAAAATTTTTCTAATTTTTTTAATATGTAGCAAGAAATTATTTGGAATTTTATTCTTCTTATTAAATAATTTTAGTTGCTCTTCATAGCTTTTTTTAGCATCTAAATATTCACGAAAGTTTAAAAAAGAAGTTCCTTCTGAATATTTTTTAATTATTTGTGTGATCAATATAAATAATTTACTTTCGTGCAATTGATATGCGCTAATAATTTGTTGTTCTAATTTATTGATATCAACAATTATTTTGTTAACTTTTATTAAGTTATCCGTAATATCATAAGACTTAGTTTCGCTTAACAATAATTTAGTTAAATGATTTAACCGAATTAAATTTTCCTCATTGGCTTTTTGTAGAGAAGAATTGATTTTTACATATTGATTTTTTAAATAAATTTTATATTCTAGAAATATATCGCTTCAATTTTTAATAAATGCGTCGGCTTGACCATTTAATATACCGCTTGTATTAATGTAATTTTTTAGATAATGGTAAACACTTTCTTCGCTGTTTTCGGCGTTAATAATATTTTTATTAAAGCCAAATCCAATATTTTTTTGAAAATCTAAATTTGAATATATTGACTCATATTCGCTATTATTATTTTGAAATTCAATAAAGCCTTGATATTCACTTGGTTTAATATTGCTTCCTGTTAAATATTTAAAAATAAGGTTTTTGGTTTTTTCATCTTTTCCAACAATTCCTAAAACGGTATTAGAGAAAATTTCAAAACTTAAGTTATTTATAAACGTTTTATATTTATCACTTTCTTCTTTTATAGTTTTTAAATTCATTACTCTAAAAGCTGTTAGTATCGATTTTTTCATTTTTAAAACCTATCTCCTTCTTTTGATTTAACAAGAGGAGCAACTATTTTATATGTTGCCAATATAATAGCTAGGTTGAAAAATATTTTTACTGGGCTTGTTAGAGTTTGGGCGGTTATATTAACTCAGAAATCGGTTTTTAATGTTGATGTATCTGCTCAAGAAAGTAAAATAACATTAATGAATTCTAAAACAGCTGAAAACGAAATTATTGCCATAATTTCAATAAATGTTTGATATCTCTTTTTTAAAAATAAACGATAAATCACAACAAATATGAACATTGCGACAAATCCTAAACTTGTTAGAATCATATAAAATGATTTGCTTTTAATAAATCTGTTATGTTCGAAAACAGAGTTATCTAGTTTTGAAAAAACGGCTAGGATGATTAGCACTTGTAAACTTAAAATTATTAGTGTTGAAATGAATGAGAAGTTAATCATTGCGGTTGGTTTTTTCTTAACTTCAAGCAATACGGTTTTAACTTCATAGTATGCAATTTTTTCAGAAAAATATTGTAAGTCTTCACTATTACCACGTGCTAATGCTTCATCAAATTGAACCTTAAAATATTTAACGATTTCTTTAAATTTAAAAATACGATAATTTCTAGAGAAAAACAACTCATTGATGTTGAAAAAATAATATGCTGCTAACCCAGGGATAAATCCTGCAGTAGCAACCGCTAACGTGTAAAGGAAATTATAATAAGTAGGAACTAAAGCAAATGAAATTAAATCGGCTAAAATACCGGTAATCATTCCCACAATTGGGCCGAAAATAAAACCGGTAATTTTAATTGGAAGACCGATAAAGCTAAATTTAAAGCTAGGCAATGCTGTGATTGGCAAAATTCTCACACTAATTAAGAAAAACACAACTGAAATTGCAATTAGCACGCCGACAAAAGCGATTCTCTTGGAATTTCATTTACGGTATGAAATATTTGATTGAGATCTAACTCAATTTAAATAGTGTTTTAAACCACCGGGTAATTTAGATTCCATAGTTTCCTTTCTAATAACTTATTATAAGTTATATTTTAATTTTACTTTTTTTAAATTGAGACTTTTTTTCTCTTTAATCAACTATTTTTTTCAATCGTCGGCATGTTGACAAATGTATGATAAAAACTAGAATTTACAATTATGCCTGCATATATGAAATATGACATAATGCTCAATAATAAAATTACATACATAAATGAAGCGACGGTTCCGAATTTTTTATATGGTATTAACGATGTTAAAGAACCAAAAATTAAAATGAAAAGCGATGTAGGTATTGAAGCAATAAATGCTCCAGGATTTGCCTGAGAAATTTTTAATTTAAAACTTGGCGCATAACTGAAAAATAGTAAAAACGATAAATATGTGAATGTTGGTAGAAAAATTATGATTGTAAATCAGTAAATCATATAAAATTCCCACTCTAATTTAAAGTCAGCTAAAGACATTGAAGCAATATCACTTGTAAACTGACCTAGGCCGGCTTTTTCAATTAAAAATGTCATAAATGCAGTAAAACCTAATAAAACAACAGTTAAACCAATGCATATTAAAATACTCATGATAAAACCTTTTAATCTGGTTTTTCACATTCTATGTGGCGATTTATGACTATATAATGCATCTATTGAATCGATAAATTTTGAATAACCTTTCGATGCTATAAATAAAACTGATATTGCAAATAATGCAAAGGCAATTGCCCCTCCAGCAGAATCTCATAAAGAAGAAATTGAAGGTATAACTTGAGATATACCAGGAACAACTTGACCCAATATGATATGTTCTAATACAACCTCATATTTATCACTTATTTTGCCAATAATACCTAATGATAGTGATATAACGGGAACGAATGATAAAAATAAATACATTGCATAACCCGCTGGAACGAAAGCAAATTCGTGAGAACTTAATTTTCTATAAGTCGTGTCAACGATTTCTCTTCCTTTTGTTCTAGAACTTTTTAAATACCTTGGTATTGCGATAAATAAGATTCCAAATATAATTCACTTTATAAGTTTTTCAAAGAAATTTTTATTTGGTTTATTTTTTACAATTTGGCTAGAACTTACATTTAAATTATTGTTTTTCTTTTCTTTATCTAAACTATCGTTTTTATTATTTTTGGCTTCTCAACCAGTTTTAAGTTTATTGGGTTTTTTATTTCACATTATTGAAATCTTTCTGATATTTTTTTATTAAGTTCAGCAGCATTAGCTTTACCCATTGTTTTTTTCATTGCTTGCCCTAATAAAAACTTAGAAGCTCTTTGATAATTTTTACTAAATTCGTTTTCCAAATCGGGATTTTCTTTTAGTATTTCGTCGATTACATCATCTAGAGAGATTGAAATTTCTTTAATAAACAGATCTTCTTCTTTAATAATTTCATCGATATCTTTATTTGAATTATCTTTTAATTGAATTATTAATTTAAAGTCTGATTTATTGATTTTTGAATCAATAATGTAATTTATAACTTGTTGTGCATCACTTGGGCTAAATTTTAATTCATTGATTGTTTTATTGTTTTGATTAATGTATGAAACAATATCAGAGAAAAATATATTAGCAGATTTTTTAAAGTCTTTTGAATTGATTTTATCTAAATAATTAGCATATTCAAAGTTATTTAATAGTTGTGATATTTGCACTTGGTTTAGTCCATGAGAAATATAACGCATTTCTTTGTCATAAGGTATTTCTTCAATTTCTACTGCTTCAATATCTGCGTCAGAAAGTTGTATATAAGGAAGATTAGGTTCAGGGAAATACTTATAATCAATAGCGTCGCTTTTAGATCTCATTGAAACGGTAATATTCTTTTGCTCATCAAAACGTTTTGTTTCTTGAACGAAAGATTCGTTATTTAGATATTTATTCACTTGATAATTTGCTTCATATTCAATTGCCTTTTCAATATTAGAAAATGAATTTAAGTTTTTGATTTCAACTCTGGTGTTTAAATCATTGGTACCTTTTTTTCTTACTGAAATGTTAACATCGGTTCTTAAACTACCTTCGTTCATTTTTGCGTCGCTAATGTTTAGGGCTAATGCGGTTTGTCTAATTGCTTCAACATAAGCAATTGCTTCTTTAGCTGAGTGAATAACTGGACGAGAAACTATTTCGATTAAAGGCACTCCGGCACGATTATAATTTAAAAATGTTTCTGAACCTTCATGTAGTGATTTGGCAGTATCTTCTTCTAAGTGAATTCTCTCGATTGAAATTTCTTTTCATTCGTTGTCAACTTTGACTTTTATTTTTCCTTCTTTTCCAATTGGATTGAATTGTTGGGTTATTTGAAAACCTTTTGTTAAATCTGGATAAAAATAATTTTTTCTGTCAAATCTAACTAACTTATCAATAGACATATTTAATGCTTTTGCTAGTTTTATACCCTTGATAATGGCCTGAGAATTAACTAATGGTAAAGAGCCAGGATATGCTAAATCGATATTAGATACAGATTCATTAACTTTGTCTTCATAATTATTTGAAGCAGGAGAAAACATTTTTGTTCTTGTATTTAATTCAAGATGAATTTCAATACCGATTACAATATCTCAATCATTATTCATTATTATCTCCTATCAATTTTTCAATGTAAAGCGCATGTGAAAGCATTTTTTTATCTTGATATAATTCACCATCAATAGCAATATTAAAAGGCATATTATTTAAATCGTTTCCCATCTTTAAAGTTAATGAAGGGTTTCCAACAAGATTTGCATATGTTAAAATGAAGTCCATGTATGTTGATTCATATTTTTTATTTATTAGCGGAGCTGAATCATTAGAAGCTGGATAGATAAAAATATCAGCAGATTTATGTATTTTAGTGAAATATTCAGACAAGTAGCGTCTCATTTTTTTAGCTTTAACAAAGTATCTAATTTGATTTTCTTCTTTTAAAAAATATGAACCTAAAATTAAACGAGATTGAACCATTTTCCCTAATCCGTTAGATCTGGTTAATAAATAGGTTTCTTCTCAATTTTCGCCTTCTATTCTATTTCCAAATTCAGTGCCAACTAAATTTGCTAAATTAGAAGAAGCTTCTGAAAAAGCTATAACTTTGTAAACAACATCAATTGAATTTAAAAGTTGTTCGTCTGCTTCTACCTTGATTAACTCTATATCTTGTTTTTTTATTGATTCAAGTAATTTTAAATATGAATCTTTGACCGGTTCACTAAGTTTGTCAAAACAATCTAAATAAGCAACTTTTTTAGGTTTTGTTATTTCAATATCTTCTCTATTAAACGAAAGGTTTAATGAAGTTAAATCATGCTCTAAATCTTGCTTGTATAAAACGCTTGCTACGTCAATTGCATCGGATACGTTATGTGTAAAGTAAGCTACAGTATCCAATGAAGATGAAAATGCAAAAAGTCCATATCTACTAATTGCTCCATAGCTTGGTTTAAAACCGACTTTTCCTATATTTGAAGCCGGTTTTCTTACTGAATCTCCAGTATCAGAGCCAATTGCAAAAGCGACATCTTCATCAAAAGTTGCAGCAGCACCAGAAGAAGAACCTCCTACTAAATATTTTTCGTTTAATGGATTTTTTATCAAACCATAAACTGAATATTCGCCCGATCCACCCATACCAAATTCGTCTAAATTTGTTCTAGCAACACAAGTCGATCCTGATTCTTCTAGTAATTTAATTATTGTTGCTTTATAAGAAGGTCTAAAATTTGACAGTATTGAACTTGAACCTGTGGCAATTGTATTTGTATCTGCGTAATTATCTTTTACGGTAAAAACACTATTTGCTAATATTCCAGTATTTTTTAATTTAGCGTTTTCAAAAACATGCGCAACAGCATTATTTTTATTATTTAAAAGTTTTGAAATTGATTTTTCTAAATTGCCGTTATTTATCATTAATAACCTTTCTCATTACTACATAGTCATCATTACGATTGGCAGCATTGTTTAATAAATCTTGTTTTTTAATATTAAAAGATGTATCAACTTCATCTTTTCTTAGCATTGAAAAATCAATTGGTTTTTCATTAATATGAGATTGGGCTTTATAGTTGTCTAAATTAAAATTTTCCAAATCATCTAATTTTTTATCTATTGAAATTAGCATATTTTTAGCCAATTCTAAAACTTCGGGATTTGGGTCAAATAGTAAATTTTTAGCCAGTTTTTTTAATTCTGTTTCTTGCATAAATCCCCTATCATCTTGCTTGAGCAATAAAAATTTGTTCATTGTATTCTGAAAATTCTTCGCTTAATCCGTGAAATGTAATTGAATATGAGTGTAGATACATTCTCTTTGCTCATTTTCCGCCATATTTAATATCACCTAGAATTGGATATTTTAAATATGATAATGTTGCTCTTATTTGGTGTTTTTTTCCAGTTAAAATTTTTGCAAATTTTCTATTTCCTTCTTTATAAAAAATTGTGTGAGCCTTAATTCCAAAATTTTGGTCAACAACCATTTTCTCATTTTTTATATCCTTTTTTAATCTTACAGTTATATCAAGTAAGTCTTCGTCAAAATCTGAAACAAATTGGTAGACTTTGTCAAATTGATTTTGCTTTTGTTCGAATTCTACGAGGGTTTTATAGTTTTTTGCATAAACAACCAGACCACTAGTTTTTTTATCAATTCTTCCGATTGAAGCTGGCCTAAATGATGAAGTTTTCTTGTAATTTAAATATTTTAAAACTTGATCATCTAAGCAATTTTCTTCAGAATGCATTGCGATGTTTGTTGCCTTATCAATTATCATGATATTTTTATCTTCGTAAATAAGTTTAAAGTTAATTTGTGAAGTATTTTTTTCGGCAGGTTTAAATGCATCTTGCAACCCGTAAATTTCGATAACATCATCTAATTGAACTTTATATTGTTTATCTTTTGTTCTTACGCCGTTAACTTTAACGTCTTTTTCTCTAAAAATTTTTTCAATTCTAGAAATTGGAACATTATCTAATACTCTAACTAAATATTTAAATAAAATACGCCCAACATCATCTTTTTTTGCTTTAAGTTTAATCATCTTCACCGTCTCCTGCCACTAAAATTCCGTCATTGTCTGTATCTTGGCGTTGAGAATCAAATAAATTGAAATTTTTATCAAGTTCATCTTCTTCTTCGCTTGTGTAACGTCCAAATTCAGGAAAAGGTGGTAATTCAGCAAGTGTTTTAATTTTAAAATAATCATAAAATTTATTGGTAATTCCATAAAGAATAGGATTACCAGGAGTTGAAGCTACTCCAACTTCTTCAATTATCCCTTTTTCAAGTAGACTTGATACAATACCGTCACTAACAACACCACGAATATTCGAAATCATTGAACGTGTTACGGGTTGTTTATATGCCACAATTCCAGCAACTTCAATTCCTGCATTTGACAATCTTTGTTTTCTAGTTATAGTAACAAGGTCACTAATATATTCTTTAACACTTTCAACGGTTAAGAATTTAAATACATCATTAAATTCGTGCACTTTAATTGCTCTATCTTGTTTGTTAAATTCTTCTTTAAAATCTCTTAATAAACGACGAGCTTCTTGAACAGTATTTAATTTAAAAGTTTCCTTAGCTTGTTCTGAACTAATACCATCAGCACCTTGAATAAACAATAATGCTTCTAAAATTTTATTCTTCATATTCAACTCCTTTAGTGAAAATAATAATACCTTCTTCTTCTTTTTGCTCCATTACAATAATTTGCTGTCTAGCTAAGTCTAATATTGCTAGTAAGGTTATTACAAAATGACCAATTGTTGGAACATTAAATATTTCTTCAAACGGAACGGTTTGACGGTTTTTAAAAAGTTCAATAACACGCTTCTTTTGCTCTTCGGGACTTACTGCAATCGTTGTAATTGTAACGTGTCTAATTAACTGTGCATAGGTCCTTTCAAACATTTTTCTTAGTGTTACGACTAATTTAGAGCTATTAGAATGTCCGTCTAAAATACTTCCGTCAATTTCTCTTTCAAATTCTTCTGTGTCTTCTGGGTTTTTAGAATATAAGTTTTTTCTTTTTTCTTCTTGAATTTTAAGAAGTTGGGTTATTTCTTTAAACTTTTCATATTCAGCAATTTGTTCTAAAAGACGTTTTTTCTCTTGTTTAATTTCTTCTTCAGCTTCAGGATCTTGTAAAAGCATTCTAGCTTTAAGTTGCAATAAAGTTGCTGCCATTACAAGATATTCAGACGCAATGTCAAACTCATATGCTTGCAAATTCTTAATAATGTCTAAGTATTGATTAGCTAAATCAAATAAATCAACATCAAAAATGCTAATATTTTTTTCTTTTATCAAACTTACCAATAAATCTAAAGGTCCATCAAAATTTGCCAATTTAAAAATATGACGGTCTTCAGAAGTTTGAATTTGTTTTTTTTCTTTATTGTCTTGATTTTCTTCAATTGAAATTTCTCTTATGATTGGCTTTTCGGTTTTTTCCATATATTTCTTTTCGTTATTATTTTTTATTTTTTACTTTTTTTAGTGTATGTGTTTTTGATAGTTTCTTTTGATGTTATTATTTGGTCAACATAGTTTGAAGCAACGATGTTTTTAACTTGTTCAGCTAATGTTTTAGTTGGTATGGTTTGGAAAGTTTGAGACTTAATTAATTTGTGGAAGGTAACAGTAACAACTATTTTTTCTTTTCGATTTCAGTCAAGTGCATTAGCCGCATTGTTAATTGTGGTTGGGATGATTGGTAAAAATGATGATTGCGCTAATTTAAAAGCTCCGCTATTAAATTGACCTATTTTTCCGTCTTTTGTTCTTGTTCCTTCTGCAAAAATAACACCTGATGATTTATTTTTCTTTACAAATTTACCAAATTCAGAAAGAATTGTCAATGCCTCTCTTGGTTTTGATGGGTCAATAAAATGAGTGTCTGCAAATTCTGCAATTTTTTTAACTGATTTTTTTCTTTGAGCTTCAACTCTTGCTACAAAGTTAACAACCTTACTTGTTTTGTGTCCGTCGCCGTGGTTATATAATGCTGATAGCATAATTAGGGCATCTAAATAAGTTGAGTGGTTAGGTATTATTAAACATGGTCCATTTGGAACGTTTTCAAATCCTTCAACTTTAAGTTCAATATTTAAATGCTTCAAAATATTTGACACATGTTTTTGTAAATAAAAATTACGCTCTGATACTTTGTAATATTCTGGCATTCTTTTATGACGAGAAGCTTTTGATTTTAAAATGTTAATATTTGTTAAAAGTGGTATTAATCTTCAAAATGCTCTAGTTTTTAGTTTCATATTTGTCTCCTATTTTTTTAATACGATTGCTATTAATAAATTTCCTTCATCGGAAGTCGAGATTTCAAAATCTAAGAATACATAACGTCCTTCCGAGCTTTTTTTAATTAAGACTTCATTAAAACACGAATATTTATTATCGGCTTTAAATAACGCTTCTTTGATTGCTCACCTTGTTGCCAAAAATTTAGGCTTTTGATCAGATTCGAGTTTATCAAACTCTTTTATCTCATCTTGGTGCAATACATTTTGCACAAATCTTTGGCTAACTTTTTTAAAGCGACTAACTCTTGTGATGTCAATTCCTATCATATTTTCTCCGTTTTTTGTCTTAATATTGTTAATTATAACAATAAATGCATAAAATCTCTTGAAATAAGAGGTATAAATCGTATATATTTTTTACCCTAAAAATTAAAAAATATGCTCACTTTTTTAACAAAGTAAGACATATTTTTTAATTAACTATTCTTCACAAAGTGGGTCAAAAATTGGAATTTCAATCGCAGTTTTATTTAGTGCTTCTTGAGCTTCTTTTGATAAGTATTTTTTATCAACTATTGCCATGTAATTATACTCTGTAAATCATTCATCACTCATTGAGAAAAATCCTTTTTTACCTTGAGCTTCGCCTCAACTATTTTCAACTTTTCAGGTTAAAGGCTTGTCATTATTATCTAAGTTAACCCCGACCATATTCATTGCGTGGCTAATTACTGATGCTCTTGATTCAAATTTTTCTTTTTTGCTGAATTCAGGAGTTTGAGTTAATGTTAAATCGTAGTTATATAATTCTGGATCCATAACTCCATCTGCTGATGAATATGTTGAAACATCACACCCGAATCACACTGTTTCACCAGCCTTCATTTGGTTAATCATCACCTTTTTCATTTCTTCAATTGAAACATTTAACATTGTTAAAGGTTTCCCGCCTACTTGATTATTTACTAAAGGAGCCACAAGCAATTGATTATATGGAAAAACTTCACGAGGATCAGATACTAAGTCAACTTTGTTTTTCAAAAAGTCGCCAACATATTTTTTATAGAAATCAATAGGTGTAATTTCTTCTAATCTTGTAAATTTTTTATCTTTGTCCATGTACTCGAAAGTAAATGATTTTGGAGGTTTTCCAAGTGTTTTAATCAAAATGTTATAAACATCTTCTAAAGCCGAAATTCTCAACTTTTCTACATCGGCTAGGTTATGTGTTTCGGCAAAAACTTTTCTCATTTTAGCAGTGTAAGCTTTTAATCTTCAATTAATTTGAACAACCATATCATTAGTTGCTTCACTATGGAATGATTCATTCATAGCATCTTTTGGGCAAACACCATATTTCTCAATTAAATTAACAAAGAATTCTCAATATCCACCATCTTGAACAGGCGATGAGTTAATTGCTCTGAACAAACGGTCTTCATTGTCAATTTCTAGTCCATTTTCAATAATTCAGGTTAAATAATAGTTAGCTTTTTCTAGTTTGTCATAGAAGTGTAAATAGTTTTGTGAAAGTTCTAAATTATCAATATTTAATACTTCCATTAATTTAACCCTAACTGAGTTTAAAGCGGCGAAAATTCAACATCTACCACTTTGTTTTTGGTTGGTTATAGCTCCATTTTTTGTTTCTAAAGAGAACATGAAGTTGTGTTTTTTTACAACTTCATTATTTGTTGAAGCTTTTTTAATTCCATTTTTAAAAATAGCGTTTTCTACAACTTTATTAATAGGATTTGAGTCGTATTTTTCTTGCATTTGTTTTAATAATAAATCATCAATTTTTTTCATATATACTCCTTGATATTAAATTGTATCATTTTTGCAAAAATATTGTTTTTTAGCATTTTTTTAAAATAAAAAGTTGCTTTTTAGCAACTTATAAATTTTTATTTTTTACCTTTTTTATCAACTTTAGCGCATATTTCAAAAACTTCGGTTATGTTTTCTAATTTTCCGATAAAAGTTAATAAGTCATCATCTTTGATTTCAAAATCACCCTCTGGTATATAAGATTTGTGATCTCTTTTTATCATGGTTATTGAAACACCATATTTATTTCTAAACCCTAAATCACTAATTTTTTTGCCAATCATATCTGGGTTTTTGATTGTGATTGAAGCACTCACAAAACCGTCTTGCAATTCAACCATGTGTTCTGAATAAAGTGTAAGGGTTGGATTAGCAACTAACATAGCTGTTTTTTTACCAGTTTCGACTTCAGGCATAACAATTGATTGAACGCCAATTTGTTTTAGAACCTGAGCATGACGATGAGAAGTAGCTCTTGCAATAATTGATTTGACTCCGACTTCTGCTAAAGCTGCAACAATTTCTATATTGTTAGATGCGCTGACAATAACAGCATCAAAATCCTTAACATTTATTGATTCTAAAGTTTTTTGTTCGGCACAATCTGCGACATAAATTGATTCAACTTCATCTTTAAAAGGTAGCAAATGTTTTTCATCTTCGTCAACTAAAACTAGTCTAATGTTATTTTCACGATCTTCTAATAAAGTTTTGACAATAGCGCTTCCAAAACGACCCATACCGATAATACAAATTTCACGTACTTTTTTAAATAATCTCATTTTTAAATCCTCCTAAATAATTTTTAAGGATATAAATATCTTACCATGATAGCAAAAAAGTGAATAAAATGACTATTATGATTTTTAAAATTTAGTTTTTAAAGTGGTTAAAAATTGCAAAATTATTACCCCTATATTATTAATAATAATATTTTTAGCTAAATGCGGTATAATTCTATGCTATGAAAAACGAAAAAAAGCAAAGTAAAGGATCTAATCTATTATTTAAGTTTTTAAAAAAAATTGGAACCATTAGATATATCTTCGTTATTTATGTATTATTTACAGTTTTAATGTCGCTTTTGCTATTTTGAAATGTAACACATAATTATAAAGAAGATGGAACGAAACATCAAGTTAACTACTTGGACGCTTTATTTATTGCGGCTTCAGCATTTAGTGACACAGGTCTCACCACACTCGTTATTGGTGATGTGTTTAACGAATTTGGACAAGCGATTATTGCAATTTGTATAGTGTTTGGAGGAATGGGAATATTTACTATAAAACTTTACTTATTCCAATCAATTTTAGGTTTAAAAGCTAACATATTTTCAAATCAAGTTTCTTTAACAGAACGTGGTGGAAATTCAATATTTGAAACTAAGAAGATGATTAAAATATCAATTAGTTTTCTAATTGTTGTTGCAATAATTTCATCATTAGTTTTCACTTTGATTTTTTATTACAACCCAAGTGAATATTTTAATAATGAAAAAGCAAATCAAGTTTTTAAAATGGGTGAAAGCTTTGAACAATGAAAATTTAATCCTTATGTAGCTGAAAAATATAATCCTTATCAAAACTTTAATTTATCAATCAAGTATGGGGTTTTCCATGCATTAAGTTCATTGAATAATGCTGGATTTGATATTATTAGTTCAAAAAGTTTGCAACCATATTACAAAGATTTTGCTTTTCAAATTTTAACCATTACTGTATTTTTAATTGGAGGAATTGGTTTTCCTGTAATTTATGATATTTGATTAAAAATGAAAAGTATTTATAAACGTAATAAAAGACACTGCTTTACTTTATTTACTAAGTTTACTTTAATAACTTATTTTACAACTACTATAATTGCTCTACTAATGACAATTGGTTTTGAAGTTAATGCAAAATCAAATCAAAATTTCTGAAATCAAGCAGAATATGGAAGTACATGAGATAAACTATTTGCAATTTATTTCCAAACCAAATCAACAAGATCGGCTGGATTTTCAACAGTAAATTACCATAATTTTACTCAACCAACTATTGTTTTACACGGAATATTAATGTTTATAGGTTTCTCTCCAGTATCAACTGCCGGGGGAATTCGTAATACTACTATAGCTGTAATTTTTCTAAGTGTTTTAACAATGATAACAGGAAGAAAACGTATCAATGCATTTAAACGTCAAATTGGAAAAGAAACTTTAATTAAGGCTATAAACGTATTTATCATTGCCTTGTTAATGGTCGTATTATCAACTTTAATTATTTATGCATCTATGCCAGAATCAGCAAGATCTGTTTATAATTTACCGTTTCCAATGACATATATAATGTTCGAGGTCTGCTCAGCATTCGGAAACTCAGGTTTGAGTGTGGGATTAAGTAATAATTTGAATATTTTAAGTAAGTTAGTAATCATTTCGGTTATGATAACTGGTCAATTTGGTATTCCACAAATTATAAAAATTTGAGGAAAAACAAAAAGCACACCTGAAAACTATCAGTATATTTACGAAGATGTATCGATAGGATAGGAGAGATTTATGAAAAAAATTAAAAAGACACTTGTAGCTGTTAGTTCGGCGGCTTCAATAGCATCGCTGGCTACTACAGCTATTGCCTGTCAAACAACAAAAATTGAAATCGATGATAATAAAAATAATAACGATTTTCAAAAAGCAATTTCTGCAAGTGTAAAATACATTGCAATTGGGGATGATTATGCTGCGGGTAATAACCATGGCAATAATAACTTCGTCTTAAATTACTTTGACAAAGAAAATAAAAATATCTTCGGTATTTCATATGCGTCATATTTGGCAAATTCAATTAATTTATTAGATGATGAAAAAACAAAGCTAGAATCTTATGAAAACTATGGACTATCTGGCTCAAATTTAGATCAATGATTATATATTTTAAATTCTGCTGATTATCAATTAACTGATAATATTTTACGCAATGTTGCTTACAATAAAAACTTAATGGCTAAAAATAATTCTACTAAGTTTAGTCAACAATTTGGAAACTTTGAAGCTGGAGATTTTAATAAGATTATTGAGAAAATTAAGGACTCTAATTTAATTACTATTTCATTAGGATTTAATGATTTTTTTGATAGTAAAAGTTTATTAGATATTATTTCGGTAGCTTCAGAAAAAAGCGAAAATAAAGAAAAAGTTAAAGAAAAATTAAATAATTTATTTGCTAATTTTGAATTTAAACTTGAAGCTATTGAATCAAAATATAATGAATTAGTTCAAAAAATTAGAGCATTGAATGAAAATATTAACATTAACTTAATTGGATATACAGCTCCATTTTTATCTCTTAACTTAATTTTAAAAAATGAATATGGCAATGATTATTTAGGAACAGCAATTGCTTCGTTGAATAATTTGATTAAAAATGTTGCTTTTAATAATAAAGTAAACTATTTTAATTTTAATAATGAAAATTATATATTAGCTAATCCAGATAAGTTTAGCGTTAATTTATTAGATATTTATCCTTCTGACAATGCTTATAAAAAATTAGCGCAAGATGTGTTTATGAAAATGGCTTTATCAAAAGATTCATACAATACAATTGTTGGTCAAAGAAGTTTGGATAGTGATATTAATTCTTATCAACAAACAATTTTATTCAATACCAAGTCAACAACAATAAAATCATTAGTTTTAGGCTTAACTGGCCAAAATGTGGATAGTTTTGAAAAAAGTTATCAATTTGAAACAATTGAAGAAAATGCGCAAACAATTGCTTCGCAAAATAAAAAAGCTTTCAACAGAGATTTCACTGGTCAACTAAAAGCTTATTTAAATAACGGACTAAACTTTAGCGTAGAAGAGCTAAAGAATTTTATGATATCGGTGATTAGAATTTTCAATATTGATAGTGGAACTTTTAAATTAACAACTGAATATATTTCAAATTTATTTAATGATCAAAGTAACATTGAACCTTTAGTTAAAATTTTTAATGTTATATTAGATAGTAAAACAATTAATTTAAATATTAATAAAAGTAACTATTTAATCAATAAAAAAATCGCTGAAGAATCTTATTCAAATCTCACATCAAATCATGTGCTATCACTAATAACTGACATTATTTTTAATAAAGATGTTTTATATAATTTACTAAGTGATATTTCAAATAGTGATATTTTACTAGAAGAAAATGTTAAGGCTTTATTTAAAGAATTTTCAAAGAAAGTTATTGAAGATTTTGTAAATTCAAAATCTTATCGTCGCTCTCTTGGAATTGATATTTCTGATACATTAAACTCAATTTTAGATAATGAACAAATTAAATTATCAATTAAACAATTGTTTTTTAATCTGTCAGATAAAATAGTCGAAAATCCAAGTTATTATTTTTCAAAAGAAGAGCGTAGTGATCTTTTATCTAAAGCAATTAAAACATCTAAAGATGATGTAAAAGAAGTTATTAAGCAAATTATTTCATGAATGAAAAATAATGAGCAATCAATGAATGGATTTATTGAGATAATTTCAAAATCAATAAGTGAGCTATATGAAATTCCTGAACAAAGTCACGAAGAAGTTAGATATTTTATTGCTAATTTAATTTTAAATCTTGATAAATTACCTAATCAAGAAAAACTAATTGAATTTGTTATTTCAACAATGATAAGTTCTAAAACATCAACTGGATCTTTTGATTTAAAACTATTTCTAAGATCTTTTGTTAATAACGTTGTATTTGATAAATTTAGTAATGATAAAAACAATGATTTACTATTTTCAATCTTGTCATTTATTCCTGAAGATAACATTGACAAAAAACGTTACGAAAATGGCAAAACCATTTTATCAACTTATCATGTAAAATACGAAAATGTCTTAAATCCTAATAACATTAGTTCAATTCTTTCAGAAGAAAAACGTTCTGATATCCTAAGGGTTATTAAAAATATAGTTTTAAATAAAAACAATCTTTTAAATGAATCAGCTAAAAAAGTTCTTACTGGTGTTACTGACAATTTAATAGATGCAACATTATCTGATAGAAGTCTATTATTACAACTTGTAAATCAGGTTGCTAATTTCATGATTACTCAACCAGCAATTAATTTAATTAAAAACAATGATTTATCAGCGATTATTGGAGAGCAAGACATTACTAAATTTTCACAAAACATTGTTAGTCAATTGATTAATTCTGTTAAAAATGAAAATGTAATTAATGGCTTTAAAAAGGTATTTAAAAACTTAATTTACAACGGTTCTAATTATAATTATGAAAGTTTTGACAAGTTTATTATTTCGTTTTTAAAAGACGCAAATAATAATGGCGTTCTAGATTTAATTAAGCCTTTGTTGCAAGAGATTTCAAGTCAAGACACACTGATGTTTGATTCAATAAAAATTGGAGCAGCGCTTTTAGAAAAAGATAGCGGAGTAAAAATTAGTTTAGAAGAACAAGAGATTATTTCTCATTATTTCAATGCAGTTTTAAAAAACTTGGCCAATACAAAACTTTATGATTCTTTTAAAGAAAGATTGGTTAACACATTGAACAATTTAGATGAAACAAAAGTAACTAATTTTTCAGAGTTTTCAACCTATTTATTCAATAATGTTAAAGAATTTTTCAATTTAAAAAATAATAAGAAATTAATTATTGAAATTATTGAAGCGGCAACTGTTAAGAATAAAAATGGCGAATCTAATTTTGATTTTTCATTATTAATCAAGAGTTTAAAAGCAATATTTAGTAAAGAAAAAATCATTGACTATATTTTAGAAAAAATTGATATTAAAACATTAGTATTAAATGAAATAAACGCTATTAATTTAGACAATTTAGATATAGAAGATCCAAACTCTGAAATTAAAAATAATTTAAATATAATTTTAAATAGTGCCAAAGCTTTTGCAAACGAAAGATGAGATGATTTTATTATTGTTAAATTTAAAGAGATAATTTCGCAAGTTTTAAATAATGAAACAGTTCAATCATCTCAATCATTACAAGAATTTGTATCTAATGCATTACTTGCTAATAAAGAAACATTGAAAAGTTTAATTACTGAACTTGTTTCTAATTTATTAACTGACAATGAAAAGAATATTACTGCTTTAACTGATATTTTAATTTCATTTTTAAACCAAAAAGTTTCTAATTTAAATATTTCTGAAGAAAATAAAAGTGGAATTACAAAAGTTGTTAAAAGATTAGTTGAAGTAATAAAGGATAATAATTTAGCGTCAGGATTGGCTGATAGTTTAGTTATAAATTTAGCAAACTATGTAAATAAAAACGCTTTTAACTTTGCCAATTTTAATTTTTTAGAAGCCTTAGATTTAAACAAAAATTTAGCCAATATTTTAACTCAGGCTAACATTGAGAACTTAATTGATTCATTAAATGAAACAGAAATGTATTCAATCTTAGTATTAGTAATTAAAAACGCTAATGTTTTAGTGAATGCCTTTGTTTCTGAAAGTAGTGGTCCAGTTTCTGACAATAATAATGAAACGGTTTTATCGACAGAAAGTCAAGGAAATAACAAAGCTAACAATATTCAGACAGAAAATATCTTGAATAAAATTGATTGAAATATTATTGCCAAAAAAGTCTGAAATAAATTATCTGTTGAAAAGAGAAGCAGTTTAATTTCACTGTTTATTGAAAGTATAAAAGAATTAAAATCTAACCATAATTTATCATCATTATTAAGCAAGGTATTGGCTAAAGAAATTAAAAAATTAAATGACCCTGCTCTAAATGATTTATTAACTAACCAAAATTTAGAACTTTCTGAATTTATTAAGGCAATTTATAATGAATTGAGCACAGAAGTTATTGATGATCAATTATTGAATAAATTAGCTGAAGTTTTAACATCGATTAATCAAAACTTTGCTTTATATAATTCAAATAGTTGAGAGGAATTTGCTTCAAATGTTATTAAACATTTAGACGCTAATAAAGGTAAAGAATTACTTCAAGCTGCAGTAGATAAGCTATTCGATAATAGACTGATTATTGACCATTTAGTCGACTATCTTGTTTCATATTTAAAATTAAATGCAAATACAACCTTAAGTCAAGATGAAATAAACAAGTTAAAAGATTATATTTTTAAAGTTTTATCAAATGCCAAAAATAGTCAACTTATCACTGGATTAATCAATGCTATAAAACAAGGATTTGCAAATCATAACGGTCCCATTTCTTCTAAAGAGTTGGCTAATAAATTATTAGAAAGTGTAAAAGGATATTTTGATTTTGCTAATAAAACTTTACTAGATAATTTAGTTGACTTTATTTTAGTAAAAAACGTTGAAGGAAATCATTTATACACAAGCGGTGACTTTATTAGGATTTTAAAAATATTAGTTGGCAAAAAAACCTTTGTTGAGTTTTTAGTTAAAAAAATTAATGTTAAGAAATTTTTAAATAACTTTATTTCTTCAGTTAAATTAGATGAAGTTCGTTTTGGTAAACCTATCCAAGATAGTTTTAATGAAATTATTAGTTATTCAACTGAATTTATTAATGAAAATTTTGATAACTTTGTTTTACCTTTAGTTTATGAATTAACAGAGAAATTATTTGACGATAGCACTACTGATAATATTAAGAATGCTTATGAATGAATTGGCAACTTCATTAAAGGAAATGTTCCATTATTATTGAATAAAGTGAATGAAATTTTTGCAACGTATTTAAATGGTGAAAAATCTGAAAAAGTGAAATCAGCTATTGCTAATTTATTAGTTGAACTAATGGATCAGGATTTAAAAAATATTAACTGGCCAGATCATGGAAAAGAACAACTAAAATCAATGATAAAAGGTTTAATTACTAAATTGCCATCATTTAATGTTTTAGACCATGTTGTTACTAATTTGTTGAACATTCTAGCAAATAATATTAATCATTATGGATTTGATTATAAGCAATATAATTTCAATGGATTAATTAATATTGTAGAAGTAATTAATACAATTAATTACGATAATATTGTTGAATATATCAAATCTCTAAATAACGAACAAATTAAGAATCTTGTCATTTTAATAATGAATAATAGTTCACAATTCTCAAATATTATTCCTGATTATGAAGATGTTACTTCTGAAGGTGCTGATAATAGTTCACCATCTGAAAATGAATTGGCTGAAGATACAAGTTCAAATAAGAATAAACAAATCATAGTTGCAAATGGACAAATTGTAATAAATATCAATATTTATTTAAAATTGTTCAAAGCCTCATTCTCTGTTTTAACTGATCAAGATAAAGAAGAAATTAAAGGTATCTTACCAACAACAATTGACTGATTGAAGACAGATAAGAAAGTTAAAAACTTTGTTAGACATTATTTAAACATTTATGTAAAAGATTTAATTTTAAAAGCCAATCCAAATGCTACTGCTTTTGCTAATGGAGTTGTTGATTTATTGTCTAGAACTTTATTTGAAACAAATACTGCAAGTAATATTCTTAACTCATTAGTAACATCATTGCTTGATTTAAATTCTGAAAAATTAAATAAAATTCAAACGATGAATGACTTGCTTAAATATTTAATTACTGCTAATAAAGAAGCACTTAAATTATTTGTAAATCAAGCCCTAAGTAATCTATTTGGCGATAAACAATTAGTTAAAGATGCATTAAACTTCATTATTGAATTTGCAAATAAAAAAATAAATATATCGCTAAGTTCAACAGACCAAGAAAATATGGTTAATTTATTGACTAGAATTGTAATGAAGTTGTCTGATTTTAACGTTGTTAATAGCGTTTTAGACACAATTATTGACTCGATTGCAAATGTTAACATATTAGATGAAGAAGGTCACTTCGATCAAAATGAATTTGGTAAACGTATTTTAAATGCTTTAAAAACTATTGAGTATGATAAGTATTTAACTACAGAAAATATTTCAGATTTACTTGAAACTATTTTAGATAAAACTATTGAAACTGTCACATTAGAAAATGAACTTATGGCAATATATAGATATGTTGTTGATAATTTATCTAACTTTAAAGACGCTTTTGTTAATGCGAAAAGTAAAGAAAATATCGAATCTGGTGCTGGAGATACATTATCATCTGAATCTGAAAATAGTGAGATTGTTGATGAAGCAAATAATGTTGAAAGAAAATTCTTAGAAAATCTTGAAAAATTAATTTACAATACATTACAAGCATTAAATGGTTCAGTTAAGGCTGATAATATTAATGGAAAAGAAGCCTTGATTAACTTCTTATACAACGTTACAAAAGATCAAGTTTTAAAAATTGACTGAACTCAAATTAAACAAAATATTTTCCCTAAAGAAAGAATGGAATGAATTGCAAGTAAGTTTGTTAATTATGATGAAGTTAAACAACTTATAACTTCACTTGTAAATGACTATGTGGCTGGCGAAAAGATTCAATCGACAAATTTAGGTGACTTAATTAGTAAGGTCATTTATAAAATTAAGGATAATTTAAAGATTAATTTAAAAAACTTTATACTGGCAGCTATTAAAGATAGAGATGTTGTCGGCGCTGTTGTTGATGATATAATGGCTTATTTAAGTTTAGAAAACACAACACAGGATGATAAAGATTTCTTAATTGAATTAGTTCAATTATTGCTACCAGAAATTGTTAAAACTGACTATTTCTCAAGAAAAGTATTGAATAGATCGGTTGACTGGGTTGCTAAATATGCAAAACAGTTTGATATTAATGACGCAACAAAATGATTGAATGATGCTATTATAAAAATAAAGAGCGGATTTAGTTTAAATGATGCTGTTTTATTAGCTCAATTTATCGGATCTAATAAAATTATTAATGGACAAAGATTAGTTAAATTGATTAATTTATTGTTTGGTAAAAGTAATTTACAAAATTCAATAATTTATAATGGTTTAAGAAACATTAATAAATCAGGAAATAGAACTAACATGACAACTTTAAATAACGCTGTAAGTGGAGCTATTTCTTCTGCATTTGGTGGCGGGGGATCGTCATCAGGAGCAAATGATGACCCTGATAATATCACACCTGGAACAGATTATTTAGTTTTAATTGACACTGTTTATAAAATACTGGCAGAAGCATATAACGCCGATCCTATGGCTTCAAATAATGCATTTAAAATTAGAGCACAAAGTGAAGCTTGAAAAGCCGTATATCGTTTTAATGTTGTATTAGACTGAATTATTTTCGAAGCATTTGGAAGGGAAACCAAAGAATCAGAACGTGATCCCGGAAGATGATATAACACTAAGATAAGTTTATATGCAGGAACACGTTCAATTTTATGAGAATTACAAGAGGGCACAAATATTAAAGCTATACCTGGTGTTTCTTCAAAATTTGCTGGTATGCAATATTACTTTAGCAATTCTGATATTAGAAGACAATTTACTAATTATGTAATTGCAGATAGTTGAAAAGGTGCTACATATTACAACGAAAATAATTACACGCCTGATGCTATTATCTATATAATTACTTCGAGTGGATATCATGATTCCGAAAAATCTAGAACTAAACAATTTAAATTTAAGGTTACTGAAAATGGCCAAGCAAATGAAATATCAAAAGCTGAGTATATTTTATTAACCATTAAAGAAGGTGGTTATTCTAAGTTTATGAATTTAAATAATGTTCAATCGATTAGCGGATGAAGTGGTTTAAATAGAGTTAAATTAGATGATTTTTAGCATAATAAAACAGAGCCTATAATACTGGCTCTGTTTTTGTTTTTGTTTAAAATTTATTCGGTTGCATTTGATGCTTCTGGTTCGGTTAAGTTAATATATAGAACTTCACCATTTGCATCATCTTTTATTTTGAAAGCAATTGCATATTGTCCGTTTTCTCTTTTGGCAATTCTTACGTATCTTTGTTTAGCAGGCCCAATTAAAGATTTAGATTTCATGGCATCTATAAATTCTTTACTGAATGTTACACCATCAAAAGCATTTGTTGCTTTAGCTTTGCTTTCACCAAATTTAGGCAATTTATCTTTTAATTCTACTCTTAGTTTATAAATATCTTCATTTTGGTTTCTTGTTTTATTATAAACATCAACTAGTTTAGCTTTTGCTTCAGCTGTTAAATAACCTGAAGCTAATTTATTTTCTTTTGCTAACTTAGCAATTTTTGATTCACTAACTTCTGAAGCTTTTAACCCTTCAAAAACAACTTTGTGTTCATATCTTTTGTTGGTTAATTCGTTTTTAAATTTGTAAACTAAAGTAGCTTTTCCTTCTTTGTTTAAATCTTTTTCTTCTTGTGATTTTAAATTGTGATAAATAACTTCAAATTTAATAAACTTAGGATCGTTTAGATAACTTCCTTTATTTATGTTTAAAGTAATATTGCTATCGTCCAATTCATTAGCAAATATTTCTGATTTTTCACCCTTTATTTCTTTTCCAACAAGTTCAACGTATTTATCTAATTCTGGAGCTTCACGAGTAATTACTGTTGAAACAACATATTCTTTACCATTTAAATTCATTGTTGCTTTTAATGTTTTTGTTGATTCTTCAAATGTTACTGTATATAACTTTTCTTTATTAAATTCTGTAATACCATTTTCATATAGTAAACCAGCTGTTAAAACATTTGGATTGCTTAAATCAATTTCATTTTCGCCATCTTTGATAAATAGGTCATAATTTTTTTCTTCATCTTCTTTAATTTCATTTACAAAATAGAAATCTCCAAAAGTTAATTTATTAACGAATTCATCAACTTTTTCTGTAGACACTTTTTCAACAGGTTTAAACCCTTCGATTGAATAATCTTCAATTCCAAAATCTACACCTTCAGCTTTAACTTTGAAAGATATTGAGTTTTTAGAATAATCTCTGTCATTTATTGTAACTGCAGTTATTCTGATATTGTGTTTGTTTAAAAATTCTTTTGTTTTTTCAACAGTTGTTTCTTTGTCTTTGAAAATAGGTTGAATTTTTTCTAATTTTTCAGCTGGTAATTCACCATCTTCAAATGAATTTACAGAAATTGTATTTTTATCTTGATAATCAAATGAAAGTTTTTTATATTTTGTTAAATAATCTGCGCTAACACCTGATGCAATAGCTTTTTCAAATGATAAAATTTTAGGTTTTGAATTTGTGCTGTTTTTATAAACCAATTTAGCTGTTAAATCAACGTCTCCTGAAAACTTAGAATTCTTTTCGCTTGTTTCGTCAAATTCATATTCAACTTCTAAGTCATTTAATTCAGGGACAAACATTTCAGTATTTTCAAGTTTTATGTTAATTGTATTTTCGTCATTAACTAAATAGTAGGCATCTAGTGTTTTAACGCTTTCTTCGCCGGCATCCGTATTACTTGAATCAACTAACTTAAATACAGAATGTTCTGAATTTAATAATGCATCTAAGTATTCGCTATTTATTGCAAAATCTGAAATTAAAAATACTTTTGGATCAGATTCTAGGTCTTTATGGCCTTCGTCTTTATATTTGGCTACTAGAGTAACTTTGGCATTATTTAATAATTTATTTGGTTCAAATTTTGTTATTGAATACTCAATATCATTAGAAGAGTTTTCTATTTTTACTCCTTCTAATTTTGCATCAATAATATTTGTTGTTTCTTTGTCTTTATATGTAATTTCTGCCAATCTTATAGCTTCGTTTAATGCATTTTTTGAGTAATCAGTTTTATCCTTTTCTTCATTATCCTTTTCTTTATCGTTATCGATGTTCCTTGAACATGATGCTGCGATAATCAACGGCGCTGATGCTATAGCAAAAGAACCTAAACTTAAAAATAGCATTTTAGCTTTCTTCATTTTTATATATATTTCCTTCCTTAATTTTTTTATATATTATTATTTTAACTGTTCAGTTGCTAAATAATTTAATTTTTTTATTTTTTGTATGTTACCAACCTTAAAATGCATATTTCGCTTATTAATAGCTGCAATGAAGCAAACTTTTGCTATGATAAATTTCATTGTATTGAGATTTTTTACAAAATTTTTTTTCAATTACTTATACAAAAGTTTCAAATAAAAAAATATAACCCAGAACCGTATCTGGGTTTGATATTAATAATCAAGTGTGAAAAGTTTATTTTTATGAGTTAATTTTCTTACATCAATTTTATATTTTTTTATATATTCATCGTCACTTTGATTATCCGTTTTAGGATAATATCTTTCAAAAACAGCAAACACCTCAGCTTCTTCATGAGTGTTAATAATTCATATTGCGAATGCATCAATAACGTCAATAGATTTATCTGGATTATATTTAATTTCGTTTTTTCTTAAAACTTTTAAAAGCGACCATTTTCCCTCACCGGGATATCATGTATGAAAATATAACGGATTTCTAAATTTCGTTTCACCATTGATTGTAGTTGCATTTGATGTTGGTATTATAAACTCTTTAATTTCTTTAATAGGAGATGCAAAATAATCACTTGTATTATTAAATTGGTCAGGAATTTCTAATTTTATAGAATGAGGAAAGTATAAAAATGTAATTTCTTTCGCTTTTGAAAGTCAATTTTTAAATTCTTTTTCATATCCTTCTTTGCTGTTTATAGTATTATTTTCTAATTTTACATTTATGCCAAGCATATAATAGTTTTCAACTTTATTTTCATTAACAAAATCCATTAATTCTTGGTATTTATTTTCTGTTTTAAAAGTTATTTTTCTAAAAGGATTGTTAATTGTTTCGTTTTTATCTTTATTGCGAAGTTTTGAATATAAAAGCGGATTTTTAGAATATTCATTTTTATAAATTCCGCCAGGTCTTACAATTTCATCTTTTTGTTTATTATCTTCAATTTTGTGATTCATACAGCTTGTAGATAATAAAATAGTACTTATAAATGGAGGAATAGTTAATATTTTTATTCATTTATTTTTTTTCATTATTTTATAAATTCCTTAATTCTAATAACACTGAAACATTTGTGCTATTTCTTTTTATAATGCTTTATGTCCTTATTTTACTATTTTTAAAAGAAGTGTTAAATTTATAATTTTAAATACTTATATATTTACACAAATAATTTACATATTTATTTATTTTCTGTGCAAAGTAAATAAAAACCGAGATTTACTCGGTTCTATTTATTATTTTCAGCAAGTTTTTTCTTAAGAACAATCTCTTCAATGATTGTATATTTCTTTTGATCGGCTTGAACAAAATTTTGAGTAAGGTCAATCGGTTGAGTGCTAATTTGATTTACGATTAAAGAAAGGACATTATTCTTAAATTGTACTATACCTTTGTCAACATAAAATTTTTTAAGTTCAGGCGAATTTAAATGATTGATATAAATTTCAGAAGGGATTAAGGCAGCCATAAATTGAGGACCGCCTGCCATTAGACCAATTTGTCCTTCGGTTGTTCTAAAAGTACAAATTTCAGTTGTATCATCGAAATAAACTCCAAGTGGTGTACTGATAATAACTTGAATTTGATTAGACGCCATATTATTAAGAAATTGTAGCTCCTAATTTTTTAGCTTTTTCAATTACGTCGTCAATTGTTCCGACATATAGAAAAGCTTCTTCTGGTAATTCATCGTATTTACCACTTAAAATTTCTTTAAATGATCTTATTGTATCGGCAAGGTTTATATATTGTCCTGCGATACCAGAGAATTTTTCAGCAACGAAAAATGGTTGTGAAAGGAAGTTTCTGATTCTTCTTGCTCTTGCAACAACTTTTTTATCTTCTTCACTTAGTTCGTGCATACCAAGAATTGCAATAATGTCTTGTAGTTCTTTAAATCTTTGTAAAATATTTTGAACTTCACGAGCAGTATTGTAATGTTCTAAACCGATAATATTAGGGTCCATCATTCTTGAATTTGACCCTAATGGATCGATAGCTGGATAAATACCTAATGCAGCAATATCACGGTCTAAAACTGTTTTGGCATCTAAGTGAGTAAATGTTGTAGCTGGTGCAGGGTCAGTTAAGTCATCAGCCGGCACATAAACTGCTTGAACAGATGTAATTGACCCTTTATTTGTAGATGTTATTCTTTCTTGTAATTGACCCATTTCAACAGCAAGTGTTGGTTGATATCCAACGGCTGACGGCATACGTCCTAATAAAGCTGAAACTTCAGATCCGGCTTGTGTGAATCTAAATATATTATCAATGAATAATAAAACGTCTTGACCCATTTGATCTCTAAAATGTTCAGCCATTGTTAAAGCGGTAAATGGTGCTCTCATACGTGCGCCAGGAGGCTCGTTCATTTGTCCGAATACTAATGCGGTTTTATCTAAAACACCACTAGCTTCCATTTCGTGATATAAGTCATTTCCTTCACGGGTACGTTCCCCAACACCAGCAAAGACTGAAAGTCCGCCGTGTTGTTTAGCAATATTGTTAATTAATTCTTGAATTAAAACGGTTTTACCAACACCAGCACCACCGAATAGACCAATTTTTCCACCTTTAATATATGGAATTAATAAGTCAATAACTTTGATTCCAGTTTCAAAAACTTCCATAGTTGATTTTTGTTCTTCATAACTTGGAGCTGCTTTATGAATTGGCATTCTTTGTTCGAATTTTCCACCTTTTAAATCAATTGGTTCTCCTAAAACATTGAACATTCTTGATAGAACACCTTTTCCGACTGGAGTTGTAATTGGCGAATTTAAGTCAAGAACTTTCATTCCTCTACGTAGACCAATAGTTAAGTTCATAGCTATTGTTCTAACGGTATCATTACCAATGTGTTGAGCAACTTCTAGAATTTGTTCTCCCAAATTCTTTTTATCTTTTTCATCGATTTGAACTTTAAGGGCGTTAAGGATTTTAGGTGCTTTACCTTCTTCAAATCTTACGTCAATAACTGCACCTAAAATTTGAGTAATAACACCATAATTTGGCTCTTTATTTTCAGTTTCTTTTTCAGATTCTAAAACGTTTTCTATTTCTTTTTCAGAGAATTTTTGTTCATTATTATTTTTTATTGTTTTTCTAGTTGTATTCGTTTTTTTTGCAACTAGTTCTTCTTGATTTGTTTTTTCCATAGTTTCCTTTCTATGAATTTGAACCATTTACAATTTCAGTAAGCTCTTGCGTAATTTTTGCTTGACGTGAACTATTGTATTCAACTTTTAATTCATCAATTAGATCTTCAGCGTTGTCACTAGCTTGTTCCATAGCTGTTCTTCTTTGGCTCATTTCTGATAATTTAGCATTAGTTAAAGCGTTGTAAATTGATGCTTCAAAAAAGATGGTAAAAGAATTTTGCAATATTATATCTGGGTTAGGTTCAAATGAATCGGGGTCAATTGATTCTTCTTTATTTTCATTGGCTTGTGATTCTGAAATTGTTTCGGCTGATATTGGAAATATTTCTTGAACAATTGGATCAGCTTTAATTGGATTTATATAATGGGTGTAAATTAACTTAACTGATTTTAATAATGATATTTGTAAAACATCGTATATTTTTTGAGATATAACTTGAGCTATATCATATGACGGATTGTCACCAATTTGAGTTAGTGTTTGAATAACATGCATAGATCTATCTTTATTAATTAAACTTAATAATTTAGATCCTATAACAATTAATATATCGTCCGGTCCGATTGTGTTTTTTATTGTTTTATACATTTCTGAATTATAGGCTCCGCATAAGCCTAAATCGCTACCGAATACGATGTATAAATTTCTTTTAACACTGAAATTTAAAGAATGTTCATTTAGTAATTTATCAATATCTTGATTTGAATTTTTGACTAGGTTAATAAATAATTTTTGAACATTTTTATAGTAATTTTCAACATCAACAAATTTATTTTTTATTTTCGCAAATTTTGATGTTGCTACTAATTCCATTGCTTTTGTAATTTTTTTAGTTGAATTAACAGAATTAATTCGATGTTTTATTTTTTGTAAGCTTTCCATGGTAATTCAGGAACTGGTGTATATTGGTCTGGATTATATAGTGGAATGGTTTTTACAAAGTTATTATTAAATTTAATAACTTCATTATAAAGCATCTCGGTTAATTCGTTAGTTCAATCTGTAGCTTCATTTAAACTTCTAACAACTTTAATTGCTTCAGTATCGGTTTTAAAGTAAGTTAAAATATCATATTTATATTTTGCAATACTATTTTGTGGAATAACATTTATTAAACGATATTTAATGCAAAATAGAATGATGATTTGTTCAACCGGAGCATATGGGCTATATTGAGCTTGTTTTAATAGTTCATAAACTTTAGCACCGTGATCTAAAACTACTCTTGTTGCTTGATCTAGATCTGAACCGAATTGAGCAAATGCCAACATTTCATTATATTGGGCTAGTTCTAATTTGAGACTTGATACAGTCTTTTTCATTAATTTAGTTTGAGCTGCAGAACCTACCCGGCTAACTGAATAACCAATGTCAATTGCTGGTCTTTGCCCTGAATTAAATAGAGCCTCTTTTGTAAAAATTTGACCATCAGTTATAGAAATAACATTAGTTGGTATGTATGCCGAAATATCTTCTGCTTGAGTTTCGATAATTGGTAAAGCAGTTATTGAACCACCACCATAATCTGAGTTCAATTTTGCAGCTCTTTCTAATAATTGTGAGTGTAGATAAAATACGTCTCCAGGATAAGCTTCACGACCTGGTGGTCTTCTTAATAGTAATGAAAGTGTACGATATGCGACGGCGTGTTTTGATAAATCATCATAAACGATTAAAACATCTTTACCTTTTGACATTCATTCTTCACCAATTGTTACACCTGTATATGGTGCTATGTATTGAAGTGGAGCACTTTCTGATGCTGATGCAACAATAACAGTTGTGTATTTTAAAGCATCATGTTTTTCAAGTTGGTCAACAATTTGAGTAACGGTTGAATTTTTTTGACCGATTGCTACATAAATACAGTATACATCTTTACCTTTTTGATTAAGAATTGCATCAATAGCAATGGCGGTTTTACCTGTTTGACGGTCACCGATAATTAATTCACGTTGACCTTTTCCAATCGGAATCATGGCATCAATAGCTAATAAACCAGTTTGTAATGGTTCGGTAACTTCTTTTCTTGTCATAACCCCCGGAGCAATTTTGAATATTGGTCTGGTTACATCAAAATCAATAGGACCTTTACCATCGATTGGTACTGATAGTGCATTAACAACACGGCCTAATAATTTATCTCCGACCGGAGCAGATATAACGTGTTTTGTTCTAGTAACCGAGCTATCTTCGACGATATTTCTATCATCACCCATAACAACGACACCAACTAAATCTTCTTCAAGATTTAATGCCATTCCGATAATACCAGAATCGAATTTAACTAATTCTCCATATTCTACATTAGTTAAACCACTAACTAAAGCAATACCGTCACCGACAGTTATAACTCTCCCAACTTCTTCATATGAAGTGTTTTCATTAAAGTTTTTGATTTGCGCTTTAATAATTGCTGACAAATCAGTTGGTTTTAATGACATTAATTCCTCCTTTCATTTAATTATTATTAATTGATTTTAAAATTTTTGTAAGTTGTCCGTCGATAGAATTATCAATAACATAATCTTCGACTTTAATTTTTATACCAGCAATTAATTCTGGTGAAATTTGATTTACTAAATGAACTTCAGCATCTAGATCTAAAGAAAGTTTTTTTTCGAATTTTCTAATTTCATTTTCAGAAACGGGTCTAGTGCTAAATACTGTCCCGTACTTGATGTTAAGTTTAGTATTAGAAAGCTCGACAAATTTATTAAGAATTATTATTAAATACTTAACTGTGTGTTGCTTTGCTGCTAATTTTATTGTATTTATAATATAGGGATGATACGAATTGAAAGCTTGTTCAATGAATTTATTTTTTTCTTTATCATCTACATTGTAAGAGTTCAAAATTTCGATGTATTGTTTGTTTTTTTTCAATACTCTAACAATGTCTGCGGCTTCGTTGGTGATTAAAGGTAGTTCATTGTTATCTTTTGCAGCATCATATAAAGCAAATGCTCAGTTATATATTAATTCGCCTAAATCTGCCATTATTTTTTAGTTTCCATAACTTCTTCGATCATTTTAAGATTATCCTCATCTTTTATTTCACGAGCAATAATCTTCTTTGCTAGTTCAACTGCATTTTCCATAATGATTTTCTTTTGTAGTTTTTCAAATTCAGCTTGCTTTTTATTTATTAATATTTGAGTTTGTTCAATCATCATTTCAGCTTTTTTCTTAGCCATAGCTTGTCCACTATTAACAATTCTTTCACTTTCAGAACGAGCATTATTAATAATTGTGGTAGCTTGTTGGGTTGCTTCAATGATTTTTTTGTCATTTTCTTCACGGACTTTTAAAGCATCTTCTTTTGCTTTAATTGAATCATCAATATTACTTTGAATAAATTTTTGACGAGCTTTAACCATTTTTTTAATTGGTTTATAAACTAAAAATGTGATGATTACTGTCAAAAACGCAAGGGTTATTAATGAAGCTACAAAATATGGTCAATTGAATGTAAGTCCACTAAATGCTTTATTTAACTCATGTTCAATAGCAGAACCTGCTGAAGCATTTATGACTTGGTTTAAATTTTGCATATAATTAAACGAATATTAGTAGTAGAGAAACAACTAAACAGTAAATTGATGCAGTTTCAACGATAGCTAATCCAAGTAGTAAAAGTGTACGTACTTTTGATAATGTTTCTGGGTTTCTTCCAACAGCTTCACAAGCTTTGGCAACGGCAACACCTTGTCCGATAGAAACGAATCCTGCTCCGGCAACGGCGATACCAGCGCCTAACATTGTTAAACCGTATGCTATAGGATAATTTCCATCTTTTTCTTGAGCGGTTGTTGAATTAAATGCTTGAATAAGTGAATTTAAATTTTCGTTCATTATTATCTCCTTATTAATTTTATGTTGTTGCAATTTCTTGAGCAACTTCTTGATTTGCCCCTATATCAATAGAGGAATTTTCTTCTGTGTTTGTATTTTTAATAATTTGTTTTTTTCATTTTTTAATTTTCTCTTTATGTACTTCTTTTACTTCTTGTTCAGCAGCTTGATATCAATATGAAATTGTTAAGATCATAAAGACAAAAGCTTGAATCGCATCATCAAAGATATCAAAATACATATTTAATGCAGGTAAGAATAAGACACCTATAGGATTTATTTGAGCAGCTGTTGAATCAATTGTAGTTCCAATTGTTTTTGCTCATATATTATCTAAAAATAAACCAAATAGAGTAATTAAAACAACACCACCAATGATATTTCCATACATACGGAAAGTTAAACTAATTAACGGTGAAAAGTTTGAAGCTAATTCTAATGGGTTTAGTAATTTTAATAAGTATTTTCATTTGTTATAAATTAGTCCTATGATAATAGTTCCAAATCAAGTCACTGCTGTTGCGGCAAATATTATTGCTAAGCTAGACCCGATTGGAGCCAAGCCAAGTAGCGAAATAACATTACCGAACATAAAGAAAATAAATATAGTTATGAAATAAGGATTTGCCTTATCAAATTTATTCTCATGTGTCTCTGATGAAAAATTATCAGCAACCATAATTGAGGATTCGACCATAATAATCGCAACATTGGGCGCTTTATTAACTTTTTGACGTTTAACTGCAATATAAATTAATACCGAGACTATCAAAGTTAAAATAGCTAACATAATCAAACTGAATATATGATTATCATTTAAAAAGTTGCCTTTCGTGCTGTCGGCTGGTCCACCAAATCAGTTAAGATGAAATAGTTTGTCCATTTTCCTCCTTTCTCTTTTTATTGCTTTTACGTTCGTTAACAAAATTATAAAAACCAACAATGACTATTTGAAAACTAAATAGTACATAAGGAGTCATAATTGTTAAAACATTAAATGGCGTAAACGCAACGCTTGCATTTGGATTTGAGTTTTTATATAAATAGTTGAAGAAAACAAATAATGCAATTACTCCCAAATTTAAAAAAGCAAAAACTAAAAAAAGCATAACTGCGCCAGCCTTAACTTTTTTTAATCCGAGATTTTCTTGCTTAGTTTTTCCAAAAACTATCTTAAAAAATAATAATATTGAACCGATAAATATCCCAAAACTTATAATTCCAACTAAATTGCCTAATAGCAACTCATATTTTCAAAATGCTATAGAGCTGAAAATCATAATTGAAATTACATTTATAGTAATAAATACGGTCCAAAATTTTTTATTTATAATGTCCTTCATGATAACTCAACCGGTTATTTTACATACTAGAAATAACCATTTATTATTATAGAACTTTTTAAAAATTGCTGGCATGAAAATATTTTTTTATATAAAAAAAATAAAATAATAAATTGACTACAAAAATAGTAAATGTTATTATAAAAGCTGGCATTCAATACCTTAAAAACAGAAAATTAAAATTTAGCACTCTTTTACTTAAAGTGCTAAAAAAGTGTTATAATTGTTTCAGAAGATGGATAATCTTCTTAATTATTAACTATTTAAGGAGGAAATATGCAAGCATCATTTACACCTAATGAACAAAATAAAGACCCATTAAAAGAGTTTGGTAGAAACTTAACAGAACTAGCTTCGCAAAACAAATTAGAACCAGTAATTAATCGTGATGAAGAAATTAGATCTTTGGTAAGAATTTTGAGTCGTAAAACTAAAAATAATCCAGTTTTAGTAGGCGAACCTGGCACAGGTAAAACGGCCGTGGTTGAGGGCTTGGCAAGAAAAATCGTTGAAAATCAAGTTCCTGAAAACTTGAAAGGAAAACAAGTTATTGAACTTGATTTGGCAGCATTAGTAGCTGGGACTCAGTATAGAGGTCAATTTGAAGAAAGATTAAAATCAATTATTAAAAAAATTGAAGAATCAAATGGAGAAATAATTTTATTTATTGATGAAATTCATATGCTAGTAGGTGCCGGTGGAACAGGCGATGGCAATATGGATGCTGCTAATATGCTAAAACCAATGATGGCAAGAGGCCAATTACATTTAATAGGGGCAACTACATTAGATGAATATAGAAAATATATAGAAAAAGATCCAGCATTAGAAAGAAGAATGCAAAAGGTATCGATATTAGAACCTTCAGTTAAAGATACAATAACGATTTTAAGAGGTATTAAAGAGCGCTTTGAAGCATATCATGAAGTTAAAATCGAAGATGCAGCTCTAGTAGCTGCTGCTAATTTATCAGCAAGATATATTTCCGATCGTTTTTTACCCGATAAAGCAATTGATTTAATTGACGAGGCAGCTTCAAATATTAAAACTGAAATGAATTATATTCCTGAGCCACTTGAAAACATAAATCATAATATTGCTAAAAGGGAGATTGAAAAAGCAGCACTTTCAAATGAAGCTGATAAAAATTCAGGAGATAAAAATAGCGAAAGACTTGAAAACTTAGACAAAGAATTACATGATTTAAAAAATGAAAAATTAAAATTAGAAAGAAAATGAAAAGAAGAAAAAGATGATATTCAAAGATTTGCCTCAATTAAAGAACAATTGGATGACTTAAATCGTCAATTACCACTTTTACAAAGTGAAGGTAAATATATAGAAGCATCTAAAATTATGTATGCTTTAATCCCTGAATTAACTAAAGCTAAAAGTGAACTTGAAAATAAAATTCAGAATCGCAAAGATAGATTAATTAAAGAAGTTGTTGATGCTGAAGAAGTTGCTGATATTGTAAGTAAATGAACTAAAATTCCAGTTTCGAAATTACTTGAAACACAAAAAGATAAATTGATTAATTTAGAGCAAACTTTATCAAAGAGAGTTAAAGGACAAGAAAATGCAATTAAATTAGTGTCAGAAGCTATTCAAAGATCAAAAGCAGATATTAATGACCCTAATCGTCCAATCGGTTCATTTCTATTTTTAGGCCCAACAGGTGTCGGAAAAACTGAATTGGCAAAAGGGTTAGCTCAAGCGTTATTTGATGATGAAAATAAGATAATTAGATTAGATATGTCTGAATATATGGAAAAACACTCTGTATCTAAACTAATTGGTTCACCTCCGGGGTATATCGGCTTTGAAAACGGCGGTCAATTAACTGAAAAAGTAAGACAAAATCCTTATTCAATTATTTTATTTGACGAATTAGAAAAAGCTCATTCTGATGTTTTAAATTTACTATTGCAAGTTTTGGATAACGGTTTTCTAACTGACAGTAATGGAAGAGTTGTAAACTTTAGAAACACAATTATTATTATGACTTCTAATATTGGATCAAACGAAATTATTAATAAAAATTTAACTGAAGATGAGTTTAAAAAGTTATTATTAAAGAACTTTAAGCCAGAATTTATTAATAGAATCGATGAAGTTATTCCTTTTCAAGCCTTGTCGCATACTGTTGTTAAAGATATTGTGTCATTGGAATTACAAAAGTTATCAAGAAGAGTAAAACAAAGCCAAAATATTACTTTAGAATTTGATAAAGAGGTCATTGAATTTATTGCGAAAAAAGCATATGATCCCGCTTTTGGCGCTAGACCAATAAAAAGATATATTCAAAAAAATATTGAAAATAAATTGGCTATATTAATCATTGAAGGTAAAGTTCCGGTTAATGGTGAGATTACAGTAATAATTGATAAAAATGATCAAATTTCAGTTGATTGTCAAGTTAATTAAATATTTTTAAGCGATGAAATACTCGCTTTTTTATATAATTTTACTATATAAAGTAAATGAGGAATAATATGAAAAAATCTAAAAAACACTTATTATCAATACTAGCTTTGTCTTCAATGACATTATTATCTACCACTGTTGCAATTTCATGTTCAAATGCAAAACTTGAAGATGAAACAAGAAAAGATAAAGAAGAAATCAAAACTGAAGATGATAAAAAAACGGACCAAAAATCTGATGTAGAAAATAAAGAAGATAAAAAAGAAGGTCAAAAAGATTCGACAGATAAAGATCAACAAAACCCAGGCACTACAGGCGATTCAGATAAACCTGCTGACAAAACTGGTTCAAATGAATCAGGTTCTCAAGATAAAGATGGCGCAAATGGTTCTGGCGACTCATTCCAACCTATTGGGGGTGGCAATGGAGAAGGTGAAAATCCAGGCGAAAGTGACCCAAATGGTAGTGAAGCAAAACCTTCAGAATCTAATAAAGAATATTTCTTTAGTAAACCAGAATTTAGCGACATTAATTCAAAATCATTAAAACAAATACTAACATTATTATTACAAAATAAAGCAGGATTTGAAGAATTTAGAGATGATAAAATTAAATCTAACACTGACGGTCCTGAAGTTAATGAATTAGGTGATGTTTATTTATATTTAACTGAAGCTGAAATTCAAAAAATGACAGATGATTCACAAGCATTTAGATATGGACACGGCACAACAATTGGCAAAGATAGAATTATTGCAATTTTAGATAGTTTTAAAACAATGTAGTTATGTTTAATAAAAAAAGCAAGCGATGAACTTGCTTTTTTTATATGGTACATCCTGTGGGGTTCGAACCCACGACCCAGGGATTAAGAGTCCCTTGCTCTACCGGCTGAGCTAAGGATGCATTGCTAATTTATTATAAATCAAAATTTATTTTTTTTCAAAAAAGTGCAAAATTAACCTTTTTATTAATCTCTTAAGCTAAATGAGGTTCTTTATTTTATATAATTTAGTTAATACATAATTTTTTTTAAAAAGGGACGTTATTATGAAAAAAATAAATAAATTATTAATTACATTGTCATCACTATCAGTATTTTCAGTGTTACCAATTATGTCAATTTCTTGCACAAAAGAAAATGCAAAAATAAAAGACGTAGACAATAATAAAGATAAAAACATTGATGATAAAAAAACTTCTGATGAACCAGAAAAAAATATTGACACAAACGAAGTTAGCGAATCTCCAGATTCAAAAGCGGAAACTAATGAAAATTCAAATAGTGCAACGGCTGACAATGCAAAAACAAATACCTCAGAAAATAGCGATGCTAAAAAAACTGAAGCAGCAAAAATTATAGATATCATTAAGGCTTCTAACAAAAATTTATTTGTAGATCAATCAGATGATATTAAACAAAAATTAGATGCAGAATGAAATAAAAAATCAGAATCTAGAGATAGTTTGTATGTTAGAAGAGAAACGTTTTTATTTGGTATTAATTCCAATAATGCAAAAGATAAAAATCGTCAAATTTCATTAGAATGAAAAGACAAAGAAGGTAAACCTTCAATAGATATTTTAAAAAATATGTTATATCATTATGAATATGGTCCAAAAAAGACTAAATACATTCCACTAATGAAAGATGAAGCTGGTAATTATTTCTTTAGAGTTAAATTACTAGGTGACGAAAAAAATAAAAACGTTGACCAAGAAACTGCTAAAAAAGTGACTGAAACATTTGATATTTATTTATAAATTTTTAGTTAAAGAGTGGCTTTCCGCTCTTTTTTGTATATTAATATAGATAATCACGTTTTATTGTTATAATAGATAATTATTTTTAATAATTAAAATAAGAAAAGATATAAGAAAATGATGGAGGATTAAATGTTAGATGTTTGTGGAATTAGTAAAATTTTTCCTGATAAAAAATTATTTTCAAACGTTAATTTAAAGTTTTTACCTGGTAATGTTTATGGAATAATAGGTGCAAACGGTGTTGGAAAGTCTACTTTTTTAAAAATTTTAAGCGGTGAAATAGAGGCTTCTGAAGGCCAAATAATAAAAGAAAAAAATGCTCGTATGAGTGTACTTTCTCAAAACCAAAATGAGTATGATGATTATAATGTTACCGACGTTGTTATTATGGGTAATAAAGAACTTTATGAGCTAAATATTGAAAAAAATAAGATATATGAAGATCCTAATGCTACTGATGAAGATTACGAAAGAGCAAGCAATTTAGAAGCAAAATATGGTGAAATGGGTGGTTGAAGCGCTGAAAATGATGCGCAGACACTTTTATCTAACCTGGGCTTAGAACCAGAAAAATGAAATATGCAAATGAGCGAATTAAAAGCTAATGAAAAAGTTAAAGTTTTATTAGCAAAAGCACTATTTGGAAATCCAGATATTTTAATCATGGACGAGCCTACTAACCGTCTAGATTTAAAAACAATTAAATGATTAGAGAATTTCTTAATGGATTATCCAAACATCGTTATTGTAGTGTCTCACGACTCTGATTTTTTAGATGCTATATGTACTCACATAATCGATATTGATTACTCTGAAGCTAAACAATTTGTTGGTAACTATAGTTTTTGAAAATTATCAAGCCAACTTTTAATTGATATGCAACAAAAACAAAATCTACGTAAAGAAGAACAGGCGCAAAAATTGCGTGAATTCATAGCTCGTTTTTCAGCAAATGCGTCAAAATCTAAACAAGCAACAAGTCGTAAAAAGTTACTAGAAAAAATTGTTATTGATGAAATTAAACCATCATCTAGAAAATATCCATATATCAATTTTGAACTAAATAGAATGCCTGGCAAACAAATTTTATCAGTTGAAAATTTAACTTATGTTAATGATGCTGGCGAAACATTATTTGAAAATGTAAGTTTTGTTATTAGACCTGGAGATAAGATGGTTATTATTGGTAATGATGATATTGCTAAGACCAGATTATTGGAAATTTTAATGGGCAGAAGACAACCTACAAGTGGCACTGTTAACTGAGGAATAACAATAACACCAAATTATTTCCCTAATAATAACTTAGAGTATTTTAAAGAACCAGAAACTATTATTGAATGAATTAGTAAATGACCATTAAATAATTCAACCCAAGAAACCAAGGATAATAGTGATTCAAGAATGCGTGCATTTTTAGGAAGAATGTTATTTTCAAATGATAGTGTATTTAAAAATGTTATGGTTACTTCCGGTGGAGAAAAAGTTCGTTTAATGATGTCTAAGCTAATGCTTGAAGAAAGCAATTTCTTAATTTTTGATCAACCATTAGACCATTTAGATTCCGAATCAATTGATAGCTTAATTGAAGCAGTTAAATCATATAAAAGCTCATGTATTTTTACAACATATAACAGAGCTATGATTAAAGAATGTGCGTCAGTTATTTTGGAAATCAAACCTAAAGCAAGTTTCTTATTTTATGGAAGTCTTGAAGAATACGAAGAAGCAATGGGTTACTAAAATTAATGTAAATAAAAAGCAACGAAATGTTGCTTTTTATTTAACTGATTTAACAATATCAAGAGCTTTTTGTGTTGTTTTGAATGATATTTTAGCCGCATCAGCCAAAACTTCATAGCCATATAAACTTAGAAATTTAGCAGCTAGCAAATCAACATCTTTTCCAGCACCTAATTTAAATTGAAAATCAAATTTACGATTTTGATATTCCATGTGGTCTAGTAATAACTTTCTGGCAATGATTGAAGCGCAAGCAACGCTTAATGATTTGTCTTCGGCTTTAGTTTCTAAAATAAAATTTGTTTGCGGAACTTGAAAGTCTAATCAGTTAATTGTTTTTAATTTTATAAAGTGTTTTTCGAATGTTTGATATGAATTTGTATATTGATCAATAATAACGTCAATTGATTTACCCATTGCCCTAATAATTTGATTAATTGAATTCATATGGATAAGTGTTTTTATTTCGTTATTATTTATTTTTGAATTAATTAAATTGTTATATCCTTTTTGTGAAAGAATAGTTTTCCTATAGATTACTAACGGTTCGAGTTGTTCGAATAATTTATAAATATTTTTATCAGTTATCTTTTTACTATCTTTAACACCTAGGTTTTTAACTTTATCAAAATTTTCTTCCGGTATATAACAAGCAACCGATACAACTGGTGTAAAATAATCACCAACACCAGTTTCATCTACGCCTATTAATTGATTATAATTCATATCTTTATTAGTCATATATTCTCTTTATACTATTTTTTATTTGCTTCGATTTCTTCTTTTGTGTGAAAATTATCTGCTTTAACTGTCTTTAAATTTTTTTGTTGTTCTCTTTTTTTATTGCGACCTAGTTCAATGTATTTTTCAGGGTTATCTAAAAATGTATCTATAAAATAACCAACAGCACCTTCTTTATTTGTTTCTTTCATAACAACTGTTGATAATTGTTTAATTTGAGCTTCAGCGTTAGCTGGAGCAACCCCAACGTTTCCGATTTCATACATGCTTAAGTCGTTGTATGAGTCACCCATAACAACAGTATCATCGATGTTGATGTTGTAGTATCTCATCATTAATGAAATAACTTTACCTTTATCAACCCCGATAGATGTAATGTCAAATACTGGACTTAGTCCTTCACCTTTTGATCATGAAGAGAATTCACCTAAATCACCATATCTTCTTTTTAGATATGTTAGTAATTCTAGAACGTCTGTTGTTGGTTTAGCATCAAAAACAATTCCAGTTGGTTTTAGAGGAAGTTTTTCTAAGTTAATACTTTCTCTAAATTTTGTTGCTTGATTAAATCCAAAAACTTTTTCTAAATTTGGATCTCTGTGCATTAATTGAACTCAATCTGGACCTTCTATAGCATAGTTAGAAATTTCTTTTTTAACTTTTTCATCACCAAGAATGTATAAAACTTCATTTAAGTCTAAATATGAAATTGTTGGTATAAAAAATGGATCAGCAGGGTTGTGAATGTGAGCACCATTATAATTACCAACGATTGCGTTTAGTCCTAATTTTTCGTAAACTGGCATTGTACTTCTTCAAGGTCTACCAGTAATAATTGATACAATATGTCCTTCTTTAACTGCTCTTTTAATAGCCGCTTCAGTTTTTGGGTGAACTTCACCAGTTGCAGAGTTAGATAAAAGAGTTCCATCAAGATCTAATGCAAATAAAAATCTTCTTTGATTTGATTCTTTATTAAAAGCCATGTTTGCTCCCTTCGTATATACTTTATTATTTTACATTTTTTTATGCTATTTTTCAATATTTGTATTGCTATAAATACATAAAAATAGCTTTTTTAGAAATATTTATAGTTTTATATGTAAATTGTTATTTTTATTTAAAATTGATATAAAAAAATAAAGACCAAGGTCCCTATTTTCCCTTTGTTCCAAATATTCTATCACCTGCATCGCCTAAACCGGGAATGATATAATTATTCTCGTTTAAATATTCATCTTTTGCTGCTAAATAAATATCAACATTAGGATGATTTTCTTGAATTTTTTCTAGCCCCTTATCAACACCAACTAAACAAACTAGTTTGATATTTTCGAAGCCTAAACTACGTAACTTGTAAATTGCATCGCTGGCAGAAGTGCCTGTTGCTAACATTGGATCAACAACAATAATTGTTGATTTTTTATCAACATCCGGAATTTTAAAGAAGTATTCAACAACTTTATTTTCTTCTTCGTTACGATACATTCCTATATGCCCAACTCTGGCTTGGGGTACTAAATCTAGAATGCCGTATAGCATTCCTAGTCCAGCCCTTAAAATAGGAATAATGACAATTTCTTCGTCAAATGTTTCGCCAATATATTTTTTTTCTAGAGGCGTTGTTACTTCAATTGATTTTGTTTGATAATCTCTTAATGTTTCATAAACCATAAGAGAAGCGATTTCGTTTAAATTCTGTCTAAATTCTTGGTGATTAGTTTCTTTGGAACGCATTGCAGTTAATTTAATATTAATAAGCGGATGATGAAGAATCTTCAACATTGTTGCCTTTAGATCCTTCCATAATAATAACTGATTTTGACGTTCCTAGACGGTTAGCACCCAATTCAATCATTTTAAGTGCATCTTCGTATGATTTAATTCCACCTGATGCTTTGATTAATAAATCATCTTTACATACTGATTTCATAATTTCTACGTCTTCAAATGAAGCTCCACGGTATGAGAAGCCTGTAGATGTTTTGATAAAATCAGCCCCTGATTGCATAACTATTTCAGTAATTTTAGCAATTTCTTCGTTTGTTAGTAAAGCAGTTTCAACAATAACTTTTAAAACTGTTTTGCCGCAAGCTTCTTTAATTGCTTTAATTTCGTTTAAAACGTATTCATATTGTTTATCTTTGAAACGACCAACATTTATAACCATGTCAATTTCATCTGCTCCGTGTTCTAGAGCAATTTTTGTTTCATAAACTTTAACACTGGTTGCATTGTAACCAAGTGGAAATCCAATAACTGTACAAACTAATACATCTGTACCTTTTAATTGTTCTTTTGCATATTTAATATATGATGGTGCTATACACACTGATTTGAAATCATATTTTTTAGCTTCATCAATTAATTTGTCAATGTCTTTATGTGTTGCTGATGGTGCTAAATTTGTATGATCAATATATTTATTAATTTTTAATTCCATAATTCCTCGATAATTAAAATAATTTTGCAAACACTTCTTTAATTTCGTGTTTTTCGGCACTAAATTCAATAGCATTTATTAATTCATTTTCCAATTCTTTATTAATTGGTTTTGATGAATAAAGTGTAAATAATACATCGCCTTTATTAACATAATCATTTGAAGCTTTATTTAAATAAATTCCGGCTTCGTAATCAATTCCATCTTCTTTTTTGGCTCTACCTGCCCCTAATTTCATTGCTACTAAACCAAAATCAATTGCTGATTTTATTTTTAAATATCCTTCTGATTGAGCAATAACTTGGTGGCTATATTCTGGTTTGAATCAGTTAGGATCATCTAATAATTCAACTTTTCCACCTTGAGCGATAATTCATTCTTTGAATTTTGCTAAAGCTTCGCCATTTTGAATTGATTGTTTAATTAGTTCTCTGGCTTCTTCTTCTGTTTTAGCTTTACCTGCTAATAATAGTAAAGTAGAACCTGAAGAATAAACAATTTCAGTAAAGTCTTTAGGACCATTTCCCTTTAAGGTTTCTAAAGCTTCTAAAACTTCAATTTTATTACCGATTGTTTTTCCTAAAGGTTGCTCCATATTGGTAATTTCTACAGCAATTTTACGACCTAATTGTTTTCCAATTTCAATCATTAATTGACCAAGTTTTTTAGCTTGTTCAATGTCTTTCATGAAAGCTCCATTACCGCATTTAACATCTAATAAAATACAGTTAGAACCTGTTGCTAATTTTTTAGACATTATTGAAGAAGCGATTAGTGGTATAGATTGAACGGTCGCTGTAACATCACGCAATGCGTATATTTTTTTGTCAGCTGGAACAAGTTTTGTGTTTTGGCCAACAATAGCAATATTGTGCTTTTCGACAATATTTTTAAATTGCTCGTCGCTTAATAAGAAATTATAACCTTCTATAGATTCTAATTTATCTAGTGTTCCTCCAGTATGTCCTAGGCCTCTACCTGACATTTTTGCCACTGTTAAACCTAGTGAAGCAAGAATTGGGCATAAAGCAATACTTACTTTATCACCAACACCACCAGTTGAATGTTTGTCAACGATTGTTTTTCCTAAAAAACTTCAATCAATAACATCACCTGAGTGCATCATTGCGTTGGTTAAATAAGCAGTTTCTTCATCACTTAATCCGTTAATTCTTATTGCCATTAATAAAGCAGATGCTTGATAGTCATGGATTTCTCCACTAACATATCCATTTATAAAGAAATCAATTTCTTGTTTAGAAAGTTTAATGTTTTCAACTTTCTTGCTAATAATATCGATAATTCTCATAATTAATTCCTATTGAAAATCTTCAGCTAATGAAAGAGCTAATTTCATCATTTCATTAAATGAGTTTTGTCTTTCTTCACTTGTTGTGTATTCTTTTGTAACTAGGTTGTCTGAGATTGTTAAAATTGTAGCTGCTTTTTTGCCTAATCTTTCAGCAACTGTAAATAATCCGTAGGCTTCCATTTCTACACAAACTGATCCACCTGATTTTGCAACTCTATCTTCGATTGAAACTTCTGAATAAAAAGCGTCTTCCGATAGAACTCTTTCTTCGTGAATGTTCATGTTCAATTTTTCAGCGTGATTTTTAATTAATAGATTTAATTCTTTATTTGGTTTTGCAACATTATTTTCATCTCCTAAAATAATGTTTGATCTGAATGCTGTGTTTTCGCTATATGCAGATTCAGCTAAAACCATTTCATAATTTTTGATGTCTGCTCTGAATGAACCGGCTGATCCAATTCTTACAATAGCTTCAACACCATAAAAATTAAATAGTTCGTATGAATAAATACCAATTGAAGGAACTCCCATTCCTGATGCACAAACAGAAATTTTATTACCTTTGTATGTTCCTGTGTACATGAAAACGTTTCTTACGTTTGAAACTAATTCAACGTTTTCTAAATAGTTGTCAGCAATATATTTAGCTCTAAGAGGGTCTCCTGGCATTAGAACCAATTTTGCAAATGCGCCTTCTTTGGCATTGATATGTGGTGTCATATTTTTCTCCTTTTATGATTTTTTAATTACATACATAAATATTTTACAATAAACTACTAATTTTTAGGTGTGTTTATGATATTTAAATATTGTTTAAATCGTTTATTAAAATCGCACCGCTATTAATTAATTCGATATTATCATTATTTGTTTCATTTTCATCCGGTTTAACACAGTTAATTATTTTATTTTGTTCAATAAAATTATCAACTAATGGCATCATTTTTTTATTTTGTGACGCTAGTATAATTAGGTTATCCGCTAAACATGCGACAATTCTATTTCTAGCATAAATGGCTTTTCTAGTAACATGATATTCATTGGGATATTCACTGATTAATAGAAACTTTTTCTTATCGTAATTAGCGAATAATTTTTCTTTCTTACTGTTCTTTATTCCTGAGGCTAAAACAATAATAATGTTTTTGTTTTTCTTTATTAAATATTCAACAATTTTATTATCAAAGCCAACTCAACCTTCACTTATAAAAACATAATCATCACTTAATGTGTCGATTTTTGATAAAAAATCCTGACCACTTTTGTTTTCTAAATTGCCAGTGATACAAACAATTTTTTTATTTAATAACCCTTTATTTCCTTCGTAATAAATTGCAAAAGGGGGTTTATATAAAGTGTTAAACTTTTTAGGATAATCTTCATCTAAAATGGTTATATATTTTTTATTTTTTATTTCTTCTTTTTCTTTAAGTAACTTAAGTATTTCTGAATTAACTTTTTCAGTTTTTTTAAAAGCTTTGTAAATCAAATCTCAATCGCCTTTGTATTTTTGCGTAAAGTATATTAAAAATTCATTCATATTTTCCTCCAACTTATATTTAATATTTATGTTTGATGTTTTTTCTAAACTTAAGAAAAATAAAAGAAAATATTGATAAAAAATAGTGAAAGCATTTTTATCATTTGGATTAGAATAAAAAAATAAAAAGAGGGAAGACCCTCTTTGCATTATAAACCGCTTTCTGTACTGTAATTAAACAGCGCTAACTATTTATCTAAGTTATAACTAATTAATTATAACCTTCGGACATAAGTTCATTTCCGCCTGTCCGATTCCCCCACCAAAATTTGGGTTTCTAACTCATGGAGTTTACATCGTTGCATCTTAACTTAATAAGCTCGTCTCTGTTGCACTAGTCGTCACATTTCTGTGCCTAGACTTATTTGGTCTAGCATGATCACTACTCGCATCGCAGCGAGTGCTAGAGCGGATTTTCCTCTACATAATTAAATATGCAGCAGTTAGCCATGCATTACTATTTTAGCAAAATTTAAAAATATGACCAATATTTAGCTTTATTTTAATTTATCTTTAAGATGAGCTTGCCGAAAAATATTTAAATATTCATATGTTACAATAGTACAAAAATGATATTTATAGTCTTAAAATGATTAAAAATAAAAAAAATAAGAAAATTGTAAATATTTAAAAAAATAGTATACAATATTATACGCAAAACGCAAATATATCTTACGCTTTGCCGCGAAAACTCGCGATAATAGAGCTGTTATTAGTCATATATTTTATATATATTCATCATATAACCCTTTTATTAGATCCCTTATTCCTTAATTTTTTTTGAGAACGTCAGTTCACTTCTTTCAATAATGTATATAATTCATTATTTATTTTTATAACAGCTTATATTTATAATAAAAAAATTAATTCCTTTCAGAATTGTTAAACAATTCAAACAAAGCATGTGCTTTGTTTTTTTATTTTATTAATAAAATTAATATAATTACGCCTTTTATATGTTATAAAACATTAAAAAATATAAATTCATTTTATTTATATTGATTAATAATTGAAAAAGTATGGCAAAATTAATAATAAATATGTAAAAAAATTTTTTTTTGTTAAAATTAAAATTACTATGAATATGCGCGATTGGACAGGACATAGATGAAAGGCTATGCTTAGGTAGGTTAAACGCGTTTAATCAAAAGATTATATCTAAAAAAACAACATAAAAACGAAAGGATTTATTATGGCAAAATTAGATTTTGACCGTTCAAAACCACACGTAAATATCGGTACAATCGGTCACGTTGACCACGGTAAAACTACTTTAACAGCTGCTATTGCTACAGTTTTATCTAAAAAAGGTTTATCAGAAGCTAGAGACTATGCTTCTATCGATAACGCACCAGAAGAAAAAGCACGTGGAATTACAATTAACACATCACACATCGAATATCAAACAGAAAACCGTCACTATGCTCACGTTGACTGTCCAGGTCACGCTGACTATGTTAAAAACATGATTACCGGTGCTGCACAAATGGATGGTGCTATCTTAGTAGTTGCTGCTACAGATGGTCCTATGCCTCAAACACGTGAACACATTCTTTTAGCAAAACAAGTTGGTGTTCCAAAAATCGTTGTTTTCTTAAACAAAGTTGATATGTTTAAAGATGACGAAAGAGAAGAAATGATTGGTCTAGTTGAAATGGACGTTCGTGGATTATTATCAGAATACGGTTTCGACGGAGACAATGCTCCAGTTATCGCCGGATCAGCTCGTGAAGCTTTATTAGGTAACCCAGTTTACGAAGAAAACATTATGCAATTAATGGATGCTGTTGATGCTTACATCGACGAACCAAAACGTGAAACTGACAAACCATTCTTAATGGCAGTTGAAGACGTTTTCACAATTACAGGTCGTGGAACAGTTGCAACAGGTAGAGTTGAACGTGGTGTTTTAACACTAAACGAAGAAGTTGAAATCGTTGGTCTAAAACCAACCAAAAAAACAGTTGTTACTGGAATTGAAATGTTCAGAAAGAACTTAAAAGAAGCTCAAGCTGGAGATAACGCTGGTTTATTACTACGTGGTGTTGACAGAGATGACGTTGAACGTGGACAAGTTTTAGCAAAACCTAAAACAATTATTCCTCACACAGAATTCGAAGCTACAGTTTACGTTCTTAAAAAAGAAGAAGGTGGACGTCACACTCCATTCTTCCAAAACTATAAACCACAATTCTACTTCCGTACAACAGACGTTACTGGTGGAATTAAATTCCCAGCAGGACGTGAAATGGTTATGCCAGGTGACAACGTTGAATTAACAGTTACTTTAATCCAACCAATCGCCGTTGAAGAAGGAACAAAATTCTCAATCCGTGAAGGTGGTAGAACAGTTGGTGCTGGATCAGTTACAAAAATTGTTAAATAATTTTTTACTGATTTAAATTCAAACCCGCATGTGCGGGTTTTTTCTTATATAATTAAGGGTATAAACTTAAAAATAATAAGCAAGCTGTATTTAAATTGGTTTATGAAATTTGGAGACTTTATGTGATCATTTTTAATTATTGTTCCTGTAAGCATCATAATACTATTGGTAATATTTATCGTTGCTAAAAATAAAAAAAAGTTGGATAAAACAAATGAAAAGTCGAAAATAAATTTAGCAAAAGAAGAATTATTTACATTAAAAGAACAAGAAATTTTTAATCGCCTTATTTCAGAAGGTGCTTTTAAATTCTTAAATGAAAAATTATTATTTGAAAGACAATTTAAATATCTTTTTGATGAAAATTTCTTTAAAAAAGACCAACGTCAAAATTTTTGAGTAAGAAAATATTATGAAATTATAGAAAAATTTGAAGAAGAAGGCTGTATTATTGGACCTTACAATGAAATAAAAATATCAAAATATCATACAAATTTCAAAAATGAAGTTGGTCAATCAAATTATTGCAAACATCATATTGATGAAATAAAAATAAGTGAAGCAATTTACAAATTTCATCCAGATACAAAGGAACTTTATAAAACTGGCAACTCAATATTAATAACATTTGATCAGCATTTATTTTTACATTATTTAATTGTAATGGCTTCAACAACTAAACCAAATAGTTCGATGATTATGCATTTGAATTCATGATTTAATGATTTAAATAAATGTATTGAATATTGAGATAAAAAAAATCGTGAAATGTGTGTGAAATATTCTGTTCCTTATATTAATCAATGATTCAATAAATTGCATTAGTAAAAGATTATTTATGGTAAAAATGAACTACCGGTTAGGCCCGATACTTAAAATAAAAAAGATAATTTATAGAAATATAATATTTTTTTTAAAAAACTAATTTTTTTAGTTATAATATATTACGCAATTAATAAAAGCGAGTGTAGTTTAATGGTAGAACTTCAGCCTTCCAAGCTGAATACGTGGGTTCGATTCCCATCACTTGCACCATGCGGATGTAGTTCAATGGTAGAACATCAGGTTGCCAATCTGAATACGAGGGTCCGATTCCCTTCATCCGCACCATATGTAAGAAAAAAGTGAAATCCACTTTAAACTTAGAACTGAAGCCTTTTGGCTTCTTTTATTTTATAAATAAAAATATTTTTTTGTTATAATAGTAAATGCAATTATATATTGCCTCTTGCAAGTGGGAGAATTTAAGAAAATTCATTTGCACCACATTTATCGAAAGGATACAACATGGCTAAAAAAGTTGTTAAAAGAGCAAAATTACAATTCGCAGCTGGTCAAGCTAAACCAGGTCCAGCTTTAGCGGGTGTAGGTATTAACATGCCTGAATTTACAAAGGCATTTAATGACAAAACTAGAGAAAGAGGCTCAGAACCTGTTCCTGTTTTAATTACAGTTTACGAAGACAAATCATTTGACTTCAAATTATTTACTTCTCCAACATCATACAAACTAGTACAAGCTGCTAGTGTTAAAAAGGGAAGTTCAAAACCAAACAAAGAAAAAGTTGGTTCAATAACATTAGAACAATTAAGAGAAATCGCTGAATACAAATTACCAGATATGAACTCAGTAAAAGTAGAATCTGCTATGAGACAAATTGCTGGTACAGCTAAAAACATGGGTATTACAGTTGAAGGATATGAAGAATGACTTAAAGGCGGTGCAAACTAATGGCTAGAAAAATTTCTAAAAACGTTAAAGAAGTAAAATCTTTAGTAAATAAAAAAGACGTTTATCCTTTAGTTGAAGCTATTGACTTGGCTAAAAAAGCATCATTTGCAAAATTTGATGAATCTTTAGACATAGCAATTAGATTAAACCTAGACACAAGAAAATCAGATCAACAATTACGTGGAGCTGTTGTTTTACCACACGGTACAGGTAAAAATGTTAAAGTTCTTGTTGCTACAGACGAAGTTTCAGCTCAAAAAGCTGCTTTAGAAGCTGGAGCAGATTACGTTTATTCATCATCTGAATTACCTGAAGTTTTAAATCAAGATAAATACGATTTCGATGTTATTGTTGCTGACCCTAAAATGATGTTAGTTTTAGGAAAATACGGTAAAAAATTAGGACCTAAAGGTTTAATGCCAAACCCTAAAACTGGTACAGTTACTACAAATGCTGCTAAAGCAGTTGAAGAACTTAAAAAAGGTAAAGCAAACTACCGTGCTGATAAAGGTGGAATTATCCACGCTTCAGTTGGTAAAAAATCAATGGATTCAAAAGTTCTAGCAGAAAATGCTGAAACTTTAATTCAAACAGTTAAAAGATTGAAACCTCAAACAGTTAAAGGAACATATGTTTTAAACATTACTGTTTCAACCTCAATGGGTGCTGCTGTTAAAGTTAAAATCGATTAATATTAATAATTAAATAACTCACCTTTTTTTATTGGTGAGTTATTTTTTTGCAAAAATAAAAGCCCCAAGTTTAAATTGGGGCTTTTATTAATGAATTATTTTAAGTTGTGGAATGTAGCTCTTCCTTCGTATTTGCCTTTTTCGGATAATTCATCTTCGATTTTTAGAAGTCTGTTGTATTTAGCAATTCTATCTGTTCTCGACATTGAACCAGTTTTGATTTCACCTGTATTAAATGCAACAGCTAAATCAGCAATAAATGTATCTTCAGTTTCTCCTGAACGGTGTGAGATAACTGGAACGAAGTTGGCATCTTGTGATAATTTAATAGCTTCAATTGTTTCTTTTAAAGAACCAATTTGGTTAATTTTGATCAATGAGGAATTAATTGCGTTTTTCTCAATAGCAGTTTTAATGTAAGCTGGATTTGTAACTATTAAGTCATCACCAACAAGTTGAACTTTTTTACCATATTTTTCATTCATTTTAACGAACCCATCTCAGTCATTTTCATCGTGTGAATCCTCGATTGAAATGATAGGGTATTTAGCAATTAAATGACCATAGTAATCTACAAATTCTTCTGATGTGAATTCATATTTCATATCAGCTAATTTTTCAAAACCAGGTCTTTTTTCATCAAGTGCTTTTTTGAATTTTTTAAAAATATACATTTTTTTGTCAGCATTATATAACTCTGAACTTGCAGCATCTAAACAAATAGCAACTGCTTTTTCTCCTGAAGTTGCTGGATTAAATCCTGCTTCTTTAATAGCTTCAACTAAAAAGTCTAAAGCTTCTTCATGAGTTCTTAGATTTGGTGCGAAACCACCTTCGTCACCCACTTGTGTTCCGTGCCCTGCTTTTTTAAGTAATTTAGCAAGTGTATGGAAAACAAAGTTTGCCATTTGCATTGCTTCTTTGAATGTTTTTGCTCCTAAAGGCATAATCATAAATTCTTGGAAGTCAATTGTGTTTGAAGCGTGTTCACCACCATTAATAACATTTAACATTGGAACTGGTAATTTATATGCTACACGATTGTCTAGTGTTGCTAGATATTCATATAGAGGTAGTTTCTTTTCTTGCGCAGCTGCTTTGGCTACTGCTAATGAAACTGCTAATATAGCGTTAGCTCCTAATTTTGATTTGGTTGGTGTGCCGTCTAAATCTAACATGATTTTGTCAATTTCAAATTGTTTTGAAACTTCTTTACCAATTAAAGCTTTAGCAATAATGTTATTTACATTATCACAAGCGGTTTGAACACCTTTTCCACCGAATCAGTTTCCTTCGTATTTAGTTCCCTTGTCTCTTAGTTCTAAAGCTTCTTTAGAACCGGTTGAAGCTCCAGAAGGTACTAAAGCTTCTGCATAAGTTTTTTTAGTTGTTAGTTCAACTTTAACAGTTGGGTTTCCACGACTGTCTAAAACTTCGTATGCATATATTTTAATTATTTTTGACATTGTGCTCCTTATTTAATATTTAATAAATTACAAATTTTTATAAAATACACTTATATTATAAATTAAGCTTATACATTTTTATTAAATTATAATTTATCTTATATTAGCAAATAGTATAAATGAGTGCTAAAAAATAAAAAAATGGTGTAAAATTTTATTTATGAGTATACAAGAAAATGAATTTGATAAACTATATCAACAAGTTGAAGAAATAAGAAAAGAAGATCCATTAAGAGCGATTTATTTAATTGATGAGAATAAAAAAAATTTTGTCACAAGAAACGAATTGGCGGATTTAGATAGTTTGCGTGAAAACATTATTTTTCAAATTAAAAAAAATAAGTTGATCACCAACACAAAATTAGATACATTATCTTTAATTAATTCTTTAAAAAATAAAAGAATGGATTATGTATTTATGCTAAATTATAACGAACTTAAAAAACGTAATGATTTAAAAGAATATTCTTCTGAATTTCAGTACTTTTTTAACTCTGAAGGTTTCGATAATGCGGGATTTCAAACGTTAATATACGATTTGCTACACAATTGTCATATTGATTATGATTACAAGGTAAATGGCAATGTTATTAACCCTGAAAAAATGGGATCATTTTTAGAAAATGAAGAAATTTTGAAAATGCAAAACGAGATATTTGCAACTTTCGAAAAAGATGTTGCAAAAAATAAAATTGCAAGACAAGTTTTCTCGGCTTATTTATTCCAAAATTGAATCGATATATTGCTAAAACAAACTAAAAATGATTATATTCAAATCATAAACGTTGTTAAAGTTTTATATGGAGAAAAAAACGTTAATGAATTAACAGAACAAGAAACAAAACTATATAATATTTTTAAATAAAAACATAAATTAATTATAATAATTAAGATATTTATTTTTAAGGAGAAAAAAATATGTCAAGATTAGTAAACAAAGAAGCAGCTGAATTAAAAATTACTTACACACTTGAAGGTGAAGAATGACAAGCAGCTTTAGAAAAAGCAAAAGTTGAATTAAGAAAAAACGTACAAATTAAAGGTTTTAGAAAAGGTAAAGTTCCAGCACGTGAAGCTGATAAACATTTAAATCCAATCGATATTGCTGATAAAGCTTTAAGATTATCATTGGACAACGTTTATACAAAACACATCTTAACTCAAGTTGAAAAAGAAGATGAAATTATTGGAGAACCATCACTAGATGTTTTAGAAATGGCTTTAGATAAGGTTACTATTGAAGCAACATTTCTATTATTCCCAGAAGTTAAATTAGCAGACTATAAAAAATTAGGTATTAAATTGTCTGATTTAACTTTAACTGAAACTGACATTGAAAATGTAAAAAAACAATTAGCATCAAATTATGTAGTTATGATTGATTCAGAAGAAGCAATTAAAACAGGAGACACAGTAAACTTTGATTTTAAAGGTTTAATTGATGGTAAAGAATTTGATGGTGGTTCAGCAGAAGGGTATGAATTAGTAATTGGATCAAATCAATTTATTCCTGGTTTTGAAGATCAAATGGTTGGATTATCAAAAGGTGAAAGCAAAGATTTAGATTTAGCATTCCCTGAAAACTACCACGCTAAAGAACTAGCTGGTAAAAAAGTTATTTTTAATGTAAAAGTTAACTTTATTAAAAGCCCTAGCTATCCAACAATTGATGAAGAATTTGTTAAACAAATTAACTTACCAAACGTTAAAAGCTTAAAAGAATACGAAAAATTTGTTGAAATTCAAGCTTTAAAAGAAAAATCATCAAGAGTTCAAAACGAATTTGTTGAACTTGCATCTCAAAAATTAGTTGATGGATCACATGTAAATGTGGCTCATTCATTAGTTCACGAAGAAGCATCTAAATACTACCAAAACTTTTTAAACAATTTAAGACAACAACACATCAGTGAAAAAGAATATTTAGAATTTAGCAAAAACACAAAAGAAGATGTTATGAAAACATTTGAAGAACAAGCATTACCAAATTTAAAGAAAATCTTTATTTTTGGCGCTATTGCTAAAGCTGAAAAATTAGAAGTAACTCAAGAAGATTACGAAAACGAAGTTGCTAAATTAGCACAAATTTATAACTTGCCAGTTGAACAAGTAAAAGGTATTTTAAGATTTGAAAATGTTCAAACAAACTTAATCAATGAAAGAATTATTACTAAATTAATGCAAGTTAATGATTCTAAAGGTTATGAAAAAATTGAAGCTGCTAAAAAACAAGTTTCTGAATACGAAGATGCTCAAACTAAAGCAATTATTGAAGAAGTTAACAAAAAACGTGAAGCTGCTAAAAAATCAGAAGAAGCTTTAGAAGAAAAAGAATCAAAATAATAATTAAAAATGTCGCAATTTTAGCGACATTTTTAATTTAATAAAAGCCTGATATTTAGCAATAAATCGCATTAAGAAATGATTAAACTCAAAAAAGCATTATGAGCTTAACTATTTTGTTTTTATATTAAATATTTAATATAAAATATAAGGTTATGAAGTTATTTAAATTTAAATCAACAGAAATGAGAATTGCGGAAGCTACATTAAGGAAAATTAATGCTTTAGAAAAAACAATATCAAAATTAACTGACGAAGAACTAAGAAAAAAAACTAATGAATTCAGAGAAAGATTAAAAACAGGTGAAACACCTGATCAAATTCGTCCTGAAGTTTTTGCAGTTTCACGTGAAGCTACAAAAAGGGTATTAGGTAAAAGACCATATGATGTTCAAATGATTGGTGGAATAATTTTAGACTTAGGATCTGTTGCAGAAATGAAAACGGGAGAAGGTAAAACGATAACATCAATTGCACCCGTTTATCAAAATGCTTTAACTGGCAATAGTGTTATTGTTTCAACAGTTAATGAATATTTAGCTGAACGTGATGCTGAAGAAATGGGTCAGGTATTTAATTTTTTAGGTTTGACTGTCGGTATTAATAAAGCACAAATGTCAACAAATTTAAAAAGAGAAGCATATGCTTGCGATGTTGTTTATTCTGTTCACTCAGAATTAGGTTTTGATTATCTAAGAGATAATATGGTCATGAGCAAAGAAGAAAAAGTTCAGAGAGGGCTTGACTATATTCTACTTGATGAGGTTGATTCAATACTAATTGATGAGGCAAAAACCCCGCTTATTATTTCCGGCGGGGACAATGAAGAAAGCAATTTATATAGTAATGCCGATTTATTTGTTAGAACATTAAGCAAAGACGATTATTATATAGATGAAGAAACTAAATCGGTTTATTTGACTGATAAAGGTATCGAAAAAGCTAATAAATATTTCAATTTTAAAAACTTATATGACATTGAAAACTCAGAACTTGTGCATAGAATTCAAAATGCTTTAAGAGCTCATAAAGTTATGAAGTTAGACGTTGAATATATTGTTAGAAATGACAAAATTGAATTAGTCGATTCTTTTACGGGGCGTATAATGGAAGGTCGGGCATATTCTGAAGGTCTACAACAAGCAATTCAAGCTAAAGAACGTGTTACTATTGAAAGTGAAACAAAAACATTAGCAACTATTACTTATCAAAACTTTTTTAGATTGTTTAAAAAAATTAGTGGTATGACTGGTACTGCCTTAACCGAAGAAAAAGAATTTATTGATATTTATAATATGCGTGTTAATGTTGTTCCTACAAATAAACCAGTAATTAGAAAAGATGATAAAGACGAAATTTACGTTGACATGCATTCTAAATGAAAAGCCGTTGTTAGAGAAGTGAAAAGAATTTATAAAACAGGTCAACCGGTTTTAATCGGAACTGCGCAAGTTGAAGACTCAGAAGCATTACACGAATATTTATTAGAAGTTGGGGTTCCTCATACTGTTTTAAATGCTAAACAAGATGCTTCAGAAGCTGAAATTATTGCTCGTGCTGGTCAATTGGGTGCTGTTACTATTGCAACTAACATGGCAGGTCGTGGAACTGATATTAAACCTTCTAAAGAAGCTATTGAAGCTGGTGGGCTATATGTTTTAGGAACTGAAAAAGCTGAATCGAGAAGAATTGATAATCAGCTAAAGGGTCGTTCTGGACGTCAAGGTGATGTGGGATATACAAAGTTCTTTTTATCACTAGATGATCAATTAATTTTAAGATTTGGTTTACAAGATAAGTGAAAAGAAATTTTTAAATCATATGGTGAAGACCAAATTGCTGAAGAAAGCATAAGAAAAGCCTTTATTGCTGCTCAGAAGAAAATTGAAGGATTTAACTATGATTCACGTAAATCAGTCCTTAACTTTGATGATGTTATTAGACAACAACGTGATTTGATTTACGAACAACGTGATTTGATTTTAAATCGTGATGATTTGGGATCTATTATTAAAAAAATGATTTCAGTGGCTATTGAACAAACTGTTAATAATCCATATTTTGTAATGAAAAATAACACAATGGATTTTGACACATTTGTCTTGTATATAAATCAAAATTTCATGAGATTAACTCAACATAAATTTGAAGTTAATGAGTTAAGAAAATTCGATAAAGAAGAATTAATTAAGTATATTAAAGACGTTTGATATTTAGAATATGATAAATTACGTCAAAATATTATTGATAAATATGGTATTTCAGCCTTAGCAAGATCTGAAAGAGTTATTATTTTAAATGTTTTTGATAAAGCTTGACAAGACCATATTAATATTATGGATAAATTAAGAAGAAGCACAAACTTAGTTCAATATGCACAAAAAAATCCATATCAAGTTTATACTCAATTGGGTTCAAAAAAATTCAAAGAACTAACTAATAGAATAGCATTAGAATCAACTGTTAATTTATTTAATAATTATGATGCTTTACCAAGTTCTAATGCTTCAATTGATTTACCATGAATGATTAATCCTAATGAAAGTAACGAACAAAGTCTTCAATCTCAGCAAGCAATAGATTTTATTAAATATTTAATTTCAAATGAAAGAGAATTTTTAGCTAAACAAGGTTTTTCTGAAAATGAAATCAATGAACAAATAGAAGCTAAAAAGGCAACGATTGCTAAAGAATTAAAAATTAAAATTGATGAAATTTCTGTTGCCGAAAATCTAGAAGTTAATAATTTAGAAGATGAAATGGCAGCCATTGAAGCTGAAATAGATAGAATGAACGCTGAAAAAGACAAACTAAATAATCAATAAATAAAATGCAAATTAGCCTTTTTAAAAGTCTTAATTTGCATTTTTTATATACTTTATTTTTTAATTTTTGTTAAGCTGTAGATAAAATTTAATCGCTTTATTAAAAATTTCTTTTTGAGTATCAAAAGGTAATAATTCGTTAACTTTTTCAATATTAAATCAACCAAGTGATTGAACTTCTGTTTCTTGTTTTATTAATGTATTATTAATTGGTTCAGCAACGAAAAATACAACTGTTTTTCAAGCATTTTCGAAAGGTTGATATTCAATAATTTCCCTGAAATTTTCAATTATTTTAACATCAATATTAGTCTCTTCTTTAACTTCTCTTAAAGCGGTTTCGATTTCGGTTTCATTTTCTTCGACATGGCCCTTAGGGAATCCTCAATGCCCAGCTTTTTGTTCAATTAATAAAACTTTAATGACATTATTTTCTTTTTTGAAGACTACCGCCCCACAAGATTTCTCGTATTTAATCATAATAATGTTTCCTTTTTATTTACTTAATTTTTTATATAACTTATGTGAAAGTATTGTTAATGGAATTGAAATTGAAAAAAGTGCAATGTTTGTTATATAGGTCTCTATTTTAAAAATATTAATTTTTAGCAAGTTTTCATTGCTAAATGTTGCCTTGTAATTTTCAGTTAATGTGTAGTATAAAAATGCGTTAATTATACTTAAAATTGAAAGGGTTAAAGTAATGATTGATAAAATTAAAATAGATTTTGGTATTCTTCGAATTTTAATTTCGTCTCTAAATTTATAAAAGCTTATTGATTGAGTAAAATATACAACTCCATAAAAACCTATTAAAGCATTTAAAATTGATAATGAATATATTAAGGGTTTTGAATTTTGGCTGTATAAAAATGATAATATCGCGCCTATTAAGGTTATCGGAATTAGACAACAGCTCAGTATTCAAAAATTTTTAAGCGTAGATTTTATTTTTTTATCGAAATAATATTTGTCATGATTCATAACTGTCACCGATATTATTATAAATAATAAAACTTGTTAATATTAGTTTTTGGTAAAATATAATTATTATTTAAATAGGAGGAATTGTGTCATTGTCAGATAAATATATTGCACTATACCGTCAATATCGTCCAACTCGTTTTGATGAAATAAAAGGGCAGGATCATATTGTTAAAACACTCGAAAATATTATCTTAAATAATAAAATAAGTCATGCTTATTTATTTTGTGGACCACATGGAAATGGGAAAACAAGTACTGCAAAAGTTTTTGCCAATACAATAAACTGTTCGCACAAAAGCGACCCACTAATTCCTTGCGATAATTGCATTTTAAATATAGATAGAAACTTAGATATTATTGAAATTGATGCTGCATCAAATACAGGGATTGATGATATTCGTGAATTAAGAGAAAAGATTAAACATTTACCAACTCAATCTAAATATAAAATTTATATTATTGATGAGGTTCATATGTTATCAAAAGGCGCATTCAATGCTTTGTTAAAAACATTAGAAGAGCCACCTAAACATGTAATATTTATTTTAGCTACAACTGATCCACAAAAAATTCCATTAACGATTTTAAGTAGAGTTCAAAGATTTAATTTTAAAAAGATGGATTTAATCACATTGATTAGCCAATTAAAAGTAATTTTTGAAAAAGAAAATATTGAAGCCGAAGAATCAGCATACAAATTAATTGCCGAGCTGGGAAACGGAAGTTTTAGAGATACATTATCAATTGCCGACCAAGTTTCGATATTTAGCGCAGATAAAAAAATTACTACCGAAGTTATCGAAAAGTTTTTTGGAATTTCAAATCCTAAACAATTATTAAATTTATTATCACTAGCTTCTAATCACGAACTTAAAAAAGTGTTAGCTCTAAAAGAACAACTTTTAAATAATGGAGCTGATATTGAAAGAATATTAAGTCAATTGATTTCATTAATTAAAGATTTAATTATATTCATGAAAACAAATGACGAAAGTTTATTAGAAGTTTTAAATAAAGAAGATGTGAAATCTTTGAGTTTTTCAGAAGACAAACTTTATAGGTATTTGTCAATGATTAATGAGGCAAATAAAGAAATTCGTTTCGCTGATATCCCTCAGCAGCTATTTGAATTATTATTAATTAATTTATCTGAATTACATCTTTCTAACGAAAATTATAAACATGTTATCGAGATACCAAAAACAGATGAAAGTGTAGATTTTGTTGTTTATGATCAAGAAGATAAAAATGACAATAAAGAACAAAAATCAAAAATAAAACAAACTAATAATGAACAACTTAATTCCGTATTTGATTTAGCGAATATTGCTAACTCTTATCAAACCCAAGAAATAAAACAAAGTAAACCAATTGAAATTAAAGAAGTTGATGTTGATGTTATTTTAGAAAAAACTCAAGAAATATTATTAGCAGAAAATGATAATAGCTATCAACAAGATGATATAACAGATGAAATCATAACTTCAAATTATGACGGAGATGATGATTTTGTTTTAAATGAAGAGTTTAAAGAAGAAAATCTGAATACCGATAAAAGCATATCAATCGACAAAATTATTGATTGTTTATTAGTTAGACAATTTTCAAAAATAAAAGCGGTTGGATTTGAAAATTCTGATTATACTAAAGAAGATTCAATTCATTTTGCAATGCTAAATATTAAATTACCAAAAAGCGATCAGAGATTAATTACATTATTTAGTAATTTAAGAATAATGTTTTCATCAAAGGATTTTATTTTGTTTACAAGCGAATTTGATGAGAAAGTTCATCAATTAAATCAAGAAGCTTACACTGATGATGTTATAAGCGCAACTAAATTAATATTTGGAAGATATGTTCATTTATTTGCCATTACAACAGAAGAATTTAAACAAGCTAAGCAATATTGAAGCGATCATTTATCAGAAATTAGAAAACGTAAAATTGAACCTCTTGAAGACTTATCATTGAGATTTAGCTCAAAAGAAAAGAGTGCAATTGAATGAGCTGAAAATGTATTTGGCGACCGCTTTAAAGTTAAAAAATAAAAGGAGAAACTATGAATATAAATGAAATGTTAAAAAATGCTAAAAGATTACAAGCACAAGTTGAAAAAGAAGAAAAAGAAATTGCAGGAATGGAATTCGTTGTTGAAAAACAAGGAATTAAAGTTGTTATGAATGGAAATAGAAAAATTAAATCTATTGAAATTAACGAAGCTTTAATTGATCCAGATGATCCTGAATTAATTCAAGATTTAGTTATGATTGCTGTTAATGAAGCAATTGAAGTTGTAGATCAAAAATACGAAGAATTAAACTCAAAATTTTCTAATTCAGGAATGCCATTTTAATTATTATGAATGACTCAAAAATTTATGAGCTTGAGTTATTATTAAAAAAAATACCTGGCTATAGTAAAAGACAAATATCAAAAACTATTACTTATTTCTTAGAACAACCAGTTGAAGTTGCTGAAGAATTATTCAATGCTATAAAATCATTAAAAGAAGCAATTAAAAAATGCGAAGTATGTAATGCATATAATGCAAATCAAATCTGTGAAATATGTCAAGATGTTCTAAGAGACAAAAAGCTTATTGTAGTAGAAAATTCAAATGAAATTGCTAAATTTGAAGAGCTAAATATTTTTAAAGGTAAATATTTTGTGTTAGAGTCGTTATACGATATCAAAAATCCTAGTGATTTGGTTAAAAAAAATATTGATAAATTGATAAATCTATCAAAAAATCAAACTGAAATTATATTGGCCTTGTCAGCAACAATTGAAGGTCAATTTACGATGGAATATATTAAAAAATGTTTAAGAGATAAAATTAATCATGTTAATGTTTATCAATTATCGATGGGTATACCTATGGGAGCCTCGGTTGAATATATTGATCCAATAACACTTAAACAATCATTAATAAACAAAACTAAAATATCTTAAGAGGAATTTATGAATAAAAATAAGGGAAAATTTATTGTAATTGAAGGAATGGATGGTTCAGGTAAGTCAACTATCGTTCAAATGTTGAAAGATGATTTAATTTCAAAACATAAGATTGATGATTTTGTATTTACTAGAGAACCAGGTAGTGCTTTTTCTAAAGAAGCTGAAAAAATAAGACAGTTAATTTTAGACAATGAAAATGATTTTAGTCATATGGTAGACGCTTTATTATTTGCTACTTCAAGACGTTTGAATTTAGAAAAAGGTATATGACCAGCACTAAATTTTGGTAAACATGTTATTTCCGATCGTTATTGAACATCGTCATTTGTTTATCAAGGTATTTTAGGTAATGTTGGTTTGGAAAAAGTTCAACTAATTAATGAAATAGCGACAGATAATACCAAGCCTGATTTAGTAATATTTTTCGATCTACAACCAGAAACTTCTGTTGAAAGAATTACAAAAATAAGAGGTGAAGCTGACCGTCTAGAAAAAACTGATGTTGCTTATTATGAAAATTTAAGACAAGCTTACAAAACAATTATTAATAAAAACCCGGAACAATTTAGAGTTATAAATGCAAATTGTTCAATTATTGAACTTTATAGAAAAGTCGAAGATATTTTAAAAGAGTTAGAAGTAATTTAATGGAATCGAAATCAGTATTTTCACAAATAATTGACAATAGTATCTTAAATAACAAACTCCAACAGGTTTATTTACTTTCTTCGACAACATTAAAATCCTTCGAGTGATATTTAATTGAATTTATTAATAAAGTCAATAAAACCGAATATAAAAAAATTTCTGATTTAATTTTCGGAGATTTATATTTTTATATTGATGGATCTGAAAATACTATATTAAAAGAAGACATTTCCAATGCTATTAAATTGTCTTCAGAAACTGCTAATGCTTCAAGCGATAAAATTAAGTTTTTAATTATAAATAATATAGAAAATTCAACCCCGCAAAGTTTAAATAGCTTACTAAAATTCTTTGAAGATCCGCCTAAAAATTTAATGATTTTACTGACTACAAACAACAAAAATTCTGTTTTAAAAACAATTAAGTCACGTTGTTTTATTATTGATTTAAAAGACTCTCATTTATTAAATAACACTAATAATAAGTTAACTAATTTTTATACATTTTATAATAAAAATATCCAAAATATCAATGAAAATTTACTAATTGAACTAAAAAACTTAGTTTTAAATTCAGTGTATAAAAAAACCAATTTTTTTACTTTTTTAATTAAAGAATTCAATAAAAATAATGCTAATGAATTTCTAAATTTTTTAAAAGTGATATATCAAGATTTATACAAATTTAAAAACAACTATGATTCATTTTTTGTAATAGATTATACTGATATTAATAAACAAAATAAAAGCATTTTGGATTTGGATTTAATTAGATTAATAGATCTTTTAGATTCAATAATTAAAGCACTTAATAGCAATAGTTCTTTTTATATTCAAAAAGCAAAATTATTAGTTGAATTGGGAGGGATTTATGGATTATAAATTATCTATAGTAGGCACACCGATAGGCAATTTAGACGATATAACTATCAGAGCATTAAACACTTTAAAAGAAGCGGATATTATTTTATGTGAAGATAGCAGAGTTAGTGCAAAGCTATTAAAACACTTTGAAATAAATAAACCTAAATTAATTTCTTACCATAATTTTAATGAGAAACAAATTAGCCCAAAAATTATTGAATATATTAAAGAAAATAAAAAAGTGGCACTAATTTCAGATGCAGGCATGCCATGCATTTCTGATCCTGGATTTGAAATTGTAAAATTGGCTAAAAGCGAAGGAATATTTATTGATGTTATTGGTGGTCCAACTGCATTAATACACGCCACAATCAAAGCTAATTTTAGCAATACATTTACTTTTCTTGGTTTTTTAAAAGATAAATCAGGAATGAGAAGAAACGAACTGTCTTCATTATCATATGGAACATATGTGGCTTATGTATCACCACATAAATTAATTTCAACAATTGAAGACTTTTTATATGTTTTTAATGACTCGGCAAAGCTGTTTTTAATTAAGGAAATGACCAAACTTTATGAGCAATCTATTGAAGGTAGCCCACAAGAAATTTTAAATATTTTAAAAGAGCAAAATATAAAAGGCGAGTTTACACTGGTATTTAACATTGCAAAAACAAAACATATTAAGGTAAATAAATACGAGAAAAATAAGGGAAAGTAACCTTATTTTTTTCGTATATAATTTTATTATCAAATTTAGGGGTTAGAAATGATTAATGTAAAGACAAGAATTTATTATTTAAAATTATTGAAAAAATGAATAAAGAAAAATCGTGAAAAAATTTATGACGCTTTATATTTAGATTTAAATAAATCTAAAGTTGAAGCTGAAATAACTGAAATTATTCCGATTATTAAAGAACTTGATTTATATATTAAAAAAGTATCTTTGTGGGCTAAGAAAAAAAGAGTTAGAGGATCTTTAGCAACGTTGGGAACAAAATTTTATAGTTATCCACAACCTTATGGAAAGGTTTTATTAATATCTCCTTGAAATTATCCTTTTAACTTATCATTAATACCTTTTATTAATGCATTTGGAGCTGGTAATTCTGTTTATTTAAAACCATCCGAATTCTCTTATCACAGTTCAAAATTATTGCTAGAAATGGCTAACGAACTTTTTCCTAAGGAAATTCTTTCGGTTCACCTAGGCGATAAAAATGCGGCAATAGATTTATTAAATAAAGATTTAGACTTTATTTTCTTTACGGGCAATAGTAATATAGGCAAAAGAATATATGAAAAAGCTGCTGAAAAAATGATTCCTTGTGTTTTAGAATTAGGGGGTAAATCACCGACAATAATTGATAAAAATGCAAATATTGAACTAGCCGCTAAAAGAATTATTTTTGGTAAGATGATGAATGGCGGACAAACATGTATTGCTCCTGATTATATTTACGTTCATAAAGATGTTAAATTGCCGTTATTAAGATCACTTAAAATGAGATATCATGAAATTTATGGCAAAGAACCATTGGATAATGATGCATTACCAAAAATAATATCAGAACATCATTTATCAAGAATTAAAGAATATGGCTATCCATTAGAAGTCAATGAAAAACGTCAAATGAGTTTATTAATTAAAGAAAGTAAATGAACTGATAGAGAAATGCAAGAAGAAATTTTTGCACCTATCTTACCAATACTTCAATATGATAATTTAGAAAAAGTAGTTCAAGAAATTAATCAACACTCGACCCCATTAGCATTGTATATTTTTAGTAATGATAAAAATAACATCGACTATTTATTAACTAATATAAAAAGTGGTGGGGTCGCCATTAATGATACAATTTTGCAAGTTTCCAATCATAATTTAGGATTTGGTGGAATTGGTTTATCTGGAATTGGAAAATATCATGGCAAGGCGGGTTTTGAAACTTTTAGCTCGATTAGAAGTATTGCAAAAAGTTCATCTTTTGATATTTCTTTAAGATATAAATATGCATCAAATGATACAAAGATTCTAAAAATTATAAGAAGATTAACAAGAACAAATTAAAAATGCCCGCACGCGGACATTTTTAATTACTTAAATTCATCTTAATTATTATTCTTTATTTTTAGCAATAAATGCATCTAAACGGCTTGCTTTTCTTGCGCCATTGTTTTGGTGTAAAACACCTTTTGAAACTGCTTTATCAATTTCGTGGTGAGCTTTAGCTTTTAATTCATCAACTTTAGGATCGTTTGATTGTGCAGCTAATTTAGCTTTTTTGATAGCTGTTTTAACTGTTGATTTGATAGCAGAATTACGCGCATTTGCTTTTTCGTTAGATAATATTGCTTTTTGTTTTGATTTAATATTTGCCATTTTTTTGCCTTTCTTGCTATTAATAATTAGCATTATTTATTTTATAATAAAATTAAGTTTTTTTTAGTTTTTCTTTAAAAAATATAATTTTTTACTAAATCGTTGATAATTTTACTAAATTTTGCAATTTTTGAATAACAATTTATCTAATTTTATTTAAATTTAAAGCTAGTAATTTAATCTATAATTAGATATCATGAACGAGACTAATAAATTTGATTATCTAGTTGATAACAAAAACTATCAAGTTACTGTTGTTTTTAAGAAACGAAAAACCTATGCTTTGAAATTTGATAATTCACTAGGCTTACAATTATTAATTTCAGAAGAAAATTGAAAAAAATATCGGCCTATTGTCGATCTTTTTATTATTAAAAACATACCGAAACTGATTATTAAATCTCGCAATTATCTAGATATTGATTTATTAAATAATTCATTTTATTTATTCGGTAAAAAAGTTAAGTTCACTATTCTTGATAGCTTTATTTATTTCACTTATGAAAATGAAGTTCATTATATAAAAATTAAAAAGTCCAAAAATTTAGATGTTGGTAAAGAAATTAAAAAGTATTTGAAAGAGCTTTTATTAAAAAAAGTCACAGAATATAGCCATTACTATTGGAAATTGATTTATGGAAAAGAAACTACTTATGAAATAAAGATTATGAATAGTAAAACTGCGTGAGGAAAACATAACTTCTTTAAAAAAATTCTTAGTTATGATTTAAAATTAGTACATTTTAAAGAAGAAGCTATTAAAAACATAGTAGTTCATGAGGTTGCGCATTATCGCCACCATAATCATAAAAAACCATTTTATGATTTAATATTAAAATACAAGCCTAACTATAAAATAATTAAAAAATTTATTAATGATAAAGATATTTATCTAGGCGAAAAAGATGAGGAGGACATGTAATATGTTATTAGAAGATAAACCTTATATTATAGGCATAGCTATAGGACTTTCTGTTTTATTTATATTAATATTAGTATTTTCGATTGCAATGCTTAAATTAATGAATAAAAACAAAAAAAATTTTATTCAAAAAGCATTAGTTGATCAAAGTGTTTCTGAACAGATTCTTAAAATATCTAAAGAAATGGAAAATGCCGAAGTTATTTCTAAAAATAAATATCGCTTCGACAAATATATCGATTTTGAAATTAACGATATCTTAATATCAAAAAAATCTATCTATTTAATAAATAATATTTATATAACAGAAGGAAAAATCTTAGGCTCTGTAAAAGATAAATATTTAGATATTAAAATAAATGAAGAAAAATATAAAAAATATCAAAATCCTTTTCTAAAGGGTAAAAAACTAATCAAAAAAATTCATAGAGTTTTTAATAAAGAGACACCAATTAAATTAATTTATGTAATTAATAATAGTGTTGAACTTCAAATCGAAGGTATTTTTGAAGATATTTACATGATTAAAGAAGACCAAATCAGAGATTTTATTTTTGATTTAGAAGACAAAATCGAACATGATTATTTAAAACAAAAAATTGGCAATGTTAGCTCAGTATTTAAACAATATATAAAATAGTTTTTGAATATATAAAGCAACATTATTGATTATTAAACTTTAATCACTGATTTTTATACATATATTATTGATTTTATCTAATATATTTTTTTCAATATGTTGACAGAATTGTTCGTGAAAAGATGCGTCAAATTAGAAAAATGCTAAAAAAATATCTAAAAAGTTAATTTTTAGACAAATTTAGTGTAAAATAACGGCATATTTTATTTTATAAATTTATATTTTTGTTAAAATAGAATTGAAATTATTAATAATTTAAAGAATGGAGTTCGTATGAAATCACAAAAAAAATCGACTTTAGAAAAATACTATATTTCTGAAGCGTTTGACAAAGATAGAAATGTTTCATTTAACTTTAAAAAAGCTAACCAAAAAATTTCTGGAAATTTTGCAGAATTTACAGATGCTGTTGAAAAATACATTCAAGTTAGTGAATTAACACAAAACGATACAAGAGTTTGATTCCACCGTGACGGTGCATACCGTGGAAGTGTTGGTATTGAAAAAGCTCGTTTAATCATTGAAAAAGTTAAAGAAAAACAAGTTAAAAACCAAGATGTTATTACATACATCGAACAAGAAAATCTTGTTGACAAACCAGCACCTAAAGCAGTTGACCTAGATGAAAAGGCTTCAGAAGTGTCATTTTATGTAGAAAACGTTGAAGGAAAAAAAGCTTCAGAAGTTAAAGCCGAAGACATCAAAGCTGAGTCAGAATACCCAGTTGTTGTAGAAAAAATCGTTGCTAACGAAGAATCATTAGATATCTACTACCACATCAAAAACAAAAACAAAAAATCAGCAACAACAGTTTCAACATTAACAGGCTTCTTAGCGGAAGAAAAAACTGAAGTATGCGAATGCGAAACAGTGGCTTGCCACAATACAACTGATGCTATCCAATACACAGGTAGAAGAAGAAACAAAGGTTTCTGAGTACTAGTATCAGCATTAATCGTATTAATTTTAATAAACATTATCTTAATTGCATTACGTGTTTCACAAGTTATTTAATGACCGATTTTAAAATCAAAAAGCTTAGTTCTTTTTGATTTTTTTTATAAAAATATTGAAAAATCGAACTTTTTTTATAAAAAAATAAAATAGTGTATAATTATAGGCTGTAAAATTAAATATAGATTTATTTATTACGAATAAATAAAATTTTGTTAGATCAATTAAAAATATTAATTAATTAAAATATAAGATTTAACATTTAAAATAAATTATTACTAATTAAAATGAGGTAAATATGAAAAAAAATAAATTAGTGTTAAAAGCTCTATTAGGAGGAGCTTTATTGACTTCATTATCACCTATTGTTTTATCGGCATCAACTAACGAAAGTGCTGTTAATTCAACATCTGATATTGAACATGTTCACAGTTCATCTTCTCCAAAAACAGCGTTACAACTATGAGAACAACAATATGCTGACTCATTAAAAGATGGTTATAAGAAAATGGTTCAAAATGCTGTTTGAGATAATTTTGAAGGTGGTTTAACCGCTTCACAAGTTGAATACTTAAACAAGAAGATTGAATCAATGACTTTCGCAAATCACAATGATGTAAGAAAAGAAATTTTTGAATTATCTTCAGAAACAAAAGAAGCTTTTAGTAGATTAATTTCTTATACATTTGGTGGAACATATTTCAATAATTTAATGAAAGAACAAGGAAACCAAAATTTAAATGAAACTATTCAAAATGGTTTTGATTCTTTAAGAATCTTTTCAAGACCTGAATTATTACAAGATGAAGATTACGAAGAAGAGTTCACAAGATTCCAGGCAACAGCTGATGAATTATTTTCTGAAATGAAAGATGGAAATAATTTAAATGCAGATGATTTATCAAAAATTGTTAAAAAGGCATTAAAATCAAAAACAGATTTTTTCAATTTTATATTATCAAAAGAACAACCTGCGTTTTCAAAATTGAAGGATTTTGTAAACTACCACAATTTCATGATCAATTATTTTTATAAACAAAATACAACCAAAGTAGAAGGAAATCCTAATAATTGAACAGATGATTATTATTTTGTTGGTTTAGTTTCAAACTGAACAATGCTAATTGGTAATTTAGCAAGTGATGCTGAAATTGATAACCTACTATTTCACTTTAATGATAAAGGAAAAAATCACTTTGAATTAAAAACAGCTGATGGAGTACCCGGAAATAACTTTAAAATAATCCAAAGCAATGATTGATTTGTTAATAGTGGTGAATGAAATCTTTATCCAAAAGCAAACATCGATTCATTTATTGCACTTTCAAAAATTTATTACGATAATCCTGCCGATTTATCACAAACTAATGAAGCTTGATTAACAAAAATTAATGAAGGCATGAATGACATGTATAGAGTGTATAACACAAACAGAAATGGACATAAATACTTTATAACAAACTTTAACTTCAAACCTGCAGATATGCCAATTTCTATCTATATGATGAGAAAAGGTACATATTCTAGAGGGGCATCTAAATTTACAGGTACTTTCTATGATAGACAATATAACAATGTTACTGCATGAAAAACTGAAGCACTTACAACCGAAAACGGTTGATTTTATGGAACAATAAATAACTATTTGAACAATAGAATTTATAACGTAATTGCGGTTGACAAAAAAGCATTCCTTTATAATGAATTTAAAGCTTTAGACGGTGCTAAAAAATTAGCAGAATTACAACCTAAAATTGATGCACTTAAAGAAGAATTAAATCAATTGAAGACCTCAAATCCGGAGCTTGCAGAAATTGTTAATAAATGATTAGCTGATATTGATAAAGCGGTGCAAGGCGGGCTTATAAATGTTGTAAGTTCAGTAGTCGATAAAAATAAATACATTAAAGACTCTATTGCTACAGGAGCTATCGGAAATCCTGTTGCTTCAAAATTGGAAGCTGCTGCAGAAACAAATAAAGATAATTTAGCAGAAGGTTTAAAGGTTTTATCTGTATTTGATAAGTTAAATACTGAAGCCGCTGGTGTTGTTGAAGCATTGGATCACTATAATGAGGAAATTAAAGAAGATGCTACTGCAGCTAATGCTTCAGCATTAAAAGCAGCTGAAACTGCTAAAATTAAAGAAGTTTCTTCAAAGATTACAAATGGTAAATATTCAATTGACTTGCCAGAAGGATTTGATTTAAGCAATCCAAATGAAGAACAATTAAATAAAGTTGCTGCAAAAATAACTGAAGAAGAAGATGCTGTTAAAAAAGCGGTATTTGATGTAAGTAAAGCAACATATGACAAATTAATTAAAGATTTAAATATTCCACAAGATCTAAAAGATCAAGCCGTAAATGCTAATAATGAATTTAATTACGAAAAAGCAAACTTTAAAAATAGCGCTAAACCAGTATACAAAGCTTTTAAAGAAAGAGCTAATGAATTAGTTCCTTTATTTGAAAACATTAACTCTGCTCATTCAGTTGGAGAAGTTTCTAATCCTGAAGTCGCAGATCTTAAAGCTAAATATGATGAAGAATTAGGAAAATTAGAAAAACTTGGCAAAAATGCAGAATTAGCAAAAGCTATTGTTAAGGGTTTATTAACCGAAAAAGCGGAAGCGGAAATTAAAAATGCATTTGAAAATTACGAGGAAGCAAAAGAAGATTTATTAAATAAATTGAAAAAAGGTCCAATTGCACAAATTAAAGCTTTTGAAAAAGACATTAATTCAGCTTCTAATGATGCTTTAGCTGAAGATAAAAGAAACTCATTATTAAAATCTTTATCAGAAAGAAAAGAAGCTATTAATTCTGCAAATGAAGTAAAACCTATTTCAGATAATTTAAACGAAGCTACAAATATTTATAACGAAGCATTAACTGCAATTAAAACAGATAATAAAAACAAAGTTTTAGCTTATAAAGAAGATATAGCTAACGTTCCATCTAATTTATTATCAGATGATCAAAAAACAGCTCTTACAAATCAATTTACACAAGATGCTACAGATATTGAAGGAGCTAACAGCTTTAAAGAATCTTCAGATAATTTAGCCGAATCTAAATCAAAATATGATGAAGCTTTAAACAGCGCCAAACCAACAGCTAACGAAGAATTAAAAGCTTTAAAAGATAAAGTTCAAGCTATTTCAGATGATTTATTAACAGCTGAACAAAGAAATGAAATTGCTAATAAAATTGCTGAAGAAATGAAAAATGTTGAAAATTCAAGTACTTTTAAAGGCGTTTTAGATGCTATTAATAAAGCTAAAGAAGCAGATGCTTCAGTATTAGGATTAGCTAAAGAAAATGTAAATAATAAACTTGATGAATTTAACAACATTATTGCTAATTTATCAGATAAAATTGCTACACCTGAGCAAAAACAAGAATTTGCTTCTACAATTGAAGCATTAAAAACAGCTGTTAGATCTGCTGATAATCTTGAAGAAGTTGCTAATAAATTAAAAGAAGCTACTGATAAATTTAACGAACTACAAAAACAATTATTACCTAAAGTTAAAGAAGAAGCACTTGATGATTTAAATAAACAAATTGACATTGTTTGAGAAAATCATAAGCTACCTAAAGAATACAGAGAAGGTATTATTAAAAAATTACTTGAAGCTAGAGAACAAATCAAGAGTTTAGATCAAATTAAAGATGTAAATCCTGTTAAATCTGCTGCTATTGAAAAATCAAACCAAGAAGTTGAAAGTTATAAAAAACCAGTTGATGCACTTGTTATAACCTTATCAATTCTTACCTTAGCTTTATTAGGTGTTCTAATCTTTTTATTAGTAAAACGTTTTAAAAAATAATTTATAAATTTTTAAAAAGTTAAAAGCAAAAAAATACTCAGAAATGTCTGAGTATTTTTTTGCTTAAATTTGAAAACTAATTTAAAATTATTATATGTATAGAATTTTAGAGGGTAAAGTTGTTTTAGATAGAAACGATATAACTTTATTAAAAAGTAATTTTTCAAAACTCAGCCCAGTTTTCAAAACTAAGCTCGAAATTTCTGATAGCCAATTTAATCAAAGTGTTAAATCTCAAGTAATAAATATCTATAAAAAAATAGCGCAAAATGGTCCTAGAGAATTTTTGAAGTCTGTAGACCAACAAGAATACTATTCATCAATTAGTGATATTATTAATGACTTATTAAAAACCACATATGGCCTTTCATTTTCTGATCTTAGAGCGGTAAGTAAGTATTTAAAACAAATTAAATATGAATTTTTATCAGCTTTTATAAGAATGTATGAGTTTAAATTTCATATTGCAAAAGACCCAAGAGAACTTTATTTTACAGTTTCTAATTATTATAAAAATGGTAGCGGATATACGAGCATAGAAAGAATTAAGCAGTATTTCGTTCAAGGAATTATTAATTTGTTAAAACAAAGAGGATTAAGTATAAATTGAGATGAGCAAGCTATAAATAAATTCGAGTGAGAAATATTTGAGATTTTCAAATATTTTAATGAGCAAGTTATTTTCAATTTTTTTAAAGATAATATGGTGCCTGAGTTTAGTAATAATATTTATACAAAAAACTATATTTATAAAAGAGTCGACGATAAATATATAAGTACCATAATTGATGTGTTTAAGTATATGGAATACTTTGAAACTGATTTAATTTTTTATTAAAAAAATATTATAAAAACTAGAATTTGATTCTAGTTTTTTAATTGCTATTTAAGTGATTTTTTAAGATTTTTTAACATTGAAATAAGCTCGTCTTTTGTATAAATAACAGTTTGATCTGAGCCATATTCTCTGATTGCGATTGTGTTATCTTCAACTTCTTTACGTCCGATAATTGCAACGAATTTGGTTTTTTGCAATTGTGCTTCACGAATTTTTTTGTTAATTCTTTCGTTTCTTAGATCGATATTAACATTGATATCTTCATCTAATAAATCTTCGTATAATTTTTGGCAATATTCGTTTAAATCATCGCTGATTGGCATTATTGTTACTTGGCGAGGACTTAGTCAATATGGCAACGCACCTTTAGTTTGTTCTAATAAAATTGCAATAAATCTTTCATATGTACCAATTAATCCTCTGTGAATTAAAACAGGTGTTTGGAATTGTTCATTATCATCAACGTATTTCATTTCAAAACGAGTAGGTAATAGAAAGTCAAGTTGCAATGTTGACATGGTAATAATTCTATTTAAAACCGTTCTAATTTGGAAATCGATTTTAGGACCATAGAATGCAGCTTCTCCAATAAACTCTTTATATTCAATATTAAGCTCTTTTAAAACGTCTCTTAAATCATTTTCAGCCTTGTTTCACATTTCATCATTTTGGAAGAATTTTTCTTTATCTTCTGGGTCTCTTAATGATAAAGAAACGTGATCAATTTCGATATTGAAATCTTTTAAAGCTTGTAAAATCATTTTGTATAAGTGTTTAAATTCAGCTTTAATTTGATCTGGTCTAACAAAAACGTGTCCTTCTGTTAAATCCATTCCTCTAACTCTTTCAAGTCCAGTTAAAGCGCCTGATTTTTCATAACGATATAATCTTGATTGTTCTGAATATCTAATTGGTAAATCTTTATATGAACGACGAGTTGAATTAAATAAAATAATGTGATGAGGACATGTCATAGGTCTAGCAACTAGCAATTCATTATCCATAACAATAGGCTTAAACATGGTGTCTTGATAATGAGCTCAGTGTCCACTAATTTCATAAAGTTTCTTTTCTCCAAAATGAGGTGTCATAACTTCTCTAAAACCATATTTTTTATCTAGTTTTAAAACATATTCACGAATTGAGTTATGAATTTTCATACCATCTTCTAATCAAATTGGTAAACCTTGACCACTTAATTGTGAAAATGAAAAGATGTTTAACTCTTTACCAATTTTTCTATGGTCACGTTCTTTACGCTCTTCTAAAATGAATAAGTATTTATCTAATTCTTCTTTAGTTTCTCAACTTGTTCCATATATACGAGTTAACATTTTATTATTTGAATCGCCACGTCAATATGCCCCAGCAACTGATAAAAGTTTAAAGTTTTTTATCTCTTTAGTATTTTCAATATGTCCACCAGCACATAAATCTGTAAATAATACTTCGTTAGTTTTTGGATGATAGTATTGGAAAAAAGTAATTTCTTTGCCTTGAGCTAAAAATTCGTCATATAACTCTTTTTTATATGGTTGATTTTCAAATGAATAATCTTCGATACCAACTTGACGCATTACATAACCTTGTTCGGCTAGTTTTTTCATTAACTTTTCAATTTTTGGTAAATCAGATTCTAATAAGGGTTGTTCGAATTCAAAATCATAGTAAAATCCTTCTTCAATAGCAGGACCGATTGCTAATTTTGTATTAGGATATAATTTTAAAATTGCTGCTGCCAATAAATGGCTTGTTGAGTGATTTAATTTGCTATTTGCTTTCATTATCTAATCCTATTCCTTTCATAAGTGATTTAAGATTTTTATTAGCTGTTTCTCTTGCTTTTATTGCGCCTTTTTTAGCTTCAATGTCAATATTTTTAATTGCTTCAGTATATTTGCTTTGAATTTCTATTAAAAATAATTTAACTTCTTGGCCAACAGCTTGTTTTAATTCTCCATAGTTTTTTTCTAAAAATAATTGTTCTGTTTCTTGCAATGATATATTTTTTAAAGCTGAATAAATAGTTAGTAAGTTTTTTATTCCTGGTTTATCATCTGATAAATAAATTTTTCCCTCAGAGTCAGTTACTGCTTTCATAATTTTCTTATAAGCAACTTCAGGATCGTCTAAAAGATATATTGAGGCTTTTTCATTTTTATCTGATTTAGACATTTTTTTGGTTGGCTCAACTAAAGACATAATTTTAGCTCCAACTTCAGGAATATAGGGCTCTGGAACTTTGAAATTTGTCTTAAATTTATTGTTTAATCTTGTGGCTAAATTTCTTGTTAATTCAACATGTTGCTTTTGATCGATACCGACTGGAATAACATCAGCATTATACAATAATATATCAGCAACCATTAGTGTCGGATACATTAATAAACCCGTTGGAATAGTTTCCATTCCGTTTGCGGTTTTAATTTTTGATGATTTATCTTTAAATTGAGTCATTCTTGATAACTCACCAATTGTCGTATTGGTTAATATTAATCAGTTCATTAAGCCGTGTTCTAAAACATCAGATTGAAAAAATAATGTGCTTTTATTTGTGTCAATTCCGCAAGCTAAAAATAAAGCAAAAATATTTCTTCGATTATTTTCTAATTCTTTAGGATCAATTGGTAGAGTTAGAGCATGCAGATCGGCAATGAAAATATAATTTTCATATTCATCTTGCAATTTAACCATGTTTTTAATTGCGCCAATGTAGTTTGCTAATGTTAATTTTCCTGTTGCAGTGATTCCACTTAGCAATATTTTTTTATTACTAACCATAAATTTACCTTTCTAATAAATAATATAGATAATTATATTACATTTAGGTTATTAATAATCATATTAATAATTAAGAAATGAAAGCAGAAATATATAAATAAAATATAATTATAATAACCTATAAGAAAGGTATGTTAATAATATTAAAAGAGGTGAAGAATGAATAGTAAACACAAAGCATTGTATATTTTTTTACTAATTATTACGTTTGGTTTAATAAAAATATATTGAAATAAAAAATATCGTAAAAACGAAGTTCAAACGTCGTTGAGCAGAGAAGAAAAACTATCTTTTGATTATGATAAATTTATTTATCTGTTAGGGGGAAAAAGCAATATTGAAGATGTTGCTTCAACTCAAAAAATTATAAAAATCACATTTAAAGAAAGAACTTTGATTAATTCAGAGGGATTGAAAATGTTAGATGGCGTATCTGGACTTGCTTTTCAATCAAAAAGTATTTCATTGGTTATTGGCAATTCAGCTAGATTTTTAGAAAATAAAATAAAAGAGGATATCGAAAATGAATAAGAAAGACATTAAATATCAAACGATAATGGCAAACTTGCTAAACATTGATACATTTGATACTTCATTATATAGTGCAGTTGATAATGAAAAGTTTTTTGATGTTTACAAGAACTTTGGTGAAAAAACATTTGATAATATTTTAAACAATTATCGTATTGATACAGTTTTGACTGAAATCGGAAATCAAGAATTGGCTAAAAAAGTTTTAGCTTCATTATCTAAACAAGATGTTATTAATTCTTTTAAAGAATATGAAAGAAGAATTGATGACAATATTTTTAAATTGTTATCATCAGATCTAGAAAAGGCTAAAAGATTAATTGTTAATAAATTAGACACAGAGTTTCAAAAATCAATAGTCAAGTGAAAGAAAATATTAAACAAAGCTCAGAATGTTAATATTGAGTCAAACATTTGACCATTACATATTGGATTTTTCTTTATTTCAATTAAAACAGAAAAGAAGACTATTTTTGCACCATTATTTTTTAAAGAAATAACTTTAGAAATTAAAAATTCGCTTGTCTATCTAAAATCAAATTCAGATATTAGAGTTAATAGCAAATTAATAACATTTTTAGGCCAAGAAGGCTTTATGTTAAATGTTGATAATTATGATTTTGCTAATCTTTCTATTCAAGAGGTTTTTGACTTTTTTAAAAAAGAATGAGCTCCAATTTATAAAACACCTGAAAATTTAAAAGATAAACTACCTTCATTAACACAAGATACAATTATTCATTCATCAATTGAGTTTCACCCTGGTATGGTTTTAGGTTTTTATAATGTTTCGTCTGGTTATTTATGAAACCAAATGAAAAAGATTATTGAAAATGATGAATTTGAATACATTTTAAACCCTGAAATCAATAAAACAATTTATCAAGATAAGGTTAAAAGAGTTATTTTTGATAATAAATTTAAGTTATTTAAAATTCAAAAAACCAACTTTTCACAAGATGTAGCTACAATTTCAGCTCTATATCAAGATACGATTATTTGAGGCCCTCCCGGAACAGGAAAATCACAAACTATTAGTAATTTAATAGCTAATATTATTGCAAGGGGATATAGTGGTCTTGTTGTTTCTCAGAAAAAAGCTGCTCTTGATGTTTTAAAAAACCGTCTAAAAAAACTATCTATCTTTTGTTTATTTGCCTTAAATGACAAAAACTTAAGAGATGAGGTTTTCTATAAACCGTTAAGAGAATTTATTGAATATGTTGAAAACTTTAGAAAAAATGACAGCCAAGAAGGTATTCAAATTTTTTCTAATGACGATAAAAATTATGTTGATACTGTTAAAAAAATAAAAGGAACTAAAAATTTAAATAATATTATTAATTTTTACTCTTCAATTATTAATTATGACCTAAGTCAACAAGAATTTGAAAGTTTGAAATTACTAGGCAAAGAACTAAAATATAATTTTGAAGCACCTTTAAATGATAAAAAAGAAATTAGAAAAGTTTTATACGAAATAAATAAAGATAAAAAAGCAGGTGTATTTACAATTTATCCTAAAAATATTAAAGAATCTGCAGATATTTTATTTGAAAACCCTAATTTATTTAAAATCGATATTAATAATGCAATTAAATATGTTGATTTAGTTGATTATGAATCAATTAAAGAGTTTGAAAATGATTATAAAAACATTTTGGATAAGAAAACCATTGAAGTAAATGATGATATTGTTTTAACCAAGATGGTTTTACAACAAACTATTAATAAAATGTCAAACTTCGATAAAGAAGAATTGCGTCAATATAATGCCTTTGCAATGGCGATTAGAACAGGTCATTTAAAACCTTATAAGTTCTTCCATAAGCATAAAGAAATGATTAAAAAATTATTTCCAATTATTGTAACTACACCAGAACTTGATTTATCAATGTGAGAAAAAGGTGAATTTGATTATGCAATTTTAGATGAATCTAGTCAAATATTTATTGAAAAGGGTATACCAATTCTATATTTGGCTAAACGCAAAATTCTAGCGGGTGATAATCAACAAATGCAACCAACCAGATGATTCTCAGTTTCTTATAATTTTGATGAAGAAGATGATTTTGGTAACATTGAATCACTTTTAGATTATGCTAAAGCTCGTGGGGTATATTCAATTCTATTAGATAAAAACTATCGTTCAAAACAAGCTTCATTAATGACATTTAGCTCTAAACATTTCTATAATTCTAAATTAGATGTAATTGATGATTATTCATTGTCGATATCTAAAAATAAAGCAATTGAAGTTATCCAAGTTAACGGTAGCTGAGATAATAGTATGAATGAAGCTGAAGGAAAAGAAGTTATTCAAATTGCTAAGGATAATTTAGATAAATATAATAAAATCATAATTTTAGTGTTTAATGCTAAACAACAAGATTATTTAATTAACTGTATTTTTGGAAATGAGCCTAGATTAGAAGAGGCCTTAAATAAAGATAAATTAGTATTAAAAAATATCGAAAATATTCAAGGTGACGAAGCTGATTTAGTTATTATGTCTGTAGTTTATGACAAAAACACCGCTCTATACGGTACATATGTTGCTCGTCAAGGTGGTAAAAATGCCTTAAATGTTGCAATTTCACGTGCTAGAGAAAAAGTTATTGTTGTTAAATCTATTTATGCAGATGATATTGAAATAACTGAGCGTTCAACAACTGATATGGTTACTTTTAAAGAATGATTAAAATTCTTAGACCTATCTCTTGAAGAGCAAAAAAATTATCTAGATGAAACAGAGGATTTTTTAGCAACAAAAACAATTTCATTAGGCGATATGAGTGAATTTAAAAATGATGTATTTGTTGAATTAAACGAATTTATTAGTCATTATTCTGATCTTAAATTACAAACAAATTACTCAATAGGAACTAAAACCATCGATATTGTTTTAATTAACGTATTATCTAATAAACTTGTTCAAGGTTTTATTATTGATAATTATAATTATGCAAACGGTGAATTAGATAATGTTGATGAATATAAAAAATATCTTAAATTTAAGGATAATTTAAAATTTTTAGATTCAAAATCTTATCCAATTATTATTCTTTCTGAAATTTTATGACCAATTAATAAATATAAAATTTTAAGCTATATTAAAAATAAAATTGAAGATGAAATCTTATCTAATGCAAATTTAAAACTAAATGAAAAAATATTGCAAAGACAAATTTTAGAAACCACCATAACTGCTGAATTTGATAATATTGAAAATCCTAATTTAATATTTACAACTGAAATTGATTTATCTTCAATTGATGAAAGCAAATTACAAGTAAATAATTTCGAAGTTGTAAATTTAAATAAAGAAGAAGATGTAGAAATGTCTAATGAAAATAAAACGGATGAAAATACTTTAGTAAATTCAGACATAGAAGATTATGAAGATATAGCTGCTGTTGAAGGAAAAAATAATTTAGCTCACGAAGAAGCAATTGACGATTTTGAAAATTATCATGAAAAATTAGATATTGATAAAGATTTAGAACTTAACTTTGACGACGAGCCAGGAGATTTTAAAGCACTTGAAGATAATATTGATAATTACGAATTAGAAATTAATCCTCATGTTGATAATGATAACGAAATTCATGAACCAGAACTTGATTATAAAGCTGAAAAAGATATTATTGAAGAATCATATACTTATTCAGATGCTGATATTATGATTGAAGACATAATTTATAATGAATCTGAAAGTGAAGTTATAGAAGTTAATGAGTCAAACGATTTTAATGAAGAAATTGAAGAAAATAACATTGAAATTAATGTAGAAGAATTTGATGTTGATGAAAAAATATTGAATTATCAAGCAGAAAATAACGATGATATTATGTCGGATCCTCAATTACATTTTGAAGAAAGCCAAGAAGTTAAAGATGAAAATTCTGCTGAAATAAATGACTATGATCAAGTTGAATCTGAACAATTAAGCATTGATGATTTATTTGAAAATGATACAAATAGTAATGAATTTATTGGATTTTCAGAACTATTTGGTTCAACTGAAGAAAACGAAACTGGAGAAGATAATATTTCAAAATCAAAGAGTGCTAGCGAATTAATTGATGAGTTTTCTTTAACTAACACTTCTGAAACAACAACTGAGTTTGAAGTGTTTAATGGCGGAGAAGATGAATAATGAAAAATAAAAAAGAAGACAAAATAGATAGAGATGAAAGTTTGGATTATAATCCAAGTACAGATGTTTCTGTAGATGATCAATTAAAATTCAAAAAAACAGCGACTGATGTAACTAAAATCAAAAAAAGAAGAAGAATTGTATTTTGATCATTAGCTGGGGCTTCGGTTGCTGGTATCATTACACTTGCTGTAGTATTGCCAAAGAGCTTAGTCGAATTAAAATTATGAAGTAACTTCGCACCAACATTTATATCTAAAAATGCGCCCGTTGAAATTATTGATTGAAATAAAAATAAAGATCAAAAAATTACTGGTGAGCCGTATAGTTTAATGGCTAAATTATTAGAAAATCCGACATTAAATAACGATGTTTTGCAAACTTTAAACATTAAAGTTAATGATAAATATACAACTCAATTAGTTAATCCAATGTTGGATTTAATTAATAAAAACTCTTTACACTTTGATGTTATTTTAAAAAATAAAGAAAATGAAAAAGAAAAATTGGTTATTAGAAACTTCACCATTTATACAAGCGAAGAGATAACCAAATATAACGATGAAAAAATTAAACAATTTAATCAAAATAATAAAATTGACGATTTAGCTGTAAGAGAATGGCCATTTCATTTCTTTACTAATGTTGAATTTAAACCTTCTGGAGAAAATCAATTAATAATTCCAAAAATTAAAGAAATAATTAACAATGTTAATTCCTTAAACGAACAAGAATTTAATTATATTGACAAGGGTTTGATTTTAACTAAATATAACCAAATAGGCCATAATTACTTTTCACTTTTTGAATCAGAAGAGCAAAGCATATTTGTTCCGTTTAATTTTAATGGTGATATTGAGTTATTTAAAAATGAAGAAACTGGTCATTATTCACTTAAATTTAATGCTTTATTCTATTCATTGGCGAAAGAAAAAATAACAATTGGCAAAAGTAAATATGAATACGGGATTTATATTCCGTCTTCTATTCAAAAAGATTTTGAATCACCTATTATATTTAAAAAAGTCTCGCCTAGAAACTAATAATATCCACATGTTGGATATTATTTTTTATTTTAAAATTTAATAAAAAAAGCGAACATTGTTCGCTATTTGATTAGATGGTTGATGAATTTTTTTTCATATTTCAAGGATTATTTTTATCGATATGATCAATAAATAACTTTCCTTGTAAATGATCATATTCGTGTTGCATTACGATTGCAGGGTAACCCGAAACATCGTATGTTTTTCATTTCTTTTCATAATATGAATATGCTTTAACAACAACACGTGCATATCTGAATACATACCCTTCTTGACCTGGGTCTTTTTCATTAACACTTAAACAACCTTCACCTTCTTTAAGTGAGATTTTATGATCTGAATGACCTAACATTACTGGGTTAATTAAAGCATCTTTAAAAACATAATTACCTTTATCGTCTTGAATCATAATATAAAATATATTTTTTAATATACCATATTGAACGGCCGCAACCCCGACAGCTGGTCTAAACTTCGTCATTGCAGTTTGACTATCATCGACGTGAAAAATCATTTTCTCAATAAGTTGTGTATCTTCTTCTGTTAATGGAATTGGAACATCTTGTGATTTTTGCCTTAAAACTTTTTTGGGTAATTGTACTAATTTAACATCTTCGAATTTAAACATAGTTTATATTATATATTTTTACTCTAATTTTGTTTAGTATTTATAAAAAACAAAAAATAATAATATAATTGATATGTAAATTTATAATAAATGGAGAATATTAAATGGACGTATCGCTCATAAATCTATCTAATTCAGAAAATACTGCCACTTTAGAGCCTTCGGCTAAAACATGACAGTATATTGTTTACTCAGTATTGCTAATAATATTATTAATTTCTAGTGCTATATTTTCAGCATGCGAAACAGCTTATACAACCCTTTCAAGACCTAAGATTGAAATAATGTTAGAAAAGAAAGTTCGTGGAGCGAAATTAATTCAAAAACAACATCACTTTTTTAACCGTACACTAGGTACTATTTTAATTGCTAATAATTTAGTTAATATAGGTTCTTCAACTCTATTAGTCTATGTTTTATCGCTAGCTGCCTTGCCAACGGGAACGGCCACAATTATTTCTACTGTTGTTATGACACCTATAATTGTTTTATTGGCTGAAATAGTTCCTAAATTAGTTGCTAAAGCATATCCTGAAAAAACTGTAAAAAGCTTTTATTGATTTATTGAAATGTTATATTGAATATTTTTACCCTTTACTTATCCAATTTCAAAAATCGGCAAGAAAATTTATATTACGAATACTGAAGAAGAAATGAAAAACTTAATCAACATTGCCCAAGATGAAGGGGTTTTAGAAATCAATGAGTCAGCTATGGCGCAAAATGTTTTGGATTTAGATTCAACTAAGGTTTCACAACATTATATAAAATTGAAAAATGTTGATTATATTTCTTGAAAAGCAACAATGCTAGAAGCATTAGAAATGTTTAAGGAAACAAATTATTCAAGAATACCTGTTGAAAAAGACGGAGATTTAATTGGAATTTTACTTTTAAAAGATATTTTCTTTTTAAAACGTGGCAATATCATGAACTACGTTAAGACAGTTCCTAAAGTTTCAGCAAACTCAATATTATCTGTTGCTTTAGAAAAAATGCGTCAGGCTCGTGCTCAAATGGCTTTTGTTATTGAAAATAATAATAATGATACTCCTATAGGTATTATAACTATCGAGGATATTATTGAAGAAGTTGTCGGAGAAATCTATGACGAATATGATGACGACGAACAAATTTACGAAATTAGCTTAGAGCGTTCAGAAGCGAAAGGTACCGTATTAATGAAGGTCCTTTGAAAACAACTTGAACTAAGTGATTATTTTGATATCGAATTAGATGATGAAGAAAAGAACCTTACTTTATCTCAATGAATGGAGAAAAAAGTAAATCATTCATTAAGAAAAAATACTAAGTTTTCATTAAATGATAAAATTGATTTCAAAGTTTTAGAAACCAAGAGTAAAGATAAAAAATACGATTATTTTGAAATAGATTGAAGTAGATAAGTTATTTAAGTCGATAGTTTGGCAAGTTTGTGTAGATTTATTTCCTATCTACTTTTAGTTAAAAACTTGAGAATATTGATTACAGTACAAAAATAACCAAACTCAGAGAAAAAAAGCTAAAGTTGCCTCTTCTTTGTTTGGTTATTTTTAATTATTTATAGCGTTTCAATTTCTATTTTACTTGCAATATTACATAATAAAAATCTGGAAATTATTATCCAGATTTTTACTTTTTAAATTTTATATTTAATTGGTTTTAGATTGTTATTATGCACCTTGACCATTAATTTTTAATATTTCTTTATCAATTCATTTTATGTGTTCATCTAAATCATCTAATGTTTTAGATAAGTCATTCATCATTTGTTGATGAATTTCATATAGTTGATTTAGTTTTTCATGATTATCTTCAGTTATAGCTTGTTGTAATTGACTTCATTTTGCTCTAACTTCATTTAATTTATCTTCAAATGCTTGGCCATTATTTGTAGAAGAATTTTCTCTCTTAATATTGATTATTAAGTTTTTGATATCTTTTCACATATCTAAATGATCAGGATTAATAGTGTAATCAGGAGAAGATATTTCTGTTTTTAGAGATTGTATAGCGTTCTTTGCGCCATTTCACTTTTCATCATGGAAAGCATTAATGTAATTTGATCATCTTTCGATGTCTTTTCTAAATCTACGAACAACCCCTTTTGGATCGTTATTTGATTCGCTCATCACGTTATTGAAATCATTTACTAAATCAGTATTAACAGGTCTATTACCTATTTTAACCTTAAATGTTTTTATTTCATTAATTGCGTTTTTAACTGTGATTAAAAATTCTGAATAAACTTCTTTTTGGGCATTTGAAGAATATTTAAATGATTTAATTTTTCTAATTGAATATGATAATTCTGAATGTTTATTTTGAATTTCAATATTATTTCCTGAAATTTCATTATTTATTGGTTCACTAACAATATATCCGGTTTCACCACTATTCAACTGTTTTTCAATATTATTAAATGCAATGGTTAATGAATCAGGTATTGTATGAATAGCGTTGACGTCATTTGCTTTAAAGTGTTGCACACCTGATTCGGTAAGAACATAAGGCTTAACTTCTGTTCATGCAGTTACTTTAAGACCTGTAGAATCGCCAGATTTTTCTCTTGGGTCTATAGCGGATAATCAGCTAACTCTAATATATTTTGCTTCAATAGGTGTGAAAGAAGTTCTTATTCTTACTATTGACTCATTTTGTCAATTATTTTTATTCATACTTCCCGTATCTCCTCGAACTTGTGCATCTTGATCGAATGAATTGTTTCTATTGTTTTTTATTGCCGACGGGCTTGTCTTTAATTGTTTAATTGCACCAGTTCTTCTATCTATTGCGCTTTCATTAAATCAGTCATAATCATAAATATGACTTTGGTTTTGAACACTGTTTCATGAAATTCCATCATCAGAATAGGAAATACGAACTTCTCTTGGAACATGCCCATCATATCTTTCTTCATTTTGTTCTCCAAAACCACCAGAAAATCTAATATATAAATCCAATTTAGTGTATCAGGCAGATTCTTCGCCAGCACCATTGCTGTTTTTTTTGTAAATAACAAAATTGTTATCATTTTGTTCTTTATTATAAGAACTTCATAATTCAAATCTTGAAGTAGGACCATAATTATTGTCCACAAGATTATTAATATTATCGTTTGAACCCCGGCCTGTGTAGCCTAAACTTCATTCCGGTTTAACTCCTAATTGATTACTTCCTTGTAATTTAGTTGTCATTCCGTTATTAAAAGTAACTCTAGAACTTCTTGTTCCAAAAATTTTGAATTCTTTTATTTTTGTATCACCTTGATATAGATTATATGTAACTTCTCCTAAAGTACCGACAGTGGTGTTTTTATCAACAGCCGTTTCTACACCTGAAGATAATTTTTTATATGATTGGTTATCTTCTAGTTTTGGTAAAACATTATAAACATTTGTATCTACAGAAGCTCAGAATTTATTATCTGAAATCTCTTCGAAATTAGTTTTTAGTGTAAATTCAGAATTATTAAATTTTGCATTTTCTGGATTTTCATCAAATTCAAGCGCCATTCTTGCTTCATCAACCCTTGGTATTTCCGTGTTTTCTATAGCATTTATTATTTTTGTAATATCAGATTCATTAGAAAGTTCGGTTTGGTCTTTTAAATTAATGTTAGCAATGTTTTCCTTAGCTGTTCTGTATGTATCGTTTGCAGGAAGTTCTTCTAATTTTAATTTTAATGAATTAATTAGAGTTGTCATTTCGTTAAATTCATTATCTATTTGTGCTTTAAATGCATTAATTTCATCAACTTCATCAGCGTCTTCGCCCTTTTCGTTTAATTTAGCTGTTAAATCAGATCTAACTGTATTGTTTGCCGGTAATTTATTTGCTAAGTAATTTGAAATAGTTTCAATAGCACTATCTAAGTTAGTCTTTAATTGTTTTAATTCAGCTTCGATTGCTTCTAATTTACTTATTTCACTTAATTCTTCACCATTATTCTTACTAATATCTGAGCTAACTAATTTATTTACTTCAACACGTTTAGGGTTATTTGTTGGTAATGCTTCTAAAGCTGCTTGAATAAGTTCATATTTAGCAATAAAATTATTAACTTCTGTTGTAGCTACATCTCTAATTTTTTTATTAATTTCAGAAACTTCGTCATGGTCACTATTCATAGAATCTAAAAGATTTTGTAATTGAGCTCTAAGAGCATTTCTAGCTGGTAATTTGTTAATTTCGTCTTGAGCTTGTTTTTTAGCTTCTGCTAAGTCTTTATTTAATTCAACAAGTTCATCTTTTAATGCTTGGAATTCACTTCTTTCTTTTGGATGAGTTTTGCCATTAACATCTGTACCTTCGATTAATTGCTTAATTTCAGATTTTCTAGGGTTAGAATCTTTAAGATTTGCATTATTTAATTGGACATTAATTTCTTGTTTTAATGAATCAATAGCCGTTTTTTCTACTTCTAATTCATTTTTAATAGTTGTTATTTTATCCGTTGTATTAACCAATTCTCCGAAATAAGTATCAGCCATTGAATCTTGATGTTTAACTTTTACTGAATTGCCTTCAGGTAATGATTTGTGAACTTCTCTAGTAGAACTTAATAATTCGGTAATTTTTGTTTTTTCGGCAGTTATTTGTTCTTTTAAAGCAATTATTTCACTTTCTTCATTAACATCTTCTGCTAATTGATTTGTTGAAACATTTAATTTTGCAATTATTCCCATTGCCACTGAATTTTCTGCTTTTGCATTTGTTGGTAATTCTGAATCAATGAATTTTTTAACTTGGTCTATTGCATTTAATAATTTAGTTTTTTCCGATTCTGCACGACTAATTAAAGCATTAACTTTTTCTAAATTATTTATGTTTTCACTTGTTGCTGCTTCGCTAGCTATTCTTACTTTTTCAGCATTATTATTTGGAAGTTCATTTTGAAGTTGTTCTAATGAAGTTTTTGCAGCTTTTCAAGCGATTGCAATTTCTTCGGCATCGTTACCTGATTTTTGGATTTTTGCAACTTCGTTATTATCTGAGTCTTTTTGTTTTACTTTTTCTTTAATTGATTCGTAATCTGCGTGGCCAACAAGTTGTTCAATTTTTTCTAAAGCAGCATCAACTGCTTCTTTTATTAATCTCGCTTCTTCTTCGGCAACTCTTTTAATTTGTTCAATTTTTGAAATTGCATCAGCTTCTGAATTATTAATAGCTTCTAATTCTGTTAATTTTGAAGTTCTGATGTTGTTTCCTTGAGGAAGTGATTCAAGTTTTTCTCTCGCTTCTTTCTTTCTGTCTTCAAAGTTCTTGAATGCTTCAGCAGCATTTTTGATATCTTGAATATCACTTGCTGTTAAATCATCTCTTAAGTCTTCAGTATCTGGTTTTTGTAATAAACTTAGTAATTTTTGTTTTTCTTTACCATCTTGGATTGAATTAATAGCTTCTTTAGCTTGAGTATATGCTTCGTTTCTAGCTCTTTCTTGTTGTTCATTGCTTGATGATATTTCATTTTCAATTTCTTCAAGTTTATTTATTGTTCTGTCTGCATCATTAGAGCTATTCATTAAATTATTTACTTTATTAATTAAGGCTTGTCTTTGAGCAGGGTCTTGTATTTTATTTGCATCTGCTATTAATTTTTCCGCTTTAGCTTCTAATTCGTTTTCTAATGTAACTTTATTTAATAATTCTTTAAGTTCAGAAATATTTTTTGTTTTATCGTTAATAGCTTCTTGAAGTGCTTTTTTCTTATCTGAAAGTTCTTTGCCTTCTGTTTGTCCTAAAGCTTCAATAGCTTTGTTTCTTGCATTAGCAACAGCTGCATCGGCTTTATTTTTTAATTCATTTAGTTTTTCTTCTGTTTGATTTTGTTCGTCATTTAGAGCTTCATTCAATGAATCGTGTGAGTCTGCTTCATCACCATTTGCTTGTAAACCATTGGTTAAGTCTATAGCGGCTTTTGTTGCTTCTTTTAATTCATTAATTTTTTGATCTACTGAAGTAACGATACTTTCTAACGCTGCTAAATCAACAGTTCTATGAGTTTCGTCATCTGAAGGGGCCGCTTCGTCTTTTTTAGCAATTAATGTGTTTTTCAACTCGCTACCATCTTGTAATTTTGCTAAGGCATCATTTACAGCTTTTCTTTTATCTTCGATTTGCTTATCTTCTTTAGCTTTTTCTTTTTGTGCTTCTTCAAGAATTCTTTGAGCTTCTTCTATTGTTGTTGCTCTGTTTAATTCTTCTTGTAGTTTAGCTTTTGCTGCTGAATCTTTCAATCTTAATTTATTAATTTCAGCTTGCGCATCTGATTTTTTAGTTTCAAACGCTTTTTGAGTTTCAACTTTATTATCTAATTTATTAGCTTCTTCAGTCGCTGCTGCTGGATCTGTAATTTTATTGATTCTATCTAGTTCAGCTTCAAATTCAGATTTTTTAGCCGAGTCGTTAATTAGGGCTATTTTTTGTGCTAGTTGTTCTTTTTTAACTGTTAAACTTTCGGTAACTCTTTGCTCTTCGTTAAATGCTGCATCAATGTCAGTTGATAAACTTTCTAAAGCAGCTTTTACAGCTTCAGTATCTTTGTTTGGTTCATCATTTTCGTTTTTTAGGGCTTTATCTAAATTAGCTAATAATTCAGTTTTTTTGCTTTCTGTTTGAAGAGCATTTATTCTTTGTCTTAATTCATCTGCTTTGGCTTTGTTAGCAACTTCTTTATTTTTATAATCTAAAGCATTTGCTCTAATTGCATCAGCTTCTTCTTTTGTTGTTGCTTTGTCTAAAGCTGCTTTTAGTTCAGCTTTCTTAGCTTCGTTTTGGATTTCATCAATTAAATCAGATGCAGCTTTTCTAGTATCTGTAAATTCTTTTTTCTTTATGATTTCATCTTTTTTAGAAATAACTTCATCTGTGTCTGTTGCAGATTCTAGTTCTTGGGCTAATTTAGCTCTTTCTTCTTCAGAAATATTTGTAGCAGAATCTAATTCTTTTTTAGCTTTTTTCTTTTCTTCTTCTTTACTTTCTTCTGCTTGAGCTTCTTTTAATAAATCATTAAATGTTTTGAAGTTAGAAGTTTTATCTTTTTCAGCTTCAGCTATTTTATTTAATAGTTCTGTTTTCTTAGGATTTGTTTCATCTAATTTATTAGCTTCTTCTCTAGCTTCGGCCAATTTATTATTAATTAATTCTTCGGCTTTAGCTTTGATTGCATCTCTTTGTTGTTCGGTAGAAGCATTGACTAATTCAGAATTTAGTTTAGTCATTTCTTCTTCTGCGCCAACTAATCTATTGATTGATCCTTTTGCTTCGTTTAATGCAGTAATTAATTTTTCTTCAGCTTTTTTCTTAGCATCTTGAGCAGCTTTTTTAGCTTCGTCTATATTTTCGATCGTACCACTGTTAATATCGTTTATTAATTTTTGTTTTTCTTCTGAGTCATTTAATCTATTAACCACTGATAGAGCTTCATGTTTAACAGCTTGAAGTTCTAATTCTTTATTAATTTTTGCTTTTTGGCTATCAACTTGTTCAATAGCATTATCTTCTGAGGTGTTAATGTTGTCTAAAGAACTAATTAATTCATTTTTCTTAGATTCTGGAAGATTTGAGTTATTAATGCTATTTTTTAAATCTTCAATTCTTTTGTTAGCCAAACCTTTAGTTCCGATTTGATTTCCTAAAATTGATTGTGCTTGTTTTGAAAGTTCTTCAAGTTTTTTAGCAACTTCTGACGCTTTAGATTTTTTATTTTCATGTTCAATAATTTTATCTATTTTAGCTTTTTCGTCAGCGAATTCTTCAAGTGTTGAAGTTTCCTCGATATTAGATATCATATCTTGTTTTTGAGCATCAGATAAATTAGGGTTAGATTGAATCAAGTTTTTAATAACTTCTTTTTTATCTTTTAATAATGAAGCTTCTGAATTTTCGGCATTTTGTTTTTTAAGTTCTTCATCAATAGCTTTTTCAACTTCTTTTATATCTTTTGCATTTTGCTCTTTTAATACTTTTGTTAATGCATCTTCTTTTTCTTTTAGTGATTCTAAACTATTAATTGATTCAACTTTTTCTTTTTCAGCTGTTTTTTGTTCTGGAGTAAGGTTTGAAGATTCAATTCTAGAGTTAAGAATTTCTTTTTGTTTTTCAATTAACTTGTCTGAACCTTTTTCAGCAATAATAGCCTTTTCAGCTTCTTTTATAAGTTTATCTAATTCAGTTTGTTTTGAAGCTGTATCTAAATCATTATTATTTAAAACTTCTGAAAGTTTTTCTTTTAATTGATTTGATGTAGTTTCTGATAAACCTTCGATTAATTTATTAAGTTCAGAAGCTTTATTTTCTAATTTTTCTTCAGGTGTAACTACAGCATCTGATGCTTTTTGTTTTAATTCTGATGCTTTGTCTGAATTTGAAACTTTGTCTGCTAAATTATTTAAGTAATCTAAAATTTGTTTAGAATTATCATTCAATGTTTCTTCAACATTTTTTAAGGCTTGTGTTAGCTCTTCTTTTTTGTTAGGGTCTTTTACATCATTGATTAATGATTCTAATAATTGTTTTTCATTATTGTTACGAGATAATTGACCTTCCTCTTTAGAATCAAGAATTGCTTCTGCTTCATCAATTATTTTGTTAATTTGACTTAATAATAAATCTTGGTGATTGTTTAATTGATTTAATAATTCTTGCTTTATAGGGTTAGAATCATCTAATTTTGAAACAAGTTTTTCAGCTTTGGTTAGTGCATCTTTTTTATCTTCTGAATTCGCTTCATCTTTTGCTTCTGAAATTATTTTTTGAATTTCGTTATGATCAGAGTTTGAAATTGAGTTTAATTTTTCTTTCAATTCCGATTTTTTGGGTTCTTCAAGTGTATCGATTAATTTATTAGCTTCTGCTTTTGCTTCATTAAAGGCAATTTGTGCATTAACTCTATTTGAAATTTCTTTTAATGATTGTAATGCATTTGCTGCTTCGCGGTTTAAGCTTTCTAATTCTGCTTGAATTTTTTGTTTTTCATCAGCTGATAATGATGATTTATTAATTAGATCAGCAACAATTTCTTTTTTAATATCAAATGCTGATTTTGAAGGGTTTTCATTTTCAGATGTTAATTGGGTATCAATTTCATCTTCGATAGAATTTAATAATTCTGCAACTTGTTTTGAATTTTGTTTTTCTTTTTCTTGATTTAGTTGATCTTCAATTATTTCTTTATTTGTATTAAATTTTGCTAAAGTGTTAGCTGACTCTAAATCTGCTATCATTTTTTCTTTTTCAGATGGTAATAATGTTGATGCATTGATTTTTTCTTTTAATTGTTCTTTTTTAGCTTTTAATATTTCGCTTTCTGATAATGAAGTTTTTAAAGCTTCTTCAATTGCCTTTTCAACAGCCTTAATATCATTTTCTTTTTGGTTAGATAAAACTACTTCTGCCTTTGCTGAAGCTCTTTCAAATTCTTTTTCGCTATCGGTAGCTTTAATTTTTGCGATTTCTGATTTTTTTGCTTCTGTTGAAAGAGTAGAAGAATTTATTCTTTCTTCTAGCATTAGTTTTTTTGCTGCCAATAATTTATCTGCGCCATCTTCTTTTTTAATTTCTTCTTCAATCTTCTTTTGAATTTCAGATAATTTTCTCAAAGAAGCAACTGGGTTTTCACTAGAATTTTCAATAGCTTTATTTAACGAATCAATTAAGTTTTTTAATTCTGCGTTATCTGCTTGTAAATTGGACTTAGCGAATTCTTCTAATTCAGCCTTTTTAGCTAAAGCTTCTTCTTCAGGTGTTAAAATTGCTTTTGAAATTTGTTCTTTTAGAGATTTTTTTGTTGACTCATCTTTTACTAAATCTGCTAATTTGTTTAAGCCATTTTCTCTGTTTTTATATACAGATGTATCATCTTCTAAAGCGTCAAGTTTTTCTTTGAAAAGATCTGATTTTTCTTTATTGTTAACTTTAGTAATTAATAAGTTAATAAAGTTTTTTGTTTGTTTATTTTCAGAAACTCTTCTTGAACGATCAGCTTGGTATTCTTTTTCAGCTTCTTTTTCTATTTTATAAATTTCAACAATTTTAATATCACCTTTATTTAAGTCGTTTAACAACTTAGCTTTTAGTTTATTGTTAACTTCTAAACGGTTGATTGCTAAGCTTGCTTTTAATTTTGCTTCTCTGACTTTTTCAGGGTCTTCTTTACCGGCTTTTGCTTCTTCTATAGCAATTCTTGCTTCTGCACTAATTGCAATATAGTCTTCGTAAGTTTTTGCCTGTAATAATTTTTCTAATAAACCAGGTTTTTTATAAAAATTATCAGGAATTGCATTAACTAATTCTGTGGCTTCTTTTTTTGAAGCTTCAAACTTAGCTTTTTTGGTTAAAATAAGACCAGCCGCAGTTCCTCCGGCTGCTGCACCTAGTAATAAAAGGGCGGCCGTTGTAGCTATGGCTATCTTTTTATTTTTCTTCTTCTTATTATTATCTTTCATGGTTTCCTTCCTTTATAATAATTAAAAATTATATGAGTTTTTGGTAAATTTACATTATTTTTATAAAATAATGTTGGCACTCAATAAATTTTAAATCATGAAGCAAGAAATGCCACAGAGAAGTAAATAGCTAATTTAAGGAAAATTTTAAATTTAAAGTTGTTAAATTAAAAATAAAAATGAATATAAATATTGCCGTTTGCAATTAAAGTACAACCTATATTTTTATAATTACTCTATGTTAAATTTTATGAATATCGTATAGTATTTTTTTGTCATTTTCATAACGAAAAAAATGATAATTAGTTATGGTTAATACGATTTATTTTAATGTTTTTTAAGAATCGAAATTTATAATTTTTTATTTATTTTTTTTGTTACTTTCTTAGTCTAAAAAACATAAAAAGTTTATTAAAATTGAATATAAAATGCAAACTATTTATGAAATTTTTAATTTTATTAAATAATGTTATTTGTTGTTTAAAAATTTAAATAAAGAGACTTTAATCTTGATTCTAATGTATCGTTTTTTTAATAAATAAAATATCGTTCAACATCGCAAAAGACAATAATTCTTAAATATTTAATACTATATTATTATTATTTATATATAATATTATCGTTAAAATATTTTAAACATTTATATTTAACAAGGGTGAGACTCCTTGACCTAACATGGTCCAAATGTCCAGAAGGAGAAGAAATAATGTCAAATTATGAAATTATGATTCTAGTAAACCCTCAATCTACCGAAGAAGAAGTTAAATCATTACTTTTAACTGTGTTACCAGAAGACACAAAATTCGAAAGATTGGAAAGAACTGAATTAGCTTATCCAATTAAAAAACTTTCTCGTGCAACTTACTATCTAGTTTCTACAAAAGCTGCTCCTGAATTAATGTCAGAATTAACAAGAAAATTAAATATCGATAAAAGAATTTTAAGATCTTTAATTATTAACTTAGATTCTGAAAAAGGTTTAAAACCATCTAAAGCAAAAAGAAACCACAGAAGACCAGTAAACAGAGACAATAAAAAACCATTTGTAAGACCAAACAAAGAACAAAAAACAAATGACGAAGTTAAAAGCGAAAGAAAACCAAGAGCTAAAAAACCAGTTGACGCTGAATAATAAATTTGAGGAGGAATAATGAATAAAGTAATTTTAGTAGGTCGTTTAAGTAGCGCACCATATAAAGGCGAAACAGCTTCTAAAGTCGAATATTCAAGATTTACGATAGCAGTAGGAAGACAATACAACAGTATTAATGGGGAATCAGTTACTGATTTTATTCCATGTATTGCTTGAAGATTCCAGGCAGCTTTTGTAAATAAATATTTAGACAAAGGATCACATGTTTTGGTTGAAGGTTCATTTCAATCATCTCGTGTAATCGGCCAAGATGGCCCTACAAATGTTTACGTTGTAAACGTTGAAAGAGTTCAATCATTGGAATCAAGAGGCGTATCTGAAGAACGCAGAAAAAATTCTAGTTCAACAGAATATTCAATTCCTCAATCATCTGAAGAAAAAAATCAATCATTTGATAATGAAGAAGTTGCTAATATTTCAAGCGATGACCTTCAATTAGAATGATAATTTAAGGAGTTAATATGGCAAGAATTGTTCGTAAAAAACCTTTCATTCGTAAACGTCCATGTCAATTTTGTTTAAGTAAATCACCAGTTACATATGTTGATTACAAAAACGAAGAAGTTCTTTCAAAATTAGTTAACTTACAAGGAAAAATTTTATCATCACGTATTACCGGTACATGTGCTAAACACCAAAGAGCAGTTTCATTAGCTATTAAAAGAGCAAGATTTGTTGCTATTTTACCTTACTTAGGAACAGTAAAAAGAGAAAAGAAAGTACAAGAAGTTAAAGAAGAAGCTAAAAAAGTAGAATCAGTTCAATCAACAAATAACTAGAAAATCTGCAGATTATAACCCCATATTTGGGGTTTTTCTTTTTAATTTTTTTTAAAAATAAGTAAAATTTTAATCATGACTAGAAAATTTTCAAATTTATTAATTATTTCAACTATTGTTGCCTTGATTAGTTCAATAATGTTATTATCAATAGCAATTTTGTATGAACAAAATAAACCTTGAGAACTAAAAATATTGGCTTATGTATTTCTAGGATTTTATTTATTACATTTACTATTAGTAACTTTGATTTATATAAAAGTAAATGTTAGAAGCATATCTTTTGAATATTTTATCTTCGTACTTTTTGGCTTTTTAATTCCAATTGTTCAACTGTTTTATAACCTGATTTTAAAATTAAAAGGCATTGATTATTATCGAGATAATTATTCAACAACAAATATAAAAGGAAAAAAATATGAAAACAACTAAAAACTGATACAAAACACTTTTTATAATGCAACTAATTTTTTCTATATTAGGATTAATGGCTTTTGCTTTTTTTGTTTATGCTATAGTAATAAATGCTCAAGCTACTATAAAGTTTCAAAACACTAGTTATGATAAATTAAGTGAAGAAGAAAATGCATATATTAAAAAATACGGATTGATTTTTTTATCTGCCCTATCTTTATTTTTAATTTCATTAACTGCAAATATTGTTATTAACATTTTTGCTGGGATTGCAAATTATAAAAATAAAAAAATGAAACTGATGTTTTTATCACTTGCTGGCGCATTAGTATCTAGAGTTTTCTCACTAACTTCAGCGATTATTTCACTTAAATATTTAAAAAATTATGGCGAAATATAATAATTTATTTTAAGTGGCTTTTTGGCCACTTTTTCTTTAAAAAAATCGAGTTATTTATACTGTTTATTTTATAATTATTAAATATGAAAGCAAACCTCGCGAATTTAATTAGACCTAATAATCTTGATGACTTTGTCTGCGATAAAAATAAAAAGTTTTTATTCAAAAGTATTATCGATAATCATGATTTTAGATCATTTATATTTTATGGTAAACCAGGAACCGGGAAAACCACAATATCTTATATTTTGGCTTATGCATTAAATGCAACATTTGATTATTTTAATGCAGCGATAGATAAAAAAGAAGATTTAATGGTCAAATTAAAAAATAATGATATTTTGATTATTGATGAAATCCACCGTCTGAATAAGGATAAGCAAGACATTTTATTGCCCTATTTAGAAAATGACATGATTACAATTTATGCAACAACAACCGAAAATCCTTATTTCAAAATAAATCCAGCTTTGCGATCGCGATGTTCAATTATTGAAATAAACAAACCTTCTAATCATGATTTAGAAATAGTTTTGAGTAAAATTGTAAAAAAAGACAATATCGAAAATAAAATTAGCCAAGAAATTATTGAATATCTTGCAATTCAAGCTAATGGAGATTTCAGAAATGCAATTAATAATCTTGAATTGGTTATGCTTTTATATAAAAATAAAGATTTAACGCTTGAAGAAATTAAGACTGTTATTCCTTCACTGCAATTTGCATCAGATGAAAAGAATGATAATCATTATGATTATTTAAGTGCTTTTCACAAATCATTACGTGGTTCAGATTGTGATGCGGCTTTATATTGGGCCACCATAATAATAAAATCTGGCGACTTTGATGGCTTATTTAGAAGAATGATCTGTGCAACTTATGAAGATGTCGGGATTGCCAATCCCAACTTAGCTCAGCAAGTTATGTTAGCCATTGAAGCTTATGAAAGACTTGGCTTGCCTGAAGGGTATTTGCCAATTTCGAATGCAATTATTAATATTTGTTTAAGTCCAAAATCTAACTCAGCTTATCTAGCGATATCGAAAGCAAGAACATTAATTGAACAAGGTAAAATTTATGATGTTCCAATTCATTTAAAAGATGCACATTATGCGTCAGCATCTAAATTGGGTCATGGCATTGATTATAAATATCCTCATGATTATTTAAATCATTATGTTAAACAAAATTATTTACCCGAACAATTGCTTAATGAAAAAATCTATACTTCTCAAAATATAGGTTATGAAGCAAAGTTAAAAGAGTATTGAGAAAAAATTAAAAAATAGGAGTTTTTATGAAATTTGAATTAGAAAAAATAAATAGTATTGAAGATTTAAAATTAGTCAAAAATCAATTTAATAATTCAGAAGAATTACTGAATTTGATGCAATTACTAAAAAGTGCGCCAAAAGAAGAAAAAGCTGAATTAGGTAAAAAAATCCAATCACTTAAAGCTGAGGCTGAAGAGTTTTTTGAAGCTGCTAAGAAACGTTTGAATGATTTAGAAATTGCTAAAAAATTATCTGAAGATTTTGAAGATTATGCTTATCCAGTTGCTTTTGATGGTTCACTTCATCCGATTAATTTGGTTAGTCAAAGATTTAGAGAATGATTAATTTCAAACGGATATTTTGAAGAACAATTTAGCGAAATTGAAACTGATGAATATAATTTTGAAAGACTAAATATTCCTTCATCTCACCCAGCTAGAGATATGCAAGATTCGCTTTATTTAAATTCAAATGAATTGCTAAGAACACACAATACTGGTATTTCAGCTCGTATGCTTGAAAAGTATGCAAATCAAGAGTTTTCTCAATTTGCAATTGGAAAAGTTTATCGTAATGACGAAGAGGATCGTACACACACTCACCAGTTTACCCAGCTTGATTTAGTCAGTGTTGGAAATCATTCATTTGGAACTTTAATTTATACACTAACCGAGTTGCTTTCTTATGTCTTAGAAGAAAAAGTAAAGATACGTTTAAGACCTTCATATTTCCCATTTACCGAACCTAGCGTTGAAGTTGATGTATTTTTTAAAAACAAATGAATCGAAGTTTTGGGTGCGGGAATGTTGCATGAAAATGTTTTAAAAGCAGCAGGATATACTAATGATATGAATGCAATAGCTGCCGGGATTGGTATTGAAAGAATTGCCATGATTAAATATGGTATTGAAGATATTCGTGAACTTTATACAAATGATCAAAGATTTTTAAAACAATTTAATTAATTAGGAGGATAAAATGATTTTTTCATATAAACAACTATGCCGTATGGCTAATTTAAAAAATGTATCAGTTGAAGAAATGGTTAATGCTATTAATTCAATTGGTTTTGAAGTAGAAGAATATCATAAATTTGCCGATGTTGAAGGTATTAAATTCTGTCATGTTTTAAACGTTTATAAAAACCCAAATGCAGATAAATTAACAGTGTGTGATGTTGAATATGCCGATGGAACAAAATCGACTATTCAAACAAATGCAAAAAACATGCATGTGGATGATTATGTTATGGCATTTGTTCCTGGCTCAAGATCTAAAAAATTGGTTTTACAATCAAGAATGATGCAAGGAATTATTTCAGAAGGTATGTTTGTGGGTCTTCATGAAATAGGTATTGATGAAAGTATTGCTGCTGAAGATTCTTTTGATGGCATTTTTCAAGTTGGTAAGGTTGATCTAAATCTTGACCCTATTGAATATTTTGATTTAGATGATTATATAATTGATGTGTCAATATTATCTAATCGTGCTGATGCATCTTCATATTTAGTTTTTGCAAAAGAATTAGCAGCTTATTTTGATACAGAGGTAGCACCACTTCCTAAAGCAACACCAACATTGTCAAGTAATTTAAAAGTCGGTCATTTAAAAGATACACATTCGTTTAGTTTGATCGAAGCAAACAACACAGATTTGAAATTAACAATACAAGAAGAATTTTTATTATGAAAACACGGGATTAAAACATTTAGAAACGCAGTTGATATTACTAATTTAGTTTTAATCTACACTGGCGTTCCTTGCCACGTTTATGACAAAAATCAATTAAAATCAGAAGAGTTTACTGTTGAGTTTAGTTCAGACAAAGTAAATATTTTTGGTAATAAAGAAGTTCAACTTGATAAAAATTTAGTAGTTAAAAATGCTGATGAACCAGTTTCATTAGCGGCTACTATTGGACTTGAAAATTATCAGTATACAAACAATGCTAAGCAAGCTGTTTTTGAATTAGCTTCGTTTAATTTAAAAGAAGTAAGAAGAAGCGCTAAACAAATTAAATTTGATACAAATTCTTCAAGTCGTGCTAATAAAGAAATTTCAAATGGTGAAATTGTTATGGCCTATAACTTTTTAGCTCAACATCTAAAAGAATATTCTCCTCAAATTAACGCTCCGAAAGTTAATAAAAAAACTATTTTATTAGACACTCGTTACATCACTAAATTTGCTGGTTTTAATATAACCAAGACAAAGAGATATCAACAAGTATTAGAAAAATTAACAAAACTTGGATTTAAATTTAAATCTGATTATTCAGCGGTTTCGTTTCCGACATATCGTTATGATTTAAAAAATATGCAGGATTTTGTTGAAGAAGTATTTAGATTTTATGGATACGATAATTTTCCATCAAAACAACCAAAGATTACAAGATTAAATTTAAATAAAAGCATTGAAGATAAATTCAATAATATTTTTAAAGATAAAGGTTATATCAATGTTAGAACCTACACATTAATTAAACCAGAAGATAATATCTTTAATCCATTTGAATTTTTAGAAACTTTTAATGCTGAAGCTTCTAAAAATTATGATCATTCACAAATTAGAAAATCAATGATACATTCTTTATCAAACGTTTTAATTCATAATGAAAAACAAGGTATTGAAAAAGGTTCTTATTTTGAAATTGGTATGATTTCAAAACAAATGAATGTTTTGGGAATTGTTTCTAATCAAAAAACATTTAACGAAATTAAAACCGACATTATTTCATTAACAAATAAAAAATTAACTTTTAAACCTTCTAACAAATCATGTTTTAATCCTAATGCATCATTTGATATATATCTTGGTGAAACTTATGTAGGATATATTGCTAAAATTCACCCTTCATTATTAAATACGCAAGCTATATTTTCAGAAATTAAGTTAGATGAACTAACTGATAATAAAGTTATTTTTAAAGACTACAAACATGCTCCTTTAAAAACTAGAGATATTACAATTTCATTAAAAACTAATGAGTCATTAAATGAAGTTATTGAAAAAATAAATAAAATTATGGGTGTATTTAAAGTATCAGTAAAAGATGTTTATGTAAAGGATGAAAATACAACTAATGTTACTTTATCAGTAATTTTAGAAGAATGAGCAATCAAAAGATTTGAACAAACTTTTAAATAATTAATGTCACGCATTTTTTGCGTGATTTTTAAATTAGTTTATAATCTAATAAGTTAGCAAAAACATAGATTTTCTTTAATTTTTCGCTCTTATTTCGCGTTTGTTTAAATTTTGTTAATCTAGTTTGTAAACTTTGATTATATGAAAGGAAAAAAATGAAAGATTTAGAAGAAGAAAGAAAAATATTAAAAGAAACACTTAAAGAAATTGAAAAGAAATTTGGTAAAGAATCAATTATGATTTTAGGAGAAAAACCAGATATTGTATGCGAAACATTTAGTAGTGGTTCAATTGCCATTGATAAAGCTTTAGGCATAAAAGGATGACCAAAAGGCAGAATTGTAGAAATTTTTGGTCCTGAAAGTTCTGGTAAAACCACAATTGCTTTACATGCAATCGCTGAAATTCAAAAGGCCGGAGGTATTGCTGCCTTTATTGACGTTGAACATTCAATTGACCCTAATTATGCTAAAAATTTAGGTGTTGATATTGATAATTTATTACTATCTCAACCAGATTCTGGAGAGCAGGCATTAGAAATTGTAAATACTTTAACACATACGGGAGTTATTGATTTAATCGTGGTAGATTCTGTTGCCGCATTAGTGCCTGAAGCTGAATTAAAAGGCGATATTCGCGATCAAGTAATTGGTGGACAGGCTCGTTTAATGTCTCGCGAACTTAGAAAAATTACGGCAAGCTTATACAAAAATAAAACTACAATAATTTTTATTAATCAAATTAGAGACAAAATCGGAGTTGTGTTTGGCAATCCTGAAACAACACCGGGAGGCAGAGCTTTAAAATTCTATTCTTCAATAAGAATGGAAGTTAGAAAAGTTCAAAATATTACTCAAAATGGAGATGTTACCGGCAATCAAATTAGATGCAAGGTAGTTAAAAATAAGTTAGCTTCTCCGTATAAAAATGCTCAAATTGAGATAGTTTTTTCAAAAGGTATTTCAAAATCAGCGGAATTAATTAATTTGGCTGAAGAGTATGAAATTATTAATAAAAAAGGTTCATGATATAGCTATAATGGCGAAAATATTTCACAAGGTCAAACCAATTTACAAATTCTATTAGAAAATAACCTTGATTTATATCAAGAAATTAAAGCTAAAGTTATTGAAAAAATTGAAAATCAAGGCTAAAAAATAAGCTTTATTTTTAAATAAAGTTACTTTATTTAATTAGTTTTTGTTTAGAGTATAATTTACTTTATGAAAAAAGACGATCTTAATATTTTATTTTTAGGTGATGTGTTTGGTTTGCCAGGCATTAGAATGGTTGAATCACATCTACCAGCATTAATCGAAAAATACGACATTGATTTTATTATAGCTCAAGCAGAAAATGTTTCAGGTAGAAAAGGGTTTGAACCTGTTGATTATCGCCGTTTGAAAAGAGCTAATATTAATGCCTTTACTTTAGGAAATCACGTTTGAGCAAAAGATAAAATTTCTGAAATTATTAATAATGAAGATTTAATTAGACCTGCAAATATTGAAAATAAATATCCAGGCAAGGGAGTTAGAGTTTTTGAAGTTAAAGGCAGTAAAATTGCAATTATATCTTTAATGGGAATTACATTTAACCCTCTTTTAGAACCTTGAGAAGAGCAATCTGCAAATAACTTTTTTGATGAATTTGACAAAATTTATGAAGAAATTGATGCCGATTATTACATAGTCGATTTCCACGGTGAAACAACATCGGAAAAATCAGTATTTTCATTATATGCTGATGGGAAAGCATCTGCTGTGTTTGGAACACATACACACGTTCAAACAAACGATGCGAGAATTTTACCTAAAGGAACATATTTTGTAACCGATGCCGGAATGTGCGGACCAATGAATTGCGCAATAGGATCTAATTTTCAAGAAGTTTATGAAAAAATGAGATATGGAGCTTTTTCAGCTTTTAAAGTGTCAAAAAATAAATGCCAACTTAATGGAATACTATTTACATTAACAAAAAATGATAAAAATAAAAAAATTGAATTAATCAATATTCAGGAGCAATAGTATGGAAGAAATTAAAAATAACAGTGAACAAAATTCTGAATTAAAAACTAATAAAAAAGAAGATCAAAAAATCAAATTTTTATTACAAAAATATTACAGTCGTGTAAGAATAATTACCTATATTTATCAAAGCGAACTTTTTGATACAAAACTTTCATTAAAGGAAATTTTTCAAGATAATGACTTAGATAATTGAGAAGTTAAAATTCTTTCAACTATTGAAAGCAAGTATGATTTATTTATTAATATTGCTAAAAGATTTATTAGTGAAGAATGAGAATGAAGTCGTATTAATCCATTAACAAGAGCAATTATTATTTATGGTGAATATGAACTCTTATTAAATGATCCTAAAGTTGTAATTAATGAAATGATAAATATATCAAAAATTTTTAGTCCAAACAATGATTATAAATTTGTCAATAAAGTTTTAGATTTGGCTTCTAAAAAAGTTTTCAATAAATAATGAAAAAAACACTTAAACAATTAGTTTCAAGTTTACATAATATTGATGAAAAGATGGCAGAGGCTTTAATTCGTGAAGGCAAGGTTATTGCTAACGGCGAAAAAGTTTTCTTGCCATCTTTAAAATATGATGAAGAAAAAAGCAAAATCGAATTAATTATTGAAAAAAAAGAATATGTGTCGAGAGGCGCATACAAATTACTTGGGGCAATAGAAAAATTTAACCTAGACTTATCTAATTTAGTCTGCATTGATATTGGCTCTTCAACTGGTGGTTTTGTTCAGGTTCTTTTAGAAAACAATGCTAAAAAAGTTTATGCTATTGATTCAGGAACAAATCAATTAGATTATTCACTTAGAATAAATGATAAAGTTGTCGTTTATGAAAAAACGAATTTAAAAAATTTGAATAGAGAAATGCTTAAAGAAAATCTTCAATTTGCCACATGCGATGTTTCTTTTATATCGCTTAGACATGTTTTTAAAATTTGCAACGAGATTTTAGATGAAGGCGTTAGAATAATGGCTTTAATTAAACCACAATTTGAGGCAATTAGTAAGTATGTAGAAGAGGGCGGATATGTCGATATTCAACATCATGAATACATTATTAATAAAGTTTTAAACTTTGCAAAAGAGAATAATTTTGTTTTAGAAAAAATAGATAAAAGCCCAATCACTGGAGAAAAATCTAAAAATATCGAGTATATTTCATTATTTAGAAAGGTTAAAAATGAACAAATATAAAGAACTTTTTCCGATGTATAAGAACAATAAAGACATCATTTATTTGGATAATGCAGCTCTTGCGTTTAAACCTTATGATGTTGTAAATGCCGGGAATGATTTTTATGAAAAATATTCAATATCAACTAGAACGGCTGATTCATTATTAGGTATTGAAGTTGCAAAGCGCATTAATGAAACAAGAAAAGAAATCGCCAATTTCGTCGAAGCTGATGAAAATGAAATGATATTTACTTCAGGAACTACTGATGGCTTAAATCAAATTGCTAAAATGCTATCGTCAATTATTGACGAAGGTGAAATAATTTTTACTTATTTCAATCACAGTTCGAATATTGTTCCATTTTTAGAAAACTTTAAAAATAAAAATATCTCATTTAAATATGTTGATTCAAACGAAGAACTATTAAACTCAATTAATCAAAATACTAAAATTGTCGCAATGCCAGAAGTTACAAATAATTTTCAAATCGAATATGATATTGAGGCAATTTATAATAAATGTAAGAAATTTGGAACTATTTTAATAAATGACGCAGCTCAGGCTGTAGTTCATAAGCCTGTTTCTATAAAAAACTCTGATGTTATTGTATTTTCCGCTAATAAAATGTTTGGGCCTACCGGAATTGGTGCATTAATTATTAAAGAAGAATTGATAAGAAAATTATTGCCTAGTAAATGGGGCGGGGGTCAAGTTCAAGCAATTGGAAATAATTGTGATTGAACATCAAGAACAACTATGGTTCGTTTCGAGCCTGGTACACCTAATTTAGCTGGTATATTTCAATTTAGAGCTGCAATTAATTTTTTAAAAAAAATTGGCTTTGAGAAAATTAATGAAATTGAAAATAGAGTAGCAAATTACTTTTATGATGAATTAATTAAGTTAGATAATATTGAACTAGCTTCAAAACGAGGAGATAGGGTTTTATTATTTAATTTAAAAAACATACCTTCACAAGATGTTGCCTCTTATTTAGGTCATAGAAATGTTTATGTGAGATCAGGAACATTTTGCGCTCATAAATTTAAAAATTTAGATCGTTATTCATCTTCATATATTCGGGCTTCAATTTCTTTTTATAATGATGAAAATGATGTTGATGTTATTATTAAATTATTAAAAGAGGGAGGTGATTTTCTTGACTTCTTATAGTAACCAAGAAAAGCAAAAAATTATTTTTGAAGCTTATTCTAGCAATAAATATTTTAATGAAAATTTAAATATTACTGAAAGTAGTGTATCAGATCATTCAGCAGTTTGTGTGGACGATATAGTAATAAATTTTTCTTTTGAAAATGATATTTTAAAGTCTGCTGAATATAAAGGGGTTGGCTGTTCAATTTTTAAATCAAGCATTGTTTTAATGTTAGATATGTTTATAAATAAATCCAAAGAAGAAATTAATAGTATTCTAGATACTTATTTTAATGTTATTAATAAAAGTGAATCAACCGAAGAAGAAGAAATTAAGTTAGAAAAGTTAGTTGTATTTAAAAACGTTAAAGTACATTTAAATCGTTTAGAATGTGCTTCAATAATGTACCGTGCCGTGAAAAAAGGTATAAATGGATAAAGTTATATTTCATATTGATATGGACGCGTTTTTTGTTAGTTGCGAAAGAAAAATGAATCCAGAACTTAATAATAAACCTGTGGTTATTGCTCAAAATCATAAAAGAGCAATCATTTCAGCCATGTCGTATGAACTTAAAAAAATAGGTTTCCGTGTAGGAGATCCTTTTTTTAAAATCAAAGAAAAAGTTAAAGACGTAATAATTGTTGAACCGCATTATGAACTTTATTCACTTATATCTAAAAATGTTTTTGAATATATACAAAAAAATTTTACAGATAAGATTGAAATATATTCAATTGATGAATACTATTTAGATGTTAGTGATCTAGTAAACGAATATAGAACGAAATTAGATTTAGCTAAGGAAATTCAAAGAAAAATATTAAAAGATTTGAATTTACCTTGCTCAATTGGCATATCTTATTCAAAATTTTTAGCTAAAATGAGCACTAATAAAGCAAAACCTTTTGGTATTTTAGAAACAAAACAAGAAGATATTGAAAAACATTTTTATGATTTACCGGTTGAAAAAATATTCGGTATTGGAAGAAAAATGGCGCCCGTGTTAAAAGCTAATAACATTCATACATATCGAGATTTAGTTAATTTTAAAAACGAGTTACTTTTAAGGAAAATTCTTACTAAAAACTATTATATTTTTATCGAAAGATTAAAAGGAAATAAAGAAATAACTGACCATGTTTTTAAAGAAGAAGTCAAAGGTATTGGCAATTCAATTACATTTTTAAATGATTTAAAAACTCAAACAGAGGCATTGGAACAACTGCGTAATTTAGTTAATAATGTTTCAGCTAGGGCTATTGATCAAAATCAAGAAGGGTGCAATATTTCAATAAGCATTAGAAACACATCAAGAATATGAAGCTCAAAACAAAAAAAGTTTAATTTTTATACAAACGACCCGCAAAAAATTTATAGTTGAGTATTATATTTATTTGAAGATTTTTGAGATGAAAAACCAATAAGAGGTCTTGGTGTAAAATTAAATAACTTACGTTCAGTTTTTTATAATAATGAACAAATTGACTTATTAGAAGATAAAAAATTATCAGAAGTAAATAAGTTAATTTATGAATTAAATTTCAAAATGGGTAAAAATTTATTAAAAACTGGAGCACAATTAGCAAAAGAAAAAAATAAAGATAAACATAATATTCGTTTTTTAAGAAGAGATATCCATAATCAAAATATAATATTTGATATTGAAAATGAGAAAACCGATTCTAAAATAGACAAAAATAAGGAGTAATATGAAAATAGCAATATTTGGCGGAAGTTTTAATCCTATTCATAAGGGTCATATTTTAATTGCTAAAGATGCAATTGAAATGCTTAACTTGGATAAATTATATTTTGTTCCAGCTAATAAAAATCCATTTAAAAAAGAGTCTAACTATGTCTCAAACGAACATAGAGTAAATATGATAAACATGGTATTAGAAGATAAAATGGAACTTTCAGAATTTGAAATAAAAAGAGGTGGACTGTCTTATACAATTGATACAGTTAAGTACTTTAGGCAAAAATTTCCAAATGATGAAATATTTTTATTAATCGGGTCTGACAATGTTAACAAATTAAACAAATGAAAAGATATAGATGAGATTTCTGAGTTAGTAAAAATTGTTGTGTTTAACCGTGGTAATAAATATTCAAAAATTAATATAAAAAAATATAATTGCTTACGTTTAAATAATCAATTCCATGACTTTAGTTCAACTCAATATCGTGCTGGTGCTCTTAATATGGTTGAACAAAAAGTTCAAGATTATATCGGTGATAACTTTTTATATTTTGAAGATATTGCAAAATCATTTTTATCAATTGAACGTTTTAAACATTTAAGGTTTACCGCTGAATTTGCTGCTGAACTTGCTAAAAGTAATAACTTTTCAATTAAGCTGGCATATCAAGCGGGTTATATGCATGACATTACTAAAGAGTGAAGCAAAGAAAAAGCTTATTCATTTTTAAAAAAATATGGTTATAATGAAGAAAATTTAGCTCCATATAAATTGCATCAAACTACTGCATATTATTGATTAAGAGATAAATATAAATATAGTAATCAACAAGTTTTAGAAGCGATAAAAATCCATACATCAATGTCTTTAGAAATGGATTTAATTTCTAAAATATTGTATATTGCAGATAAAATCTGTCAAGGTAGAAATTGAAAAGGCGTTCAAAATATGCGAAAAATTGCCCTTGAAAATATTGATGAAGGGTTAAAAGTCGTTGTTCAAGCCTGCGGAATTGATTGAAATATTGAAAAAGGGATTGTATTTAGCGAAGAACAAGCTAAAATATATGAAAAATGATCAAAATAGTTAAAAATAAATAATTATTTTAAAAAGTGTTATAATACATATGCTTTTATTAGCGCAAGTAGATTCATTTCTCACCTAAGTGATTTTTTGCTGGGTTGCTACAAAAAAGAATATTTGTAGTTTTTGGGAAGTGGATTAAACCACTTTTTATTTATTTTAAGGAGGGAGTTATTATTAATAATAACAATTCAAATAGCGGAAATTTTTCTGAAAATAGCAATAACGGAAATCGTAAACCGAAATCAGAGCATGTAATTAACAATGCCATTCCATATAAAAAAGTTTTCGTATTAGGTCCAGAAGGCGAAAAGATTGGTGTTTTAACTAAAGATGAAGCTTTAGAAAAGGCTTCTGATTACAATATGGATTTAGTTTTAATCGCCATAGAAAACAACAAACCTATTGCAAAAATTTTAGATTACGGTAAATTTAAATACGAGAAAAAGAAAAAACAAAAAGCCGTTAAAGAAAAACAAACTGTTACAACAAATCGTGAAATTAGATTAACACCTTTAATCGGAGATCATGATTTAGAAACCAAATCAAGAAAAGCTCGTGAATTTATTTTAGAAGGAAGCAGAGTTAAAGTATCTGTAAAATTCAGAGGTAGAGAAAGAGCTAGAGTTGAGTTGGGAGAAGAAATTCTTACTAAGTTTTTTGCTCTTTTAGAAGATGTAGCAAGAATATCAAAAGAAGCAACATTAGTTAATGAACGTTTCTTAGATATGTATATCGAAAAAGATAAAAGAAAAGTAGAAGCTTTAAACAATAAACAAAATAACGAACCTTCAGAGTCAAAAGGAGAATAACATGCCAAAAATGAAAACCAAAAGCGGTTTAAAGAAAAGAATTTCTATTACCGCATCAGGTAAAGTTAAACGTGGAAATGCATACAGATCACATTTAGCACAAAACAAAACAACAAAACAAAAACGTCAATCTCGTAAATCTTCAACATTATCAAGTTCAGACTTCAAGAGATACAAAGAATTAATCTAATAATTTAATTAAATTTAGAAGGAGATAACATGCGTACAAGAGGCGGAATCGTTACAAGAAGAAGACGTGCAAAATGAATAAAATTAGCAAAAGGTTACTGAGGACACAAATCAATCGGTTACAGAGTTGCTAAACAAGCTGTTGTTAAATCATGAACATATGCATTCAGAGACAGAAAACAAGTTAAACGTGAATTCAGAAAATTATGAATAGCTCGTATTAACGCTGCTGCTAGACCAATGGGAATTACATACTCAAGATTAATCGAAGGTCTAAAACAAGCTAACATTCAAGTTAATAGAAAAATGCTTTCAGAATTAGCAATCAACTACCCAGCATCATTTGCTAAAATTGTTGAAAAAGCTAAAGCTGCATTAGCTACAAAATAATTAATTTATAATTAGTGCCAATATGGCACTTTTTATATTGCAAAAAACTATTTTAAGTATTAAATGCTGCTTTTTATATCTTTTTTTAATAAAAAATATACAATTTTATTATTAATAATAAAAAAATAGGGAGGCAAAATGGCAAAAAGAGTAGTTTTAGGAATGAGCGGCGGAGTTGATTCTAGCGTCTGCGCTCATTTATTAAAAGAACAAGGCTATGAAGTTATTGGCCTTTTTATGAGAAACTGAGATTCTTTTTTAAATAATGATTTTTTAGGTAACGAAGATATTAATCAAAATGTTTGCACCCAAGAATTAGATTATCAAGATGCCAAAAGAGTTGCGGAGCAATTAAATATACCTTTATATCGAGTTGACTTTGTAAAAGAATACTGAGATAATGTTTTTAATTATTTAATTGAAGAATATAAAATTGGTCGTACGCCAAACCCTGATATTTTCTGTAACAAATATATAAAATTTAAATCATTTGCAGATTATGCATTCGAAGATTTAAAAGCAGATTATATCGCCATGGGTCATTATGCCGACGCTAGAAATGGCGAATTATATCGAGGGCTTGATCCTAATAAAGACCAATCTTATTTTCTGGCCCAATTATCAAATGAGCAATTATCAAAAGTGATTTTCCCATTGGCAAACTTACACAAAACCGAGATTAGAAAAATAGCGGAAGATATTAATTTAGCAACTGCCAAGAAAAAAGACTCAACTGGTATTTGTTTTATTGGCGAAAGACGCTTTACTAAATTTTTAGAAAATTATATTCCTGCGCAACCCGGAAATATTATTGACATAGCTAATAAAAAAGTTGTAGGAAAGCATGTTGGAGCAATGTATTACACTATTGGTCAAAGAAAGGGCTTGAACTTAGGCGGCTATGAAAAACCTTATTTTGTAGTAGGGCATAATTTAGACAAAAAAGAGATATATGTCGCCAATGAAGATTATAAGGAATATCTATTGTCAAACAAAATGATTGCAATTAATTTTAATAAGATTGCATATGAATATGATGAAAATAATTTAACTGCAAAGTTTAGGTATCGTCAAAGTGACATACCGGTTAAATTGAAATTGTTAGATAATGACCAAATTGAAGTTCAATATCCAGATACAGAAGCCGTTACACCAGGACAAGAAATTGTAATTTACGATGGAGAAAAAGTTGTTGGTGGCGCAATCATTGATAAAATTTATTATAATGACGAATTAAAAACTTATTTATAGGAGAAAAAAATGTTAAGTTCAAAAAAAATTAGACAAATGTGATTAGACTTTTTTAAGTCTAAAGGACATTTAGTTGTTGAATCAAAATCTTTAATACCGCAAAATGACCCTTCTTTATTATGAATAAACTCTGGGGTTGCAACTTTAAAAGACTATTTTAGCGGTAAAAAAGTACCACCTGCAAAAAGAATTACCAACTCACAAAAATCAATTAGAACTAATGATATTGAAAATGTTGGTGTAACCGCAAGACACCATACGTTTTTTGAAATGTTAGGTAACTTTTCAATCGGCGATTATTTTAAAAAAGAAGCAATCGAATTTGGTGCTGAATTTGTTTTTAATGTTTTAAAATTACCAAAAGAAAGAATTTATATTACTTATTTTGACGAAGATCAAGATACATATAATTACTGAATTGAAAATGGTGTTGATAAATCTCATTTAATTAAAGGAACAAGAGATACAAACTTCTGAGACGTGGGTCAGGGGCCTTGTGGACCAGACACTGAGATATTTTTCGATCGTGGAGAAAAATATGATTCTCGTGGTTTAGAACTTTTAATTAATGATATTGAAAACGATCGTTATATCGAAATTTGAAATATCGTATTTTCACAATTCAATAATGATGGTGAAAATAATTACACAGAATTAGCTACAAAAAATATCGATACTGGTGCTGGTTTGGAAAGAATTGTTTCAATTTTGCAAGATGCGCCAACTAACTTTGATACAGATTTATTTTTACCAATTATAAGAGCTGTTGAAAAATTAACTGACTATCGTTACGATATTAATAATTACTTTACCAAAGATAAAGAACAAACAAGAATTAATACTTATTTCAAAATCATTGCCGATCATATTAGAGCATCGGTTAATGCTATAAATGATGGTGTTAGCCCTTCAAATGTTGGACGTGGTTATATTATAAGAAGATTAATCAGACGTTCATATCGTGCTGGTTTATCGCTAGGTATTGAAGCAAAATCATTTTTATATAACTTAGTAAAAGTTGTTAAAGATTCATTAATTTATGACATTGATGTTGACGAAGTTGCACAAATTATTAAAAATGAAGAAGAATTATTTGCTAAAACAATTAAAGATGGTGAAAAATTATTAGAAGCTGAACTTCAAAAAAATGGCACAGTTGATGTTAAGGTTGCCTTTAAAATGTTTGATACTTATGGATTCCCAATTGAATTAACAGCTGAAATCTTAGCTGAAAAGGGAATTAAAATCGATATGAACGAGTTCAATAAGTTTTTAAAAGAACATCAAGAAAAATCACGTGGTAATATTGAAGCAGGTATGCAAAAGGTTATTAATTCACTTGCTAAAATACCTGAAAAAGTATCTGAATTTATTGGATATGACTTTACAGAATCAACTTCAAAAGTTTTATATTTATTAGACGATGAAAATGAAATTAAGGCTAATAAAGACCCTGAAGCAATCAGTTATTTAGTCTTAGATAAAACTCCATTTTATGCAACAAGTGGTGGTCAAAATCATGACCATGGATATATGATTCAAGATGGTAATAAAATCGAAGTCTTGGATGTTTTTAAAGATAAATATTGAAACCATATTCACGTTGTTAAAGGTATGGTTAACAGCAAATCACCAGTTGAATGTTTTGTTGACAAAGCGAAAAGAATTAACTTTGCTCGTGGTCACTCAGCAACACATATTATGTTCCACGCTTTAAGAAAAACATATCCTCATGAAATTATTCAACAATTAGGTTCAAACATTACTCATGAACATTTCACTTTTGACTTTGGTTTAGATCATAGACCAACTAAAGCTGAAATTAAAGAAATTGAAAAAGCAATGCGTGAATACATTGCAATGCAAGCAAAACGTAACTACATTATTACTTCAATTAAAAAAGCACAAGAAATGGGCGCATTCATGACTATTGAAGAATCAGAATATCATGATGCAAACGAAGTTAGAATAGTTGAATTTGAAGGTATTACTAAAGATTTATGTGGTGGAACACACGTTAATAATTCAGGCGATATTCAAGATTTCAAAATTGTTGGAGTTGATTCAAAAGGTACAGGAGTATATCGTTTAAGAGTCGTTGTATCATTTGCTTATGTTGAAGATTATCTATTAGCAGAAATTAAAGAAAAACAAAAATTACTAGATACTTTAATTAAAAATAACCAACAATTTAAAGAAGATTATTCATATCAATATCCTTTAGAAATTCCAGAAGGAACTTTTGGAAAAGAAAAATTATTAGAACAATATGATATTTGTGAAGAATCAATTAGAGAAGATTATAAAAAATTCTTAAAAGAAAAACAAAATGAATCAGTCGATGTTTCTAAATATCAAGCTGAAAAGATTAATTTAATTGATGTATTTTTCGTATCAGATTTAGATGCAAATCAATTAAGAAAAGCAATAGTTCAATTAAGAGAAGATAATCCTGACGCTCTAGTAATTGGATTAAGTCAAAATAAAGAAAATAATTTCTTTTTAATGGTAGCTTCTAAAAAATATGATTCAACTAACTTTTTTAGAGCAATAACTTCGAAATATAATGGTAAAGGTGGGGGAAACGCTATTGTTTGCCAAGGTTCATTAAATACAGAAATTACTTTAGATAATTTAGTAAGTGAAATTAAAAAGGACTTAAATGCGTAAACTTTGTTTAGATTTAGGCACTAAAACATGTGGATTTGCAATATCAGATCCAATTGGAATAATTGCAACAGGCCTAGAAAACTTTTATTTTGAAGAAAATAATTTTAAACAAGTTATTAATAAAGTTTTGTCATATCTAAATGAAGGCGAATATAAAAATCAAATTGATGCAATTATTTTAGGATATCCATTAAGAATGGATTTATCTAAAAGTGAGCGCACGCTAATGGTTGAGCGTTTTGCTAAAAGATTGGGCGAACAAATTGACTTGCCGATTATTTTTCAAGACGAAAGACAAAGCACAATGGGGGCTGAACAAATTTTAATTGAAGCGGGTTTTAGCAGAAAAAAACGCAAAACCAAAAAAGATTCATTGGCGGCACAGCTAATATTAGAAGATTATTTAAGGAGAATAGGATAATGGAAAAGAAAAAAATAAATATTTTTGTCCCAGAACGTGAAATTATATTAGATGATAATGAAAAGTTATATGTAATTTTTCAAATTGAAGAAAATGGCGAAACATACTTTTCATTAACCGATAGCAAAGGTGAAGGTTTACTTTTTGCTAAAGATGTTAACGGAGAACTAACCGAAGTTGATGATGAGGGCGAAATTGATATATTAGTTGACTTATTATTTGAATATGCCGAAAATAATTATGTGCTTGATCGTGATGGTAAAAGCGATTTATTAGAAAAATTAATTGGTGAAGATACAGATGATAGCTCAATCGATAATTAATAATACAGAATCAAAAATTTCATCAAATGCTCGTTTGGCATTAATAATTAGTATTATTGTTGTAATGCTAATAGCTATTTCAATCGTAATTGCGTCTTTTTTATTAAGACGTAAATATATGAAAGAAATTATTAGTCCAGAAGAAAAAATTCGCTTAGAGCAATTAAAAATCCAAAATCCAAATTATGGCCAAGTTTTAACCGGCATTAAAGACTTTTATAATCAAAAACAAATATTACCTGACTTTTTAGTTACTTATTTAGTTAATAGTGTTTATTTAAATTCATATGAAAATGTTTTAGTCGATGCTGATAGTGATTATTTATCAATTTCTTTAGCATCATTAACTTATAAAAATACATATGCAATAGATCAAAATATAAATAAACAAGATAAAAATGCTCAGAATAAATATCCTAACCTTGATTTATCTAAACTAAATTATATTAATGATACAAATGCTAATCAAAAGTTTAATATGTTAGTTTTATTAGATAACGATAAATCTCATGAATATTATTTAAATAAATATATTGATTTGGTTGATAATGAGAAAAATCCCGGTATGATAATCTTAAATTACACAAACAAAAAAGATTATCTTAATTCAATAAAACTATTTCAGTCTTATAATTTAAAATATGAAGTAGCACACTTTAAACATAAAAATGTTATACTTTTAGCCAAGATAGAACAAAATAGTAATTAAAACTTTAATTTTAAAAATAAGGAGCAAATTATGCAAGAAGAAAAAATTTATCTTACTAAAGAAGGTTTTAAACAATACGAAGAAAGATTAGTGTACTTACAAGAAGTCGCTAGACCACAAGTTATTGAAGAAATTAAAGAAGCCAGAAACCAAGGTGACTTATCAGAAAACGCCGAATATGATGCCGCTCGTGATAAACAAGCTGCTATTGAGGCAGAAATTTTAGAAATTCAACATATTTTAGAAAATTGCATCGTTATCGAATCATCAACATCAGCAGCTAATAGTACAGTTAGAATCGGATCAACAGTTAAATTCTATAATTTATTAACCAAAGATATTAATGAAGTTACTATTGTTGGTGCATTAGATGCCGATCCATTTAATAATAAAATATCAAACTCTTCAGCCTTAGCAAAAGCTTTAATCGGTAAAAAAAGTGGTGAAGAAGTTGAAGTTGAAGCTCCTAAAAAATACAAAGTTAGAGTTGAAACCATTTTATAGTATTAATAATAAAGCGACAGAATTGTCGTTTTTTTATTACCTTTTTTATAACTTGTAAAAATATTTATAAAAAAATAGATATTACATAAAAATGTGTTATTATTTATATCGCATATTATTCAATTATCTGCAAAGAATTTATGACATAAAAATAAAAATTATAAATTTTGAAATTAATTGTAAAAATATGTATAATATATTCATGCGCTTTTCTGAAAGTTAATGCGCGAGATAGTTCTTTGAAAACTGGATACGAATACCATAACGTCAATTTTAATAATTTACAAAAAATCATAAACCAATCAACTTATTTAAGAGTTTGATCCTGGCTCAGGATGAACGCTGGCTGTGTGCCTAATACATGCATGTCGAGCGAGGTTTCTTTCGGGAAACCTAGCGGCGAATGGGTGAGTAACACGTACTTAATCTGCCCTTCAGATTGGAATACCCAATGGAAACATTGGCTAATGCCGGATACGCATGGAATCGCATGATTCCGTTGTGAAAGGGGCCTTTAAAGCCCCGCTGAAGGATGAGGGTGCGGAACATTAGTTAGTTGGTAGGGTAATGGCCTACCAAGACTATGATGTTTAGCCGGGTCGAGAGACTGAACGGCCACATTGGGACTGAGATACGGCCCAAACTCCTACGGGAGGCAGCAGTAGGGAATATTCCACAATGAGCGAAAGCTTGATGGAGCGACACAGCGTGCACGATGAAGGTCTTCGGATTGTAAAGTGCTGTTATAAGGGAAGAACACTCAGAGGAGGAAATGCCTTTGAGCTGACGGTACCTTGTCAGAAAGCGATGGCTAACTATGTGCCAGCAGCCGCGGTAATACATAGGTCGCAAGCGTTATCCGGAATTATTGGGCGTAAAGCGTTCGTAGGCTGTTTATTAAGTCTGGAGTCAAATCCCGGGCTCAACCCCGGCTCGCTTTGGATACTGATAAACTAGAGTTAGATAGAGGTAAGCGGAATTCCATGTGAAGCGGTGAAATGCGTAGATATATGGAAGAACACCAAAGGCGAAGGCAGCTTACTGGGTCTATACTGACGCTGAGGGACGAAAGCGTGGGGAGCAAACAGGATTAGATACCCTGGTAGTCCACGCCGTAAACGATGATCATTAGTCGGTGGAGAGTTCACTGACGCAGCTAACGCATTAAATGATCCGCCTGAGTAGTATGCTCGCAAGAGTGAAACTTAAAGGAATTGACGGGACCCGCACAAGCGGTGGAGCATGTGGTTTAATTTGAAGATACACGGAGAACCTTACCCACTCTTGACATCTTCCGCAAAGCTATAGAGATATAGTAGAGGTTAACGGAATGACAGATGGTGCATGGTTGTCGTCAGCTCGTGTCGTGAGATGTTTGGTCAAGTCCTGCAACGAGCGCAACCCCTATCTTTAGTTACTAACGAGTCATGTCGAGGACTCTAGAGATACTGCCCGGGTAACCGGGAGGAAGGTGGGGATGACGTCAAATCATCATGCCTCTTACGAGTGGGGCTACACACGTGCTACAATGGTCGGTACAAAGAGAAGCAATATGGCGACATGGAGCAAATCTCAAAAAGCCGATCTCAGTTCGGATTGGAGTCTGCAATTCGACTCCATGAAGTCGGAATCGCTAGTAATCGCAGATCAGCTATGCCTGCGGTGAATACGTTCTCGGGTCTTGTACACACCGCCCGTCACACCATGGGAGCTGGTAATACCCAAAGTCGGTTTGCTAACCTCGGAGGCGACCGCCTAAGGTAGGACTGGTGACTGGGGTGAAGTCGTAACAAGGTATCCCTACGAGAACGTGGGGATGGATCACCTCCTTTCTACGGAGTACACTTAGTTATGGAATAATATTTGTATCCAGTTTTGAGAGATTTATCTCTCTACTTGTTCTTTGAAAACTGAATATCGACATTGATATATTAATTAATATTTCAAAGTTTAGATCAACCTATAGAATATTTATAAAAGACAACAATAGGTCATACAACAAATCAAATATAACGAAACAACTATTAAACAAGATAAGAGTTTTTGGTGGATGCCTTGGGTCTGGAAGTCGATGAAGGACGTGATTACCTGCGATAAGCCTCGGTTAGCTGGAAATAAGCTGTTATCCGGGGATTTCCGAATGGGGAAACCTAATTGAGCTAATCCTCAATTATCATATCGATGAATTCATAGTCGAATGAAGAGACACGCTGTGAATTGAAACATCTCAGTAGCAGCAGGAAGAGAAAATAAAGAATGATTCCCTCAGTAGTGGCGAGCGAACGGGGAAAAGCCTAAACCAACACATGTTGTTGGGGTTGTAGGACTACTTACATGAAGTTAAAAAATTTACGTATAGCAGAATAAGTTGGAACGCTTAAACATAGAGGGTGAAATTCCCGTAAGCGAAATGCGTAAATCTTCAAGTAGCATCCTGAGTAGGGCGGGGCACGTGAAACCCTGTCTGAATCCGCCGGGACCACCCGGTAAGGCTAAATACTAACCAGACACCGATAGTGAACTAGTACCGTGAGGGAAAGGTGAAAAGAACCCCGGGAGGGGAGTGAAATAGATTCTGAAACCAATTACTTACAGTTAGTCAGAGCCCGTTAATGGGTGATGGCGTACATCTTGCAGAATGGACCGGCGAGTTATGTCAGCATGCGAGGTTAAGTGGATTAAAGCGAAGCCGTAGAGAAATCGAGTCTGAATAGGGCGCTTTAGTATGTTGATATAGACCCGAAACCAGGTGATCTACCCATGAGCAGGTTGAAACTTAGGTAACACTAAGTGGAGGACCGAACCGTAGTACGCTAAAAAGTGCCCGGATGACTTGTGGGTAGGGGTGAAATTCCAATCGAACTTGGAGATAGCTGGTTCTCTCCGAAATAGCTTTAGGGCTAGCGTGTAGTGTTAAGTGATGGGGGTAGAGCACTGAATATGGAATGGCGGCGCCTAGCCGTACTGACTATAATCAAACTCCGAATACTATCATGTATTACTATGCAGTCGGTACATCGGTGATAACGTCGATGCACGCGAGGGGAACAACCCAGATTGTCAGCTAAGGTCCCAAAATTGTGTTAAGTCAGAAAGGTTGTGGAGTTTCTTAAACAGCTAGGATGTTGGCTTAGAAGCAGCTCACCGTTTAAAGAGTGCGTAATAGCTCACTAGTCGAGAGACTCTGTGCCGATAATTCAACGGGAGTAAAACACAATACCGAAGCTACGGGCATGAAAATGCGTTAGGAGAGCGTTGTAAGGGCGTTGAAGCTAGACCGTGAGGACTGGTGGAGCGCTTACAAGTGAGAATGCCGGTATGAGTAACGATTCAGAGTGAGAATCTCTGACGCCTATTGGGGAAGGTTTCCTGGGCAAGGTTCGTCCACCCAGGGTTAGTCGGGTCCTAAGACGAGGCCGAAAGGCGTAGCCGATGGACAACAGGTTAATATTCCTGTACTTTCTATGAATGTGATGGAGTGACGGGGAGGATAGTACTACCACTTATTGGATTGTGGGGTAAATAATGACTGGGTCGTGCAGGCAAATCCACACGGCGTAACCGGGAGTTATGATGCATAGTGAAATGGCGACAAAGTAGCGAATTGGATGATTCCATACCTCTTAAAAAAGCTTCTAACTTAAGTTCATGGAAACCCGTACCGAGAACGGACACACGTCCCCAAGATGAGTATTCTAAGGCGAGCGAGAAAACTATTGTCAAGGAACTCTGCAAATTCATCCCGTAAGTTCGCAAGAAGGGATGCCCACCCTAAAAAGTGGGCCGCAGTGAATAGTAAGGGGAACTGTTTATCAAAAACACAGCTCTATGCTAAATCGTAAGATGATGTATATGGGGTGACTCCTGCCCAGTGCCCGAAGGTTAAGCAAAGGTGTTAGCTTATGCGAAGCATTGATGTGAAGCCCGGGTGAACGGCTGCCGTAACTATAACGGTCCTAAGGTAGCGAAATTCCTTGTCGGCTAAATACTGACCTGCACGAAAGGAGTAATTATCTCTTAACTGTCTCGACAATAGACTCGGTGAAATTATGGTTCCGGCGAAGACGCCGGAGACCCGCATCTAGACGAAAAGACCCCGTGGAGCTTTACTATAACTTCATATTGGAGTTTGATTTAACATGTGTAGGATAGGTGGGAGACTGTGATGCTTGGACGCTAGTCTAAGTGGAGTCGCCGTTGAAATACCACCCTTGTTACGTTGAACTTCTAACTTGTACCCGTCATCCGGGTAGAGGACAGTGTGTGGTGGGTAGTTTGACTGGGCGGTCGCCTCCTAAAGGGTAACGGAGGCGTTCAAAGTTACACTCAATACGGTCAGAAACCGTATCTTAGAGCATAAAGGTAGAAGTGTGATTGACTGCGAGACCTACAAGTCGAGCAGGTGCGAAAGCAGGACTTAGTGATCCGGCGGTTCTTCGTGGAAAGGCCGTCGCTCAACGGATAAAAGCTACCCCGGGGATAACAGGCTTATCTTTCCCAAGAGATTACATCGACGGGAAGGTTTGGCACCTCGATGTCGGCTCATCGCATCCTGGAGCTGGAGTCGGTTCCAAGGGTTGGGCTGTTCGCCCATTAAAGCGGTACGCGAGCTGGGTTCAAAACGTCGTGAGACAGTTTGGTTCCTATCTGATGTGGGCGTTGGAATATTGATGAGAGCTACTCTTAGTACGAGAGGACCGGAGTGGACGCACCGATGGTGTGCCAGTTGTTTCGCCAGAAGCATAGCTGGGTAGCCAAGTGCGGCAGGGATAACCGCTGAAAGCATCTAAGCGGGAAGCCCCCTCAAAGATGAGTATTCCCTTTTAAATTCCTTATAGACTATGAGGTTGATAGGCTGGAGGTGTAAGTGCAGTAATGCATTCAGCTGACCAGTACTAATAAATTGATAGGTTTAATAGTGAATTCTATAGATAAAGTTAATCTAAATTAAAGTTGTATTCAGTTTTCAGAGAACAAAATATAGCCATTTGGCTATTTTTTTTATACCTTTTTAAACTCTTTAATAAACGCCTTTTAATGTATAATTTTTAATAGTTATTAAAGAATAAAAGGGAGGCGAATATATGAATAAAAAGAATATACCAGAAATTCGCTTTTCTGGGTTTGATGATGAGTGAAAAAATAAAGAATTAGGTCAGATTTATGCAATTAAAGCTGGCGACTTTCTTAGTAAAATGGATAGCTCTGATAAAAATAAAATCCCGATAATTAGTGGCGGTGTCGAACCATTAGGATATACAAATAAATCTAATTTTGAAGCTAATTCTATAACTATCGCAAGAGCCGGAAGCGCTGGCTATGTAAGTTTTCAAGACAAACCTTTTTGACTTAATGATAAGTGTTTTGGCTTGACTGCCATTATTTCTGATATTCATAATTATTTTATGTATTCGTCGCTTTTGAAAAATAAGAATAATTTAGATAGCTACGTAACTTTAGGGACACTTCCTACTATAAAATCAACATCATTAAAAAAAGTAAGTTTTAATATTTGCAATATATCAGAGCAAAATAAAATTGGTGTTTTATTTAAAAATATTGACGATTTGATTAGTAAAACTGAAAAACAATACAATTACTTTAAAAATATTAAAGAATCTCTTTTAAATAAAATGTTTCCTAGTAATTATTCTAATGAACCTGAGATTAGATTCAAAGAGTTCGAGGATGAGTGAAGTACTAATAGATTAGGAAATATTGGGACATTTAGGTCTGCGGGTGTGGACAAAATATATAGAGAACACGATAACAGAGTATACATGATAAATTTTATGGATGTTTATAATAGAAAAATAATAAATGAACATACGTATAAATATTTAATGAAAACAACTGCCACTGTTCAAGAATGTTATAATTGCAATTTAATTAAAGGTGATATCTTAATAACTCCATCTTCTGAAACTATCGGTGATATTGGTATGCCCTTGACAATAAAAGAAACGTTTACAAATGTTGTATATTCATACCATTTAATAAGATTTAGACCGAATAAAGAATTATTCAATATATATTTTTCCGATTATGTTTTAACTTCTGAATTTGTTAGAAGTCAAATGTTATATAAGGCTCAAGGTGTTCAAAGAATTGTTTTGAGTAAGTCTGATTTCGAAGACTTAAATATCAAGTTACCATCATCAGCATCAGAACAAACTAAAATCGGAACATTCTTAAAAAATCTTGATGATCTTATAGAACTTATCAAACAGAAGCATGAAAAGCTTAAGAATATTAAAAATGCATTATTAGATAAAATGTTTTGTTAACTAGAAAGGAATTATAATGAGTTTTAATAGTGAAAAAGAATTTGCTAATAATTTAATACAAGCTTTGCAAGATGTTGGTGGTTGACCTAACGATATTTTAGAATACAAAAGCGAAAAAGACTTGATAAAAAACTGAGCAAATATTATCTATGAAAACAATAGATCAATAGATAGATTAGATAAATATCCTTTAACCGATACCGAAATGGATCAAATAATAAACCAAATTGAAGATAAAAAACCTTTCCATTTAAATAAGGTTGTTAATAATAAGGTTATTAAAATTGTTAGAGATAATAAAGATGATGAAGCTCATTATGGACAAGAAATATCTTTATTTATTTTTGATAAAAAAGAAATAACATCTGGCAAAACTAGATATCAAATTGCTAAAGAAACTTGACATCATAATAGCGATCAAGGATTTAAAAAGAGACGTGGAGATATAACCTTATTAATTAATGGTATGCCACTTATTCATATTGAATTAAAGAAAAGTGGCGTGCCAATATCTGAAGCTTGTAATCAAATACAAAAATATTCAGACGAAGGTGCATTTGGTGGAATATTTAAATTAATACAAATTTTTGTTTGTATGACACCTGAGAATATGTTATATTTTGCTAACCCAGGACAAGGTAATGTTTTTAATAAAGATTACTTTTTTAAATGAGCTAATTTTTATAATGAACCAATAAATAATTGAAAAGAAATTGCAAGAGAATTTTTATCTATTAAAAATGCGCATGAATTAATTGGATATTACACAATATCAGATAAGAATGATGAAACTTTAAAAGTGTTAAGAAGTTATCAATGTTACGCTGTGCAAAAAATTAAAGCTAAGTTTATTGAAAGTCAAAATAATTTCAGTCAAAAAGGTGGCTATATTGCTCATACGACCGGTTCGGGCAAAACTATGACAAGTTTTAAAGCTGCGCAAATTATTGCGGATTTATCTAATAGTTTGATTGAAGAAGATAAATATAAATATCTGCATAAGAAAGTTGTATTCTTAACCGATAGAATAGATTTGGGTGTTCAATCTGTTGGTCAATATAAAAATTTTGCCGAAGATAATGAAACTGTTAACGATACTGCAAATACAACAAAATTATTTAATTTATTAATGAGTAATAATATCCAAGAAACTCTGATAGTTACATCTATTCAAAAAATGAGTAAAATCAATAAAGAAACTTACAGTTTATTTGATTTAGAAAAAATAAATGAAAAGCGCATAGTCTTTATTGTTGATGAATGTCACCGCTCAACATTTGGAAATATGCTTTTAACAATTAAAGAGACTTTTCCAGGGGGTTTATTTTTCGGATTTACTGGGACCCCGATTAAAGAAATTAACAAGAAAAATGATGCAACTACAAGAGAAATATTTGGAGAAGTATTACATACATACTCAATAGTAGATGGTATTAGAGATCATAACGTGTTAGGTTTTGCTAAATATCCAGTGGAAACGTTTACTAATTTACGTCAACAAGTTGCTTTAGATATGGCTGATGCTATCGATTTAGAAGACGCTAAGTTAGATGATGAAAAATGAAGAATATATCAAAAATATTTAGATGCAAATCTTGTGCCGATGGCTTCAGAATATGATGAAGATGGCAAACTGATAAGAAAAGGAATTGAAGAACTAGCAGGCAATGACATTTATGGACCTGATTATAAATTTAAAAAAGATGGTAGTTTAAGCCTTGATTATCATAAAGTAAAAGTAGTTGAAGATATTTTTAAATGTTGAGACACACTAAGTAATAGAAGTAAATTTCATGCTATTTTTGCGACAGCTTCTATTAAAGATGCAATTGAGTATTACACATTATTAAAAGATAAGAATCAAGAAACTAATAAAGGTTTAAAATTTGCTTTTGTTTTTGATAATTCTGATGATAATTCCGATAGCTCATTTGAAAAAAATAAAGCAACTATGGAAATGCTTAACGATTATAATAAAAACTTTAATAAAAGTTTCACTTTAGAAAACTTTGATTTATTTAAAAAAGACTTAGCCTCTAGATTATCTCATAAAGATTCTTATAAAAATATTCATAAAGATCGTTCGGGAGTCCTAGATTTAGTAATTGTTGTTAGACAAATGCTAACTGGCTATGATTCAAAATGAGTTAACACTTTATATCTTGATAAGGTTTTAGAATATGAAGAATTAATTCAAGCATTCTCTAGAACAAACCGTTTATTTGGACGCATATCTGAAAGCGATGATGAAAAACCATGAGGTAATATTAGATACTATCGTAAACCTTACACAATGAATGTAAATATTGATAATGCTTTTAGACTATATTCAAATAGTCAGGAAAGCATAGTCTTTGCAGATAAAATTGAATCTAATATTAAAAAAATTAACGATATAGCTAATCAGATTATTGAAACATTTGAACAAGAGGGAATTGAAAACTTTTCAAAATTACCAGACGATCAAAAAGTTGCTCATGATTTGGTTTCTAAAATTAATAATTTGGCCAAATTAATAACAGCAGTTAAGTTACAAGGTTTTGTGTGACCTGAAGATCAAGAAAACGACTATAATGAAATACTAGGCGAAACTATTGAATATGATATAAATATCGATAAAGATGCCTTTGAGACTTTAATGATAAGGGCATCTGAATATGTTTACGAAAAAGAAGTTGATAAAGAACTTCCAAATAGATATCATCATTTATATGAACTTGAAGGCGGATTAAAAGCAGCTGAAGTTAGTTATGTTGACTATAATTATTTAGAAAAGTTCTTTAGCAAGCTTATTATTGTTAAAAATGACCCGAAATTAAGTGAAGATATAATAAAAGAACTTAATAAAAGCTTTGCTAAATTAAGTCCTAGCGAACAAAACTGCGCTGATAGAATTATTATTGATGTTTTATCTGATAAATTAAAAGTAGAAGAAGGTAAGACTTTTAAATATTATTTAACTTACTATATGGAAAATACTCGTGAAAGTAAAATAAAAGACGTTGCTGATAATACTGGTATAGACATAAATAAGTTTAATGAATTTATTAATACAGTTCGCATTGATTCATTTAATGAATATGGCAAATTAGACAATTTATTACTTAACCTTGATAAAACAAAACTAAAAGAATTTTTAGAAAGTAAACTAAATATAAAAATTGAAAAAATGCGTGATGTTAATAGATTATTTGAAAACTTTATAAAAGATTTTGTTATTAGTATAATTAAAGATTATCGTCACTAAAATTTAAGCGAATTAGTTAAAATTCGCTTTTTTTATTTTAAAAATCGATCAATTTATCTTAAAATTTACATCATTATAAAAAAATATGTTAAAATATTATCAGTTCAATTCGATGAATTGGATTAACATAGTTAATATCTTATCCGAGCGTATGCTTATTTCTCTGAATAATAGAATTGGAGACCTGCGGGGCTCCTTTTCGTTTTTATGGTAGAATATTACTATGAACTTACAAACTAAAAAAATTATTTTTGATCAAAATAAAGACAATATCAAATGAGATATTTATTTTATGTCATTGGCTAAATTATCAGCGATGCGTTCAAAAGATCCAACCACCAAAGTTGGTGCTTGCATCGTTAGCCCAACTAATTATGTTATTTCATTAGGATACAATGGTATGCCGACTTCATATAACAATTTTGAAGTTAATAACGATGAATTATTTACCTGAGATAGACCACATTCATCAGGCGACATTATAAATTCAAAATATACCTATGTTGTTCATGCTGAAGCTAATGCAATAATTAATGCTAACCTAACCAGTTCAAAAATTGAACCAAACTCAACTATTTATGTAACTCATTCACCTTGCTATAACTGTGCTAAAATGATTGTTCAATCAAAAATATCACGGGTATATTATGCAATTGGATACAAACCTGATTCTGAAGATTTTTTAGCTTCTGAAAAGATCTTCAAAGCTTATGGTATTGAATGTAAACAAATTGAAAACGATTTTGATATTGATTTTAAAATTAAATAAAGGACTCTATATTTAAAAATATATTCAGAAGAAAAATCTCTGAATATATTTTTTACTGTTTAAAATATATCTTAATAAAAGCTAAACTGTGATTTTAGTATTCTAATTTAAAAAAAGGAAAAACATTTCTTTGGAAGCCGTCAATATTATATTCTTTTATATATCATTCAAGTTCTTCACCAAGAGAAACGGGATAATATCTATATGCAAATAGTTTTATTTCTGCACTATCTTTGTCGTTAAAAATTCTAATCATGATATTATCAATAACATCAACATCAATACCATCTTTATTTTTGATTTTATTAGTTTTATATTCATAAATAATCGGTGATGACACAACGTGCTCATTCATAAGTTGGAAAATGTTTTCATAGTCATTTTTTAAACTAATATAATCAACATTAGAAAATGGTATTTTGAAGTTTTCAATTTCTTTAAATGGTGTTATAAAAAACTTTTTAAAATTAAAATCCTTAATATTTATTGCAAATTCTTTATCTATATACATAAGAGTAAGATCTTTTCTATCTTTTAAAAAAATAGGAAGCTCTTTTATCAATTGTTGTTCTGTTAAATTGTTATAGTTAGTAAATGTAAAATGTATTGGAATAATGTAATAATCTTCGTTTTTTATAGTTTTTAAAAAGTTTAAAAGTTCATCTGATTTATTCTCTGTTTTGAAAACCAATTTTACAAATGGTTTTTCAATGACTATTTTATTTTCTTTTTGAGCGTTTTTATACAAAGAAGGATCGACTAAATATTCACGTTTAAGCAAAGCTCCAGGCCCCAGTTCTTGTTTTTCTTCTTGTTTGTTATTTTTGTCATTTTCTTCTTTTTTGATGTTTTTATCATCATTTATATTCTGAATTGGTTTATTTATACAACTTTGTAATAAAATTGGTGAAAATGCACATACACTGCAAAATAATATCTTTGATAAATGTTTTTTCATTATTTAATAAAACCTCGTTTTCTATTTTTTTTAATTTTGTTTCTATTTATATATCCATAACAAGTTCAAAATAAATCATTTAAGGGCGTTTCTTTTCTTGTTTTAAATAAGCTTCGTAATTTACATAATGAGTATTTATATTATCATTAAATATTGAGCATTCACCACCCTTATATGTAACTATATAATGTCATTATTAGCATCTTCATAATTTTTACTGACGATGCTTATATTTTCATCTAACCTTACTGTTAGTTTGGTGAAATTGCACGCGCCTATTTTTTTGTAAAGATCTTCTTTATCGATATTTATGTTTTCATTGTTTGTATTTAAATTAGTAGATAAAACAATCATTGGCAACAAAGAAATAGAAGGTGTCATTATATACTTCATTATTTTCTTAAATATAATTTATCTTTTCTCCCGACCATTTACATCCATATACTTATTTTATAACTTTTAAACTTTGAACCTATAAATTTGAATAATTAATTGAAAAAAAATACTAAAACTACACATATTTGTAAATAAATAATGCTATTGTGTTCAATAATATAACTATTTATATTCAAATCCTTGATTTTTAAAATAAAAAACCTGTTCGATTTTTTACGAACAGGTATTGAAGAATTTGTTTTTAATGACCTTTAATGTGGCAATATCCATTAGGGTTTTTGTCTAAATAATCTTGGTGATATTCTTCTGCTAAAAAGAAATTTTGTAAAGCTAAATTTTCAGTTACGATTGGTTTATCATAGTTTTTAGCAACCTCTGATAAAGATTTCTCGATAGCTTGATAATCTTCATTATCTGTGTAATAAATACCATTACGATATTGCGATCCAAAATCTTCTGCTTGGAAATTTAATGATGTTGGATCAACTACTTTAAATAGCATTTTAATTAAATAATCTAATGAAACAATGTCGGCATCATATTTAACATATACAGTTTCAACGGCGTTTGTTAAAGAAGTTTTAACTTGTTCATAGCTTGGGTTTTCAATATTTGAGTTAGCATAACCAACTTTTGTATCTAAAACACCATTAATTTTTTTTAGATATCATTGAACGCCTCAGAAGCATCCACCAGCAATATATATATCTTTAATTTTCATAATCTCTCCTTTGAATTTGTATTTTACTTATTAATTATATAAATAATTGATTTTTATTAATAAATCAAATAAATTTTTATTATTAAGAGCTAATAATTTGCTTTATTTTTATACTTATTAATTTATAATTAATTAATCATGAATGATAATAAAAAAGTAGATAAAAGACATCAAGTAAATGAAAATCTGATTTCATATTTTGATCAAGAAATTAATAAAATAAAGAAACGTAATTCAACAATTACATTTTTCCAAATAATATTTGGAATCCTAATTATTATTTTCAACTTAGCAATCATTGCCTTGGCGGGTTATGCGCTATATTTAGGCAAAATTAAATATGATTCAGAAATTAATAGTAATCCAAATAGTAAGCTAGCCAGATCGATTGTAATTTCAATTATAGTGGCATTTTTTACTATATTTTTATTCATGATGGTTATCACACAGTCTATTTATAAAATTTTTGCTAAAACATCTATTTACAAGCGAATTTATAAGTCAATAGATTATTTAGAAAAGATTTATGTAAATGATGATAAGTTTACGACTAAGGATTATATAAAAAATGTTGAACAAGTTGAATTAATGAAAAACTATAAGCCAAAGCAGAAGCTTAAAGATGTTATACTAAAATCACTAAAAGGTGAAAAAGATGACAACTAAACCTGTTAATAAAAAAACCTTAACTAAACATAAATCTGAGGATTCTAGTTTAGTTAAGGTTGTAAAAAGCTATTATAAAAATTTGATTATAAAAACTCGACTTTGAGTCTGAATTTATGTAACTTTAAATTTATTAATATTTATCGTTACTGTTATTCTGTCAATAATGAGCTCAATTCAACTTTATTATAACTTTAAAGCATTTGGCGAAGATTCGTGACAAACTTATTTATTAATAACGACAGCCATCACTGCCGGAACAACATTTTTTACTAGTGTGATTTCATTTTTCACAATGAGAAAACGAATTTTAAAATATCAATCAAGAATTCAAAAAATTGCCATAGAACTATTTTTACACAATGAAAAATTAGGTGTTTATCACTATAAAACCAGAGATTTACAACTTTATAAAAAAGTATCCGTGATATCAAATTTAGATTACAGAGGAATTGTTTATGCCGAGAAAAAAAACAAACAAAAAAGATCTACAATTAGTAGCAAAGCATCGTAAAATTTGCAAAAACTATTGAAAAAAACACATAATCTCTCGTCTTATTTATATTGTCATTGGTCTAATTATCATGGTGGTTTCATCACTTCAAATTATCTTAAACTTATTTGCGATTAGATGAAATGAAGACAAAACTTTAAAAACAATTTTTTTAATGATTGCTATTTTATCTTCAGTTATCGTATTTATTGAATCAATTTTAATATTCTTTGACTTTAAAACGAATAAAGAAGAAAATAATCTTAAATTAAATAACTTACAGAATTTAAAAGAATCTTATTTAGCCGACCCTAAATCAATTAAAATTCAAAAGTTAGCTGAAGAAATTTACGACATCAGTAAAGACAAATAGTCAACAAAATATATTGTTTTATATATTGAAAAATCTGGATATTAAGCTCCAGATTTTTTATTAGCATTGTTTATACTATACTAGCTTTAAATTTTCATATGTAGGTAAATTGACAAAATTATAATTACATATTAAATTTGTATGAGTATTTATTAATATTATTGATATTCTTTATTGTTGATTTAATCTTGATATTTTTTAATTTATCGCTTAATTTAAGTTAAAAATTTAAATATGGATAGTTATTAAGCCGTAATGGAATTTGTAATTCTATACCATTTTGATATTAAAAAAATTGGCGTATTATAGCCAATTTTTTGTTTATTAAATAAAGTATTTAAATTCATTTTTTTCAATTTGATACATTGATGTAAAGTAAGCTTTTAATGTTTCGAATACTGTGTCTAATTGTCTATAGAAAGTAGTTCCTACATTTTCGTTTACTCATTTAGGAGTATCTAAATCTGAGTGTCAAATATCTCCACCAATAGCGTATGTTTTTCTTTCTCCAGGGAAATCTTTTAATGTGATTACTCCGCCATTTAGTTGTCTTGGTATTAATTCAACTGTGCTACCGTCTTTTAAAACTCAAGCTTTAGGGTTATCGGTTTGTGCATATCCATCGTATTTACCACTGTGTGATTTTAATGAGAAGTTAGTTGATTCAATATATGCTGCAGGGATTTTAGCTTTTAAATAGAATGGAGCGTGGTCTGATCAATCTCCTGTTTCTCCTGGCTTAAATTCATCGTGAGAGAACATTGGGTGAATTTCTAATTCTTGTGTGATGTCATTTAAATTAATACTTCTGATTCTTGAAACTGCATTAATTTGGTCACGAATAATTGTTGAAACATTTCCTTTTGCTGCATTTGATGAATCTGGTGAGTGAATGTACATTCTGTCTCCACCGGCAACTGTATCCATGTTAATCATACCGATTGAATTTTTTAACATTTCATTTGTTTCGTTACTATTTTCTTGTTTTGATGTTAAGAATTGTTTAACGAATGCTTCAGAACCTAATTTTCCTAATTCTTCACCATCAACAAACATAACGTGTAATCTAACACCAAGTGTTTCTCTGTTTTCTGGTTTTGCATAGTGTTCTAATATTCTTAAACTTACAGAAACACCACTTGCGTTATCTGTTACACCTCATGATAATCCTTTAGGACCTGTTGTATTTGTTGAGTCATAGTGTGATACAAGATAAAAATCTTTAGCTGTTGATTTAGCGGCATTTGTTGGGTTAATTGTAACAATTAAGTTATTTCCAATATTGTTTGCGTTTGTTTTAGATGTACTGAATAGAAAACCTTGTGTAATGAAACCATCTTTTTTAAGATTTTCTGTCATTTGTTTAACTGTTGGTTCAAATTCACCAGCTTCTTTAAATGTGGTTATTGATTTTTTACCAAGTTTGGTAATTTCTGTATCTGTAGCTTCTGAAAATTCTCCATCAGTTGTTGATCTAATATTTTGTGTAGGATATGTTATAAATTGTGGATCGTTGTTTTCGTATCCTAAGTCTTTAACTTTTTGTTTGATTACTTCGTATGCTCTATAGCTTCCTAAAATTAAATCTTCATCTTTTAAATCTTCATTATCTGATAATGGGTATTTAGGTTGTAGAACTTCGCTTGTTAATTTTTTGCCTTCTGGTAGTTTAATACCATAGTAATATGTAACTGGTACATCTTGATTTTTTCTATTTTTTACTGTTGTTTTTTCAGTAACTAATGATTCTTCTTTGAAACTGAATGAGTTAGATGCTAGTCTTGCACGTGTTTTTTGAATAAAGTCATTGAATACTTTATATGATTCCATGCTTTCATATTCGGCTGGTTTAGGTGATGCTGTAGCATAACCAACACCAATACCAACGGCTAATGCAGTTGGAATTACTAAGGCTCCAGCTGTAATTAGACTAACTTTTAATATGCTTTTTTTGTCCATTTATTCTCCTATTTTGTTTAATTTAAATCTTTGTATAAAATGTATACTTATTATTATTTTAATGTAATTTTTCTAATTATTTATTTTTTGATGCAGATACTTAATTTTTTTGCAATAAATTTAATAATTAAAAAATAAATATTAAAATTATTAATATAGGTTTATATATTGGAGAGAGAAATATGAAAATCAAAAAAAATATATTAGTTGCTTTGTCTTCTATATCAATTACTATGCCAATTATTGCTATTAGTTGCTCAGTTAAAGAAAAACAAGATAGTGATAAAAATATAGTTTCCGAAAATTCATTGCCAACTATAAATTCAATTGATCGAGGTTTAATAGGAGAAGAATTGAAAGCTCGTGTTGCAGAGGTTATTCAAGAATCAACTTTTAGTCTTACTGACAAAGCTAAAAAAGAATATGAATCACTTTCTAAAATAGAAAGAGATGAATATATTTTGAAATTGTGAGAAAAAATTCAAAACGATTGATTTAATGATAATCGTGATCATTTAGAACGTCCTGCATTTGATGCTTATACAGTTAATAAAGATGGTTTTAGTGAGTATTTGAATATTCATATTCCAAATTTATTCTATTTTGAAAATAACCATGAATTTCATTGTTATTTTGGATACAATGCCGAAACTAGAAACCTTTTTTATTATTTTAAAATTAAATGTCTTGATGGCAAACAAACCGAAGGAGATAAGTTTGTTTATTTAGATCTTCCTGGAAGTGATAGTAATGACTAAAAAAATCTTATGGCTTGCGCCATTAGTTTTTTCTATTCCCGCAACCGCTATATCGTGCATTCAAAATCAAGAGTCTGAAGCCAATATTGATGAAAGTATTGTTAGAAAAAGTTATTTATCAAAATTAAATTTGCAGCAAATTGCTTCGCTTAACAATATTGACAATTTTATTTATTATGTTGATAAGTCTAATCAAAAAATATATTTAAAAAATGCCATTGCAACTAGTGATGGATATTTAATATTTGAAAATAGCGAAAAAAAATACAAACCAGATTTTAAATTTAAATCATCTTGAGAACAAGTGATTAGTCAATATGATAATATCAAAATTCAAAACCTAAAAGAAGATAATAATATTGAAACTTTGTTTACAGAATATGATTTTGACGTTATTAAAAAAGTAGGTCACTATAGCGATGGTTGATTTTATTATTTATCGAATTTAAAAAATATCGATAAGGACTTTTATCGCATTAACAACCCTTATTTTTTTGATTTTCAAACAATTATTTTTAGATTCGTTGAAGATATGAAAAATAATAGTGGTTTAATGAATTTAAGGAATTCTAAATCAAATACTGACTATTCAATTTTAGAAAAATTGTTTAAAAATAATTATATTCAAGCTTCAACTTGATTGTCAGAAAAGTATGAAAATTATCGTGATATTTTTATAAAGTTTTTAATTGTTTATTTGAATAAGTTTAATTTAAATATTAAAAATATTGAAATAGATTGAGCTAATTCTAAACAATTACTTAACCAAGACGGAGCTTATCACTTTATTTCGTTTAAAATAAAATCTATTGAATTAAATAATCATAAATTTGTTGATAAAAAATATTTTGAAAATAAGAACTTTTATATAAATAATTTTAGAAATTACCAAACAAATTTAAAATTTGGAGTTGGTATTGATGGACTTGATGAAAAACATCCTTTATATAGTGATTATGTAGAAAATCCATTTCTATTTTTCAACGATTTAAAATATTTAAAAATAACTCAAGGTATTAATCACTTTATTAAAGGTTATGATTCAATTGATTATTGAAATTCTCGCGGATTAGTTTATTTAATAAATAAGTTTAAGAATAACTTATTGCATCTTAATATTCCGAATAATAATCAGCAATCAGATTTAAGATATGAAATTGACCGTGCTTTGTTTAGCAATTATTATCAAACTTCTCAATTAATAAAGCTATATGTAAATGTTATTAAAAAAGATAATTCAAAACATAAATATGTTTTATTAAGTTCAAATTTTGATGATCATGGTCATTTTTTAAAGGGCATAGCTTTAAAAAATAAACCTGCTGATACTTTGCAAAGTCAAGATTACTATGTTTTTAGAGAAGGCCAAAAACAGGAACTAACTTCAATCGATTTCTTTGATTTTATTGACATGGATAATAATAAACCATTCAAAAATCTTGTTAAAAGAGCGCTTAAAAATGTTTATAAGCTATGAGAAGATAGAATGAATATTGATGTTAAGAATTTAGATATTGAAAATGAAGCTTTATTAACAATATCAGCATATTTAAATAATTATTTATTAGCTTATGCTTTAGAAGTTAAAGATAAAATAAATACTGGTGTTAAGAAAATTGAATTATCAAGTATCACAGATAATCAAGATGGAACGGCTACATTGAAATTTGATTTTTATAAGTTTATAGATGATAATGACATTGAATTTTATACCGAAAATGAAAAACCTTCTTTTTATATGGAAATTAAAATAAAGGGATTTAAAAATTATCAAGGCAATGACATAGATGAATTTGAATTAATTAAAAGAGGTAAATATGAAAATTAAAGTAAAACTTTTATATTCATTAAGTTCTTTATTTTTATCTACATTACCAGTTATTGCATTGTCATGCGAAAAGAATGATAACAATATTAATAAAACTGAAAATAGTTTAACAACTTTAAATCAAGATGCTGAATATGTAAACTATTTTAATTCTAAATTCGCTAATAAAGCAATTGAAATAAAAAAAATATACCGCTTATTTAATGCTGATTATTACTTTTTTTATAAAGAATATAATAATTTATCAACTTGATTGTTCGAATTAACAAAAGAACAAAGTATTGAAGCATTAAAAAATAATTTAGAGCTTTATTTTAATGAAAATTTTAGTATTGAATCAAAAACAATAAAGGATTTTTCACTTAAATTAGCAAAGTTAAACTGAATTTTAAAAGAACTATATTCAAGTTTATCTAATCTTAATTTTGTTTTAGAAAATTATGAAATTAAAACAACGAACCTTGATGAATTCAAAAAAGAAGTTGATAAAAATTATAATAAATATATTTATGACAAAAACTTTGAGTTTAATTTTTTTAAAAGTTATAATATCCCAATACTTAATTTGAATACCGAATTAGATGCATTGATTAAATCTATTAATCAAGATATAAAAAATAATAAATTAGATGAATTTTTAGCTTCATATAATAAAGCTAAAGAAAATATTTATGATAATGCAAACCACATTAATTTAGATATTAATTTTTTAGTGATTTATAAAACATTAACAGATTATAAAGACAAAGATTATCACATGTCTTCTTTACTTGAATAATAACGAGCAGTGCTCGTTTTATTTTGCGAAAAAATAGCGAAATCAAAGTCACATTTTAGTGTTTAAATATAAATATGGAAAATAAAAATAAAGGAATGTTATTAGAGTCAATTATTAATGCAACTAATCATTTTTATTTATTAAACAAAATTGCATTAATTCATAAAAAAAATCTTGATGTTAAATTTAAAGGAGTTGATCTAAAAAATAATAAACTAGTTTTAAAAGATGCTTCAATTAAGTCTAAAAGCACGGTTGATTATTATGGAATTTATCAAGGGAAGTTCATTGCCTTTGAAGCAAAAAGTACTGAAGAAAAGAACTTTGTTTTAAAAAATATTAAACAGCATCAAATTGAATATTTGAATCAGGTTGAATATTTTGGGGGTTTTGCTTTTTGAATAATTTATTTTAAAATTCAAAACGAATTTATTATGATTGGACATAGAAGACTTATTGAAATTATTAAAAATAAAAAAACGCTCTCGCATGATCTTTGCAAGCGAAACGGCGTTATTTTATCTTTAACATTTCCTGGTATATTAGATTTTATTGATTATTGTTTTAAAATCTAATTACTTAGAAAAATTTTTATTTAAATTATTTTTATATGTGGCAGAAAATTTAAATCTTGGGTCTAATTTTTCTGAAACATCAATGGTTTCTTTAGTAATGTTATTTGTTTTGGTTCTGGCTTTGACGATTTTTGAAGAAAACGTCCCTAATCCAGTAATCATAACATTTTCACCGTTGCTGATTTGTTGCGATATTACATTTATGATTTCTTCAAATGTAGATTCTACTGAAGCTTGTGGAAATCCCGTGTTTTCACTTACTTGGGCGATTAATTCTTTTTTATTCATATTTATACCTCTCGTTTTTTATTCTTATTATTCTGATTTTAAAGGACGAGCCATTAAATTATTAATAACTTGCTTAGCGTCGTTTTTTAAATAAATAATTTTATATAAAGATTCAATAATAGGTAATTCCAATATTTGATCTTTAATATATAAATTATAAATTATGTCGATAGATTTTAAACCTTCAATTGTCATTCTTTCTGAATCAAAGTCTTTATTGAAATAATTTTTTCCAAAAGTATAATTGCGCGATTTGTCAGACAAAGCAGTAAGTATTAAATCTCCTAAACCTGTTAAACCGTAAATGGTTTCTTTATTACCACCAATATATTCTGTATATTGTTTAATTTCGTTCATTGCTTTTGTTAATAAGGCGGCTTGAGTATTTGATGAGTAACCCAGACCTTCAAGCATTCCCGAAGCTATTGCAATCATATTTTTAAAAATTGAACCTGCTTCAGCGCCCTTAACATCATTTTGAGTATAAACTCTAAAATATTCATTAGAAAATAGATATTGAACTTTTTTAGCTAGTTCAATATTATTAGATACTGCATCAACTAGTGTGATATTTCTTTTGACCATATCGATAGCAAATGATGGGCCAATAATTGAAACAATACCTTCAATATTTTTATTAAGTTTTGTAAGTTCTTCCATTTTTTCATGAACTGATAAATTACTATCAGGTCAGAAACCTTTAGACACATTAATAATAATTACCTTATTTTTTACTTTAGATGTGACTAATTCAAATACTGATGGAATAAATTTAGTTGGAATGGCAAATAAAATGTATTTAACATCATCTATTGCCTCATCCAAGTCGGTTGTTGTTTTAAGTTTGGGAATGATTAATTCTTCTGAAAAATATTTAACATTTTTGCCTTGCTCTAAGTCACTTAATTCAATTAAATCAATGCCATAAACTTTTAAATTATGTTGATTATCTGCTAAAACTGTTGCGCAGGCCGTTCCCATTGCTCCGCTTCCCAAAATTGCGATTTTTTCAGACATATCTACTCCTCGTTTTTCTTATTCTTATTACGCAATATTAATTCAATTGGTGTTCCAGAAAAGTCGTAGTTTTCTCTAATTTGATTTTCAATATATCTTAAATATGTAAAGTGAGCCAAATCGGTATTGTTAACAAATAAAACAAATGTTGGTATCTTTGCTTCAACCTGCTTACCAAATGTAATTGATAATCTACGGCCATTGATAGAGCTAGCTGGCCTGATCATCTGAGCAGTCATTAAAACGTTATTTAATTGATTTGTGTTTATTTTTCTTGAAATATTATCTTTAACACGGATAATTTCGTCTCTTAATTTATTAATACGGTTATTGTTTTTAGCAGAAATGAATACAATAGGAGCTCAATCTACGAATTTTAATTTTTTAGCTAAATTCTTTTTGAATTCGTGCATTGTATTTGTATCTTTTTCAATAAGATCTCATTTATTAACAATAACTATCATTGGTTTTTTTAATTCGTAAGCAATTCCAATGATATTTTGATGGAAGTGACTAACTTCGTCGGTGGCATCTAGTAATAATAAACATAAGTCAGCATCTTCAATTGACTGAGTCGCTCTCATCAATGCATAATGTTCAATGCTGTCTGTTAGTTTGCTTTTTCTTTTTATACCAGCTGTATCAACCACTTCAAACTCTGTACCATTTACTTTTATAATCGATGAAACTGAGTCACGAGTTGTACCTGCTACATCACTAACTATTGAACGATTTTCATTAGCTAATGTATTTAATAAAGTGCTTTTTCCAACGTTTGCCTTTCCTAATAATGCCAATTTAAAATGTTTGTCATCTTTTGTAGATGAAAAATCTAAGTGCGATAATATTCCATCTAGTAAATTACCAACTCCATCACCATGAATGGCACTGATTGGAAAAATTTCAGAAAATCCTAGTGAATAAATTGAATTATCGAAATAATCAACTTTATTTCCTTCTAATTTGTTAATAGCTAATAGAACTGGTTTATTTGTTTTTCTTAATAATTGAGCAACAAAATAATCTTCAGAAGTTAAACTATCACGTCCATCAATTATAAAAACGATAACATTAGCTTCATCGATAGCGATTTGCGCTTGAATTTTAATTTGTTCTTTGAAGTCTTCATTTTCGATTGTTATTCCGCCGGTATCAACAATTCTAAATTCTTTACCAGCTCAGGTTGCATCTTCGTATAATCTATCTCTAGTAACTCCTGGTGTGTCATAAACGATAGATTTTCTTTTATTGATAATTTTATTAAATAGTGTACTTTTACCAACGTTTGGCTTTCCTACGACTGCAACAATATTTTTTAGTGCCATATTATAACCTCTTTAAAACTTCATTATACATAACTTCAAAATTTTCTTCAATGCTCATATCGGTTGTATCAATTTCGATACTTCCTTCGCTTACTTTAAGAGGGTCGATTTTACGATTCATATCGTTATAATCTCTAATTTTCATAGATTCTAAAACTTCTTCATAATTTGAAATGATTCCCATTTCTTTGTCTTGTCTAACTCTTCTTAATGCTCTAATTTCAGGAGTAGCTCATAAAAAGAATTTAACTTCAGCTTGAGGTAAGATTCGATAAGTTGCATCACGACCATCGACAATAATTCCTTTATATTTTGCTCCGAATGTTTGAATAAAGTGGTTAACTTTTTCCCGTACCGACGCAAATTTAGCAATACTTGAAGCTCCTCTTGAAACGTTATCTTCACGTATTTTAGTTGAAACATCTTCATCTTTAAAAATGATACGATCGTCTTCAGTGACGTGTAGATCTTCGATGTTTCATGCTTCATTAACTGCTTTTTCATCTTCTAAATTGATATTGTTAATAATGGCATTATATGCGACAACACGATAAAAGCTTCCGCTACTTAAAAATTTATAGCCAAGTTTTTTAGCCAACATATTTGACATTACTGTTTTACCAACGCCAGAAGGTCCGTCGATTGCGATGTTTATTCGTTTACTCATTTGCTTCTCCTTGTTTTTAGTTAGTTTTAAATCTATTTTTTTTAAATTGTTTAGTAATTTAGTTTCATCTTCGTTTTTTAAAAAATAATTAATATCAAATTCTGAATCAAAATTACCATTTGTTTTATCTAATGAATTAATTAATTTAATTATTTCACTTTTGTCAAAATTTTCTAACAATTCAACAGCATCGATTTTTTTATTTTCGATTGAAATTAATAATTGTTCAATATTTATATTAAGGTCGATATATGGATTTTGATTTAAATCATCTTTAATATTAAAATACTGATATATTTTAGCAAAAAGCTCAGCATGTTTTTTGTAATTTTTAAAACTTTTATTTAGTTCTTCAGATAAGTTTTTTTTATGTTTTTTTAAATCATTCATATTAACTTATTTTTATTATACATTTGTTATTGTGAATATTTTTTTACGACCTTCTGAACTAATGTTTCTATTTTCTTTATTAACATATTGATATGTAAAGCTTAATGTGTTTAAGCTTTTTGAAGGGTTTCAAACTACTGCTGGTTGATTATCTTCGATATATGGCTCGATACTAAACTTGTCTGCGGGATAAATATCGGGATAGGCATTTTCTTTAGTTATTGAATTTCTAAACCATTCAAACATTTCATTTCTAAATAACTCTGATTCAAAATTATTTTTATATTTATGGATAATATTACCAGCCTCTTTTAATAAAGCTTCCTGATTTGAATAAAATTGAGTGCCTTGATTTCATTTTTCTTCATTGGTTAGAATTGTAATGGTTTGCGTATTTTTAAAATAATATTTTGATTTTGAACTACCTTTTATTTTTTGGCTTTCAAAATCGCCACGAGCATAATCATAATTTAAAGTAATTTCAAAAGTAATATCAACTTTATTAGGTTCATCTGATAATTTAATGTCTGAATATTTTAATTTAAGAAATTTAATCCCATTAAAATTGCGGTCATTTTCAAGTCTAGGCGCTAAAAATTCATTAGGGTCAAATTGTTTAGGCATATTTTCCTTTAATTTTTCTAATTGTTTTTTAGTTAATTTAGCTTCAGGATCTGATAATTCAGGATGGGAGTCTAAGTAAGCTTTAACAGCGGTATCGGCTTGATATTTTTGTTTGTTAAAGTTTTGAACTAATAATTGAGCACTTAATGGTCTAATTAGAACATCGTTAATTTTAATTTTCTTAGCTGTTTCTAAAAAAGCATCTTTGCTTCAGTATTCTTTTTGAACTTTTTGACTGTTTTTAATTACAAAATAAATTGCGCCACCAATTGAAGCAGCAATTAGCGTTGGTCCTAGCGTTCAACTTAATGCGCTGATAACTCTGCGCTTATTAGTTTTTTTAGCAGTTTTAGTTTTTTCCATAATAGTCAATTGTATAGTAAAAATTCCATTAGCGCCCTAAAATAGCTTATTTTTTATTTAAAAAATAAAAAGCCGGATATTATTCGGCTTTTTTAGTGCTTTTTCTAAAATATTTACGTTTAGGTGTTTCGATATTTCTGATGTATCTGCAATTTGGGAAATTTGAACAACCAATAAATTTTTGATGTTTAGCTTTGGTATAACGATATATTAATGTTGAACCACATTCTGAACATTTTTCATCAAGTGATTCTTGTGGTAGAACTGTAATTTCAATGCTTTGACTTGCATCGTCTAAATTTTCATTAAACTTATGTCAAAAATCTTCCATTAAAATTTTGTAATCTTCTTTGCCTTCTGAAATTAAATCAAGTTCACTTTCAACTTTAGCTGTATATTCTTCATTAATTGTATTTGGGAAACCTGTTACTAATTTTTCTAAAACAACTTTTCCAAAATCAGTAGGATGTAAAACATTATTTTTAGTTTCAACGAATAAACGATTTTTAATTATATTAACAGTTGAAGCAAAAGTTGAAGGTCTGCCGACTTTAATGTCATCAAGTGTTTTAATTAACGAACCTTCGTTATATCTTGCTGGAGGGTTGGTTTCTTTATCTGATTTAAAGAAATTTTCTACATATAAATCATCACCAATATTATACTTAGGTAATGGTTTAGCAACTTCATAGCCACTTATTTTGTAATAACCGTCAAAAATAACTGTACTATATGACATTCTGAAATAATGATTTTTGTTTTTTAATTCGTATTGGTGAACTTCTCTTTTTGGAGAATTCATTATTGCCATAATAGCCTTATCATAAATTAATTTATAAATATAGCTATCTACATCATTTAAATCATGCTCAACTTTAGCTTTTTCAGGAGTTAAATAAATATCGGTAGGTCTGATGGCTTCGTGGGCATCTTGAGCCCCTGAAAATCCTTTAATTTCATGAGCTACATATTCATTACCAAAGCGATTGGCAATATATTCTTTTGCTTTTTTAACAAATGCATCACTCATTCTTGTTGAGTCAGTTCTTGGATAAGAAATTAACCCTGCTTCGAATAATTTTTGTGCGCTGATTTGGACAACTGAAGATGAATATTTAGCCTCTTTATATAACACAGATTGCTTAAATGGGGTAATCATAGATTCTGATCTTTGAGATATTTTATAATCAGAAACAATTAGATGTGGGTCTAAATTTAACTCGTTAACTATTTCAATTGCGTGATCACGATTTATTCAAGTATTTTCACCTTTAAAATCAGGGTTTTCTTTAAAAAAGAAATTAGCCGATATTTCTTTTGTGATAATTGCTTCAATTTTTGAATATAAAACAGGATTGAATGCTTCGATTTCTTTTTCTCTATCAACTACTAATTTTAAAGCAATTGATTGAACTCTTCCGGCTGAAGGGGTGGTTGGTGTATTTTTAACCTTACGTTGCATTAGTTGAGATAATTTAAAACCAATGATTCTATCTAACATTCTTCTAGCTTTTTGAGCGTTAACTAAACTTTTATCGATTTCTAAAGGATTTTCAATAGCATTTTCAATTGCTTCTTTGGTAATTTCATTATATTTAATTCTCTTATATTTATTTTCAACTTTTAATGTTGAAACTAAATTGGCCGCAATTGCTTCACCTTCGCGGTCAGGGTCAGTTGCAATTAAAACTTCGTCAGCATCTTTGGTTGCGGCTTTAAGCTCTGAAATAATTTTTTTCTTAGCTGGATCAGCGACCATATTTGGCTCTCAGTTTTTAAAATCTATTCCTAAATTTCCTTCGCCCCTTGTTGATAATTTTAAAATATGACCGATACTTGAAAGTACGGTTACATTCTCGCCAACATACTTTTGAATTGTCTTAACTTTGTTTGGTGATTCGACTATCATTATCTTGTTACTCATCTTAACCTCCGTGCCGTTTGATGATAATATAATAGCATAAAGCCATAACTTCAATAAAAAAATGACTAGAATTTATCTAATCACTTCTTGTAAACTTCATCTTTTGAGTTTTCGAATATTTCTTTTATTTTTTCACTATCAGAGTTTTTAAATTCTGGAATATAAGGTTTAATAGTAATGATTAAGTCACCTTTTTTATTAGTGTTTATTATTGGAAAACCGAAACCTTTTAGTGTAATAATGCCATCTAGTTTCATATTTTTGTTAAGTTTAATTTTTTGATTTCCATAAGGTGTTGGAATCGTGATTTCTTCTTCTAAAATAATAGATTTAATAGAAATAGGGACATTTAAAATTAAATCGTTATTGATTCTTTCGAAATTAGGATCAGCTTTAACATTGATATTTATATATAAATCGCCGTTTGGTCCACCATTAGGTGAAGGTTCACCAAAGCCTGATAGCATAATATTTTGTCCGCTAACAACTCCAGCTGGGATTTCAATTTCTTGAATGACTTGTTTTTCTTCGTATTTTTTGCCCTTGCAAACTTTACATTTATTTTTAGCAATTTTTCCTTCACCTTGACATTTTGAACAAATGGCAACAGTTGAGAAAAATCCCATGCTTTGTTGAACTTGCCCCGCTCCACGACAATTATCACAAGTTACTAAATCATTAGGATCTTCAGAACCAGTTCCTTTACAATGTGAACATTGTTCTGCCTTGTTTAATTTTACTTGAAGTTTTTTGCCGAAGATTGCGTCTTTAAAATCAATTGTTAAACGAGTTTGTTGATCATCGCCCTTTTGTTTATAGTTTCTTTTTGATTTTTTATTAAATCCGAAAATGTCTTCAAACGGATTTGATCCACCGAATCCGCCAAATGCACCTTTAAAATTATCAAAAAATGAGCTAAAAATATCTTCATTATAGTGAAATGAATTTTGATCAAATGCTCCATGTCCGAATTGATCATATTTATTTCTTTTTTCAGGATCTGATAAAACTTCATAAGCTTCTGTTGCTTCCTTGAATTTTTCTTCAGCTCCAGCTTCTTTATTTCTATCAGGATGATATTGCATTGCTAATTTTCGATAAGCTGATTTAATCTCTTTTTCAGTCGCATTTTTAGAAATGCCTAAAACTTCATAATAGTCTCTTTTTTTATTTTCCATAATTTACAATTTTAGCACAAAAATTAAAAGAGTGCTAAATAATTAAAAAAAGCCAGAATCTTAAAGATCCTCAGCTTTAATGATGGCTATTCTTCATTTATTATTTATATCTTTTAAACAAAGTGCTTTATATTGATATCTTTGCTTTAAATAATTATATGAGTTATCATCTATTTCAAATATTAAATAACCCTCATCGTTTAAATATTTTTTAGCATTATCACATATCTTTTTATAAAAGTAAATACCCTTATTTTTAGCAAAAAGTGCTTTTTTAGGTTCGTGTCTTAGTGATGAGTTAAATTTATCTTTTTTATTTAAATAAGGTGGGTTAGAAACTATTAAATCAAATTTACAATTTACATTTTTAAATAAATTTGATTTATAAATTTTTACGTTATCAATTTCATTTAATTTAGCATTGAATGAAGTTTGTTTTAATGCTTGCTTGCTGATGTCAACTAATTCGACATTGCAATTAATATTTTTAGCAATTGCCAGACCAATAAAACCTGAACCGCATCCAATATCCAAAACTCTGCTGTTTTTATTTAAATAAGGATAACATGCAATAATAACTTCTTCGGTTTCATATCTAGGGATTAAAACTTTATATCTTAAATCAAGCTTGACATTTTGCATTTCTTGCATTCCAATAATTTTTTGAACTGGAATGTCTTTTTTTAACATTTTAAGCTCTTTTTTAGATATAAAAAGAGGTAATCCATAACGCATTTTTTCGCGTAATAAGACCTCTTTTTCAATCATTATAAACCAGCCTCTTGAATTTTTTTAGCTTTTTCATCAGCAATCATTGCTTCGATAATTTTATCTAATTCACCTTCCATAACCACTTTTAATGAAGTTGAAAAACCAATTCTATGGTCAGTAACTCGGTCTTGAGGGTAGTTATATGTACGGATTTTTTCACTTCTATCCCCAGTACCTGCTAATTTTCTTAAACCACTTTCTTCAGCTTCTCTTTTATTTACTTCAATTTCATATAGACGTGATTTTAAAACTTTCATTGCAGTTTCTCTGTTTTGGATTTGACTTCTTTCATCTTGTGATGTAACAACAATCCCTGATGGTTTGTGTGTTATTCTAACAGCTGAATCTGTTGTATTAACTGATTGTCCACCGGCACCTGAAGATCTAAATACGTCAATTTCAATATCTTCTGGCTTAACTTCGATTTTAATATCATCATCAACTTCAGGCAATACTGTAACAGTTGCAGTAGAGGTGTGCACACGACCTTGAGTTTCTGTTTGAGGAACTCTTTGAACACGGTGAACTCCTCTTTCGAATTTTAGTTGTGAGAAAACTTTTTCACCCTTAACACTAAATACTATTTGACTAAATCCACCAGCTGAACCATAAGTTGAGTCAATAACTTTAACTTTAAAGCCTTTACTTTCGCAGTATTTTTGATACATTTTAAATAAATCGCCAGAGAAAATATTGGCTTCATCTCCACCGGCTGCGCCACGGATTTCCATGATAACATCACGCTTGTCATTTTCATCTTGAGGTAATAAAAGTTCTTTAATTTTTTCTTCAAGTTCTTCCATTTGAGAAATTTGATTATCAATATCAGCTTTTGCTAATTCTATTAATTCTTCATCTTTTTCATTTGCTAATATATCTTTAGACATGATGTGTAAATCTTCAATATCTAAATACTTTTTAAAAGCTTCATAAATTTCTTCTATATTAGAACGTTCTTTGCTTATTTTTGTATATTGTTTTATATCGCTATAAACTTCTGGATCATTTAGTTTATTGCTTAATTCTTCATATTGCTTCTTAATTGAAAGCAGTGATTCGTACATATTCTTTTCCATAATGTCAATATTATAACAAATAAGATTAATTTATAGAAGTTAAAATTACGATACTTTATAGTTCTAAATTATTCATAATTTATTAATTCTTTAATGAAAAAATTACACCAGTTAAACCGATGTAATTTTTTGACTATACTATCAAACGTTATTGCTTTGTCTTCTTAATTCTTCATCAACTTTTTTCTCGATAACTTTTAATTCTTGCTTCATTTTTGTTTTATTAAATATATTAGATCCATAAGATTTTGTTGCATCTTTTTCTAGTTTTTTTCTTAAAGACTCGTTTTTTACTGATCTAATTTTTTCCATTAATGGTTTTAAATTTTCTTTGGCTAATTTGGTGTGATTTTTACTTAATAAAAATATAACAAAAGCAATAAAAGCAAATATAATTATTGCCAATCATATTGATAAAAAAACTGTGATGAATACAAATATTTTTGAGAGAATATATTTGTTTCTTATCTTTATCGAATCAATTTTCTTTAATTCTAAAGTTAATAAAATAGCCAAACTAAATGAACTAATATTAAATAAAATTGCAAATATGAATAATGCGATTCCTGCTCCGCCTGGGTATACTTTTGGTATCGTCATTGATAAAAAAGAAATATCTACTTGCTTTGCTACATGATAATATCCGGTCGAAAAAGGATGCAATAAAAATGCTAATAGGGCAAAGGAATATGATAAACCGAAATAAAGTTTTATTTTATTATTCATATTAATCCTTTGTTATTTCTTTAAATCTTTGAACTAATTCATTATTTCTATTCTTGATATCATTTATTGTTCAATAATCATTTTTAAGTTGTGAGATTTTTATTGCAGATCTAAATTTTGTTGCTTTTTTGTATTCTTCTTTTTTTAACTTAAATCAATTATCAGAAGCCTTAATATTACTTCTTTTGTCTAGAGGAATTTTGTTTCCGATTTGTTCATATAATTCTTTATTTTCTTCATCGAATTGTGCATGAGATTTAGGCAAAATATGTTCTATTTCTCATTTGGCTGGCAATATATCAATCTCTTCTTGATCACTTTGTGAATATTCAAACATTTTTATAATCATGCTTATGATTTTTACATTTGGACTTTTGATTTTTTCCATCACATCATTCGAATCTTTTTTTTCTAATTTAGAAAAATCAAACTCATGGCCTTTTATTATGCTTTTATTTAGTAATAAAATACCGTGTTTAATATCGTTTATTGAAGGAATTAATAAATATCTTGTAACGATTCTATTTCTTAATTTTATTAATAAATCAAGATATTCACTCGTATCATCATTATAAATTTTTTCTTTATTTTGTAAATAGTATATTAAAGCTGGGTATTTACCAAAATCATTAGAGAAAGAAAAAATAATATCCAGTTGTTGTCTGATCTTCAAGTTTAAGTCTTTTTCTTCATTTAAGTTATTTAACATTTTTAGAAATGAAATAATATTTTTGATATTTTCCATCATTTTGTCAAAAATATCTTCAATGTTATTTTGTTCTAGGTATTTTAATATGTATTTTCTTAATCCTGGCGTGGTGGTGTCGGTATCTCCGGCTTGTGCTCTTAAATAGAACATATAGTATGAAAAAACATCATTTAATGTCTTATTCATTGAAACACAATCGGATTCTAATTCTTTTCATTTTTCAATGAATATATCTTTTTTCTCTTTATCCTTTAATAAGTTATATATTTTTGCTTTAAAAATATCTGCATCAGAAAGAGGAATTCCTCTATTGTTAAGAGTTTCAAAAACCGTCATAGCAGATTCTTGGGATTGCGAAGATACATTAAAGATAAGTGTTTTTTCTAATATGGTATTAAAAAAGTTAAATATCCCCTCGATTTCATTTTTTGCTTTTTCTTCAATCAACTCTATTAATTTTGCATAGTTTTTCGAATAATTACTTTTACTCTTTTTGTTATATTCACCACTTTTGATGATATTTTCAAAATCTTCTAAATTACTTTGCATTACTGAAAAATTTTGAATAGACATTGAATTTTTATCAATTTCTTTTGTATAATCATTTGAAATATTTCAAATACATTTTTCAATGTCCATTGCTAAATTTTTAGTATTTGCACTATTAGTGTTCTCGCATTTTTTAAGAATTGCTCTTAAAAGTAGAAAAATGGTCGTTATACGTTGTTGTCCATCGATAATTTCTCATTTTCCATCTTCATTTTCAAAAAAAACAATCGAACCTAAGAAATACTTCTCCTTTGAATTTGGATCTTCAATTATTTTTTTGTAAAATTCCCATAAATCAGTAAATAATTGTTCGGTTTGTTCTTCTCCTCATGAATATGGTCTTTGATATTCAGGTATTAAAAAATTATGCTCTTTAGAAGCTTTTTGAAATAAATCTATAATTGTTTCACTTTTTACATCTATTTTGTTTTGTGTCATATATTTCCCTTCTCCATGAAAATATGCCAAAAAACACCTAGTTGTTAGGTGTTAATTTATTGTTAAATTATCTATTAAGAGTCTACTCTCTCTGTCTCTCTCTCTCTCTCTCTCTCTCTCTCTCTCTCAATCTTATTAAAAGAGGATTAGGGAAAGAGAATGTATTTAAAGTTCCCTTTGCATCATTCATGGTAATATAATTATAATAAATTTCTTTAGATATTGACATATCGAAAACGTGTTTTGGTCATTTTTTTATAATATTTTTTTGTTTATAGATTTTTTTATTTAAAAAAAGAGTTTAAAATTTATTTTTTGGATATCTGTATTTTTTTATTTATAATTAAATTACTATGAATTTTAGAATTCTCTCTCTCTCTCTCTCTCTTATAATCTATTTAAGAAAAAAAGAAAGTCAATGAATAATATTGCCACAAATATAGTGGCTTTTTTGCTATTGAATAGAAATGTTATTTTCTAAAATCTATTTATTTAATGATAAATATTTTAAACAATTAGAAACGATTAAAGAATTCTGATAACTTAACTATGTAAATGAAATTAATAAACAAAGGGGCGTTATGAAACTTATATTAAACATTTTAAATAAATGCGATATATCTCATGCAGAATTAATTAATGCTAACGACGCATTGAGAAAACAGGATTTTCAATTAACTTTTGGCAAAAGAGAAGTTCGCGGTAAAAAAATAACAATTTTAAACCAATTAGAAAAAGAATTAGAAAGTAAGAAATTAAATACAAAAGAAAAATTAGATTATAAAAAACTATTTAAATTTCTTAATGAAGGTAAAAATTTAGATTTTTATACGTGTGGTCTTTCTAGAGTATATTTAAAAGAAGATAATGATGTATATGACGAACTTATTAGAATCTTGAAAGACCCTGCATTGAAACACAAAGAGTATGACAATTTTTTAGTTGCAGTCCAAACTGAAGATTTGTCAAATTTAAAAATTGGAGGTATAGAAGTTGATGGCAACGCTATTAATCTATTTTTCAAGTTAACAATAACTAGAGAAATGAATAATATAAATAACGCTTATTACAGTAATACTAATAATATTGAGAATACAATTATAAATTTCGAGTTACAAAGAATAAATATTTCTAGTTATAATTTAGAAATTAAAAAAATTAATAGCAAATTTTATAAAATTGATGGAATTCAATTTGTATGTGATAGTGATAGTAAATGTAACTCGACAACTTGTAATAATTCAAAATCAATATCAAGACAAATAATAAAAAGTGTTTTACAAAATACTGAATCGATTTTTAAGAAAAATGAAGATTCTTTAAAATTGAATGATATTGAGAGATATTTTAGATTATTTTCAGAATTTTATAACGATATGAAAAATTCTGACGCTGCATTTTTCTTAAATTTGTCAGATAAGGATATTATTTTAGAGAAAAAACAAAACGAAAAAGACAATATTATTAATTTTGATAATAATTATTTATATTTATTTCAAAAAGATAATTTTAATGTTTCAGGACATAAAAAAGATTGAAATCTTTCAGATATTCATTCAAAGGGAAGTTTGTTTGATTCGCTTAAAATAACATTTAAGTTTTATGAAGAAAAAACAGAAGATAAAAATGAGCTGAAAAATTGACAAAAAAGAGATATAAAAAGCTACAACTTCGATAAAAATGTAGAAAAAATTGATGAAAATATCAATGCTATAAATGAAGAAATACAAGAAATTAATATCAACGTAGATAACCTTGACAAAGATATTAAAACATTTAATGGCATAATAGAAGATATTCAAAATTTAATCAAGGAATATGAAATCTCAATTAACAAAAAAACATTTATATTATCTGATGATTTATTAGATAAACAAAATCGTAAAACTATTGAAAAAGAAATAGAAGAAATTGAAAGTAAAATCAAAGAAAAAGAGAAAATAATTTATGAATATAGAAATGAAAAAAATAAATTAATAAATGAACAAAATGAATTAAATAAGAAAATTAATTCTAAGAATGAAGAAATAAGTAAACAAAAATTACTTAAAAAAGAATATCAAAATTTGATACACAAAATTAATAATGAAAACTATCTTGTTAAAAGAGTAAAATCGATAAAAATAGATCCTAAAACCAAAGATGATTTATCAATTGAAATAGAACCTTATTTTAAAAATAATAATTGAAAAAGATATCAATTATCAACTATTAATATTGGTGAAAAGACAATAATAACCAGATCACATAATTCTATTAAAAATTTATTTAAAGGTTATATAAAAGAGCCTTCATTTTTAGCATCGTTAATTGAACCTTTAACAGTAAAAATAGATGAAAATAGCAAAGCCATTGATGATATCAATAATTTTATCTCTAAATATAATTTGAACGAAAAACAAGCTTTAGCCTTTAAAAAAGCAATTTTTTCTGATGCATTATTTTTATTGCAAGGTCCTCCAGGAACTGGAAAAACTCAAGTGATATCAGCTTTAATTGATTACTATCAATATAAAAATCAGAATATTATGCTAACTTCTTCAACACATGAGGCTATTGATAATGTTTTTGATAGATTTGCTAAATTAAATCCAATAAATCCTAATGTTTTTGCAATAAAAGTTTCAAGTGGAAATAGGGCAAATAATATAAATCCTTACTCAAAAGAAAATCTATCTAATCGTTATATAAAAGCATTAATATCCGAAGAGAATTTATTGAATCAAGCTAACTCAACTAATAATAAAGTGCTTGAATTATGCAATGATATTAATAAAGATGTTAAAGAAAATAATATTAGAATCTGAAATCTATTTATTAGAAAAATAATAGTAGATGGAAAGAAAATTGAAGAATTGGAAGAATTATTAGAAGATATTTTCTCTATGTCAGAAGATGGCGGTGTTTCTGATAAAGAAAACTCTAGAAAAATTATTAATATTTTAGAAAAATATGATTATTTAAAAATTGGAAAAGAACTAAAAAAACTAGGAATAGATTCGCTGGAAAAAATATCTAACTATATAAAAGAAGGGGCGAATAAAAATACTAATAATTTTTGTAATTCTGAAGTTTTAAATAAAATAAAAAGCAAGTTAAACATTGCGATTGAACTTAATGACTTAAAAGACCAATATGAAGATATTTATTGAAATGAAAAATTAGTGGATGTTTTATTTGATAATGAATTAGTTAACTTATTTGGTTTGACAACTACATCAAGCAGTGAAATTGAACATAATGGTAAGTTTATTGACTTGACAGTTGATTATAAAATTGATTTGACAATCATGGATGAAACTTCGAAATCAAACTTATTTGAAATAATAAATAGATGCTTACAATCGGCTAAATCAATTTTATGTGGTGATGCTTATCAATTGCCTCCTACTGTTGATTTTTCAGAAGAATTATACAATTGAGTGATAGAAAAAGAGCTTGGTCCCGATAATGCTGACAAAACAATGCAAAATGATATTGTTAATAAAATTAATGATGCATTGGCATATCCTTATTTTAATGAGAAAATAAAAGAATTAACGAAAATGATGAATGGTAATTCATTGTCTTATGAATTTTTAGATATGCAACATAGATTCCCAGATGAAATTTGTCATTTTATAAATGTTTTATATGAACAAAAAAATCAGAAGCTTAAAACATTTAACAATGATGCCAATTTTAAAAAATATGGCAATATAACTAGTAAGCTAAATTTAATAGATACTAACACTCTTCCAATAAAATACATTAATGATATAAAACAATTTGACAATAAATTTAACCTTGTTAATAATTTTGATCACAATATGCTAATTGAAGATGGCTTTATACCAAGTTCATTTATTAAAAAATTTAATCAGAGCACACTAGACACTAGAATGAATCAATATAATGCGATTGTAATAGTCAAAATAATTCAAAAATTATTAAATGACTTGGAGCATGATGGAATAAACATTGAAAATGAAAAATCAAAAATCGGAGTTATTGCTTTGACTAGAAATCAGGCAATTGTTATTAGAGGAATTATTCAATCTAAATATCCAGATTTATATACTAAATATATTGCAACGAGATCAATAGTAATTGATACGATTGATAACTTTCAAGGTAGAGAATGCGAATTTATTATTGTTGACTTAGTGAGATCGGAAAATAAAGGAACAGAGGAAACTCCTAATAAACGTAATACCAACTTTTTAAACGATGAAGCTAGACTGAACGTTGCTTTTAGTCGAACGAAAAATGTTTTAATTGTTGTCGGCGATTTTTCATATTATAAAAATACTAGCCAAGGCTTAACTGTATTGAAAAAATATATAAATCATTATTTGAAAAACAAAGATAATTTTGTAACCCCAGAAGAATTTATAGAAGAGGAATATAATGAATGATAAGATAAAAATTAAACTTAATTTTCCTGTTATTCAAAAGCAGGTTGAATTTACGTATCGTGAAATAGAAAAAATGGAAACTTATTATAAGTTGATATTGATTCCGCTTATTGAATTTAAAAAGTTAAATAAGTATATTATTGTAAATGATATATTTAAGAAGTTTTATAACATTAATAGTGATGTCTTGATTCGTAAATTTTGACTATTGATTTTAAGGGATATGCATAGAAAAAATATAATAACTATAAATTTTAATTCTTCTGAAAGCATGATTGAGGATTCTGATTTATTAGAAATGGATATTAAAAACATTGACATAAATAAAAAAATTGAAAAATATGTTGAAGTGAATAAGTTTTACAGTTTAACTGACAAAATAATGAAAAAAACTTTTACTTTTTATATCAAAACTGACCTCTTATCAGAGAATTATGATAAATACTTTGACACTAAAAATATAGGTAAATCTTGAAATGACAATTCTTTTGAAGGCTTTGATAAAAATGAATCGAAAGAAATTGATCAAAAGGTTTCGGAACTTGAATATCTTTTTGAAAAAGATGACTCAAAATTAATATTGGAAAAAATTGTTGAAAATAGTAATGATATTAAAGTAGCATTTTTCGAATCTGATTATGCCTTTGATATTGATAATTCATCAACTATTATTTCTATTAATATGAGACCAATGAATATCGCACAAAATAACTTTATGGAAGATTTTATAAAGAGTAATTTAATTAATGAACTGCATAATCGTGAATTGTTATATGATTCTATATTCCCAAATAATAATTTTTTAAGTGATTTTCGAATTAAAGATAGCTATGAAAAATTAGATATAAAAGAATTTGATATCAAAAAATGAATGATAAAAAAATCATTCGATCAAAATAATATTGTTGAAGGAAAATATAATGAAAAGTTTTTGCTATTAGATAAAAAAATATTTGACATAAACAAAATAGAAGTTAATGTAAAAATTGATGATAATAAAGTTGAAGAAAATGCAGTAGACTTTTTTATTCCAACTGAAATATCCGAATCAAAATATCTCGAGTTACTGGAAGATATTTATGAGAAAAAAATATCAGACACTGATAGTATGACTTCTGCTTTAGAAAAATATCTAGACAAATTTTTAAAAGATACTAAAGAAAAATCTAACTTTAATTTTGAATTAATTTCAAAAATTTGAACATTTTTAAGTAATTTTAAAACTAAAGATAGATTCAAAGAAATTACTCAACTATTTTCTAATAATGTGTTTTTAGATGTTTTAAATACTATTAAAACTAGCGATGATTTAGACAAATTCATGAGCATTTTAAATAATAGCGAACTTATTTTTAAAAATATTATTAGTAAATACAATATCAATTCAGACAATTTAGATGTTTTTAACTTTGTATCTTCATGAAATAATAATATGCTTAGAGAAATTTTTAAAAAACACGTAAATGACCATCATTTAGTTAATTTATATAAAGACAATAAATTTAATGAAACACTATTTTATAGCGATCTAAAAAATCATATTTCTAGCGATTTTGAAGATTTAATTGAACAAATTGATTCGGACATTGACGCTTCAGTTAAATTAAATCATTTAGAAAAATTTAAGAAAAAAGAAGTATATAAAGGTTTATTGGCTATTGACTGTTTAGATTACATTAATGAATATATTTTTAAAAAAGAAGAAGAAATAAAAAACTCTTTAGAATATATTAGAAATAATTTAATTCTTAAAGCTGTATCAATCAGACAAACACTTGAAAAATTTAAAAAAAATAGTAAAACAACATTTACAAAGTCATTAGAAAAAATAGATTTAAAACTCGTTGATTATTACAAATATTTATCTAATAACTATGCCCATTCTTTTAAAAAAGACGCAACTACGGCTGAGTATATTTTTAAAATGAGTGATGAAAAAGTAATAGCTGAAAATAATTATTTAGATGAAATTATCGAATATATAAAACAATTTGAGGTTAATAAATAATGAGTCACATAGCAACCGTAACATTGAATTTAAGTCAATTAGAAAAACGAGAATTAGAAAATATTTGTGATAAAAATACTGAACTGCTAAATAATATGCTTTTATCTAATGGATATCAAAATAATGGATTAATAAAAGAAGCTATTGAACAAATTGAAAATGTTAAATCAAATATTAATCAAAAAGTTGAGCTGGATTTAAATTCATACAAAGGATTAAGTTTATACGAATTAGAATATGACAAAATCAATAAATTATTATTAAATATAATTGATACAGTTGATTACAGAAAAATTGATAACTCAATTTCGATAGAAAATTTCAATCATTATGTATATGAATTTGGTAAATTAGCTTATAAAGCAAGAGATTTGGTCATAAATAGTAATTTAGAGTTAACTGAAGATAACCTTAATTTAAAAATTAATGAACTAATGAATGCTAAAGCTTCTATTGAAGAATTAAGAATCTTCAAGAATAGTATTTATACAAAAATAAGCAAAATTAAAAATAACGAATTAAAACGCTACTTTGAAGATAAGGTAAAGATAATTACAACAAAAAAAGATATTGATGATTTTAAAATCTGATTTAAAGAAAAAAATAATTCAATATTGAAAGCAGATAAAATAGCAAAACCATTTATTGAGTTTTTAATGACTGAAGAAAAGTATAAATTAGCCGGAAAGCAAATAAAAGTTGTTAATGAAAAGCTTGGCGTAATTTATCTTTTAGAAAACGATTTAGAAGAGCAAGTGATATTTAATGTTTCTCCAGATGGAACGGTTGAATATCAAATTGGCGATTATAAAAGGCATGTATGCTCAAAAACGGCTAATCAGATGCTTGAATATATAACTAAAAATTCGAATATGAATATTGTTAAATATACCGTGAATAGAACTTTTGTTGCAACCAAACCTAAATATAGCGCAAAAGAAAAAGTAAAAAGATGAGGTAATTAATTATGAATTTAAAAGAAGCAATTACAACGCAATTAAAATTTAAGTTATTAAACAAAAATATAGTAATTTTGAAGGGGAATACTTCTGAGTTTTTATCGCCAAAAGTATTGAATTTACCGATTAAAAAACCTTCTTTAGATAATATAAATAAAAATCTTGTAAAAAGTGAATATTTAGAATTACTTACTGAATTTTCTAATTTGGATTTTTTAACTTTTAATCAATATCTATTACACTATTTATACCAAGATAAAAATCTTTGTATTGATAATATATATCTTTACAATTCTAATTGAGAAATGGAAAGTGAAATTGTTCATGGTAATATAAAAATTTTTGAAAATAAAGATAATAAAAACGATTTTCAAGAAACTTTTGATGATATTGAAAAATCAGAAATATTTGATTTTGTAAATATTGAGAATAATGATAATGGCAAAAATGAAGATATTAATTCAAAATTAAAAAACTTAATAATTGAAAAAATCAATAATGATGGTATTGCATCACAAAATTTATTTATCTTAGATTTAGCCGAATCTATTTATAGTGATAAAAACACTCAATTAGATATCGCTAAATTAAATTCATTGATTGATATGTTTACTAATGAAATTAACCAGATAACGCATAAAATTAAACCTTCAAATTTTAAATTAATAATTTTGATAAAAAACGATCAGATATTTAATTCGATACTTTTTAATAATAATCAAGAAATAACTTCTTTAACAATTCCTAATCCTTCATTAGAGGAAAGAAAATCATTTTTCAACATAAGAGGATCTTCATTTAGAAAACTTGAAAATAAATTAATAACTAAAAAAGAAATTAATGACGCAAGTGCAATAACTAATGGACTAACTTTTAGAGAATTATTTCAACTTGAAGTATTTTCTAACAAACTTGATAATATAAAAGATTTTAAAGAATTATACAGATTATGTTTCTTTGAAAAGAAAGAATCTGAATGAGAAAAAATTAATGCTGAAAATTTGAACAAATTCTTAGAGGATTTTGACAATAAAGTCAAAGGCCAATCTCATGTTGGTATTAAAATAAAAGACACACTAATTAGAAGCCAGGTGGGATTACAAGGTATTTTACAAAGCTCTGACATTCAGAAAAATTCAAAACCAAGAGGAATTTTATTTTTTGCAGGACCTACGGGTGTTGGAAAAACCGAATCAGCCAAAGCTTTATCTGAATTTATTTTTAATGACCCAAATCAAATAATTAGATTTGATATGTCAGAATATAATCATGAAGAATCTGATCAAAAACTTTTAGGAGCGGCTCCAGGTTATATAGGTTATGAAGCTGGTGGGACTCTTACTAATGCTGTTTTACAAAAGCCGTTTTCTATTTTATTATTTGATGAAATAGAAAAAGCTAATTCAAAAATTTTTGATAAATTCTTACAAATTTTAGAAGATGGAAGATTGACTTCTTCTAAAGGAGAATTAGTTGATTTTTCAGAAACATTTATTATTTTTACTTCAAATATAGGTGCGTCTACAATGCCTAAAGATGGAGACAGTAAAAAAATTCAAGAACATTTTATTTCAGAAGTTAAAAAATATTTTAGCGATGAACTAAAAAGACCAGAGATTTTGAATAGAATTGGTATACCAAACATAGTTCCTTTTAATAAAATTAGCTCATTAGAAATAAAAATTGACATTATAAGATCTAAAATCAAGAAAATAAAAGAATTTTTATTAAAAGAAAAAAACATAAAATTAATATTCGATAATTCAATTGAAGAATATTATTTATTAGTAGCTAACAATGTTGATGATTCAATGGGCGCTCGTTCACTTATTTTATTTTTAGAAACTGATTTAGTAAAAGCAATATCAAATATTATTTTTAAAAATAGAGAACTAATTGAAAAGAAAATATCAGAATCTGCAGACGAAGACGGTTTAGTGAATATAAAACTAAAATATGTATCTTCAAATAATAGTCACGGTTTTAAAGAAGAAATACTCTAAAATAAAGTCAATTAAAACAAAAAATATTTAGGCACAGTGTCTAAATATTTTTGTTATTTATTAAATTTGCTAAGAAGCAATTGATTTATATATTTTAATTGACGATAATAACATATCAATACTAAAAAAAGTAATTAACATTTTTAATAATAATATTACTATTCGGCTTTATTTAAAAACACCTATAATAAAAAATAATATTAAAAGTAATACGCTAAATACTAACATTGTTAATAGCATCGGCGTGAATATGATAGTGATGATGTATATTGAGCATAATATTTTGCGATTAGAGCGGGAGGCTATAATAATAGCAAAAATCAATGAAGCGACACTTAATATAATTGCATAAGTTAGTATTGCTGTTGTAATGAAATTTCAAGATGACAATATAGGGATGAAAAATAAACATCAATATGAAAAATTTCTTTTATCGATGTAAACAGAATATAACGGTAAAAGTATATAAGTTAGTAATGAAAATATTCAAAAAGTAAATGACATTCAAAAATACATCTTTTTCATTGCTAATACCTTTCGCTAATTTTATTGTTTATAAAAATAATATTTTAATTTAAATTATAGCTCAATATAATTTTGATTTTTAAGCATTATATTGAGATGATTTTTATTGTAAATAAAAATGCTTTTATTTTATCTTGAAAAAATATCTAATATGTTGAATTAACTATATTATAATTTATAATAATTAAACGACAAGAAACATAAGGAGGTTATATGGAGGCAAGAAGTTTATGTGATTTTAAAAATAAAGTAAAACTTCATGGCAATAGTTTCAGCGAGGAATTACAATATTATTTAAAAAAATTCAAGATGACACAAAGGGAGTTGTCATTAAGAATAAACGTTAGCACAAAATACCTTAACCAAATATTAAATAATGAATTTCAGGATTTGAGTGCTTCATTAATCGAAGCAATAGAATATGCATTTGATTTAGATGCGGGAACATTAATTCAAATTTATAATATTTATTCAACTAATACTGAAATAGAAAATAATAATAGTGATTTTATAAAAACATCAAAACGTTATGGAGTTGATTTCCTAATTCAAAATCCTAATTTAGCTAAAGTTGCAAATATTAATGTTAGTGAGCATATGAGTAATACTTGTAAAATGATTATGCTTAAAAAGTTTTACGGTGTTAAAAATTTAAGTGATTACGATTCATATTTAAAAGAACATATTATGGCAGAATATGGAATTTATTCAGATAATCCGCATAGTTTAGTATGAATTAGATATTGTGAACTTTCTTTAGCGCGTTTTATTGAACATGACGAAGAAGGCGCATTTAGAATTAACTTCTTTGAAATAGTTATGAAAAAAATTATGACTATTATTTCAAATAAGAAAATGAGTTTTTACAAAAAAGTTGATACTGTTAAAGATTATTTATTTAAAAAAGGTATTGTTTTGATTACTAAACCTCATATTAAAGATTGTAATATTAGGGCTATTTCTCTTAAAAAAAGAGGAACAAGATACATCTTTTTATCAGATATGTATAATGCCGAACCACTAATATTCTTTGCATTACTTCACGAAATCGTTCATTGTTTTCACCCAGAAAAATTAGAAAAAGAAATTGATGCGATTTTAAAAGAAATATTGCAATCATGAACAATTGAAAAAAACAAAAAATTAGCAATTGTGATGGATGCAATTGATGCTCACGAACAAGCTCATTTATTTAGAGATGTAGATCCTAAAGCTGATATATCAGCAATATTAGATGTTATTTATTCTAAATATCCACGTGTTTCATTTACTGATACTGAACTTTTAAAATTAGAAAAAGAGGGAATTAATGAGTAATAAAATATTGATACCAAAAAGACAATATTTTAATAAAACACACTATACACTTGACTTTGAAAATAAAGTCTTTATAGTTAATGAAGATTTATTAAAAATCCGCCAATCAAATAAACCGGGTACATTTAATGGTTTTAGAAAAATGACCGGTTCTGCACTTGGTGATATTATGGGTTTGGGATCATTTAAAAGTCAGTTCGCAGCTTACGCAAGACTTTGCGGCTTTGGAATGCCTGTGTTAGATACTAAATATATTGACGCCGGTGTTATATTAGAACCTAAAATATTGGATATAGTTAAGAAATCTCTTAAACGTGATTTGCAAACATATCCCGCTAAAAAGTATAATTATGACTATTTTAAAAATAATGAACTATTTGGTGGATTACCTGATGGTTATTGCTCAGATTTAAATTTAGTAATTGAAATAAAGACAGCTGGTAGAAAAAAATATGACCAATGACTTGAATATGGTGTGGACCCATCATATATTAAACAAGCACAACTTTATACATATTTAATGGGAAGCGAAAAATTTTCAATTGTTGCTTGTTTTTTAGAAGAAGACGACTATGCAAACCCGGAAGCAGTTGACATTACTAAACGTATTATAAAAAATTGAAATTTTACAATAAATCAAGAGCAAGTTTTGGATGATATTAAATTTTGCACTGAATGATTTGAAAAGTATACAAACTTAGGCATTAGCCCAGTTTGAAATGATTTGATTGACGGAGATTTGATTGAATTTTTAAAATGCGAAAATCAAGATCAATGAGAAAAATTATATTTAAAATGAGTTGAAGATAAAAAAGCTGTACCTAAGGTTTCATAATGGAAAGAAAAAAATATTATAAGGCAAAAGATTTTATAATTGCTAACAATCACAGGGCATTTTTTGCCTTTAATGATGTTAGTGATTATTTTATTAAAAATTTAGATAAACTTTATGACACTGAAGAAAGCGAAAGTGAATTTAACTTGCTAGATTTTTCGTTAGATTACATTGATAAAGAATTTGACAAAAACTTTTTAGAATTTGTTGAAGAAAGTAAAAAAGAAGAAATTTTGTATTCAAACCCGATTGAAAAATTAAGTTATTTAGAAGAAAAAATAAAAAATGACCCAGATTTTTTTAATCTGTTAGATAAAAATGGGAAGCTATCATTATTTAATGAAATTACAGCAAAATTTTCGCAATTTGAAAGTTCGGCCGAAGCTATTCCTTTTATTGTTCAAGGCGCCAAAGAATTTGTTTTAAATTATTATAAAGAGTCAAATAAAGATATTTTTGATAAGTTAAAAATTATACCGCTTAAGGTTGCTACTGACACTAAAATTCAAGACACAATAACCGCTATAAAAGATGGCTATGAGCTCTTATTATCGCCGGTTTTTGAGTATAAAAAATGTTTAGCAACACCATTTTATTATGATGTTAAACAAAAAACCATCGGGATATTATTATATTCTTCAAAAAGCTCACTAAAAGATATTGTTAAAGCCTATTTTGAAGTTAAGGTAATGAGAGAAGCTGGATTTGAAGTTGAAAATGTAAAAATTATTCCAATGATTAAAGAACTTAGGAAAAATGTTAAAAAGAATGAAATTAAATTTCAGTTTTCTGAATATGCAAATCATGCAAAATCAAAAGCTAGCACTAAAGATGAAGATTTTGATGATCAAGACGAACTAAACCACATAATTCATAAGAACCCTAATTATGACTTTTCAAGAAGAGTATTATTTAAATCTAAAGCAAAAAAAATCATTGAACATATAAATGAAGAACTCGAAAGTATATTGTCATTTTCAGAAAGCGAAGAAGAACAGCGACCTTTTATTTGTCCATTTGAACGTTTTGTTAGAATGGCAAATAGTCCTGAAGATTTTCCTGAAATTAACAAATTAGAAGAAATTATTACTGAAGATGATTTAACTTGCCCAGTACAGCTTAATGATGTTTATTTGAGAATTATGTTAGACAATTTATTGCCTGATTATGCTATAGCTTCTAAAAAGGCTATTAAATTAAAGATAGCCAACACTTGACCGCAAAAATTTTCAGATAACATCAAACCAAAGATTTTGGAATTTTTTGATAAAAACTTAATTTGAATAAATCCTTCGATTTTAAAAAATAAGATCTATGAGGCTATCAATGAAAAAGACGTTAAAATTGTGTGATTTGACTTTGAAGGGGTAACTTCGACTAAGCCAATTATTGATTTTTCACCACAATGAACACAATTGATATGCCAGAATTCAATTATTAAAACAATAAATAATAATATTATTGAATCAGAATCTTTTGATTATGTTTATGACCCGCAAAAATATAGCTATGAAACATTAATTAAAGTTATTGAAGATTTATATGACGAAGAAGCAAAATATTATGTCGTGTTTAATGAAAGTTATGAAAAATCAAGAATTAAGGAGGCTTTTGAAATCCTTGAATTAAATTTACAAAAATATAAAAATATTTCTCAAAAAAAATTAGAAGAATTAAGATACAAAAAAGACCAAATTATTAATAACTTGGTTGATATAGCGAAATTGTTTAGTGGTTCAAAAGCAACTTTTAGCGATACAATAATTTTAATTGGGGCAATTAAGGGTAGATATTCAATTAAAAAAATTGAGCATTTTGTTACTGAAAATAATTTAGAATTGGAACATAAAGTTTTCCCATATCATGAACTTAAAGTTAAAAATGGTGGAATGGCTTTACAAATTGCTACAGCAAGATTATTGGGCGCTATTAAAGATAATGAATGAAATTCTAAAGTTGAAGATTTAAAACGTTATTGTCATAATGATGTTTTAGCCATGATAATGGTGGCTGATTTGGTAAATTATTTGATGAAAAATTTTGACGAATACAAAGAAAATTATGATTTATATAAAGGATAATCATGAAATATATATTTAAAAACAAATATTTAAGAAAATGAGAAGCTAATAAAATTGATGATTTTAGTTTACTTCCTGAAAAAGCAATTACAGAGAGTTTTTTAGAAGAGTTAATTTCAAAACTGCCCTCTTCTTTATATGATTTAAAAAATCATTATCAAAAAATTCGTTCAATCATTACTGATGATCAAATAGATAGCATTCAAGGAGAATACAAGCTTTATATTTTTATTCCCATTGATTATTTAACCAAAACAGAAATTCTAAAATCAATTTATACTTGAAAAGAAAATCTTGAAATTTTTAAAAACGATAATGTTTTTAGTGAAGAAGAGCTCTCTAAAATATTCGGTTAATATACAAAAAAGCATTGATTATTCAATGCTTTTTTGTATTAGTTTTTTGGTTTGAAATCTATCATAACCGGCGCATGATCAGAAACGGTATTAGCTAATTTTTGTTCTGAGGTTTCGCCGTTGCCATATTCTTGGTTTACTCTTCTTGATTCTTCAAGGTCTCAGATTTTATCTTTAAAAGCGCCAACTGTATCAAGTTTAAATGGAACATTTTTAAAGTTCTCGATTTGTTCTTTTTCGCTAGCATCTATGAAATTAACATCTTTGTTTTCTTTAAATAATATTTTGTCATATGGTTCTGAATATTTTTTAGTTTTTCCTAAAGATGTTCTATACCTATCGCTATTTTCTAAATCATAATAATAGTTTTTTAAATCATAATTGTCTTCTAGTTTTCTAAATAATGTATGGTTTTCAAATTTGATATTAGTATCACCGCCAAAAACAATTGCAGCCTCTTTATTTTTAGATATTGAAGCAAAGAAATTGAATACTTCTGGCAATGCCATAGTTTCATATACTTCATAACTTCCTTGTTGCTTTTTGATTCTGATATCTTCAAAATTTGAAATGCCTGGTTCGCCATTTTTTGCTGCTCCAGGAGCATCAAAGTGAGCAAAGATTGTGATTATTGGTTTCTGATATCCTCTTATTCTAAACATTGCGCCAAAAGGTGGTCTTGCATATTTTCTTTTGTTAAATGAAATTTCTTTGGTAAATGAAGCGCCAATTTCGTTATTATCAAAAGCAATTGGCTCTGCTATGCTTTTCTTGTATATTATTGCCACGTCTTCATTTTGATTACTATTTTCATTAACTCCAGGAACATTGGTTACACCAATATAAGCAAAATCTTCGGAGTTTGATAGTTCATTTAATTTATCAACAATTATTTTAACTTTGTCTAATCTATTATAGTTTACTTCTGTTATTCCAATAATGTCCATTTCGGTTGCTAAAATTGCCTTAGCAATATTAAGCACCTTAAGCCCCTTTGGATTTGAAGAACCTTTTTTGTCATCTGATCCATAATTTTTAATATTTCAATGTGCTACACGTGTATGGTTAGACGGTTTATAGAATAATTCTGATGCAAATGGATTTGGTTTTCTATCAGGTATAGATTCGTCAGTATTTTCTGTATTACCTTCAGAATTGTTATTTTCATTTTCTATTGGTTTTGATTCATGATTTTCGTCTTGATTTTTATTTGAATCATCAGCTGGTTGATCATTTTCTGGATGGATTACATTATTGTTTTCTTCATTTTCAATTTCTGATTTGTCATTTTTGTGTGACTCTAATTTTTTAATAATTTGTTTTATGGCTTTTTTGATCTTTTCTTTAGTAACGGTTGATTCTTCAATCTTTATTGACTCAACGTTATTTTCATTGCTTCTAAAGTAATTATGTGCTTTAATGATTTTTCTAATTATAGTTATGTTTATTATTCTCTGCCCTTCGAGAGATTTTAAGGCAAATTTAATAATTCTTCGCTTGTTAATTAATAAATTTATAAGTCCTTCGAGAGATAAATTTTCAATCTCTTCATCAGAAAAATATTGTTTTAGTTTTTCAATTACAACTTCAATATCTAATTCTGATTTAGGCAATTTAATCATTGGTAGTGCTTTTGAAACATTTTCATATAAATCATAAATATCGTAATTGTAATTATTAATTTTGATAATTTTGAAATTATCTTCAGGAATATTGCTGTCTAAAATATGTAAAATATTCTCTCAAGCAAGTTGAGTTTCATAATCATCTTCGTCAATTTTTACTATATTTTTATATTTGCGAATATTATCTTTTTCTTTTTTTAATCTATAAGATATTTCATTAAATTCTGATTTACTAACATCACCAATGTTTGCTTCGATTTTAGCTTCTAAATCACTTTGTGATTCTATACTAATATTAGCAACTACTTCGGTATTTTTATTAGAACATGAAATTGCTAATGCAAATGGTGAAGACATAGCTACCAAAGTAGCCAACGAAAATATAGTAATCTTTTTACTTTTCATTTTGAAACTCCTATATTATTATTTTATTTATTTATTTATTAACTTATATATATAATAAAATATATCAAAATCTCGACTTCAAAAATTAAAATAGCAATAAATAAACTTATTAACCTATAACTTTTTATTCCAATAGATAAATTTGCTGTTTGTATTGTATAAAAAGCTAGTTTTTTAATTAATTAAATAAGTTTTAACTAAATAAAATAATTCAAATATAATATATAGACTTTGCAAAGGAGGAGATATGAATAAGATTAAATTAAAGCTATTGTTGCCTTTATTTTTATCTACTACTTCAATTATTGCTATTTCATGTCAAAGCAATAATATTAATCAAGAACTTAGTAAAAGTGAAAATAATAAACCTGGCGAAAATATTAATAATAATCATAATGAAAATGATAAAAATACAGAAAACAAACAGCTTGAAAATCCAAAAAACGAAGTAAATAATCAAGGTTACGAACATGAAAATTCTTCACAAAAATATGAATTATTTTCATTTCCTAAGCCGAAATATTTGGACAAAAATATTGCATTAAGTCATGAAGGTGAAATTAAAGACATTAAATCAGTTTTTGATTATAAAACATTTCCTGATAATGTTGTTTTATTGGCCAATGAAAATAATGAAAATCTAATAAAAAGGTATTTTAATGAAGAATATAGAAAAGTTATTAAAACATTTTATGCTCAAAATTTAGAAAATAATTTACCTAAATGGGCGAATATTAATTTTGAATCAGCTCAAAAACCTGATTCAAAAATTATTCCTGATTTATTTGCAAGAATTAAAGATGAAAACAATTTATATAAACTTAATCAAAGAATTATGTTAAGTTACGCAGAAAACAACGAAATAGATTTAATCAATAATAAAGAGTTGATTTATAAAAAAGATATTACTAATTATTTAAATAAACCATTTTTAGATCGTAAGTTAAACATTAACATTCTTTTTGCACAAAATCAAAGCAATTATGGTTTTAATTTTGTGCAAAAAAATATTATGAGATTTGAAGTTGATATTGAAAAATTGTTATTAGAAAAAGGCAAAGAAAGTTCAAACTATTTGAGATTAACTAATTATGATCTCCCAATTTTATATCAAGTGTATATTAATAATGATGACGAACTAATTTTAAAAACCAAATTAGATGCTGATTTTAATAAAGATTTTACTTTTGATTATACAAATATTAAGCAAAATATTGTTATTAATAAATATTCGACTATTATTGATATTTTTTATAAAACCATTGAAGAAAATGACGAAATTTTTTCTTTAGAAAAGATTACATATAAAAATCAAACCGAGCCAAAACTAACATCAAATGGCTTATTTTATTCAAATGATCAAAATTTATCATTTACTAATGGCAAAAGAATAATTGAATATGAAAATCAATCTTTATTTAACGATATAAGAAAAAGAGTATTTGTAGTTGGCGGTGGGACATCAACAATGTTAGCCAAGGTTAAACCAAGCGATGAAAATGACCAAAGATATTATTTTATAACCAACCGTCATGTTAGCGATAATTTAAAAAATCATTGAGAAAATAGCCAAGTAATGAAGAAATTTTTAATTTATGATTTTGATGATAATAAAGTTAGAAATGCATCTGATGATATTTCAGTTGATGTTGAAAAAGATTATTTTAATTTTAACTTTTGAGAAGTCAAAGATCAAACAAGAAGAGATGGCAGAATCGAAAATGACAATAGAAAAGATGCCGATATTTCAATATCGATTATTGATATTAAGCCAATTTTAGCAAAAGCTAAAGCTGAAAATAAAACTAAGATTATTAATTATTTAGAAAATTGAAAAAATCTAAAAGCTCTTAAATTAAGCAAGAAAACTAAATATTTAAATGAAAATGATTATGTCAAATTATATCTTTCATCATTTCCAGTCGATAGTCATGCTGGATTTTCAGGTAGAAGATATCGCGAACATATTATAAATAGAATTGAAAATATTCAACTAAGTGATCAAGATCAAAGATTTTTAACATATGGTCATTTTAGAACTTTTATTCAAAGTGATGATTTATCTAAAAATCAAAAATATGACCTAATTTCAGGTGGATCTGGCAGTGTTGTATATGATGAAAATGGCGATATGGTCGCTTTATTTATGCAAAATATCGGTGACGATTCATATGGATTTGGTTTATTAAGCAATTTTGAATATGACTATTTTGGATATGAAACTTCAAATAACCCTAAATCATTTAAAAATAAATTACAAAAAGCTATGGCAGAACAACCTGATAAATTTGAATATTTTGAAATATGGTAGTAAATAATTAAATGGATGCTTATCCATTTTTTTTATTGCTTTTAGTTTGGATATAGAAATTGGATTGTTAGAATTAATAAATTTCTTATACAAAAAAGCATTCATTTTATAAATTGCAGTAAAAAAATATGATTATGGTAATTTTTGTGAAAATTTATTGATTTTTTCTTTAAATATTAAACATTTATTTTTACAGTATTACAATAAGGTTATAAAAGGGAAAAGAAGGAAATATGAAAAGAAAATTTTTAAATATTAGTTTAGGTGCAATAGCACTTATTACACCTGTTACAATGGTATCTTTAAGAATACCATACGAAAGTACCGAAGAGGATATAATAAGAATAGAAAAACAATACCGCGATAAGTTATCCTCATATTGTTTGTATGATTTTATAAAATTAACTGGAAGAGTGGATACTAAAATAAAATTCGTAAGTAGAAACTATCTAAATCCTGAAACGAATAAATATTTATATATAGTAGGATACGAAAAAAGTGGTTTTTCAGTATTTGATCAAGAAAAAGAGAAAATAATAGAGGTTATTCCTAATTGAAACATATCTGATTTAAGTTCAGAAATCATGTCTAATGATGATTTGGTATATTATAGAGAATCAAATGTTGAAATATCAATAATAAATAAAAACGATCGAGATAAATTAATGATAGGGGATCATAGAAGACCCAAAAAGAAAACTGATGATAAAAATATAAATGATGATTGAAAAAATAACAAAGACAATAGCAGAAAAAAAGTTGATTTTTCTAATTTTAACTACAATGATTTATTAGAGTTGCAAAACGCAAAAAAATCGGAATATTCTAAATTTGGTATAAGAGAAGAATTAAATGGGTTTTTGTATGCGGATAATGAAATAGATCATTCATGAATATTTAAAACAAAACCAACTGATACATTTGGTAAGAATGATAGTTATAAATATATATCAAAGGATTCTGATGGCATATGCGGATATATTGTTGTTAATCAAATGATGCTATACAATGAGTATTTTATAAATTCTGGTTATATGAATATGGCAAAATCTAATAAATATATAAATAAAGAAGAAAAATACCATGTTGATATAACTAAGCCAGATCCAGAAGAGTGAAGCCCAAGACATAGAAAATCACCATCAATAAAATTAAAAGAAAATATGGAAAGATACTCTGCAGAAACAAAAAAACATTACCTATACAATAATTATTTCTCTCCAAAAATAAATGACATTTACATGGAAGATATTTTAAATAAACACTTTTATGAAGAAGGAACAGTTTATGAAGAAAGAAAAATTATATTAGACGATTTTGTTAAGGACAATGGCGGTACAACTAACTATAATTTCGCAAAATTAAAAATTACCAAAAATAGTATAAATGAATTTATTAAAAATCAAAAAAAACCTATTTTTTTAAAATCAAAAACAAAAGATTTTGAAAACGGAAAATATTATAATCGTGATGGTAATCACATATATGTTGCTTATGGTTCATATAATGACGGAAGAGTTTTAATTAATTATAATTGGCTAGATGAACATACACAAGTAATTTTGGACATTGATCATATATATGGCGCAGAATATCTTGAAGACACAAATAGTAATAAAAATTTAAAAAAATATTTTTGAAATGGTGTTGAACATGTTACAGGCCCAGAGATGACAAATTATTTAAAACTATGGGGGTTTATTAAATAATGACAAAAAAAATTAATTTATGCTTATTGGCTTTATCGTCAATATCAATTCCAGCAATGGCTGCGATTAGTTGTGCAAAAAATGAACCAATTGATAAAATATATGATGATGAAGGCGAAGAGATATTAGAAGGAGGACTATACAAAAGACGTTATTCAAAGAATAATCTTTTATATTCTAGACTTCGCTATAAAAATAATAATCAAGTAATTAATAAACCATTTAGATTACTGACTTTCAAAACTTCAAATAAAGAACAAGAAATAATAGATTTTGTTAAAGAAAATGCAATTTCTAATCATTTCATGATTGCTCATAAGTTTGAATTTGAGAATAAAGACAAAAGTTCCGAACCGGATTTTAATAAAGAATTTAAAAAATGACTTGAATCAGCTAAAGAAATTATGTTTTTATACTTACCAAATAAAATAAAAATAGTTAAACCTGATCAATTTGTTGATATACATGATTTTTTTGAATCACCAATAAAAGAAGTTCCTGAATTTAAAATACCGGCTTCGAATACTCACTTTTTCATTGATAATGAAGTTAAATTTATAAATCCAATGCGTTTTAAAACATGACCAGCACCAATTGTAATTTATCCGCTTCTAAGAATATATAGAAAAAACAATATAAAATATAAAAAAGATAAAAATGTTGATGTTGTTGATACATTTTCTATTTGAGTTCATCATAACAGAGAAGAAGCTGTTGCTAACCTTGTTTTAGAAAGGCTTTATCCAAACGGCGATTATAGTGATGAATATATTGAAAAGTATGAAATCGATGTTAAAGGATTATCTTTAAAATATCGAATTTTTATGTTGGATTATTAAAAACTTTTTAATTGTAAATTAAAATTTAAAAATATAGTATAAATGAATTTATTAAAAATCAAAAAAACCTATTTTTTTAAAATCAAAAACAAAAGATTTTGAAAAAGGAGTATATAAATTAGACAAAGAAGCAGGACATATATATGTTGCTTATGGTTCATATAATGACGGAAGAGTTCTAATTAATTATAATTGGCTAGATGAACATACACAAGTAATTTTGGACATTGATCATATATATGGCGCAGAATATCTTGAAGACACAAATAATAATAAAAACTTAAAAAAATATTTTTGAAACGGTGTTGAACATGTTACAGGTCCAGAGATGACAAATTATTTAAAACTATGGGGGTTTATTAAATAATGGCAAAAAAAATTAATTTATGCTTATTGGCTTTATCTTCAATATCAATTCCAGCAATGGCTGCGATTAGTTGCGCAAAGAATGAACCAATTGATAAAATATATGACGACGAAGGTGAAGAGATATTAGATGGAGGACTATACAAAAGACGGTATTCAGAGAATAATCTTTTATATTCTAGACTTCGCTATAAAAATAATAATCAAGTAATTAATAAACCATTTAGATTATTGACTTTCAAAACTTCAAATAAAGAACAAGAAATAATAGATTTTGTTAAAAAAAATGCAATTTCTAATCATTTCATGATTGCTCATAAGTTTGAATTTGAGAATAAAGAGAAAAGTTCCGAACCGGATTTTAATAAAGAATTTAAAAAATGACTTGAATCAGCTAAAGAAATTATGTTTTTATACTTACCAAATAAAATAAAAATAGTTAAACCTGATCAATTTGTTGATATACATGATTTTTTTGAATCACCAATAAAAGAAGTTCCTGAATTTAAAATACCGGCTTCGAATACTCACTTTTTCATTGATAATGAAGTTAAATTTATAAATCCAATGCGTCATAAAACGTGACCAGCACCAACTGTAATTTATCCGCTTCTAAGAATATATAGAAAAAACAATATAAAATATAAAAAAGATAAAAATGTTGATGTTGTTGATACATTTTCTATTTGAGTTGAGCATGACGGAGAAGAAGCTGTTGCTAGCCTTGTTTTAGAAAGGCTTTATCCAAAGGGTGATTATAGTAATGAATATATTGAAAAGTATGAAATCGATGTTAAAGGATTATCTTTAAAATATCTAATTTTTATGTTGGATTATTAAAAACTTTTTAATTGTAATATTAAAATTTAAAAATATAGTATAAATGAATTTATTAAAAATCAAGAAAGACCTATTTTTTTAAGGTGATTAACGAAACAATTTAAAAATGGAATATATGAATTAGATAAAGAAGCGGGACACATATATGTTGCTTATGGTTCATATAATGACGGAAGAGTTCTAATTAATTATAATTGGCTAGATGAACATACACAAGTAATTTTGGACACTGATCATATATATGGGGCAGAATATCTTGAAGACACAAATAGTAATAAAAATTTAAAAAAATATTTTTGAAATGGTGTTGAACATGTTGCGGGTCCTGAAATGACAAATTATTTAAAACTATGGGGGTTTATTAAATAATGACAAAAAAAATTAATTTATGCTTATTGGCTTTATCGTCAATATCAATTCCAACAATGGCTGCGATTAGTTGCGCAAAAAATGAACCAATTAATAAAGGATATTATGATAATGGTGAAGAAATATTAGATGGAGGGATGTACAATAGAAAATATTTGAAAAACTATCTTTTATATTCTAAACTTCGCTATAAAAATAATAATCAAGTAATTGATAAACCATTTAGATTATTAACTTTCAAAACTTCAAATAAAGAACAAGAAATAATAGATTTTGTAAAAGAAAATTCAATTTCTAATCATTTCATGATTGCTATAAAGTTTGAAATTGAGATTAAAAATAAAAGTTCCGAATTAGATATTAATAAAGAATTTAAAAAATGACTTGAATCAGCTAAAGAAATGATGTTTTTATACTTACCAAATAAAATAAAAATAGTTAAACCTGACCAATTTGTTGATATACATGATTTTTTTGAATCGCCAATAAAAGAAGTTCCTGAATTTAAAATACCGGCTTCTAATACTCACTTTTTCTTTGATAATGAAGTTAAATTTATAGATCCATTATATTTTAAAACATGACGAGAAGTAACTGTTAAACATCAGCTTCTAAGAATATATAGAAAGAACAATATAAAATATAAAAAAGATAAAAATGTAGATGTTATTGATACATTTTCAATTTCACTTCAGCACTATAAACAAGAAGCTGTTGCTAGCCTTGTTTTAGAAAGGCTTTATCCAAATTACGATTATAAAGATGAAAAATATATTGAAGAATACGAAATCGATGTAAATAGATTAACTCTAAAATATCCTATCTTTATGTTGGATTATTAAAAACTTTTTAATTGTAATATTAAAATTTAAAAATATAGTATAAATGAATTTATTAAAAATCAAAAAACACATTTTTTAAGGTCATTAACGAAACAATTTAAAAATGGAATATATGAATTAGATAAAGAAGCGAATCATATTTATGTTGCTTATGGTTCATATAATGACGGAAGAGTTCTAATTAATTATAATTGGCTAGATGAACATACACAAGTAATTTTGGACATTGATCATATATATGGCGCAGAATATCTTGAAGACACAAATAATAATAAAAACTTAAAAAAATATTTTTGAAACGGTGTTGAACATGTTACAGGTCCAGAGATGACAAATTGCTTAAAACTATGGGGGTTTATTAAATAATGGCAAAAAAAATTAATTTATGCTTATTGGCTTTATCGTCAATATCAATTCCAGCAATGGCTGCGATTAGTTGCGCAAAGAATGAACCAATTGATAAAATATATGATGATGAAGGCGAAGAGATATTAGAAGGTGGACTTTACAAAAGACGATATAAGGAGAATAATCTTTTATATTCTAGACTTCGTTATGAAAATAATAATCAAGTAATTAATAAACCATTTAGATTACTGACTTTCAAGAGTTCAAACAAAGAACAAGAAATAATAGATTTTGTTAGAGAAAATGCAATTTCTAATCATTTTATGATTGCTTATAAGTTTGAATTTGAGAATAAAGATAAATGTTCCGAACCAGATTTTAATAAAGAATTTAAAAAATGACTTGAATCAGCCAAAGAAATTACATTTTTATACTTACCAAATAAAATAAAAATAGTTAAACCTGATCAATTTGTTGATATATCTGATTTTTTTCAATCACCAATAAAAGAAGTTTCTGAATTTAAAATACCGGCTTCTAATACTCACTTTTTCATTGATAATGAAGTTAAATTTATAAATCCGTTATATTTTAAAACTTGACCAACAGTAACTGTACATTATCCGCTTCTAAGAATATATAGAAAGAACAATATAAAATATAAAAAAGATAAAAATGTTGAAGTTGTTGATACATTTTCTATTTGAGTTGAACATAACAAAAAAGAAGCTGTCGCTCATCTTGTTTTAGAAAGGCTTTATCCAGACGGAGACTATGAGAATGAATATATTGAAAAGTATGAAATTGATGTAGATAGATTATCCTTAAAATATCTAATTTTTATGCTGGATTATTAAAAACTTAAAAATATAAATAAAATCATAAATCTGCCTTAAATTCAGATAGATTTATGATTTTTATACTGCGAAACTGCAAAAAATTAGTTATCAAATATTACTTTTGCTTAAGGATAAAAAAATATAAAAAAACACCGAAGTGTCGGCGTATTTAAACAAATGGTGGAGAATGAGGGGCTCGAACCCACGACCCTCGCCTTGTAAGGGCGATGCTCTCCCAGCTGAGCTAATTCTCCGATTGGTGACCCTAGCGGGATTCGAACCCACGCATGTATGGATGAAAACCATATGTGTTAACCGCTTCACCATAGGGCCATAATGGCGCCGACTATTGGGATTGAACCAACGACCAACTGGTTAACAGCCAGCTGCTCTACCGCTGAGCTAAGTCGGCAATCTCGGCACTTATTAATTGATGCTTAATTATTATAACCGAAAAAAAATTATTTTTCAAAAAAAATATTTTTTTTATTTTTTATCAATTTTTATACTGATTTATTTGGTTATGCCTAATATAATAACATTTTTTTAGCACTTTGATGAAAATTTATGTATTTTTTATTTATTATCTTTTTTCACTTTAAATGTCCACCTTGGCAAATAATACATTTTTTGATTTTATTATATCGTTTAAGATTTAAAAACGCAGATTCCAATCAAATTGATATACTAAAAAGCGCATATCAGAACATAACCTATTTTAATATTGGCAGTTCTTCATTTAGCAATGCCATTAAATTATCTGATGTTCATATCCCATTAGTAACACAAATCCCAGATAATACTTTTTATGCAAATAGATCATTAACATCTGTTTTTGCACCGAAAGTAAAGAATATAGGATCATACGCATTTTTTGGTGCTTCATCACTTAGTTCTATAGAATTACCCGAAGTAACAAACATAGAAAATTATGCATTTGCAAATGCAATTAATCTATCTTCTGTAACAGCTCCTAAATTAGAACGAATTGGAACAGAAGTGTTTAAAAACACAAATATTCCAAATGATTATGTAATTGGCAAAGTGACAATAAGAAATTAATATACATAAAAAAGTCTCTAAAAAACTTAAGTAAATAGGTATAGAATTAAACACATTTTAATTTTATTTAGGGTGCACAAATGTGCACTCTTTTAAATTCATTATATAAAAAAGCCATAATCTAAAGATAAGGAAATGATTTATGGAAGTAAATGTAAAGCAATTAAAGAAAAATAAAATGCAATATTATTTTGAAAATTTTAAAAAAACAAGATAAGTTCATGTTTGTTTATTATGATAAATTATTAGATTTGAGAAAATGCAAATGGTTTAAAAAAGAAGCTGCAAAATTTAATTAGATAATTAAAAAATAAAAAAGATCAAGAAAATAAAATAATTTTATTTGATTGATACTTCTTTAAAACTTAGAAAATGTTCGATACAAGTTACATAAAGAGAAGATTATAATAGAATAAAAAACATTTTATCAATTTATGATGATATTAGAGAAATGCTGCTAAGCTATAGTTAAAAAATAACAAATCTACCTTAAATTTAGGCAGATTTGTTATTTTTACATAATAAAACTGAGTAACTTAGGAAAATCGATTTTGCATAATAAAAAAATTCGCATTTTTGCGAACTTATTTGCCTATATTTAGGATATGGTGCTAGTTAGAGGGATCGAACCCCCGACCCACTGATTACGAATCAGTTGCTCTGCCAACTGAGCTAAACTAGCATTAACTTCTTAATTTTACCAAAATTTAAACCAATTATATTAATCCTTTTTTTAAAAATTGTTGACGTTAAAAAACGACTAAAAATAAGGTGTTTTTTTAAATTTTTACCTTTTTATTTACTTTTTGGACGTTAAAAAAATGTTTTTAATACAAATTTGCTAAAAAAACAAAAAATTTATTAATAGATTTACAAGTTATTTGTTAAAATATAGTTGATAGTGGAAGGAAGTGGAAATGTTTGGAAAATATTATCGCCAAATTGATGATAAAAATCGTGTAGTTGTTCCCGCTAAATTGTTGCAAGAATTAGGACATGAATTTTACATCACCAAAGGTTTTGATAAATCATTAGTTTTTAGAACTCCAGCTGAGTTTGAAAAATTAAAAAATAAACTAGAAGAAAATAATAGTTTGAATAAAGATTTTAGAAACCTATCAAGATATATTTTCGGTAACACTGAATTAGTTTCTCCTGATAAATTAGGAAGAATAAACTTACCAAAACATTTAACTGAAAAAATCGCTATCAAAAAAGAAGTTGTTTTTGTCGGAACTGGAAACACATGCGAACTTTTTGCTAAAGAAGAATATGATTTAGCCGAAAGTTTTTATGACGATGAAAATAATATTGATGATCTTGCTCAAAAACTTTTTGAACAAGGAGTTAAGTTATAAATAAACATATTCCGGTTTTATTAAACGAAGTAATTGAATCTTTAGATATTAAAACCGATGGAATTTATGTGGATTTAACTTTAGGTAGAGCAGGACATAGTCAAGAAATTTTAAAACGATTAACTCAAGGTAAACTTATTTGTTTTGATAAAGACATTGAAGCAATTAAAGAAAGTGATGAAAAACTTGCAAAGATTAGTTCTAACTATATATTAATAAAAAGTGACTTTAGATACGTTTCTAAAGAACTTAAAAAAATAGGTATAGAACATGTGGATGGAATTTTAGCCGATTTAGGTGTAAGTAGTCCACAACTAGATGATATAAAAAGAGGATTTAGTTATTCTCAAAACTCAGAGTTAGATATGAGAATGGACTTAGACAATCCTTTAATGGCAAAAGATATAGTAAATAATTTTGAAGAAGAAGAAATTGCGAAAATCTTATACGAAAACGCTGATGTAAAATTAGCCAAACTAATTGCGAAAGCCATCGTTTCGAATCGCCCAATTAATACTTCTTTTGAGTTAAATGAATTGCTAAAAAAAGTGTTGCCAGCTAAAATAGTTCGTGAAAAAAATCCATCTAAAGCAGTATTTCAGGCATTAAGAATTGCCGTTAATGATGAATTTGGTTCTTTAAAAGAACTTTTAGAACAAATTCCTTCATTATTAAATAAAAATGGAAAGTGTGCTTTTATTACATTTCATAGTAAAGAAGACGCAATTGTTAAACAATACTTTCAAAAATTAAACTATCATGATCCTAAATTAAATAAATTACCAGTACAAATCGATAAAGACTGAAAACAAAAGATTATCTTTCCTCAAGAATCTGAGGCTGAAGAAAATCGACGGGCACGAAGTGCAAAATTAAGAGTGATTACAAAACTAAATTAACAGGAATTAAAATGAAAAGAGTTATTATTACAGCTTTTAAAATACTTAATAATAAATATGAAGTAGAAGTCGTTGAAAGAATCGGCTTTGAATCTTTTCCTATTTATAAAAATAGCTTAAATAATAATTCTTTAAGTAATTTATCTAACTTTATAGCGAAAAGCAAAGAAACAATTGAAAAGATTATTGAAGGTCAATTAAAAGATGTATTGCTTTTTGTTGAAAATAATCAATCATTCAAAATTAAAAATAAATTTATATCGTCTAATAAATGTTTAGATGCATCTGATTATCAACTAAACCAAGCTTTAATTAATGAACACAAAAAAAATAATGAATATTTAATTGATTGTGATTATATTTTAAAAGCTAAAAATAAAAATTACTATTCAATTAACAGCATGGATTTAAATAAGGCTAAAAGTATTTTTGAAGTTATGAAATTAAATCACTTAAACATAGCTAAAATTTACGTGATAGATAACTTAAAAAATCATAGTTTATTATTAAAAAATAACTCACGACTAGCTATCGTAAGTTCATTTAAAAATGATAAAACAATTCTAAACTTAGTCAATAATTCAACTAATATGATTAGCGAAGTATTAGAAATCGGATTAGATGACTTGGTTAAAAAAATTAGCCAAAAAAAACAAATTTCTATTGCTGATGCCAATGCATTATTAATTTCATTAAATGAACAAAACGATTTTGAATCTGATTTTGATGTTTATCAAATTCTAAATGAATATGCACATAAATTAATAACTAAAATTGTTAAACTAAGCGAAATTAATAATTTTAGTGATAAATTAGATTTAATTTTTGATAGCAATTTCTCAATTTTAAATAATTTTATTAACTTAATTAATTGAAAACTACTAGCGAAAAGTTTTAAAATTAATATGCCAAATCATTTTATAAGCGAAGAAATGCAAGGTGTAATAAAATTGTTAGAAAATATTGAAATTATTGATCAAAATATTACTCTTACTATCGAATTATTCACCATTAGAACATTTGATAACATTGAAACTAGACCAAGTTATTTATTTAATCAATATTAAATAAAACAGGAGAGCAAATATGGATGAAAAAGAAGTTTTGAATTACAATCCAGTAGCTAAAATTAAAGTTATTGGTGTTGGTGGTGGTGGTAACAATAGTATTCAAGCACTGTTAGACACAAAATTAGACGGTTTAGATTTTATAGTTGTAAACACAGATAAACAAGCTTTAGCAAGATTTAATCAAAATCAAATCTTACACATCGGTGATAAAAGAGGTATTGGTGCTGGTGCTAATCCAGAAATCGGAAGAAGTGCAGCTGAAGGCAATGCCGATGAAATTAAAAGTCGCTTAAAAGGCGCTGATTTAGTTTTAATTACTGCCGGAATGGGAGGGGGCACCGGAACTGGAGCATCTCCAGTTATTGCTAAAATTGCAAAAGAGCAAGGTTCATTAGTAATGGCCATTGTCACCACTCCATTTATGTTTGAGGGTAGAATTAGATCAGAAGTTGCTAAAAAAGGTATTGAAGAAATTAAAAAATACGTTGACGCATTTATTATTGTTTCAAATGATAAATTAACCGAACAATATGGAGAAGTTTCATTCAATGACGCTTTTAAATGCGCTAATAACGTTTTAAAACAAACAATAAGAACAATTATTGACGTTATTGCTGTACCTAGCTTTATTAATTTAGATTTTGCTGATTTAGAAACTGTAATCAAAAATAAAGGCGAGGCTGTTGTTGGTATTGGTCAAGCTAGCGGAGAAGATAGAACTGTAAAAGCAATCACATCTGCTATATCAAGCCCAATTTTAGAATCAAGCATCGTCGGCGCAACAGACGCCATAGTTCATTTTTCGGTTTCATCGAAAGTAACGTTAAATGAGATAAAAAAAGCCATCTTAACGATGAGAGAAATCGTTGGTAAAGACATAAATATTATTTTTGGAATTAATAACTCAATCTCTGACGAAAGTAACAAATTAGGCGAAGTTTTTGTATCGGTTATTGCAACCGGTTTAAAAGATGGAGCACCAAAAGCTGCCGAAGATATTCAAGCTGAAGTTATCACTAATATCGAAAGTAGCTCATCAATGTTTGTAAATAGCGAAACATCGGAAATGCTAATTGAAAACATTAAAAACGGAAGCAGATATCCAATTATTGAAGAAGATAAAGACTTTCGTTTGGTAAATGATGATATGCAGGACGTATTTAAAAGTTAAGATGAAGTAAGAAATTTTATTTTTAAACTTGTATATATTATTTAAAGGCGTTCATCGCCTTTTTATTTTTTTAAAAGACAAATATTTATTATTAAATAGGTAATCAAAAATAATTAACGCTAGTTATATTTTATTAAGATGACATTAAAAAAAGCAAAACCTTGGCTCAATTAATTAATGTTATACATGACTGATAAATTTGTATAATAATATATTATGTATAAATTTTTTAGTTTTAAAAGAGATGGCGATTATTTTATTTTAGATGATGAGACTCAAAAACATATTAGAGTTTTAAGAATAAAAAATGAACCCTTTTTAGTTAATTATGAAAACGAATTTTATGAATGTTTTTATAATTTCCCTAATTTAGCAAAGATTAATAAAAAGTTAAATATTAATAATGAATATGGGTATGAAATTGTTGTTGCTATTCCTTTAATTAAACAAAATCATTTTGAAATAGCCTTACAAAAATCTGTGGAGTTAGGAGCAACTAAAATAATACCTTTTATTTCTGAATATTGTGATAAGAGCAATTTGAATGTTGAAAATAAATATGATAGATTTAATAAAATAATTAAAGAAGCTGCGCAACAGTCGTTTCGAAATATCATTCCAGAGTTAAGTTTAGTTCATTCATTTGATCAAATTTTAGATTATCAAATTGATCAGAAAATAATGGCATATGAAAAAGAAGAAACAGAAACAAATCATAATTTTAAAGGTAATATTATGTTTATTGTCGGACCTGAGGGCGGACTTACTTTATCAGAAGTAAAAAAATCTGAAGATAAAGGCGTTAAAATTGTCGGGCTAACTAAAACAATATTAAGAGCTGAAACAGCACTAATTTATTTATTATGTAAACTTTCAAATTTCTAGGAAAATAAATTAATGCTATTTTTCAAAAAAGTGTTATAATGTAAAAGCATTTTATTATTAAATTAAAGAAAGGACGAGAAAGTATGCGTCAAACAACAATTATTAGAAAAGAATTAGTTGACAAAAAATGATACATCGTAGATGCAGCCAACGTACCACTAGGTAGACTTTCAACTCTTGTAGCTTCAATCCTTAGAGGAAAAAATAAACCAACATTTACACCAAATGTTGACATGGGCGACAATGTAGTTGTTATCAATGCAAAACATGTACTTCTAACAGCTAAAAAAGAAGAAAACAAAATTTACTACCACCACACAGGATACCCTGGTGGTTTAAAACAAATTAATGCAGCAGATTTACGTGCTAAAAAACCAGAAGCACTAGTAGAAAAAGCTGTAAGAGGAATGTTACCACACACAAAATTAGGCCGTAAACAATTTAAAAACTTATTTGTTTATGCAGGAGCTGAACACAAACAAGAAGCTCAAAAACCAGAAAAAATCGAGGTTAAATAATTATGGCAGATAAAATTAGATACTATGGTCTAGGAAGACGTAAATCTTCAGTTGCTAGAGTTTATTTAATTCCAGGTAAAGGTAACTTCATTATTAACGGTAAACCAGCTAAAGAACACTTAAACTCAGACATTTTATTAAAAGATGCTCTAAGTCCATTTACAGTTACTGAAACATCAGGACAATTTGATGTTTTTGCAAATGTTAACGGTGGTGGTTTAACAGGTCAAGCTGGAGCTATTAGATTAGGTATTGCACGTGCTTTATTAGAAGCTTCAAACAACGAATACCGTAACAAATTAAAAGATGCTGGATTCTTAACTCGTGATGCACGTGTTAAAGAACGTAAAAAATTCGGTTTGAGAAAAGCAAGAAGAGCAAGACAATTCTCAAAACGTTAATTACCGCATTATATATCAAAAGAGTCGCTTTGACTCTTTTCTGCGAGCGTAGCTCAGCTGGTTAGAGCACACGACTGATAATCGTGAGGTCGATGGTTCAAGTCCATTCGTTCGCACCATATCATTTTATGAACATTAAAAAACATGATCGAGTTAAAGATCATGTTTTTTAATGCTTAATAATAAACTTAATTGCAAAATAGTGTGCTAACCTAATTATTTTTTTATTTTTAATCGTAATTTATTAAAAAAATCAATCAATATGTCGCATTTTAATGTATAAATTTTTTTTTATGTTATAATAATTTAGCAACATATGCGAGCGTAGCTCAGCTGGTTAGAGCACACGACTGATAATCGTGAGGTCGATGGTTCAAGTCCATTCGTTCGCACCATATCAAAAAATTGAACATAAGCCCGTTTTGGGCTTTTTATTTAAGGAAATTTATGACTGGAACTGAATTGTGAAATTTGTACTGCGATGAAAATAATATCGAGAAATGATCTGATCACTATACTTGAAAATTAAATAAAAAAGATATTAAAAAAATTTTAAATTTCAAATTAAAAGGTAGGGTTAACACTTACGATTTTTTTATCAAAACATATAATCGCATTCCTAAAGCTAATGATCATTTAATATTAAAAGATTTTAAAAATAATCCATATGCGATACTAAAAGTTTCGTGAGTATCAATTACATATTTAGAGAATATTCAGTCAGATTTTATTTCGTTAATAAATACAAAAAACGAAGAAACAACCTTTTTTAAAGCATCACTAGAAAGCAAATTAAAAAAACAAATGAGAAATGCAGAAGAAAATGATATTGCGATAATATGCGAAGAATTTTTCGTTGTAAAATTAAATGAAAATATAAAATAAATTTATATGTTATAATAAAGCAGTTATAAAAATTATTTATTCCTTGGTAATAATTAAGATTATTGCTAGGTTATGAAAGGAAAACACATGGTATCAAAAGCTAGAAAAGCTGAATTAGTAGCTCAATACGGAAGAAATGCAAAAGACACAGGTTATTTACCAGTTCAAATTGCAATCTTAACAGAAGACATTGAAAGTTTAAAAAAACACTTCCAAGTAAATAAAAAAGATTTACACTCAATGCGTGGATTTATGGCTAAAGTTAACCACCGTAAAGCTCTACTAAGCCACCTAAAAGATGAAAACTACGATCTATATTTAGCAACCATTAAAGCTCTAAATATTAGAAAATAGTTTAAAAACAGCACATAATGCTGTTTTTATTTTTTTCGTGTAAAATTTATTAATTATATTTATATAAAGGAAAAAAATGAAGGTAGAAAAGAAAAGATTTATATTTGAATTAACTAGTTTCATAATAATATCAATATCATTATTTATTTTGTCAATATATAATGTGGATAATGGAAGCTGAATATGAAATTCGAATAATTCAATTTGACAAAAAATGATTAATATATTTGTATCATTATCTGGATTTGTTGGCATTTTGGCATTGTATTTCTTTGCAAAAAAGAAAAATATAGCATATCTTTATGGAATATTAAACGCTATATTGTACAGTCTTTTTGCTTTTACAAATGGTCTTGTCATTGATGCTTTATTACAAATAATTTATATATTAATCTTAGTATCTGTTTTAATTAAGCAAAAAATAAAGAAAAATGCTCGCATACAATTTTTACGCAGTTCTGCTTATTCTACTATAATATTTTTCTTCTATTTTGTTATATTCTGTATAGCATTTTATTTCTTAAATCCATACACAAATGATATATTGGGAAAAATATTAAATATAAATTATTTTCCATTTGGATCTAATTTTAAATACAAATTATCTGCATCAATATTGCTATCAGTATTTAATGCATTATCAATTGTTGCTCTTACAATGATGTCGTTAGGCTTTAAAGAAAGCTGATTATTATGAGGACTTAAAAATATATTATGTTTTATTTTCTTTTCTGGCATCGCATTTCTAAATGTAACTTTAATATTGATTAATTTAATCTTTTTATTAATGGGAATATATCTATTTTATCTTGAATCAAAACACAAAACCTTGCGTATTGCAATATTGGGCAATGATCAAGAACTAAAAGCTAATTTAATTAATAAACTAAAACCATACTTGGATAGTAATGAAATTTTTATTGCTAATAAAGAAATTAAATATACTCTTGACGAATATAAAAAATTATTAATAGAAGATCTGGATATTATTAAAATGACTAACGAACATCATAAATCGATAATAATCCATCATCTAATTGATGACATTTATAATATTGATAAAAAGATGAAAAATAATTCAGAAAAAAATAAATGAAATTGATTTTACAAACTAAAATATAAATTTATTTTATCAATTCAACCTAAGCTAGATTTAGTTTTCATATTAGAAAATGATATAAATCAAAACCCAAATTCATTTATTAAAAATAAATATTCAATTAACAGCAAACATTTTGCTAAAAAATATTTATTTGTATCGAATTTTAATATTGATGAAGCAATAAATAAAATGGCTTAATTTGCTTTTTTTGATACCTAAAAATATTTATAAATATAGATAAATCGCAACATTCCGAAAAGCGGAATGTTTTTTATATTAAAAAAGATTTAAAAATATAAATAAACATATAAAAACTCAATAAAATACAGTTATTTTTTTGTTTCTTATAAATATTTTGAAATGCCTTTTGAGTTAAAGTATTAAAATTTAACTATAAATTATTTTTTATTTTATTTAAAATAAAAAACTAATAATAGGAGACGTATGAAAAAGAGAATTAAAAACCTTATTTTAATGATGGCTTTATCACCAGTTGCATTTATGCCTATTTCTTGTTCTGAATTAAATAAAAAAGAGGATATTAATAAAACGGATAAAACTGAAGATGTCGATAAAGAAAATGATAATTCAAACAACACAAATAGTGGCTTAAAAGAAAATGATAAAAAACCCGATTCAGAGCCTAAGGCTGATAAAAATACTGAATCTGAATCTAAAAATGAAGATGAAAGTAAGCCAAATAGTATCGAATCCGAGCTTAAAAATAATAATGATTTGTTAGTTGCTCAAGATAAGTTTAATCAAATTAAAAATAGAATGTTATATTTTGAAGAAAAGAAATTAACTATGCCTTACTTTTTTTATTTCCAAAAAGGTAATAATTTTTTAGGCGGTCCAATCGAAGAAAACCAAGGCACCAAAATAGATGATTTAAATTCTTATATTAATAAATTAGTAACAATTAATAAAGATAATTATAATAGTCAAGATTATATTGAGTTAGTCAAACTATTTGATGATTTGGATGAAAAAGTTACTAAATATGATGATTCAAATAACAAACCTACTGTTGTTTTTGAATCAATGCCAGACGATCAAAAAATTAAAGAGGAATTAATTTTAGAATTTGAATCTTTAAGAAATAAAGACTATTTTATTGCTAAGTATGATACGAATAATAACTATATTAGTATTGATAAAATGTATCCTATGTATCTAGATTTAATTTCGCATGAGTATTACAAGTATCCATTTTTATCAGTTGGTTCAGCAGCAACTACCAATTTTAGAGTAAGAAATGGTAATGTGTTTACTTTTTCAGCTTCTTCTAATAAATTAAACTCAGATGCTAAAAAAGCAATGGCAAAATATGTTGATGAAGCAATTAATTTATTAAATGAAAATATGTCGGTTTATGAAAAAGTATTTACTTTAACTAGGTATGTAGATGATAATTTAAATTACATGTATCATTCAGAAGGAATAAATGATGCGTATTTAAAACATTGAGGTGTATGTAAAGAATATGTTGAACAAGCTGCAATTTTATACTCAATTGCTGGTCTTGAATTTAGAATAATAACAGGTGAGCAACATATTTGATTTACATTTAAAAACGAAGCAGGAAAATGATTTATAACAGATCCTACTCATCTAGATCCGGGAGCAGTTGATTTAGATTATCCTGCAGTTTATCAAGGTTCTGCTAAATTAATTTCAAAATATACCGATATGTTTAAATATCAAAAACACTTAACTTGAGATTCAACTATAAATGGAGTTGATAATAAAAAATTAGATGAAGTTAATAATAATATTTCTGAAAATGAATCAAAAAATATTTTTAACAATTTTATTGATTCTAAAACTGAATCTGATTATCATTTCTTTAATTCAAAAGTCTATTTGGTTAAAAATGGTAATTTAAGTTATTTTGATTCAAAAGAAAATAATAAGAGCTTATCTACTATAAATTCAAATGGCTTTGAAAATAATAATTTATTAAACTTGATGATAAGTTATAAAAATCATCTTTATGTAATTAAAAATGATAATAATCAACAAAAGCTATATGATTACAATATTAATGACAATACCTTTACTTTTGTTTTAGATTTAAATAAAAACATTAACGATTTAGAATACTATTTTGAAAATAATCAACTGAAAATTAAATCTAATAATGAAATTGTTGCCTCAATAGAGTTGGCAGAAAATGACAATAAAACTAATTATGAATTATCGCTTGAGTTAAAATCATATTTTGTTAAATTTGGATTATTTTATAAATTAGATGATCCCGATTATAAATCATTGAAAGAAAAATTGAATAATTTAGAGTCTCAAAGCGATTTAAATCTAGCTGAAAATAAACAAAAAATGGCTGAAATTGCAAACATTATTAATAATAAAATACAAAACTCTTAATGACATAAATTTAAACTTATTATAAAAAAATAACCAAACAACAACGATATCAAAATTTTACGTTTGTTGTTTGGTTATTTTAATACATTATTTTTATCGAAATTGTTAAATCTATTTTTTATATATTAAAAATCTTCATGCTAATATTTACTATTAAAGATTTAAACAAAATGATTTAAGGTGTCAGAATATTAATTAATTTGAAGGTTTGAATCCATTAGGGAATAAAGCAGTTGAGTAACTATTATCCTCAAAACCATTTTCATATAATTTTATTAAGTTTTCTCTAAATGAAGCAGTTTGTGCTGGATATAGCTTTTTATTAGTTCCGTCGATTAAGTTAAATGCTTTCATTGTTCTGTTACCAAATTTATAATCTTTTGATAAAAGTAGAGTTGCAAATCTTCCTTCTCTTAAAAGATCATCAATGCTTACGTCTGCACTAACTGAATTATATATGCCAATAATTTGTCCAAACTCATTATAGACAACTGAACCCGAAGCGCCATAACTCAATGAAGAAAATCTCATTGTGATGTTAAAGCCATAAAAGTCCATTAGTGGACGACCGAATACATTTGTATATAATTGCAAGTCATTTGTTGTAACTCTATTTCATTGTGAATTTGTTGGATAGGCAAAATTAGTTGAATTTTTATCGGTGGCTTTATAATATGAATTTTCTGTTTCAGATTTACGTTCGGTAGGATTATTCCTTGTTCAAACGGCCAACCCTTTGCCTATTGAAGGATATCCTCCAGTATAAACATCTTTTGCATTATAAAGATTTGATTCATTGCCTTGATTATTTATAGCAGTGATGTAATCTGTTGTTTGCATATAACTCAATATACTTTTATCAGTATTTGGTAATATTGAAGCTTCGTTGTTTCTTTGAATATATTGATTAACTGATTTAATTGCATTTTTAAATCATTCTTTTAATTTTTCATCTTGAATTTCAGCTAAGTTTATGTCAATTTCAAAAACACCGAAATCAGTGTATGCTGGTATAAACTCATTATTATTTAAAGCTCTTTTTAGACCTAAATATTCATCATGATCTTCAATATTTTCTTCAGACTCTATTTCTCTAATTTTATTTCTAATTTTTTCTTTCATTTGTTCTTGAAATTCTTGTAAATATTGTTTATCAATAAAATCAAAACCAGCGAAAACTATTTTTGGAGCGCTTATACCATTTGTAAATTTAGTTTCAAATGCAGATGAATCTGTATTTGAATAATTTGTAAATTCATTAGCGTTTGCATAATAAGTCGTTTTTAAGTTATTTTGCATTGAATATGGATATCTATTTTCTTTTTCAGGAAAAGTGGTTTGTGTTTCTCTTGTTTTTCCAAGTGATATACTTTCCACTTTTCATCCACGATAATCTTCGTAGTTTAGCAATTTATTTTTTTCTTCTGTCAATGAATTAGAAAATTCTCCCATGACGTGTAAGTTTGTTGCAAAAAATAACTTATACTTATTTTCATTGAATCTATGATAATCTAATAACCATGTTGTGCCTTGACTGCTTGATAAAAATGATTTTTTATTGGGATCTTTAGAAATGTTAATTCCAAATTTTACTGCAAATGTTCTATCATATATTTCTTTATATAAAATATTCTCATCAATTTTCTTAAATTTAGAAGCTCATTCGGGATATGAGTTTTCTGCTGTTCTATCAACTTTAGGAGGCAAATTAGGTGGAAATATCGGAAAATTTTGCTCATCATCGCCAAAGCCAGGAAGCACAGGCGGCTCATCTTTTTGGTTAGTATTTGACGTATCGGAATTTTGGTTATTTTGATCTGAATCCGGTTTAGGCGTTTCTTCTGTTTTTGTATCTTCTTTAGAGGGTTTTACTTGATTTGGATTTTCATCATCTTTTGACGGTTTGTCTTGATTTGATTCTGATGATGTTGAAGAATTTGTTGAGCCTTGGTCAGAAATAATCGGCTTATTCTCTTCTTCGCTTTTGTCTTCTTTTTCTTTCTTTTTATCTACTAGTGAAAAACTATTTGTTAAATTCTCTTTAAACAAAATTGCCTTTCCATCTATATAAATATTTTTTATAAAATATGTAGCTGGTGAAGATAAATTTGAAATATCAAAAAATGCTTGTATATCGCCATTTCCTATATTTAAGATTTTAGTCGATGTAAATTTATTATTCTCGTTAACTAAATGCATTTCTACTTTTTTATTGCTTACATTAATATTGTTGGCATTTGAAATTTTTATTATCAAATTATTCTGACTTATTGATATAGATGAAACTTCTTCAGAAGAAGAATGATTCATCGGTGAGCAGGCCATAACAATGCTAGTAATTGAAAATAATGGACTCAATTTTAGTATATTTAATATTCTTTTTTTCATACCCTAATTATAAATCCAGGTCGCTTAAAAAATTAAAAACAATATTGCATTTTTTAAGAATTCTATTTAAAAATTAATTGCTGAGAAATTTATTTATTTTTTAAATAACTATTTATAAATAAATAGTTTAAATATTTGATATTATTTTCAAACTTCGCAAAATAAAGAAAAAAGCAATTATAATTTTTAACATAAACAAAAAGGAGCATTTATGAAAAATAATAAGTTATGAAAGAATATTTTATTGGCAATGGGTTCAATGTCAATCGTTCCAATTGCAATAAGCTGTTCTTATAAAAAACCAGGTACAAATGATTCAACAGATCCTAAACCAATTCAGCCTGACGATAACACAGTAAAGCCTAATCCTGATAATTCAAATAACAATAGCAATAACGGTAATACTGGTGGTTCATCAGGAAATACAAATAATGGACAAAATAATAAAGATCAAGATTCTAAAGATAAAGAAGACGAAAAAACTGATGATTTTGCAATCCAAAATATTACTTTTGAAAATATTTCAAGCAACTTTGCAACAATGAATATCACTTTCTCAAAAAATGAGTTAGCAAATAATGACAATAAAGATTTTGAAATTATTTATACTAATGGTGAAGAAAAATCAATATCAACAAATGAATATGAAGCAAAAAGCAAGTCATTTAAAATAAATTTACAAAATTTAGAGGCTAATTCTAAAGTTAAAATATCAAAAATATTATTAAACGGAAAAGAATTATCATTAAGCAATTTAACATTAGAATTTCAAACATTAGAAAAAGAAAAGATTGTTCCTAAAATATCAAAAATGGATTATGCTTTAGAATATAACGGAACATCTAAAAATATAATATTTAGCTTTAATGTTGAAGATTTTGAAGTTGAAAAAGGATACAATGCATTTTTAAAAATAAATGATAAACAACAAAATAAAGATATATACGTGTCATTTATCGTTTCTAAAGAATCATCAAGCGACTTTAAAAACATTAGAATGGAAGTGGTTGAGGAATTTGAAGACGAAGAAATGGGAACTACTGAAGAAAACTTTGCAGAAGGGCCTTTAGTAAATAAAATATATGAAGTTAAACAAATAATATTGGTAAATCAACAAGATCAAAATGATAGAGTTGAAATTAATGCAAAAGAAAATTCAAATTTTGAATTTGATACAACAAATAACTCATTAACATATCAAAATTTAACCTTATCAGATGCTGGAAACAATAATTTAAATGTATCGGTTGAGTTTTCAGAAGAAATCGAAAATAAATCTGTAAAAGCTAACGTTGTTGGCTCAAATGGCTGAAAATCATCTGTAATACTAACCAAGAATAATTCATTGTGATCTGGTAGTGTTAACAATATAGTTCCAGGCGCAACATATACAGTATCTTCAATAGTTGTCGATGATAAAATTATTTTTTCATACGAAAATAACAATAATCCAAGTACTGCTATAGAAAGCAATTTAGATGATGAAAAAGTTTTAGTAGAAAGCTCTGATATTCAAGATATTGCCAATAAAAACATTAAAAAAATTATTGTTAAATTAAATAATAATGAAAACTCTAAATTCTTATTAAATCACCAAAAAGCCACATTAATAATTGAAGATAATAAATCTCAAACTACTGAATTGACTGCAATTGCTTCTAATAAAGATAATTTAACCTATGAATTTAATTTCGATGATTATTCGGAAAATAATAATTACACAATTAAAAAACTTTTATTTAATGGATTTTATCTAAATATTGATAAAGAATTTAATACAAACGTATCTGCTCCTAAAAAACAATTAAATCAACAACAATTAGATCAATTAGTTGACTCAATTTCTTCAATTACTTTAAATAAAAAATGATGAGCAACTAAATTTATTGAAAAAATTACTGATTTAAACACTTTACTAAATTTAACAGATTTAGATTTTAAAACATTCAATATTAAAGAATATGACATTGCATTAATTTTAAATGACACTTCATGATTTAATATTGATGAATTAAATGGTCAACTTTCATTTAAATTGCAATTATCTTCAGGTAATGCTACATCAAAAATTAAAGACGTAACTATAAATAATCTATATTCAAAGCAATGAATATCAAATAATTTGAACAATACAAAACTATTTAGCCAATATATCAATATATCTGAAACTGGAAAAACTAAATCAACTCACGATTTTGATAATACTTATAAAGATGATCAATCAAAATCTAATGCAGGCGATTTAGATAGCTCATTGGGTGGAAAATCTTCATATATTATTGAATTATCAGATCCTTCATTAAAAGAATTTATTGATATTGATGAGAGTTTGATGAATAGTTCAAAATCATCATTTAAAGTATATTTTGTTAAATATGCTGACGAAGAACATGGTTTTGGAACACCACGTACAACACCATATGCAATGTTAGGATATATGCAATATAAAATTCTATATTGATTCGACACAAACAATTTCGAAAACAAATTTAGAAATCAAGTAAGATGATTATGATTGGGCGGATTCAATACTAAAGGAAAAGGTCTATATGATGTATTGAAAAAAGAATTAGATAATCAATCTGAAAATATTGATTCATTTAACGATCATTTTGGCTTTAATAAAGAGCTTAAAACTCCTATTGATAATTTAGTTGCTGAATTTAACTCTTTATCAAGCGACAGACAAAGATGAAATAAATTAGTTGAACTAACAAATATTAATCGTTTAATTTATTCAGTAGTTTTAATTGCTAAAAATTCATATAACCCTGAAATTAAAAATGATTCATATAATTTCAATATAGAAAGTGTCTCAAAAGTTGTTCTGGGAGATAATCAATTTATTCAATTCAGATTATACATTACACCATCATATCCACAAAACTCAGCAAACCAAGATAAAAGTGTTGCAGGCAATAATTTTATTGATTTTAAATTTTTATATAAATAACTAAAATTAATTTTTAAGCATAGTCTTTACTATGCTTTTCTTTTTTATAATTTAGATAATCATGCTATTTTTAGTTTCGTTATTCATAATTTTATATAATTTTCGTTATGGAAAAAAATAATAAATTAGATCATTTAACAGAATTACAATACAAAGTAACACAGGAGGCTTATACGGAGGAGCCTTTTACAAACGAATATGATAACCACTTTGAAAAAGGGATTTATGTTGATATAGTTGACAATAAACCTTTATTTTTATCGACTGATAAATTTAATTCGGGATGTGGTTGACCAGCATTTAGCAAGCCTATTGACAATGATTTATTAGTTGAATTAGAAGATTTATCTCACAATATGGTTAGAACAGAAGTTAAAAGTTCTAATGCTAACTCGCATTTGGGTCACGTTTTTAATGACGGACCTAAAGAGCTTGGTGGTTTGAGATACTGCATTAACTCAGCATCATTAAAATTCATCGCTTATGACGATTTAGAAAAAAATGGTTTTGGAGCATATAAAAAAATGTTAGATAAAGAAAATAAATAAGGATTATAAAAGCTTAAATATTTTTATATTGGCCTGTTCCCTAATTTATTTTTAATAACTTTATACTTTTAAAATTAAAAAATGTGAGCTTAGTATTATACTAATTCACATTTTTTAATTATTTATTTTCTATATCTTTATAAAATCAAGGCAATTTTATATTTAAAGGGTCTTTTAGATTTCATCTTAAAATTTGTGCTCCAACAGAATTGGTATTATTTATTTCTAATGGACTTTGTTTATTAACGTTAACTCCTAAGAAATTATAAAAGCCAGTTTCATAATTTCATGATTGTAAAAATGTTAGCGGAGCTCCGGAGTTAATTGTAGAAACATAAGTATTGTTTTGCCCTAGAACACCAGTTCCTGAATTACCAGCATTGTAAAATGTTTGTACATAGCCATTTTGTCTTGCTAAAGCGATATTGCCACTATTTGAAGATGCTCTATTAATTAAATAACCAGCTTGTTTTCCATAAGGGAAACCACTCATTGCAATTTTTTTAAGATTTGGTCCAAAGTGAACTCCATCTTTTGAACCATAATAATCCATTTTAATGTTTTCTAATTTAAATCAGTTTTCAAATCATTGAGCTAACTCAAATTTTCCTTCTAATTTTGCATTGGCAATTAATGGATTAATATCAACTGCAAAAACAGTTATATCAACAGTTAAACCAGCTTTTTTCTCTCCTTTTTCGCTAATTTGATCAACACCTGATCAAATTACTTCAATTGGAACAGAATTTGCTACATCTAACCCACCTCAATATGAAAATCCGTTATCAACATTATTTCCGAAGTTATTTGAGGTTTTTGTAATGTATTTTCTCTTTCCGGCTTTAGGTAGATTTTCACCTTGAACTTCCGAAATATTAGAAATATGTTCAACGTGGTTGTTTGTAATTATATAGAATCTTCCATCATTTGGATTGTCATTAACTTTGGCTAACATAGTAGCAGTTCCTTGATTAAATGCGAAGCTTCTTGCTCTAACGTTTTTAACAATATCAATATTTTCTCATGCATTGTGCATATATTCTTGATCTTGTAAATACCCATTGTGAAGTTCGTAAGAAACATTTTGATTTGGATTATATTCTTGTGAATTTATGGTTGATTCTGGTGTATAAAATAGAATTGGTTGATTTTCTTGAGAATAATCTAATTTTTTGTAATCAAATAAATTAGTTTCTTGATCAAAACTTTCGTGTTCGATGCTATTGGTGTATTCAATAGTTATTGAAGCTCCAGAGTTATTGATTAAAAAGGCTTTATTTTTGTCGAATGTTCCATATTTATCAGCCTTATTTACTTCAGCAAAAGGCAATGCTTCATTAAATGGATTACCAACAAATAGTTTATATTGCTTATCTGTTAACTCGACCTCGAATTTAATTCCTTCACCAGCTTGATATCTTGCTTTTAATGTGAAATTAATTCTTGGATATTCTCCACCATTTAAATTATTATATGTTTTAGTTATTTCATTTTTAGTTACTTCTTGACCATTAGCCAATTCATCAAAATTAAACCCAAATAAATAGTTTTTATTTGGGTCGCTAATTCTTTTTAGCCTATCATCATCTTGAATTAATTGATTTGCAAATAATCTTAATTTAAATTTACGGTTAGTTGCATTATTTTTTAAGAAAGTATTTTTGATATATTTTTCTTTTAAAGTTCATTTTGCAACTTGATTTTCTTTATCTAAATCTCACAATAAATCTTCATAATATGGCTCTAATTCTCTTGTTCTTTTAATTTCGCTAGAAGATTCAAAAACAGTGTTTAATGAGCTATATTTGAAGTCTAAATTCTCTTTAGAAGACGATGTATCCCTAAATCCAGAAACTTTATATCAAATATTTCCTATATAGGTTTTATTTGTGGTTGGGTTCGTTACTTTAAATTTTATGTATACAGAATTTCCTTCTCCAGCTTTGGCATCAGCAACTTCGAAATTCGACTTATCAATTGTGAAATTTTTGTAAGTGATGCTATTTTTCAATGAAATATATGATTGTTTAGCGTTTTTATCACTACCTTTCATAATATTTGAAAATTCATTAATAGTTTTATTTGAAATATTGTTGATAGATATATCGCTATATTTAATTGAGTTTAGCATTATTTCAGGATAAAGATTTTCTTTGTAGTCATTTCTTAGATTATTTAATGTTATTGTTTGGTTATTTGAATATCTTTTTGTTGTGTCTGCTTTATTAATAAAACCTAATTTAAAACTTAGTTGATTGTCCGCATTGCTTTGAACATCATAATAGTAAATAAAGTAATTTTTTTCTATAGATGATAAATCAACATTATTAGCAGTGTCTGAAGGATTTATAATAGATGCGCTTGATACTCAGAAATCTCCTGTTTTTGAAGCGTTATTTGTAATTGGTTGATCATCTTTATTCCCTGACGACGGAGCAGTATTGGTAAATTTTGAATTATCTGATGTGTCTTCTGAGTTACTTGTTTTTAATTTTAATAAATAATTTAGCATATCGCCCGCATTTTGAGCAACAATATCTTTAGGATCAATTACCGTATATTCAAATGATTTAGGGCCAACAATTGCTCCCGTTGCCTTTCTAACATCAAAATTATGGCTATTTATTTTATTTATTTTTAATTTATCATCGTTATTAATATTTGAACTTGAAAAATCAGATTGTTTAAATCATTCATTTGGATTAGCTGGTTTTATATCTCTATATGATAACGGTCTGAAATATTGAATTGTTTTTGCGTAAGTTGTAAATGAACGCTCTAGCATTAAGTATTTATTGCTTTTCTTGTCAATAATTTGACCGTTTTCTTTAAATCAGAAAAATACTTTTGCAGTTCCCCCTACAGTTGAATTTTCGAAATTATTGTAAGAAACTAATGAATCAGCATATATTTCGAATTTACCTTTCTTTGGCAACTCGTATAAATCGTTTAATGCTGAAACCGCATCTTTTGAATTATATTGATTGTGTGTTTTGCCAGGTTCTTTAACTTTAACTAACTCAAGAATTTTTGAAGCATCATCTTTTTTATCGGTCATTATTAATGATTTTAAATAATTTAAATCTTTTGTATCTTGATCTTCAACATTATCAATTTTAGGCATTAACGAGATTGAGATTTCTTTTGAAACACCATTTTTTGTGACTAAGAATTTGAATGTTCCTTCATTTGATTTTAATCTTTCGCTTTTAAATATATGTGTATCATCAAAATTTAATAATTGTCAAGTTGCATCGTTTGATACTTGAATGTTAAATAATTTAGAAATTCATTCGCTTTTAATAACATTTATTACACGTTTAATTTCCTCTGGTGTTAAGGCATTTTGAACTTGAGATTGAGGAGGATTAATTAAATTAACTTGAGATTCTAGTGTTTTATTAGCTAATTCTGGAATGCTATTTTTAACTTCATTAAACACTTCAATAGTAAATCAAGTATTGAATCCTGTATTTTGCTTTCCTCAAATTGGAAAAACAACAGTGGCTGTGTCACTTCTTGTGAACAAATAGTTTGAATCGTCATAAAATTGACTATTTTTAAATCAATCACCCATTGTTATTGAAATGCCTTCTCAAAATTCATCTTTAAATTCAAAAGTTTGATTTGTTTGCAATGATAAAGTTTTTATTACTTTATTGTTAACTAAAAATTCAACTTCTGACGAAAGTTTTGAATTTGCATAGGCAAATGATGAAAGTTTAAGTCTGTATGTAAAAAATCCGTGTAAATTTTGATGCTTAACAACAAAGTATTTGTTTTTTAACTCTTCTGATGAAAGGAATGTATTTTGATAATTATTTTTTAGTTCATCATAATTTATTTCAAATAAGGCGTCTAAATTTTCATATTGAAGTTTATCAATTTCATTATTAAAGTTAGTTTTGAATGTAAATATTTTTGAAACATCACTAATTAATGAAGAATCGGTTTTATCTTTTGCTAAATAAGTTAATTTTAATTGGTTAACATCTCCGTCAACTAATTCCATATTTTTATATGTTAATTCAACACCTTCAATAATAGGGTCTGATAAAAATAATTTACGGTTACTTTCATTAATGTTAACAGCATATATTGAATTTTCTAAATTGTATGCGCTAACTCTTGCATTAAATGAAGGTGTTAATCTTTCTTCAACACTTCTTTTGAAAGCTTCAACTTTATCATCAGGTTGGTCTTGTTGTTGTCCGTTTAAATTTTCAGAATAATGTCTAAGTTCGGTAATTAATGAATTAATTTCAGTAATTTTATTTGAACTTTCAACGTAATCTGAATTATTTAGAAGTTTGTCGTTTTCAATTAGAGCATTTAATTCTGCTAATTTTTGATCAAATTCAGCGTTGTTTGTTGCATTAATATATTTTGGTTGATTTTTAATGTCATTAGCTTCATTAATTGCTGATTTAACATCATTTACTAAGTTATTAAATTGTTCTGCTCTTTGTTTAACTTCATCAATTAAATTTTCAAGTGATAAACTATTGATTTTGCTTTTATAAGAATTTTTTAAATCATCGCTAAGATTTGCTAATGAATTAATAAAAGTATTAGCTTGCTCTCTTAAATTATTTATTTTATTTCTTTCACCTTCATCTGCTTGTTGAAGTTGATTTGCCTTATTGATTAAATTTTGAATTTTAGAAATGATATTTTCATTGTTCAATTCTTCATCTTTAATTTTATTTTCATTAAACAACTGTTTAATTTCAGTAGCTAATTCAGTTTGTTTCTCATTTTTATTTTCTTTATTTTCTAATGAGTTTTTAATTTCTAATAATTGATTAGCTTTTGTATTTATTGATTGATATTTATTAAATATTTCAATTAAGCTTCCATCTTTTTTATATGCTTGAACACTTTGATTATTAATAATCTGATCTTTAATGTTATCTGAAAAAACCGAATTACTATTGTTAAATAAATTTAATAGATTTTCAAAATCAGACTTGTTTAATGAAGCTACATTGTTATATTCTTTTATCAAATTAGAAGTGTTATTAATTTTTTGAATATTTTCATTTATATAAGAAATTGAACTATCACTGTTTACATTGATTTTAGCAATATATTCATTTTCTTTTAAAATTTCAGCGTCAATATTTGTGTTTGTAATTTTATTTAAAAAACTTTTATATGTTGCGTTTAAATTGCTCTTTTCAAAAGTGTTCTTTTCTTTTAATAATGTAGAAATGATATTGATGTTCTCTTTTAATAGATTCGTATCAATATTGTTTAACAATTCATCGTTATTTTTTAAAGATATTAAATATAGCCTTAAATTTGAAGGGATGGTTAAATTGCCATTATTTAAAATTAATTCTATGTCACTTATTTTTTGTTTATTTGTATTTTTATTTTGATCGTCATCTTTTTCGATATCTTTATTAGGTTTTGGCCTTGCACAGCTTTGCAATATAACTGGAATAGAAAATAAAGCTGTTAATAATGCAATGCCACTGCCTTTGATAGCTAATTTATTTTTATTATTTTTTTTCATGTGTCCTCTTTTTAGTAATGTTTAACTAATTTTTAAATATTATAATTCTATATTAATTGCTAATATAAGTTGCAATTTTAAAATTTGATTTTTATTTGGGTTTATAAATATTTATTCACTTAAAATTTCATACTTAATTTTTAATTTTTCTATTGTTTTCAAAACGCTATCGCTAACTTTATTTTTAAAAACTAAATTAATATTATTTGGCTCAATATTAACAAATGCATTAGCCGAAAAAGAATCTATTTCCCCGTTAAATATTATTGTTTTCAATTTGGTTAGATTATTAAAAGCAAATTCAGGGATATCTCTAACATTTTTAGATAATACTATAACTTCAATATTATTGTTAAATGAAAAGTCATGCGCTTTTAATTTTAAGTTATCTGATGTTATAACTATTTTAGGGCTTTTATTAGGAATATAAATTATTTCACTCAAATCGTTATTGTATAATATGTTTCCATATTCTCTAAATTTATAATTACCAGCTTCAACTTCGATTTTGGCCAGTGATTTGGCGTTTAAAGATAGTTTTTCATCTTCAATTTCTCTCACTGTTTTTGGAATCGGTAATTCAGTTGATTCATATTTTTCAGGGACTTTTAGCAATGCACTAAAATCTTTATTGTATAAAACACCATCTAACGATGAAAATACTTTGTTATCTAAGCTAACGTTTATTTTTTTTACATTGTAGCTTCCGCCTAAATAATTAATCTTTACAATATTATTTTTGACTGTTAATATTTCAACAGTTTTTAAGTAATTTTCAGATATATTTTTAACTGGCAATGAAGCTGATAAACTGTCTTCATATTCTTTATTTTTATCACCAGAATAAACAGACACGCCTCTATCATATTCATATAAGATATTGTCTTTTTGAAAATAAGTATCGATTAATTTAAAGGTTCTATGATCTTTTGCAAAATCTTTTTCATTTTTTCTAAAATATCCTTTACCTCAAGTTGGATCGGAATGAAAAAAGATATTATTAAACGAATCATAAACTAAATTTCATTGATGATCTCCGTATTTAGATCAGCCAATAACGATTGAATTTTTTATGCCGACCGAATCTAACATGGCTTTATATAAATTGCTATAACCGCCACAAACAGCAACCTTTCTTTTCAATACATCATAAGGCTCAATCGCTGGTTGAATTTTTGGATTTGTTGCATATTTAACATTTTCGGCAATGTAATCAAATATTACTTTTATTTTTTGATCATCTTTTTCTAGACCTTTTATAAGGTTTTCTGTAAACTCTTTAATTTTTTGTTTATTCTCTTTTGTATAACCGATATATTCAATGTCTAAAATTTCATCTTTGTTAATTAAATTGATAAAATCATTGGCTTCTATATTAGATTTTAAATTTTCTTCATAATTAGTCAATGTTTTTTCATCGCTGTTTTTATCTTCTTTTTTATCTTTATCTTCATTTGATTCTTCAGAATCATCATTAACATTTTGAATATAGTTTTTGTAATTTAATTTAACATCTTTAAAAATACTATTCATCTTTTCATAATAATTTTTATAGTCAGTGGAATCGATATTTTTATTTAGCAAAATGTTGTAGTTTATTTTATCTAAATTAGATTGCAAAATATCCTTTGAATATTCATATTCTTTTGCGCTTAATTTATCATTAATAAAATCATTTATTTCCGATTTTATTTCGATAAATTTATTTGCATAATTTATCTCATTATTCTCATTTTTTATATGAGTTTTTTCAATGGTTTTTGCACATGACAATGTTGCTAATGATAGCGCAATTGCACTTGATATTAAAAGTGTTTTTTTCATAACTTTCTCTCTTTATTTTATGTATATAATAAATTATATTTATTAAATTTATTTTTTTAGTATTTTTGAACAATATATACTAATAAAATTTATTAACTTTAATATAAAAAAGCACCTAGAAAAATTCGGTGCTTTAAAGATGATCTATTTACTTTTTTCATATGATATATAATTCAGCGTTAAAGGTTTGTTTTCTTTATTAACTATTTTGATTATATATTTGCCGTTGGATGATTTTAAATCATTATTAAAAATGTGAGTGTATAAGGGTGCATTCATTGACTCTTTGTTTTGAAAATTACTAATTGATTTTTGAATAAGTTTATTATTAATATAAATATCAAAGGAACTTTGATCTGAGCCCATTTTTCCATATATTGTAAAGTTTGGCTTATCAAGTTCAAAAGTTAAATAATCATTGGCTTTGTTTGTTGAAATAAATTTATTGTTAATAGGCGAATTGCCTAATTGTTGATCATTATTATCAAATTTTCACGAACCAAAATAATTTATTTCATTATTAGTTACAGACATAAGTGAATTTTGATTTAAATTGTCAATTACAAAGCGCATATCTGATATTAATAATCCATTACCTTCGCTTCTTCTTGCTTCTAAAATTATTTCTTTTGCTTTTACTAATGAGTTGAATTTAACTCTAAAAGTCCATTCGTTATAATTTTTCATGTCAGATTTTCCGTCAAATACAATGCTTGAGTTGCCATATTCGTCAATGACTGTTATCTTATAATAATCAGGAACATATTGCGCTTGATATCAAACTCTTTTTCTAGTAACATCCAATGCATTAACTAAAACAGGTTCATCATATGTTCATTTATATTTCATATAATTAGTTGATCAAGTTTCTAAAAATGTAGAATAATTGTTATCTGAAATTTTATCCATAGTTGAATGGGAGCCAAGCGGTTGATACTGGCTTAATATTTCATTCGTATATGACACTTCATTTTGTTTTGAATTAATAAACTTATTATATTCAATATCAAATCTAGAATCATAATCTTTGAATCTACGTTTGTATTTGTATTTTTCCTCTAATAAATATGATTTAAGTGTTTGCAAAGGAATTTCATCTGTGTTTAATGCATCAGAAACTGAATGTTCATAAAGACTATATCATTCATTATTATTTTTTAATCTAATATTCATCTTCCCTGCGCCTCAACCATTGTATACAGAGATGGTGATGTTATAAATTTTATCTTTTTCAAAATCGTAAGAACCTATTTTTATTTCATTTTGGCTATCGTGATTAATCTCGCTTATTATTTGATCATTTACTGAGATTGAAATAAAATCATCGAATGAACCCATGAAATCAAACGACCCTGTCTTAGGCGCTATAAATTTCATTTTTAGCTGAACTAATTGTCTTTCTTTTCTTAGATAATTAATTGATCCATTGCTATCATCGGCAATAATGGTATATCTGTTTTTTCAATCATCATTTTTAATATATTCTAAAGCTGAAGCAATTGTTTGACTATGTTCAGGCAATTGATCATATACTAGTATTGAAGGTTTGTTTACGATATTTCTCACTTTAATTTTATATTTATAAGCCGGAATATAATTTTCTGGTTTTCCAATAAAATCATCAGGAATAATATCAACATCAAACTCGTCAATTTGATCAAAGAAATCAGGATCAGCTTCGTAAATTAGTTTTTTAGGATTTTGCTTATCCAATGATAATTTGGCTCCAAATTTGGTTCTTGGGGCAAACCTTATTTCTTTAAATTTAAAATTAGGATTTAATGATGTTATAGCTTTTTCAAAATCAAATACATAAGGAGAACCTGCTGGTATTTGAAATGCTGGCATTGTATCGCTTGTATATTCATATTCATTTTTTGAAGGAATGTATCTATATGAACCAACTGCGTAAATGTTAGCAACAAAATCAATCGCCATTTTTTTTCTCATTTCAGCAATTAGTGCGTCATCATTAGCAAAAAATGAACGATCCTCATACGAAGCCAATTTTCTAAGCTCACTATTTAGTTCAGAATTGCGTTCATTTTTTAATCTGGTTGCTAATTCTAAATCTGCTCTGGCTTCTTCATCAACGGAATTTTGATTTAAAGCCTCTTGAGCATTTGCGATTCTAGTATCTAAACTACTTATCTGATTTCTTAGATTTTGAATAATGCGATTAGATTGATTAATATATTCTGTTTCATCAATTTGATTATTTTTTAAAGGAGGTAAGGCCTTTTTAAATTTATTATTTGATAAAAGGTGTCTAAAAGAACGCAAGGCATAATCTAAATCAAAATCAAAATAATCTGATAAAAATTTGGTTGTCTTTACTCCTTTATCATGCATTCCTGCCCGACCAGATGCCTTTGTATAATCAACAAAATTTAACGGACCAAATGCATAAATTAAAGTTGCGTAAAACCCATACCATGATCTTTCGTGAGAAACTATTGCGCTTAGATTTGATAATCTAGCCCAGCCATCACTTCATTGACCATCTAAATTTATTAATGATCTATGTCTAGTTTTATCATTAATAAAAGATAAATTTATTGTTGAAGGAATGTTTGTTCAACCGTGATCTTTAACGTTAAATGGATCTTGATAATCTTGAAAATTGTGATTTACTTCGTGATAGTTTCCTCAATCATCAAAGTCAAAATCAGTTTCACCACGAATGTATTTAGAACCTCATGAAATTGGAGCAAATAAATTATAATTAGCACCACCTCAAGCAAGGGCTCCGCCCCAAACATCATCATTATAATTTAACGCTAATTTTTTGCCATTATAATCATTTCACAAATAAGAACTTTCATAAAAATCGGCTCATTTATTAATAATTTTTTTAGGATAAATAATATTATCCAAATTAACACCCGCTAAATGGTTAGGGGAAGTAAATGGCAATCATATCGAAGAATAAGTTGTTTCTAATGAAGCTACTGGAGCGGTTATTTCATTATTTTTGTATCTTTTAATTTGATCATCTCATTGCTCTTTAGTTGTTTGATTATGAACATAATTAATTGTTTCGACGGCATTTCTAATAGTGAAATTAACTGTTTGATTCATACCGTTTGCATTATAAATTGGGCTATAAATATAAAATGAAATTGAGCCACCAAATGGACTTGCTATTTTTATTTTTCTATCCGAACTTATTTCATTGAATCTAAACTTAAATTCAGATCTTAAAAATGGATAACGATTAGAAATTCTTCCAGTATCGTTAAATGGATAATTATCTCAATAGTTTTGATTGATAATAAAACTTATATTTATTTCTGAATTGCCAGATGAATATAAAGCTTTGTATGTTTCATAAGTTTTTTCATCAAATTGAATTTCAATAACCTCACCAGCAGTTGCATATAAGCCACTTGTATTATGACCTGACATAAAGGTGTTAATTTGAAACTCTTTGATTGCAGACTTAGTTGAATCTGATACATTTTTTTGAAATCAATTTAAAGCAAAGGGGTGTTTTTTTAACCTATTATTAGCAATTTCACTTTTTATTCAATTAGGATCGTTATATTTATATTGCCTTTGATCTTTAACTCTTTCTTTTAATAACTCTGATGAAATATTGATTCTTCTGCTTTGTCCATTTTCAGTGAAATTTATATATGAATTAGATAAATTGCCTCCGCCTTCATAATTGAAATTATAACCAGGATATCTAAAGCCAAACGCTTGATATTTATTTAATAACTCAGTTTCATATACTTTGCTATTGGTTTTCCTATTTTCATAACCAATTATTTTTGAACTGTTAGCAGTGATATTGGTTTTATTATCGAAATTTGAAGCAAAAGAGCTGTTGAGATTTAGATTAGGTAAGTCAGAAATTATAACGCTATTTGATTGTCATTTAACCCCGTCTGAGTTAATGATAACAGCATAATAATTTCCAGTTTCATAAGCATTTGCAGAGTTTTGAAACTTGTCTGAAAACATTATGCCATTTTTAAATCATTGAACATATAAATCGTTATCAGCAACTCCATTTGTATTTTCTAATATTATTTGAGTTGAACCGTCGACTAATAAACCATCATTTAGAGCTCTTATTTTGTAATTTTTAAGAGGGTTTTGTTTATGCAATATAACTGAATTTGTTTTGTAAATTTTATCTTGGTTATTTTCTCTATAAGAAATTTTTAAATAAAATTCAGACGTATTTGAAATTTCATTTGGCTTAATTATCAAATTAGGCGAAGTTGATTTATATTTGGGCTCATCATTTTCATATCATTGATATTTTAAACCTTGAATTTCTAAAGGCAATGTTGGTGATATAACTATGTTAGAATCATTCGATTCGAAATAACCTTTATTGCTTGAAGCAATTGTTGTTTTTTTAATAATATCAGTAATTGGTGTATATTCACGTAATGAAAATCCTGAAATAATAATATCTTTTTCTTTTGATTCTATCTTAGTGTTTTTGTCTTGCAATTTTATTTTTAAATTCAGATCACTATTTTCATATGATTTTTGTAGCAAAATAACATCGTATTTATCTTTATTATAATTTAAATACTCAATATTTTCATTTTCAACATCTTTGGCCAAAACAATTGATTTATTGCCAATAAATTTTGCTTTAACTTTATCTATTTCTAAATCAATTTTTTCAGTCTCTGAAACAAATTTATAAGCAAATACACTGTTTGTCGTATATGTTTTTAATTCATTATTTTCTTGATATGTAATTAAAGCAAAATATTCGGTTTTTGCTTTTATTTCACTAGATGACACTATTAAATTTTTATCGCTAGAGTCTGCAATTAATTCGTTATTTTTATATCAACTAAAATTTAATATTTCTTGATTATCAATACCAGTTAATGAAATGGTTAAATTTTGATCATTATTTAAAAAGTATCCATTATTTGATATTTCTAATGTTGATGCCTCTAATTTTTCAGTTATTGTAGTAGGCAATTTTATTAAAAAACCTGAGATAATGATTTCTTTTTCAACTGATTCTAAATTAGTTGATTTATCTCTTAACTTGGTTTTTAAAATAAGATTTTTCCCATTAACACGCTTTGATATTAAAATTGCTTCATATTTATTTTGATCATAATTTGAGAAGATTAAACTTTCATCTTTAACATCTTCTGCTCTTAAAGATTTTTTATTGCCGTTAAAATCAATGCTTAAAGTTTTTAAATTCTCTAATATTTTTTCTTCTTCAGTTAAAAAATTATGAGCTAATACGCTGTTTGTTTTATAAACTTTTGTATCGCCATTTTCTTCATAAGTAATTTTTAAATAATAATTGCTATCTTTATACAAATCAACACTGCTAATAGTTGTTGATTGTTCATTACCTAGTTTCTCATTTAGTATATCGTCTTGATATCACTGAAAAGTTGCATTTTTATAGCTAATGCCAGGTTCAAATTTAACTTTAAGAGTTGAAATCTGAGAAGGGAACTCACCGTTATTTTCTATAACTAATTTAGAGTTATTTATCTGTTCTGATAAATTATTATCACTATTTAATAAAAATCCTGAAATAGATAATGATTTTGATTCTGATAAAATCTTTGTATTTTTATCTTGTAATTTTACAACCAATATTAAATTATCATTATTTAGTGATTTAGATTCAACTATCAAATTAAAATCATTACTGTCAAAGTTATTAAATTCTATTAAACTATCATCAATATTTTCAAGAGATGAAATTTCTTTATTTCCTGAATAATTGACTGATATTTTTTCTAAATTTTGATTTAAAATAAATTTGATTTTTGTTTCGCTATTAGATTCAATTCCACTAGTTTTTTCTTTTTTAAATCCTGTTATTTCATAAGTTAAGTTACTATCAAAAATCAAATTGCTTTTTATATATTTAAGCGAGTATTCAATTTTTAAAATATTCGCAATATTAGAAAGTTTGATATTGATTATTTGAAAATCAGGATTTGGATTATCAAATTTTAGATCGTCAATTAAAACATCTTTCGCATAATGTTGCGATTTATCTTTTGTATAATAAATTTTTATCTCTTTAAACAATTCATTAGCTTCTTTTTCTATTTTCTCATGATTTATTTTTTCTTTATCACCAAATGCAGTTGTGCACGATGCCATTATTAATGGTGCAATTGCTAATACTACTGCAGTAACTATTGGTAATTTATTATTTTTTTTCACATTGCACCTCCTATAAATTTATTTTAATAATTAAAATAACTTTTATATTTTAGCATTTTTATGCGCTATTGTTTAGCTTTTAAATTAAAAAAAGACAAGCCAAAATCTTGTCTTTTATTTATTAATTAGTTAATTATTTTTGAATTTTTATTCAAGTTCTCAACGGAGGGACTTCTATTGAAAATTCTTTTAAAATTGATGAATTATCATCTGAATTTAGTATTGATATTTCTAGTGTGCCATTTATATAAAAATTCAAATTTTCACCTTGTTCTGTTTGTACTAAATCAAAGTTATCTAAGCTATTTATAACGAATTTTAAATTAGAAATAAATATATCATTTGAACTATCATTTACATCTGTTAAAAAATTAGCACTGAAATGATTATTGTTTAAATCTTCGATTTTTTCAGCTATATAAAATGGATCAAAATATTTAGAAGGTATAAAATTACTTTCTGTTCTTGAGCCGTCATGATTTGCTAAAAATAAAAATTCTTTTCTTCCAAATAATCTAGTAAGACTTTGATCATCTTCAATTGAAAAGCTATTTCTATCTGATTTTTTATATAAATCCATTAAATATTTTACTTTGGCTGGACTTGATGAATTCATCTCGTGAAATGCGTTTGGTTTTGTTGAAATTCAAAATGATTTTTTAATAAATTCTTCATTTACTTTTTTACCAAAACCTTCAATAGTTTTTGTAATACTAATAGAATTTAAATTTTGTGCTGTTTTTTCATCTTCTCAATTTAAAATGTATTTAACATGCAGTTTACCCTCAATATCATTGGCTAAAATACTTTCGGCTTTTATAGCAATCGGACTATTTTTATAATTTTCATATTTTTCTGGCAACTTATAAAATTTATGAGTTAAATCAATGTGACTTATCGATTTTCCTAAATAATAAGAAGTAAAATGATTTAGTGAACCATTGTTATCTAATATTGATTTTTCAATTGCTTCTAGTTTATTATTTATTAAATAATTTAAATATTCTAAGGCTGAAAATTGAAATGAACTTAAATTATATTTGATAGTCTTATTGAATAAGTTTACTGTTTTTATTTCTGAAGTTTTTTGATTTGCAAACGCTTGTAATTTAAAATCAGCATTAACATGCAATGCTATTGAATTATCTTGTTTTTTAAGTGATAATTTTTTTAAGATAATGCGAGAGTTTTCATTACTAATATCTCTTTTTAAATCAACAAATTCAAAACCACTTCCATATATTTTTAATTCTTTAAAATAAGATAATAATTCTTCATTTTCTAAATTCAATATCTCATCTAAGCTGTTTAATTTTTCTGAAGCCAATTTTTCTTTATCAAATTCATAATAAATTGATTCACCATAAATTTCATTGTTAAAGTTTGTTATATTAATAATTTGATTATCAAATTTTTGTTTATTATAACTTCCTGAAATCTCAATTTGCATGTTTTTGTTTTGATCATTATATGAAATAACATTGACATTAGAAATTTGATATTGTCCATAATTTCCTGCTTTTAAATTTGAAATTTGTAGCGAAGGCAATTTAGTAGATAAAATTCCAAAATGCGAAATTAATTCTTTATAAAAATCAACATTTAAGCCATTTACTAAACCACCTTTTTTGTAATCTTCGTTAATTTCTTCATTTTTTTCATCAGGATTAGTAATTTTGTTATTATTATCTGTTTTATTACTATTGACATTATCATCTGTCTTGTTTTCATCTTTTTTATTTAAGTCGTCATTTGTTTTAGTGCACGAAAAAACTGTGATAACAGGTAAAAAGGGCAGTGAAAACAGCATAAAATTTTTTATTTTTTTTCTCATTATAAACTCCTTAGTATTAAAATAAATAACATGTTACCACAAAATCAATATTATTAATAACCTTTTAAAAAAATATTTATGCAAATTTAACAATATTTTTTAAACTAAAATACATTTTATTTTGTAATTTTTTTATGAAAACGAATCACAAAAATTGCGACAAAAGACGGATTTTGTTTTTTTTATTTTTTTAGGATTATAATATATATATATATATATGAGAAACATATTTATATAAGTAAATATATGCATACTTAGGAGGCACTATGAAAATGAAAAAGAAAGCTATATTTAGTACAATCGTATTAGGCTCTATAATCGGATCAGCCTCATTAGGTGCATTATTTTATTACAAAACTCCCGATAGGTTAAATTCAATTAATGGATTCGAAAGGCCAAGCAAACCATATGTAGCTACAGGTCAAGATTTTGCAACTAATTCAAACTCAATAAGTCATACAGATAGCGAAAAATTAAAACAAAACGAAAGACCTAAGACAAATGTTGATATTTTGCCGCCACCCCCTGTTATAAAAAAAGATGAAATTAAAAAAGAAGAACCAAAAACTGATGAAAATACTCCCAAAGTCGAAGTAGATAAGAAAAAAGAAAAAGAAGACAAAAAAGAAGAACCAAAAAATAACACAATTGTTATTGAAAACAAAGATTTAGAAGATAAACAAGAAAAACCAAAAACTGAAAAAGTAATTATCAAAAAGGGTGATATTGAATTTGAGGCAACTATAACAGAAGTTCCACCACGAAAATATGATAAAAGTGACAAAGAAAACGGAATTACCAACCGTGTTCCGTATTATGCTGAAATAGTTCCGGATGCAACAACTTCATCTGGAGCGACAGAAAATAATATTAGAGTTTCCGTTTCTAGAGCTATTGAAAATGCTAAGCTTAACAATTGAGCAACAAAGCCAGGAACATCGTATGAAGAAATTTTAGTAGATGAAAATAGATCAATAACTGTTAAACAAAATTATTTCAATAATATTGGATCGGCTCCTGAAATATTGGGAAATTTATGAGCAAGGTTTTATCTATTATTGGGCAATAAAGAGTTGTTAAGATCATATCAAGATGAAGTCGGTTTAAGAAATTTTGATAAGTGATATGACAATACCGAAGAAAAACTATCGTGAAAAGAAGGTTGAAATACTAGAACAGTTCCTTTAAATCATTTGCTACTTTTAATGCATATTGATTATTCTAAAATTACAAAACTAGCAAAAAGCGAAATTGATGCGCTTAACCGTGGTGAAACAATTCCGAAAGATGGAGCTAATTTATCAGTTAATGAAAAAGGCGAATGAATTTCGCATAATCACGAACCTATATACAATGCAGTTACTGCTGAATACACAAGAAATAATCAAGATAAACGTGTTTTAGGAAATAATAGTCATTGAAACCGTTTCCCTGACGATATTGAAAAAGGTAACTATGCAAACTGAAAGAAAACAAGAATAACTTCTACTTTTGCGTCAAAACCTGGATATAGTTATATATCAAATGGTGGTATTCAAATCGATAGTTATACAAGAGAAGAAAATGTAAATAATCATAGTTTAGATAAAGCAACAATTATTACCATTGATATGGAAAATTCAAATGGTTACAATAATGCAAAACGTTTAATTGAGCAATTGATCAGAGACAATGTTCCTATAACAGGATATAGATTTTGAAATATAGGAAGAACTGGCGCCGATCAAAATGTTTACGATATTATGAAAGTGTTGCCAAAGAAAATACCGCTATTAGAACTATTCTTTGAAAGTAAAAATACTAGTGCTTTAAATGCATTAAGAGACAAAGAAATTGATGAACTTGGATTATATTCAAATAATAAAGTTGGTTTAGGTGGTGATGATTGGTCATTTAACCCTTGAGCTTTAAAAGGTGTTGCCTGAGTAAATACACAAGACTATGCCTCAGGATTAAACTATGCAAGTCATTTAAAAGTTTACGGAAGAATTACATTTGAAAATTTAGCTTTTGATAAAGAAGATTATTTAGTGAAAGACGACTTTACTAACATTAATTTAGGTCTTAGAATGGCTTATTGAACTAGAAATAATGAAAAGATTTTTCAAGGTCCATGAGGAGCTGGTCTAAAACCAGATAGAAATGAAAGTGGTTCAGGATACCCTATGGGATTAGATTTTTCTCGTTTGCCTGAAATTAAGTCATTAAGAGGAATGATTTTCTATGACAAAAATAAACCTTCAAATATGAGAAAATTAAACAAAATTAAGTTCTACAATGATTCAAACACATTTACAATGCCGATATTAGACGTTAATGAAGCTCAACTTAACACAGTATTCATAAGACAATCAGCTTTTCCTAGATCAAAGATTATGTTTAGTAATGGTAAACAAACTAATAAATTAAAAATAACAGCAAAAGCAAATGAAAATATTACAGCAACAGGTTTAACTAATTTGGGAATATTAATGGCTTACTCTGATGGCAACTTCAACAAAACAACAACTGAAGTAATCGTTCCTAAGGAAGCTCAAACTTTATATCAAACACTAAAAAGTAATGGTTATAACGTTAAATATGAATCATCATTTAACTTAGATGGTTATATTATTAATTAATGATTAAGGAGAATATCATGAAAAACAAAAAGAATAAATTATTAACTTTAACCGCACTATCGATGATGCCACTTATGGGATTTGTTGCCTTAGCATGTCAAAAAGGTGTGGAACCTGATAAACCAAAACCAGACCCAGATAATAAAAATAATGATGTAAATAATAACAATGAAAACCCAACACCTAATAATAATGGTACTAATAACGGTGGCACAACCGCTGAATCAAACTTCGACTTTAGTAAAACATCTTCAAATTTTGATGAAAACTTTAGTTTATGAAACTTTACAAATCCATCTTCTTATAAATCTAAAACTGCAGAAGAATTTGTTAATGGTTTTTCAGAATACAGTATTACAGCAATAAAAAATAAAAACGCAAAACTTGTAATTTCTAACGCACAGTTATCATCTAATCCAAACGAAGTTGAAGTAACTGTGGCTCTAGAATCAAATCCTTCAATTAATAAAAAATATAAACTATCAGGTTTTAAAGCAAAAGAATATAATCCATTTGATACATCTAGCGAAGATCCTAGCGAAGCCGAATTAATTAATTATATAAACGCATCAATTAGTGAAAAATTTGAAAAGGATATTGAAAAATATAAACCTAGATTAGAATCTATTCGTAGACAAGCGCCTTACGAAGGCAGTTTAACCGAATCTGAGATTGCGGAATACAACAGAAAAGCCGAAGCTCTTGGATTGCCAAGCTATGAACAAGCAAGATTATTAGGTCAAGTATTACCAAAAACAAACAATGGCGGTTTGACAATGCCTGAATTGCCTAATCCGCAATTCTTAAATTGATATGACGATCTTGGTTTAAGCAAAGATCAATCTCATAAAAATCACGGTTTACCTAGAACAATAACAAATGAACAATATGGTAAAATGGGTCTTCAAACTTATAATTTAGTAATTAATTCAACAAAATTTCTATACCACAGCGAAGCTGAAAAAAACAAATTGGGACAAGCTTTAAAATACCAAGAAGATTGAACCGAAATGATTGATAAAATAGAAGATTCTTCAGTAAAGGCAAAATTAAAAGAAGAGTATGATAAACACAATCCATCGAAACAACATAACTATACATTGGGCATTATCCACAAAATTCAAAAAGCAACTATCCAAGAGCTTATAAAACAAGAATATAAAAAACTTGGTGGTACTGACGTACTAGATAAAAGATATGATGGACATGGTGATTTTGAATATGTTTTAGTAAATTACAACGATCAACAACAAAGCTTATTGTTTAGAGCTGATAACGAAGTTGTTTGAGAAAAAATGTGAAAACCTCATTTAATAAAAGAACAAAATAAAATAATTTCAAAAGTCGAAGAACAAGGATTTGGAGATGATGTTGTTAACAGGGCAAAAGAGGTTATTAAAAAATCTAATGAATTATGAAGATTATCAGATATGGTAAGATCTGATAATCCAACTGCAGGGACAGCATTTATTATTGACTTCGAAAAACCAAAAGTAGCTGGACAAAGACCAAAAAAATGATATTTTGCAACTAATCAGCACGTTATTGAAGATGCATTTCCTAATTCGTTTAAATCACTTGGCTTAACATTTTTAAAACAAAAATCAATTGGAAAAAACCTTAAAACCACTGCAATTGATAATGATAATTTTGATCATATCGGAATTGATGCAGAGGCTGTATCATTAATTTGAGAAGGCAAAGACTACTTGAAAAAAGACCCTAAAGATTTTGTTCCAGGAGTTGATGAAAAAATAAAAGAATATATAGATATAGCTATTTTTGAAATAGACTTTGACAAACTCACAAATAAAAGCGAATCAGAAAAAAACGATATGATTGATAGATTTAGTCATGGTTATGCTAATAATCCTGAAGATCAAATTAAAATAATTAATTATGACTATTTAAACAATTATGAAAAAATTAATTTCCCAAAAGTCAGAGACAGTAAAGACACAAAAGAATACGATACTTTATATGCATTAGGATATCCTTTAACAAATTCTTTAAAATCGCATAATTTTATGGACTATGAATTAGATCAATACGAAAATGAAAAAGATTTAGCTGCTTCTACATATACATACTCATTATGAACAAATGCTAAATCAAGTTGATATAAATTTGATTACGGTGGAATGACAGATACACAAAAAGAACAACTTAATAAAGGTTCAGGTTTGGGATATAACTTATCATATCGTACATTTAAAAACAAACACGGTATAGTAGATTCATTCTTAAGTTCAAATAGATTTGGTAAAGATTTATACAAAGACGAAAGCGGTAACAAATTCTATAATATGTCATTAGCTTATATTGTTGACAGATATACTCCCGGTGGTGGTGCTTCAGGATCATCTGTAAGAAACCAAAATAACGAATTAGTTGGACTATTCCACATTTCTAACTACTTCGCAAAAGCTGGGCTAACTGAAGCAGTTCGTTCAAACGGATATGACTATAACGGTCTATTTGGCGAATATAACCTACCTCAATATGACATAATTTATGGAGGTGGAAAAGACCAAAAAACTTCATATAGAGAAGCGTTAAAGAAAAAATATGGAGATACATTCAAAACTAACTTGTTTGAAAACATCACTGAAATACCGGAAAAACATAGATTTTAAACGTCTTAATCTAAATAACCCTTCAGGGTTATTTTTTTTATAAAAACACTAAAAAAAGTAAAATACGAATAATCTATTGAAATGTTTATTTTTTTTGTCGGTAATTTTCCCGTGTTTTTCATATTGTGCTATAATAAAATTATTTTTATTATAGCTATTATGGAGGAATCATGAAATTAAAAAGAAAACAATTATTATCAACAACAATAGTATTGGGAACAGTTGTAGCATCAGCAATGTTAGGATCTGCATTGTATGCAGGAATCACAAATAAAAGTGACGGATCAAAATCATATACAGGGTCTGTAGGTAGACCTTATGTTTCGTCAGGTGACAAATATTCTAATAACTCAAATGTAATTGGTACAACTGATAATGAAAATCTTAAAGCAACAGAACAACCAAAACCAATTGTTAAAGATCCGATTATCATAACACCTCCGCCGGCAGTTATTGAAAAAGAGCCGGAAAAACCTAAACCTAAACCAAAAGAGGAAACAAAGCCAAAAGAAGATCCTAAGTCAAAACCAAAAGAACCGGAAGTGGTTATTAAAAAAATTAAGAAAGATGAAATCGAATACTATGCTGAAGAAATATCAATTCCTCCTAGAGTTGATAATCAATCAGACATTGATAAAGGTATTACAAACAGAGTTCCATATCGTGCAGAAATTGTTCCTGATGTAGGGAAAATAACAGGAGCATTAACGGATAAAAACATTGCAGCAACCGTTACTAGAGCTCAAGACGGTGGACGTGCACAAGATTATATATTTGGTAAAAATGGTAGTTATAGAGAAATATTAGAAAACACAGGAATTAGTTTAACTGAAAAACAAAATTACTATAACAATGATGGAAATGCACCAGAACAACTAGAAATGCTATGATGAAGATACTACCGTTTATTGAAAAACAAAGATACAATTAAAAAATATGTTGATGATGTTGCACTTGCACATTTTGATGAATGGTGAAATAGTAAAGAAAAGTTTGCGTGATATCCACCAAGATCTTATAACGCTAGAGTTATACCTTTAGGACACCTATTTTTACTAATGCATATTGATCATACTAAAATTACAAAAGTTTCAGACGAAGTTAAAAAAGCTTTGGCTAGAGGTGAAACAATACCTAAATACGGAGCTCAAACTTGAGTAAATGATCGTGGAGAATGAGAATCTTCAACATTTGAGCCAGCTTTAAATAAAGTGGTTGGTGAGATTGAAAGAAATAACATGCACAAACGTGTGCTTGGAAATAATAGCAAATGAAGTAGATCGGGAGATGATATTCTTAAGGGTAAATACGCCAACTGAGATGACATCGATGAAACTGCAAGATTTAAGACGAATCCTAAATTTGAAAAACTATTACGTGGTGGCGGTATTGGTATTAAAAAATACACCCGTAAAGAGGCAATTGAAGGAGAATCGAGAGAAGAAGCAAGGGTTGTTACAATTGACGTCGCAAATTCTTCTGCATTCTCTAAATCCGTAGAATTAATTAAACTATTCCAATCAGAAAATATCGATATAACAGGTTATAGAATTATGAATATTGGTAAAACCGGTGCCGATCAAAATATGGATGAATTAATGAAAGCTATACCTAAAAAAATACCTATGGTTGAATTATTTTTTGAAAGTAAAAACACTTCATCACTTAAATATTTAAAAGATAAAGAAATTGATGAGTTGAGTATGTTTACAACCAACAAAGTTAACTCATTAGCAGACGATTGAGCAATTAACCCATGAGCAATTAAAGGTGTTGCTTGGGTAAATATGGCTGATTATAACGTTTCGTTTGACTATAACTCATGAGATACAATTTATTCTCGTATAACTTTTGACAATTTAAGATTTGATAAAGAAGATTTCAAAGATAAATCATTTGAAATAATCAATAACGGGTTGAGAATGGCTTATTGAACAAGAAATAACGAAAGAATTTTCCAAGGCTCATTTGGACCTGGTCTAAAGCCAGACCGTGAAGCCGGAGGTAACTCATATCCAATGGGTGTTGATTTTTCAAGCATTCCAGAGATAAGATCATTAAGAGGAATGATTTTCCATGATATTAAAAATCCTTCATTAAAACGTAAATTAAATAAAATCAAATTCTTTAATGATTCACAAGTATTTGCAATAAGTACAATCGATTTAAATGAGGCACAATTTTCAGATGTTTTAGTAACATCACAACCACAACAACCTCGTTCAAAAATTATGTTTAGTAATGGTAAGACAACTAATAAGATTAGAATCTCACCTACATTAAATACATTAAATCTTAACTATTCAGGAATTAGAAACTTGAACACATTAATTTCATATTCAGATGGCAATTTCTCAAAAACATCTACAGAAATTTTAGTTCCAAGAGGGGCTGAAGGTCTATACAGCACTTTAAAATCGAATGGATTTAAAGTTAGATATGAATCTCTACTTGATTCATTAGAAATTCAATAATTTATTTTATTGGACAAAAATAGGTAAAGGAGACTAAATGAAAGAGCAGAGCAAAACAATTCATTTTGAAGATTTTAATTCCTTAAAATTAGAACAACAAAAAAATGTTGCTCATAAGGTATTAAAATATTTGATATTAGTTTTTTTAGGAATATCATTAACAGTAATTTTATTACTTTCACCTACAACAATTTTTGCGAAATCTATGTTGCCAGGTAATACTTTAAAACAATTTTATAATTACGAAAGTCAATATTATAAAACAATAAACTTTTTAATTATTTTCCGTGCTTCTATATTATTATTCACTTTAATATATGCGAGCGCAATAAACTACAATAATTTGAATATCTACAGACAAAATATTAAAAAATATGGAGCTATTTATTTCTTGTATTTTGCAATTAGTATAATATCAATGATACTAATGTTCACTTATTTTGTTAACAATCAAAATAATCAAAGCAAAAAAATCTTAAGCTTAATATTTATTCTAATACCGTTATTTTTAACAAGAATAATTGATGTTTATCTTAGATATTTGATTGGTAAAAAACAAGATCCTACATTATATAGAAATAAAAAACCTTTAATAATTACCATAGTTTCAAAATTACTTTTAGTTATTTTATTAGTTTCATTTTTAATGATTTGACCTTCATATAATAATTATTTATTTAATGAAGTTGGAACTAATAAAATGTATACACTAATAAGAGATTTATTTGGAATCAATAGTGCAAAAAATTTAGCCTTAATTATTACTATATTTATAGTGACAGGGCTTATTGTATTGGGAAATTTTGCTTACTTAATAGTTTATTTAATCAATAAAAAAATCAAATCAGAAAATCTTAAACCATTTACTGAAGTTGCACTTGTTTTAGCATTTTCTTCATTAATTTGATTTGTTAGAACAATACTATATAAAGCAAAACCTAATTACACATTAGAGATAAATCAAAGTGAAAATTATTTATATCTTTTATTAATACCATTTATTTTTATTGCATTTCTAGCTTTTGCTTTAAGTATAAGAAAAATAAAAAACAATCAAAAAGTAAATTTAACTAGTTTAATAGTTTTAAGTACTGAGCAATTTGTAATGTGATTTAGCTTCTTGGTTATTTCATTTATTAATGGATCAGCCAAAATAAATATGATTAATTTGGCAGTTCTAACATTATTTACAATTATTTCTTACGCTATTTATTTTGCTAAATATCGTATTACCAGTGCACTATCATCGCTTTATTTTATTGTAAATTTCGTATCCATTTCAACTGTATTAGCAATATTCGGATTTAACCAAATGTTTTTAGTTTCTGAAAACTTTAACTTAATCTTTTATACAATAAATTCTAATTTATCATTAACCCTAATTATTACATTATTAGAAGTAGTAATTATTATGTTTACCTTTATATTAGCAATGTTAAAAATGCTAATTAATTTAAGTAAATTTATAAAATTATCAAAAGTAAGAGGAGAAAATCAACATGAAAAAGCAAAATAAAAATGTTATTGAGAACGTAGAGTTGATTAATTTATTTGATGAATATAAGCAACTGTCAGAAGATAAAAATACTATAAGTTTTGAAAAATTAATTACTACAGTTTTATTTAAGATAAAATCAGGATTTGAATCTTCTCAATATTCATACTTAATTGAAAATATTAATTTAGCAAAACAAAAAAAATATGACTTTGTATTTAGTGATTTTGTAATATCATTTGGAATTGAAAGCAAGTACGGAAACGAAAGCTTAGTTCCAATTATTAAAAAAGCTGAAACCAACCATGCAAAATCTGTTGATTTTTCAAACTCAAATAATCATGAAGATATTTCAATATTTTTAAGAACCTTAAATGATTTAATTAATGAATTATTTAAACAAGGTAAAAATGTTGAAATCATGCCCGAATTGATAATGTATATTTCTAACGAAACTAATGTTTATAAACTATATTTTTCTAAATCTTGATTAGCAAAAGTACAAAATGCAATTAATTAAGTTATTAAACAAATCAAAAAAGTTAGAACATATTCAAAAGAAAGTCAATAATGATAGAAATATTTTGTTAATTAATATTATGAAATTAACAAAAGGGTTAAATTATCATGCACAACGAGCACTTGAACTAAAAGCTGAAATTAGCCAATTACTTAGTGCTTATAGATTTAAAAACTTAATTGTTGATAATGACAATGGTTTAAGAAAAAATAAGTTCTTTGACAAAATAATTAACGCATTACAAAAACCCAAAGAATTATGAATTTATGTTACAGAAGAACAAAAATATGCAACTGACTCGTATTCTAGATATGAAAAGAAAATTTTAGAAAATATATCTAAAAAAAGAGCAGACTTTATTGCAATTGGTAACCGTGCAATAGAATTTTGCAAAGAGAAAAAATTAACTATTTTAAAAAGTTATCAAACATGACTTAATAATACAGAATTTACTGAACAATTATGCCAATTAATTAAAACCTATTATTTAGAAAAAGGCTACCGTACGGTAAATTTCGTAATTAACTCTAATAAAAACTATAATGGACACTTTACTGTTTTACCTATTAAAAAATTCAATATCCAGGAATTAATAAATAATAAAGAACTACAAATTCCTGAAAACAACTTCACCAAAGTTAAAATATTTCCAAATATATCTGACTATTTTAATAATCAAATCGATTTATTTTTACTAAATGCTCTGCACGCTTTATTCATAGAATCAAGTTTCTATACAGCTAAAGTTGGACTTGTATCTTTAAATAAAATGTCAAATGAAATTGATAAAAATGTTTTAAATTTGAAAAAGAAAATTATTTCTACAAAACGCGAACTTGAAATTGAAGAAATCACAATGATAACTAGAAATAATAAACTTGATTTAATTAATAAAAACGAGGTTAATAATGAAAAGTAACGGAAAATTTTTTATTAACATACGGTATGAAATTAATAAAAATGTTAATTTTGCAAATGCAAGTTTAGAATTTTATATACCAGATGATGAAAGCTGAATTGCTTTTACTAATGATTCAATTGCAAGTTTTAACGTTGTTTTAGCAAAAATAAATTATCAAAATCAAGACATATATTTATTTTTAAACAATGCAAGTATTAAATCAAATTTAAATAACATTGATATAGAATTATTGGACAAACCTCAATTTTATTTTAATCAAAAAAATATTATCAATTTAAAAGAAGAAATGTCTAGGTTATCAAAAAATATTAATTACTTAAAAGCTAAAGAAAATATATCTTTAACAGCTGATGAAATAATTGAATTAAGAGAAATGGAAATCCAACAATATAAACTAAAATTGATCAGCTTATTTAAATTAGTGAAAGGAGAAATTAATGGCTAAAAATAAACATTTAAAAATGCTTTTTTGCGCACCACTAGTTGCTTCAGCATTTATTGCTCCATCAATTTCACTAGTTGCAGCAGATACAAATGCTACTGGTGGCTCTTCAAACAAACCAACAGAAGCCCCAAAAGAAGAAATAAGCAAGGAATTTGATACTTTTAAAGAATATGCGGATGAAAAATTAAAAGTCGGTTTAGAAGGGGCAATTGACGATTTAATAAATTATTTAGAAAACGAATTAGAAAAAAACAAGACCCCACAAAATAATAATCATAAAGAATGAATTGAAAAAATTTATTATACAAGTGCTCTTTTAAATCATTTTAAAAATAATAAATCAGAAATGGTTAAAAACCCGTACAATTTTAGTTTATATACAGTAACTCCAAAAGTACTTTCAACCGTCAAAAACTTTAAAGTATATGATGTTAAATACGGAAATCAATTATATAAAGGAATTAAAACCGGAACAACTTCTGATACTAATTACGTTGAAGCTATTAAGCCTGACGGTAAATTAGAATCACCTAAAGATGAAAAAAATACTTTTACAAAAGACGAATTTAAAGCAGGTATTGATAAATATATACAAGCCCTAATAAGCGAGTTCAAAAAAATAATCTATGATCAAAAAGATATATTAACACTTGATAAAGATATATCCCTAGAAACGTCTAAAGATGGGGATGGTTTAAAAGTAACTTTCAAAGACGAATTTAAAAGTAAATACTCAACAATTGATAAATACTTTTCAACGAAAATTAAAGAACGTTTCGTACCTTTTGATTTAAAACTAAACGAAGAAATCGTTAAAGAAAAAGAAAAAGAAGAAAAGCAAGAAAACAATAATGCAAGCAACGAAACTCCCGCTCCTCAACCATTAGTTCCAGATAAACCTGTTGATGATAAAAAGAAGCTAAATAATAGAGAAGTTATCGAAAGTTTACCTGATTTAGCACCAAATATTTTTCATGACTTTGCTTCTTATTCATTAAATGATATTAAAAATACATTTGACAATTCTTCTAATGAAGATAAGAAAAAATTATTTTTCTTTAATAACCCAATTAACACCAGGTTTGCTTATGAAGTTGATTCGCTTGATATAACAGATGGCAAACTGTTTGCTTATGTATCAATCAACGACAGAGTTGAGAATAGTCAAAATAAACGTAGATACAAAATAGAAATTACTAATAAACCAATTTCTAATACAATTTTATTTAAAAATCAACAAATAATTTTATTCAATCAAATTGAAACTATTAGAAAAATGTTTAATGATTTTTATAAATCAATTTCATTGGATGATACTATCGATTATTTAAAACTAAGAAATCAAAATTTAATTGATTCAACTTCTACAATGGTAGATCTTGCTATTAAGATTTTACACGGAGTAGCTAACCCAAATTTTAGAAATTCTCAAATTAGTTCTCTTAAAACATTTGCAGAACAATTAAGATCTTCAAATCAAAATGATGTTATTAACAAATCAAATGATGAAGTAAAATATAATTTCTTAAATGCATTAAGTTCTTCAACAATTGATAATAATCCATATTGATATTCAATTGTTAAAGCATATAAAAGCGTATTAATTGACTTTAAACGTTTTATAGAGGCTAATATCAATAAAACTATAAAGAATAATTTTGATAATTTTAAATATGACACAACAGTCATTTCGAATTTATATCAAAATATCGAAAAAGCAATATTAAAAACATCAAAAATTGCATACGAAAAACCTCTAAATTTATTTGCTTGATATGATTATTATTTAGAAAATATTACATTCATTCAAAAAGGATTTAATATTCTATCTTCATTAACAACTGATAAACAAGTTCCAGTTAATCCAGAAAATGAAGAACAAACTAAACAAAATAAAGAATTTAAAGAAGCTTATTTACTAGCTAAACAAATAAACCAAGAAACCAAAGTAGCCAAAAATAGTATTACAAGAGGTTTGGGTATCTTTGCATTGTTAATCGGAATACTTCTTGTTCTGATATCACTATCACTATTAATAATTAATAGAAAATCATTGAAATCTAATAAAAAATTGGGCGGAATTTATTTAGCTTTAATTTTAGGAGCAATGCTATTAGTAATTTTAGGACTAACTGTAATGTTAGTATTATAGAAGGGAAAATATATGACAAAAATTAATGAAAATCCAAAAGTATTTGCAGTTTTTGACTATATTGTTGAAGTTCGCGGTAAATATGATTGAAAACAAAGACAACATTTTTATTTAAAATCAAACAAAGATATTGAAATGACTTTAATATTTGCAGATGAAAACAAAGCATTTTTATTAGCAAATAACAAAGGTAATATTTTAATTGAAGACGAAGTTATTGAAGTTAAAAACGATGAAGGTGTTTTAACTAAGTCTGAATATTTTGGAAAAATTATTGATATTCACGGCAATATAATTTATCCAATTGACAATAAAAAAACTATCACAAACTCAGTAGAATACGAAAACAAACACCCAATATTTGGACATGTTCACAACTTAATGACTGTTAAAAAATTAAATGAACAATTATACACTGGTATAGTTGCAATTGATTTATTAATTCCAATCGGAAAAGGACAACGTGAATTAATTATCGGCGATCGTCAAACTGGTAAAACTCATATTGCAATTAATGCCATTATTAATCAAGCAAAACACAATACCAAATGTATTTATGTAGCAATTGGTCAAAAACGTGAATCATTAACAATGATATACAACACTTTATCAGAATATGACGTAATGAAAAACACAATCATTATTGATGCTCCTTCAACTAGTGTATATGAACAATATTTAGCTCCATATATCGGTATGGCTCATGCTGAAAATATTTCATATAAAGAAGACGCTTTAGTTATATTTGATGATTTAACAAAACACGCTAATATCATTCGTGAAATAGCCTTATTAACTGATAAACCAGTCGGAAAAGAAGCTATGCCAGGAGATATTTTCTTCTCTCACTCTTCATTATTAGAAAGAGCTGGATCATTTGTAAATAGAAAAACTATTACTGCTTTACCTATTTTACAAACAATTGACGGAGATATCACTTCATTAATCGCTTCAAACGTTATATCAATCACCGATGGTCAAATTGTAACAAGTTCAGAATTATTTGCTCAAGGTAAATTACCAGCAATTAATTTAGATTTATCAGTTTCTCGTACAGGTTCGAGCGTACAAAACAGAGTTGTAACAAAAGTTGCTGGTGAAATCGGAAAAATTTATCGTATGTATAAAAAACACCTTAAACTTGCTATGATAGATTATGATTTTAATAAAGAAACATCTACTTTATTATACAAAGGTAAAATGATTGACAAAATGTTTTCACAAAGAGGTTATTCACTATACTCACATAACTTTGTAATGTTTATGACTAAATTAATATCGTGAAGCATTTTAAAAGGTATTAAAGATGAACAAAAAGCATTAAATTTCTTGAATTTATTAATTGAAATTCATGATGAATCTAAAAAATCATTCGAAGTTATTAAATCAGGCGAAAAATACGACGATAAAATCATGAAAAACTACTTTGCATTTGCATTAAAACAATACTCAGATCACAATAACTTAGGCTGAGATATTGAATATCAACACGAATTCATTCCATTTGATGCTGAATTTTTAGAAGAAATATCAAAAAGATTAGGAGATAAATAATGGCTAATAAAATTACTCAAATTTCAAGTGATATCATTGAAGTAAAATTTGCTGAAAATGAATTACCAAAACTTAATGACTTACTAACATTACACAATGGAAAAACATTTTTACTAGTAAAAAGAATTTTAAATGCAACCACTATTTTAGCCATTGTTGTTTATGCAAATCAACCAATCTCATTAGACGATGAAGTTGTTAATACAAAGAAAACATTTATGGTCCCAGTTGGTAAAAACTCAAAAAATAATATTTATAACTTTTGAGGTGAACCATTAATTAAAGAAAATAAAACCAAGCCAGATTATGTTGAAATGAATTCATTGGCTAATAAAAGCCGTTTTAATAACGATAAACCAGAAATTATTCAAACTGGTATTAAAGCCATTGACTTCTTTATGCCAATTTTAAAAGGACACAAGTTAGGTATTTTCGGTGGTGCCGGTGTTGGTAAAACTGTTTTAATGAAAGAAATTATATTTAATGTTAACAGATCAAATAAACAAACATCAAATATATTTATTGGTTCAGGAGAACGTTCAAGAGAAGCTATTGAGTTATATGATGAATTAAAAGATTCTGATTTAATGAAAAACTCATCAATGTATATTTCAAAAATGAACGAATATCCTGGCGCTAGAACTTCAATTGTTCCAATTGGTATTACAGCTGCTGAATATTTACGTGATGTTGAAAAAGAAGACGTTTTATTATTCGTTGATAACATTTATCGTTTTGTTCAAGCCGAAAATGAAGTTAGTGCCTCACTTGGTAAAAAACCATCTGTTGGCGGATATCAATCTACTCTAGAAAGTGACGTTGCTAATATTGAAGAAAGATTATACAAAAATGAAAATGGTTCAATTACATCATTCCAAACTATTTTCTTGCCTATGGATGACTTAAGTGACCCATCAGCCGTTGCTGTATTTAACCACTTAGACGGTAACCTTGTTCTTTCAAGAGAACAAACTGCCAAAAACATTTATCCAGCATTCGAACCTTTAGCAAGTACTTCAAACTCAGTTAACGAAAAAATCATTGGCAAGAGACATTTAGATGCCATTATTGAAACTAAAAGAATTTTACAAGCATACCGTGATTTAGAAGATATCATTTTAATTTTAGGTTTTGATGAACTTGACGAAGAAAACAAAATCATCGTTAAAAAAGCTATTCAACTTGAAAACTTCTTCACCCAAAACTTCTTTATGACTGAACACTTCACTAAATCTCCTGGTGTATTTGTTAAATTAGAAGATACAGTTGAAAGTGTTATAAGAATTTTAGAAGGTAAATTCATTAAACAAAACCCAGAAATCTTTTCATACATTGGTTCAAATTTAGATATGCCAACTGATGATGAAATTGAAGCAATGCAAAAACAAGCTCAAGCTTAGTTAAATTAATAATTAATAAAGATCGTAGTGGTCTTTATTTTTTTAACTTTATTTAATATACTAAACGGTAGTTTAAAAATTTATCTATAGCTATTTAAATTTTTAATACAAAAAAATAACAAATCTACCTTAATTTTGAATAAATTTGTTATTTTCACTGCTATTTTTATTTCTGTTTATATTTTAAGTTATTTAAATCACTTACTTTGAATTTATATCAATATTAATACTGATATAAACTAATTAATATAATAAATAATATCTAATCTAATTTTAAGTTTTTATCAATGCCCTGACTTTTTGCAATATTTATAATAATTTTTTTAATCTTATTTAATATTTCCATCGCTTGTGTTTGGAACTTTTTATTAATCAAATTGTATCGATCATTTCAAGCGCCATTAATATTTAAAACCCTTATAACTTCTTTATAGTTATTATTGTATTCTATTTTATCTACGTTATCAACTATATGACTTTTAGCTTGAAGATATTGCTCGTTTAAACTTTCTAATCCATTATTCTTTTTCGCTTGCAAAGCATCATGTCACAGTCCCATCTCGTAAGTTAAATTTATAATCGCATGTGAATGACTGTGTGAGTTTTTATCTGCTTCAATATTAATATTTTGAAGCGATTCAAATTTTGTTAATTTAGCTTCATTAAAAATGTAGCTAATTAAAAATGTTCATAATGCCAACAAACTTTTTTGCATTTCGCCCAATGTTATATCAACCCCACTTAGACGATCATCAACAATTTTCAAATGTTCTAAAAATTCATTATTTTCAAAACTTAAATTAGTATCAACTAAAACTGAATCAACGTCTTGAAAAACTAGGTTATATTTATATAAATATATTGCCAATTCATTATCTTTCATTAACTCACTGTTTTTGCTAAGTCAACCTTGATAAAAATCTCAAACAATATTTCTATTCTCTTCAACCGTTTGTTCTCTAGCTAATTTCTTAATCTTATTAGATAAAATATCTCAACTTCTTTTTAAAGGAACATAAGCTACTCGGTAATTACGATAATTTTCTTTAACTAAATTAAATAGCTCAGTTAATTCCGTGTTATAAATATTTTGAATTTCTTTAGTTTGATCATTTTTCATTATAAATGTTTTATTATTATTTTTAATATTAGGATCTCTAAATTTTTTATCTTCTTTATCTTCTCCATCATGACTTTTTTGACATGAAATAGCAAATAAAGGAAGTGAAATGGCTGGTGCGATTAATCAATTTAGTAATTTAATTTTCTTTTTCATCTTCACCTCCATTTTCAATTTTATCAACTGTAAAAAATTTATCAGTTATACTTGTATCATATCCTTTAAATCCATTTCAATATAAATAAACAGATTTTACAGTTTTTTCATTTTCGCTTTTAAAATCAAAGTCATGTTCATTTGCAAATGCTTTAAAGTCCAATCTTAAATAAGCTCGACCTAAATTATTTTTATTTTCTAACACACTAACATCAATTCTTTTTATTCCGCTATAGGTTTTCCCTAATTCATTTTCTAATTCATAAGCTAATAAATAGTTATTTATATATGAAGCTAAAATTTTAATTTGAAATGATGAAGATGATAAAAGAGCTGCTTCATAATTATTTCTACTATTATTATTTCAATATATGAATAAATTCTGTAGCTTTTCAGCAGCTTTTTCTAATAATAAAAGAAATGCAGAATTAGGATCTTTTATATTTAAAAATTCATCTAATTTTATCCCTTGAGCAATAGGCGCTAAATTTGCATTAAAACTATAAATATCATTTACCTTTACTTCTTCTGGGGCAACGTTTTTAGTTATCATTCCTTTCAATCTATGACCATGGTCGTCAAAATTAGAACTAATTCATACATAATCTTTGTATTCGCCACTATGCTTATATACTCTTACAATTGCTTTAATTAATTGATTAGTGTTAAAATATGGCGTAAATTTAAAATCAATAATTTTATAAGCTCGATCTTCTTTTTGTTTATATTCAGGGACATTAATGTGGAAAAACTCGTCTTTAAAGTTTTCAAATAAATAAATTAATCCTTTTGCATTTCAAAAATCGAAGTTAGTTGCTCCTTTTATAAAGTAATTAATATTATCAATAACATTTAAGTATTTTCCTCCAGTTATAAATAAAACTGGATTAGGAACATAGTTAGTAAACAAAGGTAGTTCTTCATTTAAACCTTGTAAGCCAACGCCAAATTTTTGATCAGTTGCGTATGTTCTAAAATTATTAATGTAATATTTAATATTCTTTTTATCTTCGCTAAGTATATTTTGTTTATTGAAATCATAAATTGCTCTTAAAGGAACTTCAACATAATCTGTAGCTCCAGAATATGATTTTTTAACTTTCGCATTTTCTCAATCAAATTCAATTTTGCTAACGTTGACATTAAATTTATTTAAATACAAGCTAACAATCGCTTCGAAATTTTTTCTTTGAGCAATATGCTCTTCTGAAAGTCAAGCATTAGCTTCAATGTATTGAGTTTGAAAAAGGTCTTCAAATAAAACTCTTTTACCATCTTTATTATTCATATAACGACGGTTCATTATCGAATAATTTGAAGCAATATCTTGAATTGATCTAAATATAATTGTCTGCAAATCAGCAAAATAAGGATCGCCGTTACGATTGTAGTCTCGTTTATTGATTTCAGAAAGAACAGTGAATCATTCATCATTAAAACCATTAGCAGAATCAATTTCGTCAAAAGTATACTGATTTAAAAAGTCATCAATATTCATTTTCTCATTACTGTCTTGAATATTAACGTTATTAAATTTACTAATGCTTTGATATCATGAAGGTTTATATGGAAAATCAAATTGATAAATAATGTCTTCCTTGTCATTAACTAAATGCAAATCATTACCCTTAATATATGCAAAATCAAAATATTTTCTATCATCTTTTTCATCATAATAGTAAAATATTTTCTGACTATTATGCAATGAAGCTATTTGTCCTAATGAAAGTCTGTTCAAAAACACTCTTGAAATTTTTGAAATATCTAAAAATGCCAATTGTTTTTGATTAGCATTGGCTTGACAAGAAATTGCTAATATCGGACCTGTGAGCATAATATTTGCAAACAATATAGAATTAAAAATATATTTTTTTTTCATAATTTATTATAATTTTAACATTATTTAATTGCATGCGATTAAAAAAATATTGTATAATTTATTTTTATTAGTGAGATATAAATATTAAAATATTTATGAAAGGAGAGTCATGTTTATTATTGCTGAAAAATTTCCAAACCTTCAAATAGCAGTTTTGGTAAATGTTTTAATTTATATTGCCATTATGCTTGGCGCTCCAACAATCATCTTAGGATTTTTATCATTATTTAAATTAAAACCAACCGAAAAAAAGAGTATTTATTTATATGCGTTTTCAGCGGGTATGTTTTTAATGATCGGATCGGTTGGATTTATTCGTGAGTCATTTACAATAGCAAACAATTATTTACACGATTTAAAATTTAGCGATAAAATAATCCCTTCATGAATGGCATTAATTATCGGAGTTGGTGCTGCAATAGGATTATTAATTGTTATTCTTGGAAGATATTTATTTGTTAAAAGCAAAAAAATTCATTTTCATAAAGATCATGAAGCCCATAACCACTCAGATCACTTAATTTCTTTTAAAGATTTTGATAATCCGAAGGCTGCATGAATGGCCATTATAATGCTAATGAGCCACAGAATTATTGATGGTTTGTTTTTAGGTTTTAGTGTTTATTCACTAACATTAACAGATACTAGTGCTAATGCTAATATCCCATTAATTATTTCATTTAATATTCACATCCTTTTAGAAGTGATTATTGTTTATTATCGTCAAATTCAATATGGCGAGAAAAAAAGAAAAGCTATTCTATATAATTTCTTAACCTTTTTATTAATCATCCCATTTATTTTCATAGGGGCATTTACCGGAAAATTTCTTCTAAACAATAGATGATTGTTATCATCGTTGTTTGCCATGGGTGGTTCAATTATTGTGTTTATGTCAGTTTTTGAATTGATTCCTGAATTTATTCACGCCAGAAATCAAAAACCAAAGGTACTGTATACGACATTTTCGATCTTTGCCGCATCGATTGTCTTTACATTGATCCTATTGACCTTTCATGCCCATATAATCTAATGAAAAATAAGAAAATTTTAACTTTTTTATCATTAGCGGCAATATCACCTTTTATTTCTTTATCAGTAGTTGCTTGTTATAAAAATAATTTCAACAAAAATAAAGAAGTATTCAATATTCATAAAAACTTTGCCAATGATTATGTGGCTTTTTCTTATTTAAAGCCCAATTTTATGAGCAAAAATTTAAGTGAAATAAATTTAGCAACATCGGCTAAATTATTCCGTTTTGAAACTAAAATTCAACCTCAAATTGATTTCAGAGATAATATCGTAATAAAACCTAGCGAGCTTAAGCTGAAATTAGAATATGCAAAAAATATTGATATTTTAAGTTCTGATACAACATTAAAAAATTTTAATAATGATAGAGTGTCAACTGTTGATTATAAAAATACAGAAGATAAACAAGAAGGAATTTATTATCCTAAAAAAGACAAAGGAAACGGCTTTAATTTGCCATATCTATTTGTTCCTTCAAATTCAAAAACATCAATCAATAATCAAGATTTTAAAAATAGCTTATCCAATGCAAGTGGTTTTGATATCAAAATAAAAGACGCAAATCAATACTGAATTAATTCAAAGGGTAATAAAACTCAATATAAAATTACCTTAAATGATTTTAAACTTGGGATTTTAAAAACAGCCTTATTGAATGATGATTTCAGAAAAGAATTTTCAAAGAAAAATAACTTAAAAGATTCAGAAAATGAATATAAATGAGTTAGTGATTTATCAAATAATTTCAATATTAAAAAATGATTTGTGACTTATCAAGTTGATTTTGATTGATTATTAGAATATAGTAATGACAAATTAGAGTTTAGGTCAATAAACAATCAAAACATTGACTTTAATGATTTTTTCTATAATTTATTTTTCCAAAGTAATTATATTGACGCCTTGCCTTATGAATATATTTTTAAAAAATATGGTGATCCATTTAAGAATTTAAATTGATTAAAAGAATATGGCAAATCATCAAATGAAATGCTATTTGCTTCATATTACTATGTTTCTTCAAACGATATTAACCACATTAAATTAATTGCTAATAATCATTATCAAAAAGAACAAAATAGATTAAAAGAAATCAATATTTTGTTTAATCAACTTCCAATTAGTAATAATACTTTTGGATTGCAAATGTATAATGCATTTTTACAAAATATTGTCTCAAGCATTGACTTTTATTATTTAAATATTTCGCAAAAACAAGAATTATTAAAACAATATAAAAAATTTAATATTAGCTACAGCCGTCCAATACAGAAATATTATTTACAAAATAAAATAATTAATAACTATTTGCCAATCGCCAATGAACATTATTTCAATAATAATTTTTCAAAATTATATTATGGAGTAAATTTAGAGCAATTGAAAGAAACTAGCAATATAAAATCATTAAATAATATCAATAATTTAATGTTTGCTTCATTAATAAATAACGTAATTAATCAATATGGATTTATTCAAAATAATGATGAAATTTGATTATCACAAGCGCCAATCGACTTAGACATTATCGCTAAAAACAAAGGCGAAAATTATCAATATTTAAAAGATGCTATTGTGAATATCAATAAACCTATTATTTTTAATCAAGTAAATAATGAATATGAATTTATTCAAAATAATTATCAATTTAAAAATAAAGATTATGCTCAAAATACTGAAAACATTAGTAATATCAATAAATTGAAATCATCAAATTTTGACTTAATCAAAAATCAGCTAAATTCAATTATTAACGATTTTTATAAACAAAATGATAATCAAGAAAGCATTGAATTTGATATTCCAATTTATGCTAAAAATTTAAGCGAATTTCAAAAGCTATCATTAAAAAACATTGAAAAAATTTTTAGTTCAATATCAAGCAAATTAAAAGCAAGAATAGTTATTATTGACAATCTTGATTTATACCAAGAATACTTTTTAAAAAATAAATCAATATACAAAGAAAATAATTTCTGATTGCCCCAAGCTAATAGCGAGTCTTTTATATCAAGCATAATTAGTTCTGAGAATTCAAATTTAATATATTGAATGCAAAAAATTAAAAGCTTCAATTTTAAGAAAAATCCATTTAAACAACTGATCAAGCTATATGACTATTTATCTAAAAATTTAGAGATTAATCAATTTGAAAATTACAACGAAATGATTAATTTTATAAAATCACAAAAAGAAAATATTTACACATTAACCATAAAATGGTTAAAAAGTATTGACCTTTTTGATCAAATCTCATTAATAAATGAAATTAATAATTTAACTTCTTATATAATTTCTTATGACAATATCGTTAATATACAAGGATTTTATAAGACAATTTACCAAAATCATATAATCAAACCTGTTGAATATGATGGACTTAATTATTTACAGGATATTAAAATAAAAAACAAATAGAGAGGTATTATGAAAAAAAATAAAAAATTATTAATCGGATTATCAACATTAATACCAATGGCAATTGCACCTGTTGCAATATCATGTTTCAATGAATCAAATGACAATAATGATTCTAAATCAAACTTATTTTTATCAGAATCACAACTATCAGAAGTGCATAATGCTTTTGAATTTAAGAAAACTGAAGCTGGTTTAGAAGCAAGTGATAGCACATTAGTTGATACAATTGAAAAATTAAATAGAGAAATAAAAGGAAGAAAAGCTGGTTTTTTAATTAAAAATGAGGCCGAATTTAAAAAATATTTTTATTTAAAAGTTCCGGATATGGCAAGAATAAGCACCAGCCATACTCTTAACATTAGCTTTAGCGTAGATCCAAGTACAAAAAATATTCAATGTAATTATGAGGTTATTTGTGTTGATAGAAATAACGCATTAGAAGCAAGTAACACAATTGTTTTAGAAGATAATTAAAAATGCTAAAAAGAAAAGTTAATAAAAAAATTATCATTTCATTAGCTTCAATAAGCATTATAACTCCAGTCATTTTGTTGTCATCATGTCAAAGTTTTAAAAACCAAGATAATTCAAAATACTACAGCACTTCTCAATCATCTAATTTATGCTTGTGTCATAATTTACCAATATATCAAAATCACTCCGGCAATTTTAGTAAAATTTCGACTTCACAACTAAAAGAAATATTTGAACAGTCTTATTTTAAATTAAAAGAACAACATTCTGACTTAGATTCGCAAAAGTTAATTGAAATATTTAAAGATGATATTAATGAGGCTTCTGAATTTAAAGATTTTCATGAGCTTATTAAAAGCGAAAAATTTCAAGAGTATTTTGATTTTAGTATATTAAATATAAGCGATCTAGGTTCACATAAAATTCAGTACCGCTTTTATATCAATAATCAAAAACAAATCGTTTTACAATATCGAATTTTATGTTTAGATAGAGGAGATGAAAAAAATACATATATCGAAGATTTAAGAGATATAATTTTAGATATATAAATAGGTGATAAAGTATGAAAAAAAATAAAATTTTATTTTTGACTTCATTATTAGCATCAACATTGCCAATAATTGCAATAAGCTGTAATAAAGAAAGTGAAGATGTTAATGCGAGTGTAGATGATAATAACGCAACAATTCAAATCAACCCAAACGGTTCTAATGTTGTAAAGGGAATTTTGAGTTCATCACAACTTTCAGAAATTGAAAGACAAGTATCATTCACATACACTAAATGAGGCGAAAAAAGTCCTGAAAATGCAAAATTAGCCGTAGAAAATTTAATGAATAAATTTTATGACGGCGAAGAGTATAATGAACAAAATGCACACCAATTTTCAAATATATTATCTGAATTCGATTTTCAAAAATATTTCAAAATAACAACTGCAGGAGATTTTGTATATGGTCACCCTGTTACATACTTTTTAACAATTAAAGATTCATTACCATGTATACATTTTGAAATCAGATGCCCAGACAGAATAACAAATGGAATAATGGCTTTAGAAGGCTCTTACGATATCAAAGTAGATAATGTTTAAGATAATAAAACTTATATAATAAAAAAGTAGAAGCTAAATTGTTTCTACTTTTATTCTACTAAATTATCAATTTTCATTGGTTGATAATAACTATAAAGATTACTATATAATTGTAATAATAAATAAAAATTTATACTCAAATAGCAGTATCGAATTTTTAAATTAAAAACATTTAAATTGAGGCAAACTATGAAAAAAGAAAAATTACTAATTTATTGAACTGAAGGCTTAATTAATGAATATCCCAATCAATTAATTCATTACGAAAATAATGATATTAAAAAGCATGATTTGGATTTAGAAATTAACATTCATTATCTAGATGTTAATGGAAAATTGCATTATGCTTTCATTAATTATTCAAATCCTAAATTTGAAATTGAAGAAGAAATTAATGATTATAGAATAATGGAATTTTATCGAGGCTCATTGTATGAAGATTGTGAAGTTGAAAATTTAAAAATACAAAAATTTTTCTTTTCTGGTCAAACAATAGAAAATATTGGCAAAAAATACCAACATTTATCATTATTTCAAATTAGAGAAATTTTATTTAATATTTTAAAAGTCAGATTGTTAATTATTTATGATGTCAATAATGATTTAGCAATTAATGCAATTGAAAATATAACTCCTAGTCATGAAATTTTCAAAAAATACGGCATTAATTATCTTAAATGCCTAAAAGAGGCAAAGGAAGCATTGCCTAATGATATTGATATTGACCAAGAACAATCACAGAACTTTCTTTCTAGTGTTATTTTAGAAGAAATTATAGATAAATTAGGATCAAAATGACATGAATTTAAACTTGATCTTCTTGAAACACTATTGCAAGAACCATTTGATAAAATTATCAACTCAATTAATGAAAAAGGCTTATTTTATAGCTATACTGAAAAAGATATTGAAAAGATTATAAAAGATAATTACTAAAAGTGATTTAAAAGCTCAGGTATAAATGCCTGAGCTTAAATTATTCTGATTTAATATTGATATAACCAACAATTAATGTATGGTCGCTAATCTTTTTTACCATATCAAAATCGCTAGCAGCTTTATTGCTGTGATACTGTGAGTTAAATAGTTTTGTATATTCAGCCCGATTATCACTATTAATATGGTGTATTAAATCATATTTTAAAAATTTATTACCTTCAAAAGTGCCGTTAGGGTCATAGGCAATAATTTTATCATACGGGTTAGCATAAGATTTATTTCCTAAACTAGTAGCATAGATATCTTTAAAAGTATTGGCTTCGTAATTAGTTTCATAGCCTAGCTTAGTATAATAATCGCTTGCGTAGGTAAAATTTTCTTTTTTAATGTTTGTATCGCCATTAAAAATTATCAAAGTATTAATATCTTTCTTTTTAATATCGGTAAATAGATTTTTAATATCTAAATATTCTTTGACTTCTTGATCACCTTGATTAGTTCATTTATAATTATCAATCGTCGGACTATTGTCTTCATTAACATTTTCTGTGTTTGATTTTCCAGGTGCATCAAGATGGCCGTTAATTATTCAGAATTGCTGTTTATCTTGCAATATTTCTCATTTAGAATATCATAACGGTCTTGTATATTCAACATCCTTGCCTAAATAACTGCCCTCTTCATTAAGATATCTTAATTTATCGTTACGATAAATAATGCCATATGCCTCTTTACTTTTAGGACGACTTTGTGAATAAACACCTTTAATAGAAACTTTATAAGATCAGTTATTGCCTAAAGCTTCTACAATGCGCTTTAATGGTTCTTCTTCATCGTATGATAATTCTTGTATACTCAACAAATCTAATTGATTAGCATTAATGACGTCTTTAATAGCGCGTTGCCTATATTGCAATCTCGGAATAGATTTAGTGCTCAAATTAGCAATATTTCATGAACCAAATTTAATTTTATCGCCTTTTGATAGTACAATATTATCTTCGTTTTTTACACTATTCTTATTTTTATTATTAATGTAATATAAAGTACCTGCCACACCACCAGCAATAACAAGCCCTGTTGTAATTAAGCCGGCAAATATTCTTTTTTTACTACTCTTTTTTGCTTTTTTCATAATCTTCCTTTAATAAATAAACCAATTTTAAAATGGTTTTTATATTATATCAAATAATTTATATAATAAAAATCTCAATACTTTTGCATTGAGATTTTATTTTTTATCCGTTTTTTGGATTATAAGTTTGAGATAAAACAACATTAAATAGTTTAAATGATAAACAAAACATAGCAATATACATAGTTGTAAATATTAAATATCAAGGATTATTTTTAGCCGATTGCAACGCTTCTTTTAAAATATTTCCAATGTTAATATTATTAGAATTATTTATCAAATCCAAAAACGCTAATGAAGATACAATTAAAATATTTATTGCCAAACGATCAGTTACTAAAATTAATATTGAAGGTAAAATTAGTTTAAATAATTTACGATATGTAATTTGAATATTGTTTAATCCGATTGATTTAGATGCTAAAATAAATTCATTTTTAGATAATATGGAAATTTCATTTTTCGATATTTCATAATAAGAAGTTCAAGAAATTAAAATAAATGAAATTAATATTCCATATCAATTAGTACCAAAGAAAATACATAACAACAATATTCAAATAATTTCTGGTATCGATGTTAGGATTGTCGCAATTTTATCAACTAATATCCCATATCATTTATTTTTATTAAACACATATAACGAAGCAAAAGAAAAACCAATAAAAATATTGAATGCAATCGCCAGTATAATTGTCAAAATTGTAATAAATATCGAAATATTTAACCTTGAATATATATCTATTCCATTGTTATTTGTTCCTAAAAATGGCATATGCAAAACATTGATTTTATCGCTTGCATTATTTAAATTTATTGCCTTAATCAAATCATAAGGATTATATCTTAATATAACAATATCAGTGTTAGTTGTCAATGAACCACCTAAATCAAAAGCTGAATCATATAATATTCTAAATACAGGTTGCTCATTAGCTTCAAAAGATCTAGTCAATTCTTTATTAGCAATTTCTCTAATAAAATTCAATTCTTGACCACGTTCAAAATTTCTCTCTATTACTTGATTAAAATAAGGAGGCAAGTTATTGACATATATTGATTGTTCATTAAGTGATTGATTTGCTGGATTTTTGATAAAAGCTAGCATAATCAACATCGCTAAAATCACCAGAATAAAGAAAGTAAATATAGCTATATTCAATTTCTTTGAAAAAAAACGTTTTCAAAATAATTTCATCTGGCTTTGGTGAATTGCATAAGTTTTGACTGTTTTCTTCTCTTTTACAAACTTAAAAAGGTTGTTATTCATATTTTAATAACCTCCTTTTTGTATTTTTTAGTCTTTTATTTAGTTCTAATAAAGGATTAAGTTTGGATAAAATTAAATCATTTATTATTCTTGCAACTAATAACCCAAAAAAACTAAATGTAAAATAAAACATTATTAAATTTATTTCACCTTTTGAAAAAGCGTAAGAAAGAAAAATACTTTGACCTGGAATTGAAAATACTCTTTCTATAATTAATGAAGTAGAAAATAATAGTATATAAAAGGGCAAAATAACTTGCAACTGTGATATCAATAGATTTTTAAAAATATTTTTATTAAATAACTTAGTTTTACTTAAGCCCAATGTTTTTGAAAAAAGATAATAATTTGAAATAAGGATTTCTTTTGTAACTTTTCTTGATCTTGCGTGAAATAATGAAATTGTTGCAAATGATGTAATTAAAGTTGGAATTAATAAAGAAACTAAACTAAATTTTTTATCAAAAATATACTGAGATGGATAACCGAATATTGATGCATTTGTTAGTGCAATTATTGCAACAATAATTAATGGTATTGATACAATAAATGAAATTGTAAAATTAACAATAAAGTCAATAGCTTTATTATATTTATAAGCACTTCAAACACCTAGAATATTGCCAATGATTAAACTTATAAAAAAAATAAAAACTGTAAAAATAATTGTGTATTTAAATTGAGAAAAATAAAGTACGAATATTGATTGATTATTTGATGCTAATTCACTTGAAAAAATTTTTCCAGAGGAAAAAGTTATTAGGTTTCACAAATATTCGCCATATCTTGTTCCGTAATTTTTAGAAATTTGACTTGCTACAGCGAAATTTTTTTGAATTTGAGGTTCTATTAATAAATTAATGGCAAAAAATATAATTGTTATTGCTAAAAATAAAATAAAAAAGTAAACAATAACAGTTTTTAGCCGCTTTATTGAACTATGTGACGCCATTATTGTTAACTTATATTATTTTTTTAAAAAACCACCAATGTCAAAATGTTCATGTGATAAAGTTTTTTCTTCTGGTGTAGATTTATTGTAAACTGAAACTTCTTCCAATTCAACTGCACCTTCTGCTTCTTCGACTGTTAATGAATTATCGCCAAATGAGAAAATAATATCTTTTTTACTTTCTTCAACAGTTACATCTACGTATTTTTTAAGAACTTCTAATAATTTATCAAAACCTTGTGCTTGAGCTTCTTTAACTTCATTAACAAACTCTTGTGCTTCTACTTTAAGTTTTGATTTGTTAGATAGTGTATATCCACCGTATGTAACAGTTTGAACTTCTTCAACTTCTTTAAAACCGTTTATTGTAAAACGAGCTTCTACAAGTTTTCCATCTGATAGTGTTTGAGTAATATCTAAATGGATTTGTCCTTCATCTGGGTGTGCATGTGATGAAGGGTTAACTGCGTATTTAGTTGTCTCAGGAGCTTCACTAGTGTTGAATTTAATTCCATGAGAGCTTAAAACTTTTAAAACATCTTCTCAGGTTGTTGCTGCTTTAAGTTCAGCGATAACAGTTGTTGGGGAAACATCTTTTTGATTAATTGCATTTGTAGCTATTGAAATACCAATTTTTGTGTCCATTTCAACTTTTGCTTCAAGATGATTATCATCATCATTATTATCATTTTTCGAACAACTAATTGCAGCTATAGGAAGAGCTGATAATGATAAAACCGAAGAGATTGCTAACAATATTTTTTTTGAACTTTTTTTCATAATACCATCCTTTATTTTCAAAAATAATTATATAATAATTTAATAAAAAATGTAAAAATAAGAGATTTATTAGCAATTTTTATATAGTAATAGACCAATAAATTATACTTTTTTTGTTTTTTTATACATTTATGATCAAAAACCTTTATTTAATTAAAAAATTTATATGCATTATTAATTTAGATTTTAACAAAATAATTTTTTTTATATATAATATTAATTGCTAATGCCGTCATAGCTCAGGGGCAGAGCACTTCCATGGTAAGGAAGGGGTCGTTGGTTCAAATCCAATTGACGGCACCATATCAAAACTGATCGAAATGCCATTTGGCATTTTTTTTATTTTTTGAATCTAATAAAATAAAAAAGCGACTAAGTCGCTTATTTTCACATTGTGATATGGCACGGGTAGCAAGACTCGAACTCACAACACACGGGGTTGAAGCCCGTTGTTCTACCATTGAACTATACCCGTATTGCCTTATTATTTTACAATATTATCTATTTTTTTTATTAAAAAGGCAATTTTTATTTATTTAGATAGTTTTGATTCGAATAAATTTACGATATCACTTACTAATTTAATGTTTAAAAGTTCTTCATCACTTATAACAATATTATGTTTAGCTTCAATATCACTTATTAACATAACTAAATCCAGACTATCAATATTTAAATCCTTAATATTTGAATCTAAATCAAATTTTGATTTTGTTAAAGTTTTCAACAACTTAAAAATAGTTTCTTGTGCATTCATAAAAATAATTATATCTTATTTGTTGAAATTTGATAAGTGACCCCTGATTTTTGTGTTTTATTATTCCATTTAAAAGATATAACAACTTGTTGATCATCAATAATTTTGTAATTATATTTAACTTCGCCATCAAGAACTAGCATTCTATTTAAAATATCTTTAATAATATTACTAATCATATCCTCATCAATTCATGCCTGACCATCTTTATAATTTAGTAAATCATAATAGTCAGAGCTGCTAATTTGCGGGAAAACAGTTTTTCAGTCAACTTCAACTAATTCAACTGGTTTTTCTGGCTCTTTATCCCCATCTTCTTCCTTAATTTTTTCATCATTTCCGTTATTTTCATCATAAATTATTGAAGGCTTTTCTTTATTTATTTCATCATTTCCATTGATTTTGTTGATGTTATTTTTATTTACGTTTTTATCGTTACCTTTTGTTAATAAAAGCACAGAACACATTGCGCCAACACTTATTAAGGCAGCTAAACTAATTGATGTTCCTATAATTATTTTCTTTTTAATTGTCATTATAAACCTCCTCAATAATTAATTTCTTCAATGCTATTAGCATTTGCAATAATTTTTTGAATATTCTTAACTTTTATATATTGATAATCACCATTTAAAAATCCAGCAATTTTTTCTGTTTTTAATTTTATTTTACCATTGCTCATTGAAAAAAATGGCTTAGTAAAATTTTGATTATAGACTACTGAAAAGTTCTTTAATTTATCGCCAAATGATATTGTTATTTCATGAAAAAAGTTTCCTAAAAAGTTAAGAGGAACCAATAAGCCTCTTTTTGCTTCAATATCTTTTGCAGAAACATTTACATTCTTATCTTTTTTATTTCAAAAACTATAAGATGAAACTAAAATACTTTTTTTATCATCTCATGGATTGTATATAATTTCATAATCACCAACAGTATTTAAAGTATTAATTTTTAATTTAATGTCTAAGTTTTCTAAGTCGCTTTGATTAATTGCATCTCTAATTTTCTTATCGGTTGATACCTTGACAATTTCAAAGTCGTAGATTTTTTTATTATGTTTTGCTTCTAATAATACATTGGGTTTAAAAACAAAAGATAAGTACTCGCGATTCTCAAAATGATTCATAAGTTTATCATTATTAAAATCCGGATAGCTGTCAATCAATAATCTACTTAAAATATTGATAATTATTCCGTTCTTATCACTTTTTAATTGTTTATTAGATTTAATTGCGTTTATATAATAAACATACCGCTCAGCTTGATATCACTTACCACTAACTAAATAATGGATTTCAAAATTAATGTTTGATATACTATCAAAATTAACCGAATTGATGTCTTTATCGAGTTCACTAACCGCAGAAAACACTCAATGGTTATTTTTTTCATTTTTTGAAACATTAAGATTAACTTTTTTATTGTTGATAAATCCATCGACTTTAATAGCCTCAATTTGACTATGGAAATTAGCATATTGAAACTCTAAGATAAACTTATCATTTTTAATTAGTCTTCTAAGTGAAAACTTAGCATGCTGATTGGGATTAGATCAATTTAAAAGATACTGTTCTCGTTCAGCTTTTATATAAAAGTTTTCAAGTCAATATTCAGAAACCTTTTGATTATGAACTATATGCATTTAAAAATCTTAGAAATAAGTTAACAATTAAGTTCAATTTTTTATAATAATGGTTTTTTGATCAATGCGCTAGATATCAATCGCTATCTTTATTTTGCATAATAAAGTTTTCTGTAAAGATTAAGCGATCTTCTTCTGATAATGAAGTTAAAAATATTTCTAAAGCGCTTATGTCAGGGTTTTTATCATCGTTATGCTTTTTAGCATTTACTCTAATTTTTTCATACAGACAAAATTTATGTATAAATTCTCTTTTCTTTTGTAAGCTTAAATTTTGTAATTTTTTATAATTTTCATCAGTCATTTTTCCTCTTTTCCATATTTATTACACTAAATAATTTTTAAAATTTAATCAAAATGAAACTATAAAAAAATATATATTTATAATAATATAAATATAAAAATTACGAAAGTCTAATATGGAAGAAAAAATTAAACTACAAAAATTGATAAGCCAATTGGGTTATTGTTCAAGACGCGAAGCTGAAAAACTAATCGAGGACGGTAAAGTCTTAGTAAATAACGAGCTAGCTCATTTGGGAATGAGAGTCAATGCTAATGCTAAAGTAAAAATTAATAATAAAGAGATTAACAGATTAATTAAACCAATTTACATTGTTTTAAACAAACCAATGAATACAATATGCACCGCAAGTGATCCTCAAAATCGAAAAACAATATATGAATATATAAAATTAAAAGAAAAAGCTTCATCAATAGGAAGATTGGATTTTAATACAACCGGTGTTATCATCATTACTAACGATGGCGAACTTAACAATAATCTAGCGCATCCATCATCTGAAATTAAACGTGAATATATTGCAACTTTAGAAAAACCTTTAGAAGAAGAACAACTAAGATTTTTAAATTCTAATTTTGTTAAATTAAACGGTAAATACTCACGTCAAATTGTTAAAAAAATTGATGATTTAAAATATTCAGTTATATTAAAAGAAGGAAGAAACCATCACGTTAAAAACTTATTTCTATTAGTAAATAACTACGTTAAAAAACTTCATAGAAAATCATATGGGCCAATTTCTGATAAAGATTTAAAAATCGGTCAATATAGATATTTAACTGATGACGAAATAAAATTACTAAAAAATTTAGTAGATAAAAAATAAATGTTCAATATTCGAATATAATTTCGAATATTTTTTTATTTTAAAAATAAAAAAAATCAAGTATAAAACACTTGATTTTAAATATGTTAATTATCGTTTGAATTTATAATTTTTTGAATTTTTTCTTTTAATGAATTTTTATCAATGTAAAAATGTTTTGCAATTTCTATATCACTACCAGTAATACCGAATGAATCAATACCTAAATTATACTTAGCATATTTTGATCAGCCAAATTTTGAAAGTGATTCAAAAGAAATGGCAAACTCTTTTCTATAGTTTAACTTATCTAAATTCTTGATATTTCCCGCCGAAATTAATGAAATATTTAACTCATTTGCAATTTTATAAGCAACTTCAATGTCACGGCCAGCTGAAATTAAAGTATATTTAGAATTTGATCTTAAAAGATAGTAAGAACCTTCTTTAAATTCGTTTTTTGAACTATTCTTAATATTATTTAAGATATTTTCTCCCAATGATATAACAACAGGGCCAGTCGCTGAATTTAAATAAAATTCTAGCGCTCCCTTTAACTCATTTATATCACATGGTCTTAAAACTACTAACTCAGGAATAGCTTTAAGTTGTGCCAACTGTTCTATCGGTTGATAAATTGGGCCAGATTTATTAATCAAAACTGAATCATGACTAAATATATATAGCACTTTAAGTTTCATCAAAGCAGAAGTTCTAATAGCTGAAAGCATATAAGATGAAAACACTAAAGGACTAAAAATTATTGGCCTAAAATTAGAATGCAACGCTAATCCATTAGAAATATTGGCCATAGCAAATCTACGTTGACCAATTAATAAAGCTCTGCCTAAACGATTATTAGAAGCATAAACACCATTTAGCGACTTCATCTTTTGGAAATTAGAAAGATTTGAGCTACTAATAAAAATATTTTGATATTTGTCAGAAATATTATTTAACAATAACTCTACGTTAGATTTCAAATTCTCTTCAGAGTTAATGCCAATATCGTTTATATTTTCTTTAACCTCGTCATTAATATAGTTAATAAGAGCATCTGAAGCAGTTCATTTATTAGCAATGCTTTCAAGATAAGCAGCTCTTTTTAAATAAGCATCTTTTACATCGTTATAAATATCAAATAAATCAGTTTTTTGGAATTTAGTTTTATCCTTAAATTCTTCCAATTCATTTTGGCTTAATTGATTTCCAAAAAGTGATGCTATATCCTCTTTAATTAAGTTTTCTCCGAATTTTGAGCTCACTTCAATTATTGTTGGTTTTGAAGATTTTTTAGCTAATTTAATCGCTTTAGAAATGCTTTTTGAAGATGCGTCTTTTAATAAAAGATACTTAATTCCCATCGCTTCATATTTCTTTTTACTATTAACGTTGTTATTTGAAATTGAATAATTAGAGTATTGCAAAGAACTTGAATCACATAAAACTATTAATTTCTTTAGTTTATTTAATCCAGCATATTCTAAAGCTTCTTGAGCAACACCTTCTTCTAATTCTAATTTAGAACAAAAAGTATACACATAATGAGATGCTTCAGGGAATTTAAGTGATAGATTTGATTCTGAAATTGCCATACCAACAGCAATAGCTATTCCTTGTCCCGATGGTAATGTTGAAGCATCAATTCCCATTTCCCGTGATAACTCTACATTGCCTTTTAAAGCGCTTTTATAATTTCCATAATTTTCTAAATCTTCTTTAGAAACAATCCCATAAAATCTTAATATTGAATAATAAAGGGGTGAGCATTGAGAGGCACTTAACACAAATCTATCACGTGCTATTCAATTGCGGTCATTAATATTGAATCGAAAATTATAATAAAATAAGGCATGAAAAATTTTTGCACCACTTATATTGATAGAAGAATATCCATATTCTCCTTTAGAAACCATTGCCAATGAATTTATTTTTAAATTATCAACAGCAAGCTGATCTATTCTTTTACTATTTTTCATTAAATGTTCCTTCAAAAATTAAATTTATATTGTTGGGTTTAGTATTAATTAATGAAAAAACTTTTTGTTCAATTAAGAAAATAAGTTTTTTAGTTTCAAAAGAAAAATTCTTAACTGAATTTAGTTTGTATTTAAGACTAATATCAACATTAGAATTTTTATTATTTAAGTCAATTTTTAAACTATCGACCAATTGAATGCCTTCTTCATTTTTAAAAATTTGCATTATAGAATCTTCTATAGCGCATAATTCAACTTTATAATTAAAATTCATTTTCGTATTAACAATTACAAACATACTATGCTCTTCCAACGTATTTACCAGTTTCTGTTGAAACTAAAACCACTTCACCTTCTTTAATGAATAATGGTGTTTCAATTACAAATCCAGTTTCTAATGTTACTTTCTTTTGAGCTGCTTGAGCTGTATTTCCTTTAACAGCATCTGGAGCTTCAGTAACTTGTAAAGCTACGTTAGCTGGTAATTCTAAATCTAGAACTTCACTTTCAAATTTACGAACAATAACTTTTTGACCTTCTTTTAAAAAGTTTAATTCTCAGTTTAAAGTAGTAACCGGAATTTCAATTTGTTCAAATGTTTCTTGATCCATTAGAACAACTGATTCGCCAGCATTATATAGGTAATCCATTCCAACTTTATCAATCATAGCTTTTTCAACTTTTTCTCCACCTGTGAATGATTTAATAGTTGTTGAACCTGTTCTTAAATCTTTAACTTTGGCTTTAACGTTAGCTTGGCCACGTCCTTGTTTTGAATGTTGTGCTTCTAGAACAACATATATGTTACCTTCTAATTGAAAAGTAACGCCTGGTTTTAAATCGTTTACATTTATCATTTTTTACTCCTTATATTAAATATGAATATTAAATGTAATAAATATTATAATTGCATTTATTTAATAATTAAATAAAAAAAGAAATTTCTAATAATAAATAACAATATAAATAAAAGGTTTAAAATTGATACTATGATTAATAGCGAAAATTTTAAAAAACAAATCTTAACAAAAAAAGAAACAAAAGTTTATGAATCACTTATCAAAAAAATTAAACAATGATTAAGACAAAAAGTATCATCAGCTAAGGCAAGTGGAATTTCTTTGGGTATTTCAGGAGGAATTGATTCTTCAACTTTAGCCATTTTAGCATCAGACGAATTCAAAGAAAACGCACATCTTTTTTATTTTAAAACAAGGGATGACGAATATACTGAAAAACATATAAAATTATTAGAAAAAAGACTTGATAAAAAAATAGAATTTATTGATTTAAGCGACATTTTCAATAGCATTCAAAAAACATTGAAATTAGAGAAGAAAATGTCTTTAGCTAATAGCAAATCAAGATTATTTATGACATCAATTTATGCCCTAAGTCAAGAACTAAATACGCTAGTTTTGGGTACTGATAATTTAAATGAATTTTATTTGGGATATTTTACAAAATATGGCGACGGAGGATGCGATTTGTTACCATTTGCAAACATTAAAAAATCAGATGTTTATGCGATGGCAAATTTATTAAATGTTCCTCAAGAAATTATTGAAAAAAGACCTAGTGCAAACCTTTTAGAAGATCAATATGATGAAGATGAATTGGGATTTTCATACGCTGATTTTGAATCTTGATTAATTGATAAAACTTCAATTAAAACTGAAATAGCCGAAAAAATTAAGCATATTCATAAAATAACTGAACACAAACGAAAAGCAATTCCAAGAGGACCTAAATTAAAATAGCAGAGCAAAAGCTCTACTATTTTTTTATTTGAAATGTATTCCACTGCTTATCAGAAAACGATATATCGTTAGTTATTTTTGAATAATCTATACGCATTTTAATTAAACCGTCATTTTTATCAAAAAACGGCTTAACAATATCTTCCCTTATAGATATTGTATTAATTTTATGAGTATCTTTCTGCTCAACATCAATAGATGCTTTTATCAAGCCTTTAAAATGCGTTGGTACCCTAAAACCAGCTTTAATATTTTCATCAGTCGAATCTTTAATAAATTGATGATCAACTTTATTATATTTATATTTGTCTGTTATATAGTAGTTATATAAAATATGATTATCATTAATTTTATTAAGTTCACTTGTTAAATTTAAACTTTTATACCTAAAATCATTCTCAAAATTCAATATTTTTAATAAAGGTTTTGATAATAAATCACTGTATTTTTCAATTTCACCCGTTGGATTATTAGTAGAAATTTTAGTTTCAGAAGTTGCTATATGATATCATGGTTTATTAACTTCTGGCCGATTAAAATTAATCTTTGTTTCATGAGCCTCATATAAAAAACTAGCCGGCGATTGTGCAACATTTTCTTTAAATGACATTCCTGTAATTTTAAAACTAAGTGACTTGTATACAAATGAATTTCATTTATAATTTAGACCATTATTTTCTCTATCTGCATCTATATAATTTGCACTTTTATTAAAATCTAATATAAAACCTACGTAGTATTTTATGTAATTTCTATGTTTTGAAAACGAAATAATTTCTAAGTTGTCTAAAGATTTATAGTCGATAGCAGAACCATTTTGATAGTTATTGACATAAAAAGTTATGTATTCTTCATCTTTAGAAGATATTGATAAGTCCAAGTCTTTTCCGTTTATTTTTATTGTTTTATATTTTTGATAACTATACAAAGATTCGTGTATTTTAATTTTTATATTTAAATTATTAGTCGTTAAATCTCTTACTATTTTTATTTCGATTGGTTTATTATCTAAAAGTTCGTTCGAGACATCCTCTTCAATAGCATTTGGTACCCAAAAGCCCGAGTCATATTTTTTGTATTTTATTTTTTTAAGAGTTGGGCTTATTGATTCAATATAGCTGTTTTCTAGTTTATTTATTATTGCAGTATTTTCGTGAGCATTATTAACAATCATGTTTAATTACTTTCCATATATTTTTCTATATTTCATTCAAAATAGAATTTTGCTTTTTAAATATAAAAGAAAGTCATAAATACATTCATATTCCTTTTCTTTTTCAATTAATTTGTTCACATAATTCCTTTCTTGTCTATTGCTAGACATAATAAGTACATTACAAAATTGAAAAATATTCACGAAATTGGAACTTGCAAAATTACTTATTTATTATATAAATAATTTATTTTCTTATTAGCAAATTAATCACATAAGAGCGCTGATTAATTGTTTAACTTTTCTATAAAAAGTTGACTTTGAACAGTAAAAATCTTTAAAATTAATATTAAAATCACAACCATTTTTAAAGATTGCTCTATATATTAATAAATAATCTTCATCTAGCGATTTTTCAAACAAATCAGTTAATTTTGTACTAATATCTAGGTAAAAATTTCTTAAAACATTCAATTTATCTTTATTTTTTATAAATTTCAAGTTTTCTAGTTTATATTCTTGTTTAACTTGTTTTTTTAAATCTAAATATTCTAAGAATTTCTTTAGAACTTCAAAATTTTTTAATATCTTATTCATTGGCCTCCTTTACAATAAGTGTATAACAAAAAAGCAATATTTTTTTAATCTATTTTTTTGCAAAAAGGGGTTATATATTGACTACTCAATATATAAAAAAAATTACAAAAAAACAGAAAAAAGCCAGGTTTTGGCTTTTTTTCTGCAAATAGGATTATTTTATAGATATTTCTCAGGATGCTCTTTTTTCATTTTTTCAATAAAATCATCCTTGTCCATTGAACCGTATTTTTCCATTAATTCAACACATTCTTCATATTCTTTTTCGGCTCATTCAATGCCTTCAAAACCAGTTACTTTTGTAACATCTTTCCCTTTAAATTCTTTATATGTTGAAAAAAAGTTTCTCACTGATACCAATCACATTTTATCAATATCTTCCAAAGATTTAATATGATCCAAACGATAATCATCAGCGTGAACTGCGATTAATTTAGTGTCTGTTTCGCCCGAGTCAATCATCTTCATTGCACCAATTACTCTAGCTTCCAATGATGTTCCTGGCATAAATGTTTCTTGAGAATAAACTAAAACATCAAGTTCATCTCCGTCTCAGTCTAAGGCTTCTGAAATATATCCATAATTAGCTGGATATTTAAATCCGCCTCTTAAAATTCTGTCAACTTTAATTTTTCCTGTTTTACGATCGTATTCGTATTTAATATTAGAATCTTTGCTAATTTCTATATTTACTACTATATTTTTCATAAATATAATTGTAACATTTTGAACAAAAAAGAATTATCAACTTTTTATTAATTTTTTCTTCACTTTTTCGCTTGCTGAATATTTTTTCAAAAAACAGCTTTAAACTATAAGCAAGGAGAAAAAAATGAAAATATATTTATATGGAAAAATTGTTCATGTGGCGAGCAATTATTTAATTTTAGACCACAGTGGAAGAGGAGAACTAATTTATGTTCCTAATATTTCTAGATTCAAAAAGGATGAAGTTAAGAAAATCTTCGTATCAGACATTTATAACGAATATGCAAAAACTACTTATGGGTTTGATACTTTTAAAGAGCTGGTAATATTTGAAGATTTAATCAACTTACAGGGTATAGGACCAAAAACTGCAATTTCTATTTTAAATTCGGGATGAGAAAGAATTTTATCTTCAATTGCAAACGGAGATAAGGAAGCATTAACAAATATTCCTTTTGTTTCTCAAAAAATTGCAAATAACATTATTTTTGCATACAAAGATAAATATAGCAAATTCTTAGAGAAAATGGATAATGATGATTTAACCAAAATAAAAAATCAAAATACTTTAACAAAAATTCAAAATCAATTTGAAGAAGCTATGAAAATGTTAGGTTTTAAAAGCCAGCAAATAAAATATGCAATGAATAATATTGAATTAAATGAGAATATTGAACAATGTATTGAGAATGCTATAAAAATAATCGGGCAAAATTATGATGAAACAAGAATTTAGAGTTGAAAAATTTGAAGACTTTATTGGTCAACATAAGATAACTTCAACTCTAAAAGTTATGATTTCTTCGGCAAAATTTCAAAACAGACCTATTGACCACTTATTATTTTATGGTCCTCCAGGTTTGGGGAAAACATCTCTAGCGAAAATTATTGCTTCTGAAATGAATAAAAATATCTTATATGTTCAAGGTCCTACTATAGAAAAGAAAAGTGATATACTCACTATCTTTTCTTCTATAGAAGAAAATACTATTATCTTCATTGATGAAATACATGGTATTAATAAGAATATTGAAGAACTTCTATATTCTGCAATGGAGGATAATGTTATTGACATTGCATTGGGCGTCGATGGTGATAAAAAAATCATGAGAATGAAGTTAAAAAAGTTTTCATTAATAGGGGCAACAACTAAATTTAACATGATCTCAAAACCATTAAAAGACCGATTTGGTTATATAGGAAAATTGATAAATTATACTGATGAAGAAATTTTTAAAATTATTGAAAATTCAGCATCAAGAAACTCAATTAATATTACAGAAGAAGCAATAAGAGAAATATCATTACATTCGCGTCAAACTCCAAGAATAGCAAATAATTTACTTAAAAGAGTCAATGATTTTGCAATATACTCTCAATTGAAATTAATTGACAAAACATTAGTCTCTAAAGCATTTGAATATTTGGATATTTACAAATTTGGTTTATATTTTTCGCAAATTGAATATTTAAAAACACTGAATATTGTATTTGATAAAAAGTTTGCTTCGTTGGATGCTATTTCAGCCATTACTAAAGACGATAGATTTACAATATTAAACGAAATAGAACCCCTTTTATTAGTGTATAAATTAATTGAAAAATCACCGAGAGGAAGGAGGATCACAAAAGAAGGAATTCAATATCTTATAACGAATAAATTAATTTAGAAATTAAACTTTATTATAGTATATAATAGATAACTATGAAAAAGGCAAAGTTTTTTACAAATAAATTTAGATGAATAATCAATATTTTTATCATAATTGCGATGTTATTAACAACAATTTTAGGTGGTGTTTTATTTTTAGGACCCAAACTTAAAAATCAAAATAATTCCAATGTAATTCAAAATAACATCGGACTTAGAATTGTTAAAACCCCAAATGCAAATGGTAAAACTAATCAAGATATTTCTTCTGAAAAAGCATTAAATTTAACTGAAAATTTTATTTTGAATAAGGAAGGAATTTTTTCATCTTCTTATGATTTTAATTTATCATCTGAAAATTTAATATCAATAAATAATTTTCAAGATAAAACACAAGAAGGCAGCGACTCGTTAATTACATCACTAGTTAATAAGCCTTACTTAACCGTTACTGACAGTCATGGTAATCCTCTTTTTTATAAAGGGCAATACATTTCTAGATATAACCCATCATCGGCTTTAAATAAAAATTTATCCGACTTTATAACCGATGGTCCAGAAAATTTTTATATTTCATTAGAAAATAACCCGGCTACAACTCGTAACAAACAAGGGGCAAGTCATCGTTTGCAGGTCAAATTAACAGATGAAGGTTGAGATAGTTTTGTAAAATTAAGACAAGAATATCAATTTATAAATGGTTTTCAAAACAATAATGATGGTTTTATTAACCCCGAAAGAAAAGTTTACTTTTGATTAAACTTGCACGAATTTATCAAAATAGCAAAAGAAAAATTCCCTGAACAGTGACAAAAATCGGGGCAAAATCCGGTCAACTTCGCATATATTAACAATTCGGCTAATATTGAAGAAGAAAAAGATCAACAAGGCAAAACAATTTCGAGAAAAGAACCAGTTTTAAAATTAAATGAAATTAACGCTAGAAAATTTTTAATATATTCTGCATTACCAGAATTGCTTTTATCACCTTTAAAAACAGAATCTTCATTCTATCTATTAAACAATAACGAACACGGTCCAACAGATAAAGAAATTGAAGCTTCTATAAACTTCTCGTATGCACCATTTAAGTTAGAAAAAGACTACAGTTACTTCGTTACTCAAAATGTTTCTGCAAACAACAAGTATCTAATTGTTCTTGCATCACTATTTGCGTTATTTGCTGTTTTCTTAATTATCAAATATAGATTATTTGGTTTAGTTTCTGTTATTTCTTTAGGTTTATTTATATTTGCATTCATATCAATAGTCACTGCATTTAACATTTCAATAAACCCTATCGTTGCATTAATAATTATGTTTATTTGCTTTTTTGCATTTGACTTAATGCATAACAAGTTAGATATATTTAAAAAAGAATCAATTGAAGGTTCAAATCCTAACAAAGCTATTAACAAAGCATCTAAAAATGGAATCATATCTGGTTTAGATGTTTCTGTCGGTTTAATTGTAATATCGATATTTGGCATTTTCATTAACTTATCATATGGAAATACATTAAGCACAATTATGTTCATTGCAATATTTGCATCTGCAATAATCATCATGTTGCTAAACACTTGATTATTAAGAAGTTTAGTAAAAACAGAAGCTTTTGACAAAAAAGAAAAAGCCTTATTATGAAACAGCCCACTACTAAATAAAATAAGCAATAAGTTGAATCTAATTTCTAAGTCTAGATATTACTTAATCGGTTTTGGTTTATTTATATTTGCAGCTATTTTAGTTTTTGCTATACTGGCAGGCTTAAACAAAAATATACTATTTGGAATAAATTTAAGCACTCAACTATCTAATAGTTATCATTATTACATTTTGCCAGAAACATCGATATCCTTTAATGGTTGAAATTCAGAACAAGTTAATATGATTGCAAGTTATATTATTTCAGAATTAAGTCACTCAAAAGTTCAAGTTGTTAACAATAACTTAAATAACGATACTTTTGGAATATTAATTACTTCATTATCTGATTTATCTCACTTTATAACAAATAATTTAAAAGATTATGCTTCGTCTGTAACTCAAGGAGCATCAACATCAATTAATTTAATTTCTGAAAAATTAAACTTAGTAAATCTGGGTAAAAATATTGGATTATTATCAGCAATAATCTTTGGGTCTCTATCATTTGTATTAATTTATGTTGCAATAAGATTCTCATTCATTTCTATGTTTGTCGTTTTAATAAAACAAATTTTGGGAATAATTATGATATTTGCATTTATGATGGTTACTTATACAGAATTCAACCAAGGAATATACGGTGGTTTAATACTATTCACTATGTTTAATATTTGAGATTCTTTAATTAATGCTAATAGAATTAAGGGTGATTTCAAAGGTGATCTTAATACAAAAAATTACATTTATAGTGATGAAAAAATCGAAGAAATATTTAAATTGCATGTTAAGGAAATATTTGCTCGTCAAATAATGAATTTAGTTTCAATAATAGCAATTATTGTTTTATCACTAACATTAATGCAAGCACTAAACAAAACTGGCTTATTAGTATTTTCATTCGGAGTTATTTCTACAGTTTTATTAAACTTATTCTTAATTCCAAATTTATGAATGAGATTAACAAAACTTCATTTCCACAAAAAAATAAAAAGAATGAACAATGGTTTTTGAAATACTGAAAAAATCGAAGAACAAACATTTATTGGAATTAATGACTATTCATTCTAAGGAGGCACAATGTTTAATCGTTTAAAAGGGACAAAAGATATATACGGAGAAGAAGCTCTAATTTTAAATTATGTTAAAAACGCTTTTTTTGAAATAGCTAATAATTACAATTTTTCATTTATAGATACACCAATAATTGAAGATATACAACTATTTGTTAGGTCTGCCGGAGAAACAAGTGATATTGTTACAAAAGAAATGTACGCTTTTAAAGACAACGGCAAACGCGATATTGCTCTAAGGCCAGAAGGTACTGCTTCTACAATTCGTGCTTTTGTTGAAAATAAAATTAATAACTTAGAAAATGGCAAATTCTACTATTTTGGCCCTATGTTTAGATACGAAAGACCTCAAAAAGGTAGATATAGACAATTTATACAGGGTGGTGTTGAATTAATAGCAAAAAGAAGTTCTAATACTAATTTTGAAATAATAAAATTAGCTTACGACTTCCTTAAGAAAGTTAAAATTAACGATTTTAGACTAGAAATAAATAACCTTGGTTCTTTTGAAACTAGAAATAAATATATTAATGTTTTAAAAGAATACTTTAGCAAACACTTAGATGATTTATCTGAAATTTCCAAATTAAGACTTGAAAAAAATGTGTTAAGGATTTTAGATGATAAAGAGGAACAAGAAAAAGATTTTGTAAAAAATGCTCCAAAGCTAATTGATTACTTATCACAAGAAGAAAAAATTGAATTTAATAATCTTCTAGATTTATTAGAAAAATTTGAAATAAATTATAAAATCAATCCTTACTTAGTTAGAGGGTTGGATTATTATACCGATATAGTTTTTGAATTTGTTTCAACCTCAGAAGCAATGGGTGCCAAGTCTGCAATCCTAGCTGGTGGTAGATATGATGGTATGATTGAATCTTTTGGAGGTCCTAATTTAGATTCAATTGGTTTCGCATTCGGAGCAGATAGATTGATAGAAATTATAAAATTCAATAAGGAAAAATATTCTGAATTATACGAACAAATCGATGTGCTAATTGCATACCTAAACGAAGATGAAAAAGACCAAGTTTTTAAACTAGCATATGATTTAAGAAACTATATGAAAGTTAACCTAGTTAACGAAAAATTAACAATAAAACAGTTATTTAAAAATCAGTTTAAATATAAACCAAAATATTTGATTTTTAAAGAGCTAAACGCAAATCAAAATGAATTCAAAATAAAAACCGAAAAGGAAGAAAAAATTATTAGTTTTAGTAATATAACCGATTTTATTAACGAAATGAAAGAGATGGACAAATAATGAAAACAACGTATGCCGGTAATTTAAATATTGAAAATGAAAATCAAGAAGTAATTTTATATGGATGAATAGCCAACAAAAGAAAATTCAAAAAACAACTATTCATAGATTTAAGGGATTCATCAGGCGTTGTTCAACTTATTTTAACAAATGTCAGCGATCCGCTTTTAACAAAAGAATCATGCATTAAAGTTAAGGGATTAGTTCAAAAACGCTTAGAATCAAATAAAGAACTTAAATCAGGAGAGATTGAAGTTTTAGTAAATGAATATGAAATCCTAAACTCATCAAAGCAAATACCTTTTGAAATAAATAACAAAAACACAGCAAATGCCAATGAAGATATAAGATTGGAATATCGTTTTTTAGATTTAAGACAAGAAAAAATGCTTGAGAATTTAAGATTGAGACACAAATTGCTTCTAAATGTGCGTCAATATTTTGATAAACAAGGATTTATTGAAGTTGAAACTCCTATCCTTGCTAAATCAACCCCAGAAGGCGCTAGAGATTATTTAGTCCCAACAAGAAGAAAAGGTAAATTCTTCGCCCTTCCACAATCTCCACAACTATTTAAGCAATTATTAATGGCATCGGGAGTTGAAAAATACTTCCAAGTTGCTAGAGTTTTTAGAGATGAGGACTTAAGAAAAGATAGACAACCAGAATTTACCCAATTAGATATCGAAATGTCGTTCGGCGGTCAAGAAGAGTTATTTGTACTTTGCGAAAATATGTGAAAAGAAGTTCTTAAACCATTAGGATGAAATATCGAAACACCTTTTAAACGTATGGACTTCTTCTATTCAATGGAACATTATGGAAATGATAAACCAGATACAAGATTTGGATTCTTAATTAACGATTATACAAAAGAATTAAAATCTCATTTAAATAGAGAATTCGTAAAAGCAATAGTTTTCGACCGTGATGTTAATGAAAATATCGCAATAATTAACGAAACATTTAAAAAGAATAATGGGCAAGATTTATTATTAGTAAATTTAGAAGAAAACAAAGAAGAAAAATTCGATGTTTTAAGAGAATATGCTAAAGAAAATGACATTAACACGCCACATGCCATCATTTCAGCAAACGATGATGTTGATGATGCTTTAAAATCACTAGGAGCTATTAGAACCCTTTTAAACGAACTATATCAATTAGCAGATCCAGATCAATTAAATTTCTTATGAATTGTTAACTGACCTATGTTTGAATATGATAAAGAAACAAAAACATACGCTCCAGCTCACCATGCATTCACTCAGTTTGAAGAATCGACAGTTAAATATTTAGAATCAGGAGAATTGAATAAAGTTAGAGCTAAATCATATGATTTAGTATTAAATGGTTTTGAATTGGGTTCGGGTTCAATTAGAATTCATGATCCAAAAACACAAAAGAAAATGTTTGATATTTTAAAAATTTCAGAAAAAGAACAAGAAGAAAGATTTGGATTCTTTTTAAAATCGTTTGATTACGGTTTACCTCCGCACAATGGTGTGGCCTTTGGTATTGAAAGAGTATTAATGATTTTAACAAAGTCACAATCAATTAGAGATGTTATGGCATTTCCTAAAAATGCAAAAGGAATCGACTTATTATCAAGTGCACCATCAGAAGTTACAAAAGAGCAACTTGATGAGTACGGTTTAGAATTAAAAAAATAATTTAGTAATTTAATAGAAAGTTGGTATTTATGACTAGTTCTACAGGATCAATAATATTAATAACGATTTTAATGATTATCTCATTTGGGATAATTGGTATTTCGTTTATGATGGCGCCAGACTCAAATAGCTTTAGCGGAGCCTTAGTCGGAAGCAATGACCTTGATTTATTTAAAGTATCGAAAGAAAGAGGAATAAAGAAAGTTTTAAAATGATCAATGATTAGTTTAGGATCATTATTATTTATACTTTCGATTGTTTTAAGAGTTGTAATTCAAAAAGGATAATAATGTATTCACAAAATAAGAATAGATCAATAAAAGGAACTGAATTTTCAATATCGGAAAATAAAGTCCTTGACCTTATACAAAATAACAAAGGTCTTAGCTTCATAGAAATTGCCAAAACGTTAAGAATATCACCAGCTTTTAATAAAAACTTAACTAAATTACTAAATGATTTAATATCAAAAAAATCAATAGAAGTAAATCGCGATGATAAATACATCGCTATTTATTTTTTAAAACAAATCGAAAGCCAAATATCAATAACAAATAAAAGATTAGGTTTTATTGATTTTGAAGAAAATGAAGTAAAAGCAAGTGCCTTTATTGCGCCCATTAATTTACGTGGTGTATTAAACGGAGATACTATCAAAGTTGATATATATTATTATTACAATGAAAATAACGAAAAGTTATATTCGGCAAGATTAATAGAAAATATTTCTCATTATAAAAAAGTTGTAGTAGGAACAATAAAAAGACATGAGAATAAAGTTTACTTCAATGCTTTTGACGATAGGGATAAGGCTTCATTCGAATTTTTAGTTTTATCAACAATTCCAAAAGATATAAAAGAAAATGACTTAGTATCATGCGAGGTTTTAAAGCCTAATTTAAAAAACGTAATAATTGTATACAAGGCAAAAGTTGGTTCATTAGACGATAAAGAGCATGTGGTTAAAAAAATAATTGCATCAAACGATGTTAATCAAGAATTTGGAAACTCAGTATTACAACACACTAAAAATATACCTCAATATGTAAGTGAAGAAGAAATTAACGAAAGAGTTAATTTAATTGACTTAATGACAGTAACTATCGATGGTTTAGACACAAAAGACTTTGATGATGCAATCTCATGTTTTAAACTATCTAATGGAAACTGAAAATTATACATTCATATCGCCGATGTTTCACACTATGTAAAAGAAGGCGACCCTATAGACTTAGAAGCGCTTGAAAGAGGAACAAGTATATACTTACCAGATCGTGTTATACCAATGTTACCTTTTGAACTTTCTAATGGAATTTGTTCATTGAACCCAAATGTTATTAGAGCATGTTTGACACTTGAATTAGAAATAAATGAACAGGGTGAGAATGTTGACGAAAAAGTATACGCCAGTGTTATAAAATCCGATTACAGACTAACATATAAAGAAGTAAATGAATTTTATAAAAATGAAACAAAACTACCCGAAGATGTTTCAAAAATGTTAAATGAAGCTAGGGAACTAGGAAAAATTCTAAGATCTAAAAAATTAGAAGAAGGTTATGTTGATTTTGAAATTAAAGAGCCTAAAATAGTCATGGAAGGGACAAACGTTATTGATATTGTAATTAGAGAAGAAGGCGAAAGTGAAAAACTAATCGAGGATTACATGGTTAGGGCCAACGAAACTGTTGCTAAAATAATGGAGGATAAAGGTATCCCTTCAATATATAGAGTTCATGATAAACCTTCATCTGAAAAGCTATTAAATTTACAAGAACTACTTAATTTTGCAAATATGAAAAGTATTCATGTGCCATTTGATGGAGAACCTAAAACTTTTGGAGACATGGTAAGAGAAATTAAAAATAAGTCATTTGATGAGTTTATTAAAATGGCTTTATTAAGAACAATGCAAAAAGCAATTTATTCATCTGATAATATAGGCCATTTTGGTTTAGCTTCAAAAGCTTATTCACACTTTACAAGTCCAATAAGAAGATATCCTGATTTATTATTACACAGACTAATACGTAAATATATTTTCGAAAATGCAAAACTTGATGATAAAACTAAAGAAGAACAAAAGAATAAGATCGAAGAAATAGCAATAAAAAATTCAGAGTCAGAAAAAACTGCAATGACCGTTGAAAGAGACGTTGTTGATGTTAGAAAATCAGAATTTTTTGAAAAAATGATTAACCAAATATTTGAAGCAACATTGGTAACTGTTGAAAAATTCGGAGTCTTTTTTAGTATTGAAAAATATCAAGCGAGTGTTTTAATAAGATTTGAAGACATGAATGATAATGTCTTAAAAATAAACAATTTTGAGGCAAAAGGAACTAATACTAGTTTAAAAATTGGAAAAGTTTATAAAATTAAAATCACATCTATTGACCATGAAAAAGGAAATATTAATGCAATGTTGGTTTAACATTGCATTTTTTTATGTAAAATAATTACATGTCAAAGTTAATTGCAACTAATAAATTTGCTAAATCCGATTATGAAATAGATAGCACTTATGAGTGTGGTATTTCATTATTGGGATGAGAGGTAAAAAGTTTAAGGGCAAAAAATGTTAAAATGGAAAATGCTTTTTGCTCAATTAGTAATCGCAATGAATTATGACTAAATAACTTAAATATCGCTCAATATATGTTAGTAAAATGTGAGCCCTATAGATCTCGTAAATTGCTAATGCATTCTATCGAAATATTAAGGTTAAAAAACAAGCAAGAAAGATTAGGTATGGTTATTATTCCGGTTTCTATCTATTGAATAAATAATCATATTAAAGTTGAAATTGCCTTAGCTAAAAAGCTTAAAAAATACGATAAACGAGAAAAAATCAAACAAGAAGAACAAAAGAAAAATGTTAAAAAGTTCTTTTAACGTGGGGGTGTAATGGCTTCGACGGGCATTTGAACTTGTGGATGGCAGTGGTCTTGTAAACCATAATACTTCTAGGCTTTTTAAGCGCAAACAAAAAACAAAATGAAACTGCATTCTACATGAATTCAGTTTTAAACTCAAACCTAGTTTTTGCTTAATAAAAACTAGTCGAATTGCAAATGGCTCGGTTTGCTAAAATTCGTTGGAGAGCTTGGTAGTTTATTTTTAGCAAATAAACTATGACTATTTAGCTAACGATGCTTTTAGAAATTTGTTAATTTTATATAAATAGCAGCGTAATATTAAATTATCTAAACTGTAGAAATTCACAAGGAATGGTGCACGGACCGGGGTTCGATTCCCCGCATCTCCACCATTTTTTTTATCTCTTAATCAAATAATTTGTAATATGCAAATATTCTTATTTTCTTATGTTATTATTAATTTATAAAATAATTCAGGAGGAAAAAATGACAGTTCGTTTAGTAGTAAATCATGAAGATGGTTGAGCAGTTAAAAATCCAAAAGGTAAAAAGGCTTTAAGAGTATTCAAAACTCAAAAAGAAGCTGTTGAATATGCTAGATCTTTAAAAGACACAACATCTGTTAATGTACAAAGTACAAAAGGTACATTTAGAAAATTTACAAGTTAATAACATGTATAAATTATTAAATGGAAAAGAGTATGCTCAAGAATTAAAAAAGTTAATTCAAGATGAAATAAAATTAGTATCGGTAGAGGAGCTACCGGTTTTAGGTATTTTACAAGTTGGCAATTTAGAAGAATCTAATATTTATATTAAACATAAATTAAGCAGTGCTTCTGAACTGGGCTTTCATACAAAACTAATAAAATTAGCAGAAAACTCTGATTTTAATGAAATTAAAGAAGCTATATTAGAATTGGACAAAACTACTGATGCTTTTATAATTCAATTACCAATGCAAACCAATAAAATAAAAGACCCTAAAGAATTATTAAATTTAATTCCAAAGCATAAAGATATTGACGGATTATCCCATTTAAATTTAAATGGTGATTATTCACAGTTTCAAACATTTTTACCAGCCACTCCATTAGGAATAATTTTATTATTAAAAAAATACAATATAGATTTAGAAAATAGCATTATCGGCGTCGTTGGGCAAAGTCAAATTGTAGGGGCACCTTTGGCTAATTATTTAGAACAAAACGGCGCAAAAGTCAACCGATATGATAAATATAGCTCAAAAAGCAATTTATCAGAAAATAATATTATTATCGTTGCAACTGGCGTCAGAGATTGCATTTTAGCAAAAGAAGTTAAGGATGGATCTGTAATAGTTGATGTTGGTATTCATAGAATTAACGGAAAAATATATGGCGATTTAAATTTTGATGAATTTAAAGATAAGGCATCATATATAACTCCCGTTCCCGGAGGAGTTGGGCCTATGACAATAATATCATTAATTTTAAACCTTATTAAATCGAAAGCAATTGTTAATGAGGAATTTAGATTAAAAACTAAAAAAATAATCAATATTTTCTAATATAATCCCTCCAAAATTAAAAATAACCGAATTCATATGTTCGGTTTTTTTGAACTATTTTGATTTAATGATTTAATATTTTTTATTTATTTTTTTAGCTATTACCTTTATTTTTTTATGTAAAATAATAGCAATAAAAACGGAGGTATTATGATTATTGGGATTAGTGGAATGATAGCCGCTGGTAAAAGTTCGCTATCAGAAAAATTACATAAACATTACGAAACATCAATGATGTTACACGAATTTGACGAAGACGATGAGGTTTTTAATACATTTTTAAAATGGTTATATGAAAAGAAACCAAATCTAACTATTGGATTTCAATCATATATAGTTGAAAATCACTCAAGTAAATTTATCGAAATGAGTAAAAAATATAAAGAAATGGGATTAAATGCTAAAAATGATCACATTTTCTTAGATAGATTCTCAATTGAACACTATATTTTTGCGAAGTTGATTTTGCAAGAAAAAGACAAAAGATACTTAGAAGCATACGATGCTTTATTTGAAAAATTAATAAGTAAAGATGAATTACCTGACTTATCAATATTTTTAGATATAAATTTTGAAACATTCAAGAAAAGAATATTCGAAAGAGGGCGTGAAAGTGAAGTTGATAACTGAGAAGCCAACTATGATTATTTCAAAAATCTTCACGAAAATTATCTAAAAATTTTCAAAGAAATAGCTCAAAAATTCAACTTAAATTATGTTATTTTAGATACGAATAATTTAAACGAAAAACAAGTTTTAGCCGAAGCAATTCAAATTATTGAAAATTATTCTAAAAAATATGAAAATAAATAACCTTATAGATAAAATTTTATTCGATCAAAATACTTTAGAAAAAAGAATTAAAGAACTGAGCGAATGGGTTAATGAGCAATATAAAGATTCAAAAGAATTAATAATTATCGGTTTACTAAAAGGGTCTCTACCTTTTTTAGCCCAACTAATCAAAACAGTTGAAGTGGATTTTATTATGGACTTTATGATTACTAGTTCTTATGAAGGTACTGAAAAATCTTCCGGAAATGTTAAAATAGTTTTAGACCTAGCTAACAATATTGAAAATAAAGATGTATTGATTGTCGAGGATATAGTAGATACAGCTAGAACAATGACAAAAGTGCACTCAATACTTAAATCACGCAATCCAAAAAGTTTAAAAGTTTTAACATTATTAAATAAACCAAGTGGCCGTGTTGTTGAATTTGAGCCCGATAAATTCGGATTCGAAATTCAAAAAAACGAATTTGTTGTAGGGTTTGGTTTTGACTGACAAGAAAAAATGCGACAATTACCATATATCGCAACTCTTAAACTACCTAAAAAATAATTTTAATAAGCATTTTGCTTATTTTTATTTACCCAATTTAGCTAATTATATTTTTTATTACATAAAAATATATAATTATTTACATGATTGAAATTAAAAAATTATCTTATAAATATCCTGGTGCAAAAAAGAACGCGCTAAATGAAATAGATTTAAAAATAGAAGAAGGGCAATATGTTGCCATTTTAGGTCATAACGGTTCGGGAAAAAGCACATTTTCAAAACTTTTATCAGCCATTTATAAACCAACAAATGGAAAAATAATTATTGATGGTATAGAAATTAATTCAGAAAATCTGCCAGCAATTAGAAGAAAAATAGGAATAGTTTTCCAAAATCCAGATAATCAATTTATTGGTTCAACAGTTGAAGATGATATCGCTTTCGGTTTAGAAAATAAACAAATGACCTACGAAGAAATGAAAGAAATTATCATTAAATATGCAACTGAAGTTGGAATGGGAGATAAACTAGATCGTGAACCACAAAATCTTTCTGGCGGCCAAAAACAAAGAGTAGCTATCGCTTCAACTTTAGCATTAGATCCAAAAATCATCATTTTCGATGAAATAACTTCTATGTTAGACCCTAAGGGAAGAAATGATATTTATAAAATAATTCACAACTTACACAAAACAACTAATAAAACACTAATATCAATAACCCATGATATGGATGAAGCTTTATTGGCAGATAAGTTAATTGTTTTTTCTGGCGGTCAAGTTATAGCTCAAGGTAAACCTATCGAAATACTTAATGATAAGAAAATTATCGAAATAGCAAAAATAGATTCTCCATTCATTTACAAATTAAGTGAACTGATTGATGGTATTAATCCCACATATGATGCAGAGGAGTTAATTAAAGAATTATGCAAATAAAATTAACAGACGTTTCTAAAGAATATAACAAAGGACTACCAACCTATATAAAAGTTTTACACGATGTAAATGTCGAAATAAATGAAGGCGAAGCAATATCAATAATTGGACCAACAGGTTCTGGAAAAACAACATTAATAGAACACTTTAACGCTTTGCTAATTCCTAATACTGGAAAAATAAATTTTAGTGGAGTGCCAATTTATAAAAAAATTTCTAAACCTAAAAAACCGTCATATAAAAACTTTAGTAATGAAGACGAATATAATAACGCATACAAACAATATCTAAACAATTTAAAAAATTGAAAAGATATTAATAGAAAAGAGAGAATTGAATTGGTTACAACAGATATTGAAATATCTAAAACCATCAAAAAAATTAAAAATATTAAATCTTTAAGAAAACAAGTTGGAGTAGTGTTCCAATTTGCAGAGTATCAATTATTTGAATCAACTATTGAAAAAGATATAATCTTCGGTCCAATGTCAATGGGTGTAAAAAAAGAACAAGCAAAGGAATTGGCTGCAAAATATATCGAAATGGTTGGATTGCCATTAGATTATCTTAAGAGAAGTCCTTTTGATTTATCCGGTGGTCAGAAAAGACGGGTTGCGTTGGCGGGAATTCTTGCAATGGAACCAAAATTTTTGGTTTTAGATGAACCCACAGCCGGATTAGATCCTCAAGGTGTTGAAGAAATGCTTCAATTATTTTACAATTTATACAAAAGTGGTAAAACAATAGTCATTGTTACACATGATTTGGATAATGCTTTAAAATGAACTAATCGAACTCTTTTCATTAAAGATGGCACAGTAATGTGTGACGGAAATACATACGATATTTTAAGTAACGAAACATTATTAAAAGATAATGATTTAATCCCAACTCGTCTACTATCATTTGTTAATAGATTAGCAAAACTTGGTATTGATGTTGGAAAAGTTATCAGCATTGAAGAATTGGCGGTCAAATTGAATCAATATTTAAAAAACAAGAAAGGCAAATAGATGAATAATAAAACTATAATCGGTAAATATTTAAATCTAGATACGTTTGTTCATAAATTAGATCCTAGATTAAAATTTATGGCCAATATTTTATTAATAATTTTATTTTTTATAGCCGATCATTTTATAACACTTGGTATATTGGTTTTTTCAATAATGGTAATTTATGCGATAGCTACCAAATCAATAAAATCAGTATTTAAAAAATTAAGATTGCCTTTATACATCGCATTTTTTCTATTAATTGTTAATATGTTGACTGTCAAGGGGGCTATACCAACCGAATCTGGCGCTTTTATTCCAATTTCATCACAAACAAATGTTGACTCATATGTTTATTATAGAGGTCAAACTATTGTTAACACAATATACTGAGCCCCATTTGGATATGAACAAACTTTTCAATTGACCAAATTTACAATTTACCGTACAATTTCAATTTTTATGAGAATTTATGGAGTAATTCTAACAACTACTATATTAACTGTGTCAACAAAGCCTGTGCTTTTGACAAGGGCAATTAACGATCTTTTATGACCTTTAAAACTATTTAGAATACCAACAGAAATAATTACCATGATTATTTCTATCGCCTTAAGATTCATACCTACACTTTTAGAAGAATCAAGTAGAATTATGAAAGCTCAATCAAGTCGTGGTGTTGATTACAAAAATGGTAATATTAAAGATAAGACCAAATCGTTTATTGTTTTAATTGTTCCACTATTCGTTTCATCTTTTACCAAGGCAAATGATTTAGCAGATGCAATGACCTCTCGTGGCTATGAACCTTACGCAAAGAGATCTCATTATCGCCAGCTATCACCTAACTGAAGAGACTTATTAGCGACAATTTTTATCATACTTGCAACCACAATGGTAATAGTGTGTCAAATTGATTTGGTACCTCTTCCAACATGATGAATAGCTACATTTCAAAGGGTTTAAAATATGGAAAAATCAAAAGAAAAAATTAGGCAAGAGGTTTTTGAACTACAGAAAAAAATTAATAAATGAGATGAAGAGTACTACGTTTTAGATAACCCTTCTGTGCCAGATTCTGTTTATGATATAGAATTTAACAAACTAAAAAAATTAGAAAATGAATACTCTCATTATTTTAGTTATGAAGAATTAAAAAAATCGCCTACACAAAATATAAATGGAAAATCTCTGGATATTTTTAATAAAGTAAAACACGATAAACCAATGTTGTCACTGAATAAAGCATATACGATTGAAGAGATTGAAAAATTTATTAAAAATATAGAAAAAATTACTACTAAATACTCATTTTTTATTGAACCTAAAATTGATGGGCTTTCTATATCTATAAAATATTTAAACGGTAAGCTTGTTCAAGCCATTACGCGTGGCGATGGCCAAATAGGCGAAGATGTAACAAATAATATTAAACAAATAGCATCAATACCAAAGGAAATTGACTATAAGAAAAATATAGAAGTAAGAGGCGAAGTTTATTTATCAATTGATGACTTTAATAAGTTAAATCAACAACTAGAAGAACAGAATAAGCCAAAACTTGCTAATCCAAGAAATGCAGCCGCAGGAACTTTAAGACAATTAAACTCTCAAATAGTAAAAGAAAGAAATTTATCTGCCTTTATATATTATGTCGTTGATTGTGAATATCATAATTTGGATACTATAGAAAACTCATTTCTATTTTTAAAAAAATTAGGTTTTCAAGTTACAAAAGAATCTAAAAAAATAAATAATATTTCAGAAATTGAGCAATATATTAAACAATTCAAAGATACAAAGCAACATTTAAATTATGAAACTGATGGAATTGTAATAAAACTTAACGAAGTTAAGTATTATGATGAACTGGGATATACATCAAAATTTCCACATTCAGCTATTGCTTTTAAATATGAACCAGACACCGCTATAACAACCTTAAAAAATATTTTTATTACTGTTGGTAGAACGGGTTTAGTAACTTACAATGCTTCATTAGAACCAGTAGAGTTATCCGGGTCAATGATATCCTTTGCAACTCTAAATAACTTTCAATACATTGAAGATCTAAATTTAAATATTGGTGATTTAGTATATATAAAAAAAGCTGGAGAAATTATACCTTGCGTAATTGGTTTAGCATCAGTTAAAAATAAGGACTTTGATAAAAGATTTAATAAAATTACGCAATGTCCGTTTTGCAATTCGTTATTAATTGATTCTGAAACTAGTTTAGAACAATATTGCGTAAATGAAAATTGTCCAGAAGTCAAAAGAAGAAAAATAGTTCATTTTGTTTCAAAAGATGGGATGGACATAATGACTATTGGAGAAAAAAACATTGACTTATTGCTAAATAACAATCTAATAAAAGATATCGTCGATATTTATAAATTAAAAGATAAAAAAGATGAATTATTGAAATTAGAGAGAATGGGCAGTAAGTCCGTCTTGAAAATACTAGACTCTATAGAAATTTCAAAGCAAAAAACTCTTGATAAGTTAATATTTGCATTAGGTATTAAATTAATCGGGGCTAAAGTTGCGACATTTATTGCTTCAAAAGTAAAAATATTATCTAATTTTTTGAGTTTTGATTTCAATTCATTAATTGAGTATAACGAAATCGGTGAAAAAATAATATCATCACTTTTATCTTGAGTTAAAGAAGAAAAAAATATTAAGCTAATCAACAACTTAATAGAGCTAGGCTTAAATTTAGAATATCAAGAAACAAAACAAAACAACAAATTGAATAATTCAACATTTGTAATTACAGGAACATTATCAAAACCTAGATCATACTTTGAGAATTTAATTATTGCAAATGGCGGACAAATATCTTCATCAGTTTCTTCGAAAACTTCTTATTTATTAGCTGGTCATGATTCTGGTTCTAAATTAGAAAAAGCGAACAAACTAAATATTAATATTATTGATGAAAATGAATTATTACGTATGTTAGAAATTAATAAATAGTCGGGCTTGCTCGACTTTTTATTTTCAGCATAAATAATAAATTTAGATTAAGCACATAGCTTAAAAAACTTATGTCAGGTACATTTATAATTATTTTTCCTTTGTCTAAATAATCGATAATAATATCAACTAAATAAAAATAGTAATAACTAAGATAATTTGTTCAAAAGAATATCATTGAAAATATATATGACACGCAAGCTACTGGAAAGAAAAATAATTGATAAACAAAAGTCAATAAGTTAAATTTATCGCTAAAAGAAGATGTTATAAAAAACGAAGATAAGTATGCAAAAAACATAACCAAAATAGACCTAATTCAATTTCTTCTTATGCCTGATATTAACTTATTAATTATTAATATAACATAGGTAATGCCAAAAGACAAAATAAAAGAATAAGATAAAATAATAAAAGGATTAAAAAGCATAATTAAGATTGCACAAATAGTTAGTAAAGTAATCTTGTTAAAGAATTTATTAAAGAAATATTTATTAATATAAATTAACATTAAAAATAAAAAAGCTCTTGTTGCACCAATCGTAAATCTAAGCAATAATAAATAAGCAAAAAGCATAATAAGTATTGAAAATTCAGTAATTTTATTAACCACCTTCAGCTTATTTAAAATTCAATAAAATAATAAATATATCATCCCAAAATGAAATCCACTAATCGTGAAATAGTGAATAATGTTCATTTCTTTTAATTTAGTAATTAAACTTGAATTTCTATAGTATTTATTAAGTAAAATAAGCATTAAATAATCTTGAATAAGCTTATTTTTATTTAAAAATAAAGAATAATTTTGATTAACATAATAATCTATTTGATTAATTTTTATATTAGTTAATTCAAGAAAAACATTTTCAGACAAATTAAATGAACTAACTTTTTTTATTAACGATATATCACCAGATAGATTAATTGAATAACTATAAAATAAATTATATTTATCAATCTTTTCATAAACAATCACTTTATATTTTTTAAAATCAATAATAAAAGAATTGGTAAATATTTTTAAAATCTTAAAATTGCCATCAATGTGTTGATTCGAAAGAACAATATTTGACCTATATACAATATACATAATTAACGCAATTGTTGAAAATAAAAATAAATAAAACAAGTAAAATCTAAATTTTAATAAATTAATAAATAAAATAACCGACAAACAAATTAATGGTAAAACCAAGCTTGTTGTAAAAATCATAACAATTGTTAGTATCACTGCAATAAAAGCGTAAAATAGTTCATATTCTATAAAATTATGTTCTCTTTTAGTATCTTTATTGTTGCTTCGCCAACCCCATATATATTTTCTAAATCATCCCATGTTATTTTATTTTTCCCTTTCTTTAAAAAATCGAAGATTCTTATTGCAATATTTTTTTTAATTCCTAATGAAATTAAATCGTTTGCACTTTTAATATCTTTGATACTAATACGTTTATTTTTAAAAAACGGTATATATATTTTTTGCTTATTTTTCAATAAATCATGTAAATTCAAACCCGATAAATCAGCACCTGATTTTAATTTAGATAATTTAATTAAGTCAAATAATACCGAATCTTTTTTAAGTTCATAATCACCTGGATACATAACCGCACCATAAACATTAACAGTAATGTATTCATTTTCTAACTCCTTTACAACCGTTTTATTACTTTTAAAATAATTATTTATACCGATTGAAGTTAATATAATAATCGAAGAAGCTAAAAATGAAAATGTCATAAATAATATTCCTTTTTTCTTTTTCTTATCCATATTTTTATTTTTTCAAAATAAACAAATTTTTAATTATTAACGAGAAAAATTTGACAAAAAATGACGAAAAAATGACGAAATTTTTTGCTTTATTTTTGCTAAAAATAAATAAAAAAGCCAAGACGTTGCTTGGCTTCGATATTTTGAATTATTCTTGTTCAAAAAATGTAGCGTTATGTCACACTTCTTGAATATCTTCATCGTCTTCTAATAAATCAACAAATTCGTCGATTTGTTGGAATTTTTCTTTATCAACTTCAACTTCTGAGTTTGGAATATATGTTACTTCAGCTGTTGTATAGTTTTCAATTTTAAATGTTTCATCTAATTCTTGTTTAACTTTTTGGAATTGCGAAGGCTCGGTTGTAATGATGAATAAACCATCTTCATTTTTAAAATCTTCAGCACCAGCATCTAATACACTCATCATAACTTCTTCTTCAGAAGCTACAGTGTTTGGAAATTCAATCAAACCTTTTTGATCAAATACATATGGAACTGAACCTTGTTTTCCAAGTTGTCCATTGTGTTTATTAAAATAGTGTTTAATATTTGAACTCAAACGATTGAAATTATCGGTTAAACAGCTTACTACAAAGTTAACCCCTCCATACGCTGTGCCTGAATATAAATATGATTGATAGTTAGCCGCTTCTTTTGAACCTCCAGCTACTTTTGAAATTGCTTTTTCAATATTTGCTTTTGGCATTGATTTAGCTTTTGCTTTAGCAATGGCTAATTTTAATGCTGGGTTAGAATCTGGATCTGGGCCACCTAAAGTTGCCGCTACAATAATTTCTTTAGAAAATTTTTGAAACATTTTACTTCTTTTGGCATCTTGTGCTGCTTTATGATGCTTTGTGGTTGCTCATTTTGAATGTCCTGACATATTATGCTCCTATTTATTATCATTTATTTAATAAATTAAGTTTATTATATCAAAAAAAGCAGTCTTTTTATGCCTAAATTTAATATAATAAAGTGTATGATTTTAATAACTGGAAACGAAAATTATTTTATTAAAAAAGAAATTGAAAAAATTATTAAAGAAATTGAAAATAAAAATTCAATTAACCTCGAAATAATAACTTTCTATGACGATGTAGATCTTGAACAATTATCTGATACTTTATTTGATAATGATATTTTTAGTGAACAAAAATTAATTATTATCAATAACCCAATATTTTTCAACTCTAAAAATAAATATAAAAAAGAAGAGGCTATTAAGTTTCAAAATTTAATAGTTGAAGGCGATATTTACAATCACATAATTATTAGCCAAGAAATACAAAAATATGATAAAACTTTTGTTGCATCCGATATTTTTAAAAAAATGAAGTCAGAATCTAAAGTAATCGAAGTTGAAAAAATAAATGACAAAGACATGTATAAATTTGTTAATTCATTAATTAAAGAAAGGGGTGCAACTATTGATGATTTAGCTTTAATTAAATTTGTTTCCTCAATGCCTAATGATCTTTTTTTAATTGAAAGAGAAATTGAAAAACTGCTTTTATTAAATAATTCAATAACCGAAAAAAATATTGATGACAACAATTTTTCAATGTCAAATAATATCGAATTTGCATTAAGTGATGCCTTATTAAAATTTAATTCATCTAGCGATATTATAAAAAAAATTAATGAACAAATCTCATTTGGCCAAAGCAATTCACAAGTTATTGCTCAAATTGCTTCAATTATTTCACAGGCTAAAGACATTAATATACTTTTAAATCTAGGTCTTAATGCTCAGGCAATTTCAGATGAAATTTCAATGCACATTTATCGAGTAAAAATTTTTATTGATTTTATTAGAAAAATATCAGAAAATAAGCTTAATAATTTAATCAAAGTAATTGCTAAATATGATGAAGATTTAAAAAAGGGATTAATTGAAGATAGTAATGCCTTAAAATCCATTTTATTAGAAATAATCAAGTAGGTTTATATGAAAATGAATAAAAAAAGAATAGTATTATACGAATTAAACACTGACACATTTTTAGACACGAAAGCTTCAGGATATGGGGATTTTAGTGGAATATTAAAGAAATTAAACTATTTCAAGTATTTGAATGTTCAATATATCGCTATTCCCGATATTTTATTGCAATATCAAAATAAATTTCAATTAGAAGAAGTTAAAAACCGTAATGGTTCATTTACTGAGTTTATAAATTGTGTCAATGAATTTAAAAAAGAAAATATCAATATTGCGCCAATAATCGATTTAGCGAATATTAAACAAACCTATATAAATCTAAATAATATGTATGATTTATACAATTTAAAAAATAACAATCCAAACAAGAAAAAATTAACCGAATTAGATACATATTTATTAAACGATAATAAAATAAATATTAACTTAGGCGAGTTAACTAAATTTGTTCAATATTTCACGTTTGTTATTAATTTTTATAACCAAACAAAAGTCAATTCGGTTATCTTAACAAACTATGAATTTTTATTAAAAAACAACAATTTATCAGACAAAAATACATTCAGATTCTTGCAAGATATTTATAAAATTGTCAAACGTGAAAATGTTAATATTGAGATTATTTTAAAATCAGGTGATGTTTCAAAGGATCTATATGAAAGAATGCTTAACTTGGAAGATCCGTGCTTTGATTATTTATATTTAACACATTTGTCTTTAATTAATCTAAACACAGAATTAAAAAGAGCAAAATTGCAACCTTTATTATTTAAAAACTTTTTTAGTTTATACAAGCCTTTTTTAAATGACAAACGCGTGATTTTATCATTTTCATCTGACCAAATTGGAAGAATTAATTCACGTTGGGGTGATGAATTAGAATATTCACAAGAAGCCATAAAATCATTCTTTTTATTTTTATATTCGGCTAAAAATTCAATCGGAATTTTTTATGGTGATGAACTTGGCTCTTTAAGGGCAAAAATCAGAAAAGATTACAATTTTTCTAATGACAATTTCAATGAAGAAAAAAGATTTTATGAGTCAAAAAACATATCTCAAGAAGATTATTTTTTAGCACAATCATTTCAAAATAAAATAACAGCAATTACATACATGGCATGAAATGATAAATTAAACGCCGGGGCCACAGATGTGATTAAGGGAAAATTTAATCTACCGTTAAAATATGAAAAATACAATGTTGAAAGTGAACTAAAAACCAATTCAAGTTCATTAAGATTTATAAATAATTTAAATAGATTAATATTTAACTCCGACTATTCAGAAATGTTAAATCTTTCAAAAATTTCATTTTATAGTAATAGCAATGGAATTGCAAAAATTATTCATAAAATTGATAATAAAAAAATCATATTTTTAATCAACCTATCAAATCAACATCAATATATTAATTTAAAAGGCGAATATTCAATTTTAGAGTCAACTTACTATAATAAATTTTATTCATCAATACCTAGTGAATTATCCCCTTTTGAAAGTTTAATATTAGTTAAAGAATAAAAAATAATTATCACATTTTAATTGTTATATATAAAGTTTAAAACTTTAATATATAATTTTTAATAATTATGAAAGGATAACCATGAAAGAACTTATTAATTATGAAACAAACGATACAATTGTTCAATCCCCATCTTCTTCACAAGGATCAGGAATAACAAACATTATTGTTTATGTATTATTAGGAGTTGTTTTAGCTTTTGTTATTGGATATATGATATGAAAAATCATTAAAAACAAAGTTAAAAAACAAAAATTAGCTAAATTAGAAGCAATCAAAGCAAATGAAGTGCTAGATTCTTATTATGAATATATTTTAAGCTTCCAAGAAGTTATTTTATACACTCAAAATGAACTAAAAGATTTTGAAGTAAGTATCGGTAAGATATCAATGGGACAAATTAAAACTGGCGCTAAAAAATTACTTTTTAAATTAATTAGTAGAGATGACTTTGCATCTTCTTTTGTTAATAACGAACAGTACAAAACCTTCGTTGAACATGCTGAATTAATTAACATTACTCCATGTAATTTATGAGAGAAAAAAATTCCTGAAACTTTAGAATATTTTAAACAACAATATGATTTAGTTCCAGCTGGAGAAAAAAGAGAAAACTACTTAGAATTAGTTAAAAAATCAATTCAGGAAAAATTCTATGCCTAAAATAAAACAAAAAAAACACCTTAAATCAGAATTTAATAACCATAGAAAAAGAAGTCACTTTGGAGTTGCTAATTGATTAACAGCATTAAGATTATTATTAATGATTCCATTCATTATTTTAATGACGGCTGCAGCTACGTTAATTATTAAAGGTGAAGGGACATTTTATTATAAAAATATTACTCTTGCAAGTAAAAATGCAAACTCGCTAGCAATATCAATTATTTATTGACTTAATGTAATTATTTTTATGGTTGCAATGATGACAGATTGAATTGACGGATATTACGCAAGAAAGACAAATACCGTTAGCTCATTTGGAAAAGTTTTTGATCCAATTGCCGATAAAGTTGCAACAACTTTGATGATGATATTTTTAGCAATCGTTGACTTTACATACTTACCAGTTGTTGTTTTATTCATTGTGAGAGATATTTTAGTTGATGGTTCAAGAGTTTATGCGGCCAAAAAGAATGTTAAAGTTGCAGCTAATTGATGAGGAAAGGTTAAAACTATTATAGTTTCTTTTGCTCTTGTAGCAATATCATTTGCAGGACCATGATTAAAAAGTAATGAGTTATCTATTTTATATTTAAACTTACCATTAATTGTTGGACTAATAATCGCTTGAATTAGCGGAATAATTTATATGTCTAAATATTTAAAAGGCATAACAAAAAATACAGAAACCACAACACAAAATAATGAAGAAAACCAACAAAAATCACAAGCCGAAAATTTAAACAAAAATACAAAAGCGGTTGATAAGCCAGAAGATAATTTAAAACAAAATAAAAAAATAGATTCTAAAGATTTGCCGTTTTTTGAAACAAAATAATAAGCCCTTAGGGCTTTTTTATTTAAAATTTACATTTATTTTATTAATAAAATAAATAATTATTGATATTTTCGCCATTTATCAAAAAAAACATTTTTTTTCTATAAAATAATAATATTATTATTAAACAATAATCTTATTAATACAGGAGGAAGTATGCCAAGAGAAGGATTAACTTTAAGATGTGAAAGCTGTAAAATGGAAAATTACATCACAAAGAAAAACAAAAAACTACATCCAGACAAAATGGAAGTAACAAAATACTGTGCAAAATGTAATGCTCATACAAACCATAAAGAAAAGAAATAATTTTCTTTTTAAATAATTACCAAAGGAGTTATTAAAATGGTAAAAACCGAATTAAATAAAATTTTTGAAGAAAATAAATTAGATGCAGTTATTTCAGAAGCACCACAAACTCGTTTGTGATATGCTAATGTACAAACAACTGACGGATATTTAGTAATTGAAAAAGATAAGGCTTATTTATTTGTTGATGGAAGATACATTGAATATGTAACAAACAATGCACGTAATGTTGAAGTACATTTATTGCAAAAAGATTCACTAGCTAAGTTTTTAGAAAAGAAAAACTATAAAAAAGTTGGGGTTGAAAAAGACTATTTAAACTTACAAACGTTTGAATATTTTAAATCAATGTTACCAAAAGCTGAATTTAGTTTATTATCTGCAAAGAAATTTAGAATAATCAAAGATGAAGAAGAAGTTTCAAAAGTCGAAGAAGCTTGTTTAATTTCTTTACAAGCCTTTGAAGAACTTAAAAAAGTTTTAGTTGAAGGAATGACCGAACTAGAAGCATCAAATAAATTAGGATATCTAATGCGTTTATTTGGAGCTGAAAAAGAAAGTTTCGATTCAATTATTGCATTCGGAAGCAACGCTGCTGAACCTCATCACCACCCAACAAATCGTAAATTACAAGATGGCGATATTGTTAAAGTTGACTTTGGTGCACAATTTGAAGGATGAGCTAGCGATATTACCAGAACTTTTTTCTTTGGTAAACCTAGAGAAGCGGAACTTGTTAATATTTTAGATGTTGTATCTGAAGCACAAAGATTAGGACGCGAAGCCGTAAGACCAGGAATGGCAACAAATGAAATCGATAAAATTTGCCGTGATTATATCGAAAGTAAGGGATATGGTAAATTTTTTACCCATTCAACCGGTCATGGAGTTGGTATAGATGTTCACGAACTTCCAGGTGTTGGACGTGGTAGAGGTGATGTTATTTTAGAAGAAGGAATGATCATCACTGTTGAACCAGGTATTTATGTTGAAGGTCTAGGTGGAGCTAGAATTGAAGATACAATTTTAGTAACAAAAGATGGCTCAAGAGTTCTAAGCCGTCCAGAAGACTATAAATAAAATAATATAATTAAAAAAGCAAGCAGTTTAATTGCTAGCTTTTTTAATTATCTTTTTTGTTTTTTAATAAATTCTAATATTTAACTTATTAGATTATAGTCTCTAACAGTTTTTATAAATTTCAAGGCTAAAATAGTGTTTCTTGACCTTCGTTATCTTTTTCTAAAATTAAGGCAATCTCTTCTTTATAAGGACTTTTATTATTAATATAAGGTGTTTCTAAAATAATTGGAATATTATCAAAATCCTTGTCAAAAACAAATTTTTTAAGAGTTTTTAATCCGATATAGCCCTTATCAATATTTGCATGACGATCTTTGTGTGATCCTAATTCATTTAAAGAATCATTTAAATGAATTACTTTAATATATTTTAAATAATCATTTTTAATTAAGTAATTTTTAAATTCTTCATATTGAATAATATTATATCCTGCATCGAAAATATGACAAGTATCTAAACAAATCGCAACACGCTCGGAATCAACATTATCAATAACGTATTTTATATCTTCAAAACTAGAACAAACTTGACTTCCTTTGCCAGCCATAGTTTCTAAACAAATAATAACATCTCTAGTATTAGCAAGAATAGCTTTCAAACTGTTTATTAAGGCGTCAAGCGCTTCTTTTCTTGTATATTCCATTGATGATCCTGGATGCAATACTAAATACTTCGCATTAATAGTATTCATTCTTTTAATTTCTTCACTTAAAAAAGAAATTGCAAATTTTTGTTTTTCTGGATTTGCTGGATTGACAATATATGGAGCATGAACAACAATATCATCTTGTTTTATTTTATCTGAATACAATTCTAAATATTTTTCATAATTATATTTATCTGGTGAAACTCTTAAAGTTGTTTGTGGCGCACCCATATATATCATGGCACAATTAGCACCATTATTTAATGACTCTTCTATTGCGCCTAGCAAATAATCTGGTTTTTTAAATGAAACGTGGCTTCCTAATTTAATCATAATCTCTCCTAACTAATATAAGTATATTAAATACTTGAGCTTTTTATAAAAAAGAGGCGTCAATAGCCTCTTAATCTGATTCATAACTTTCGTTATTAAAGAATTCTTTTAATTTCTTTCTCTTTTGAGGATGTTTTAGCTTACGCAATACTTTAGTTTCTAATTGACGAACTTTTTCTTTTGTGGTCCCCAATTCTTTAGCCAATTCGTCTAATGTGTGAGGTCTGTATTGATTACCATTTAAATCATTAATACCAAATCTTTTTCTAATTAATAAACGATCTGACTCTTCTGTTAACCCGTCTTCAATCATCTCATTTAAAATTACACTTAATTCTTCATGGCTTGCAAAATTTGTTGGGCTCATAACGCTTTCATCTTTAACAAAATCTGAAAAACTCGAATTCTCTTCTTTACCAATATTTTTATCTAAACTAATTGGGTCAATATTGATTTTTCTAATATATCTAACTTTTTCAGCAGTAAAGTCATTGCCGTATTTTTTAGCAATCTCTTCGTCTGTTGGAGGATAACCATTTTCTTGTTGAAGTTCTCTTTCAATTTTTAAAATTTTATTGATAGTTTCAACCATGTGAACTGGCACCCTAACTGTTCTTGCTTGGTCTGCAACAGCACGAGTAATTGCTTGTCTAATTCATCAAGTTGCATATGTTGAGAATTTAAAGCCTTTTGTATAATCATATTTAGAAACTGCTTTCATAATTCCTGAGTTACCTTCAGAAATTAAATCAATAAAACTAAGACCTCTATTTTTATATCTTTTGGCATTATTGATTACTAGTCTTAAATTACGCTTAACAAGCATATCACGAGCTTTTTTGTATTTATAGTTATTTCCAGCATCTTTTGCTTCCTGCATTTTAACAGCCAAGTCACGTTCTTCTTTTGGGGTTAAAAGTTTACCATATTTACCGATTCAACGCATGTATCATTTAACAATATCATTAGTTTCGGTTAATCTGTTTGCTAAGGCATTATCATTATTGTTTGTTTCATAGCCTTCGGTGATTTTAATATCATCAGCATCATATTCTTTTAGCAACTGATTTGCTTCAAAATCATCAGATTTGTGTTTTTTTCTAGGAGCTCTTTCTTCAAATTCGTCGTCTAAATCTTGGTCATAAACTCCGTATTCATCATCATCATAATCATTGAACCCGAAAGTATTTTTAGAAATATAAGTATCGTCTTCTAAGTCTAAATCTTCGTCTTCATCATTTTCACGACTTCTGATACTACTATCATCATATTCGGCATCAACGTCGATATCTTCGTCTTCAATTTCTTCATCTAAATCTTTTAATTTAGATTCATCGAACATTTCATCTTCGTTTTCTAAGGTTTCTTCTTCGGCATCTTTATCGTTTACCATCATCGAAAGGTCGGATTCATCTTCATCACCTTCGTCAACTTCATCTTTTAAAATGCCTTTCTCCATTAACTTTTCTAATAAAAGGTCCGCTTCTTCTTCTTCAATAAACAATTTTTTCTTATCTAATAAAGTGAAAACTTCATCCTGAGTAAATGATGACTTGCTTTTATTTTTCTTTTTAGCTTTGGCTAGTTCATCTGCAATTTTTTCAATTACTATTTCAATTGATGAATCAAGTTCATTTTTATTTACTGCCATAATAGCTCCTATTCTTCGTTTTTTTCTTTTTGAATTATAAATTTCGAATTATCTTTTTTTATTTCTTTTAAATTATTAACACTGTTTAGAAATTCTTCTGAACTGTAATTAGTAGTTAAATTAGCATTGCTTTCTGATTGATTGAAAATAATAATTTCCTCTGATTTTTTCAATATAGAGTTATAAGTAGCGGGTCTTTTTAATTTTAATTCTTCGTCATGATAAATGAGGTCATTTAAATTTTCAAAATCTAATGTTTTATTTTCTTTAACTTTTTTAACCACGTAAGAAATTAATTCTTTGTATTTTAAATCTATTTCCATATTTATAAAATCAACTTCTTGCAAATTAAATTTTTCTAAATACAGAGGCTCAGATAAAATGGTTTTTAAAATTCTAATTAAAACAATTTCATTACCAAACGGAATAATTGAAGAATTACGTTTTTTTAAAGTATAAAACTTTCTAGTATTAAAATCCTTTTTATTAATTTCTAAACTTTCAACGTCTAAGAAATTATGAGAAATTTCCTCATATGGTGCAAATGAATCTCAGTCAAAGCTTTGTTGATTTTCATAATTGGGTAAATGCTCATTTTTTTCTTTGTAATGCTTGTTTTTGTTAATTGATTTTACAAAATTTTGATCACTTGGAAAATTTGGTTTTAGATAATCATTTTTATAACTATCAAAAGTTTCTTTATCAAAAATTTTTAACTTGTTAACTAATGTATCTCTTATGTTCAGTTGCAACTGTTCTTTTAAATAGTACATATATTCAAAAAGCTCAGTGTACTTATTAAATTTTTCAATATCACCTATGTTATTTTGATTGTAAATTAAAGTGAAATTTTCAATTAAGTAATCAACTAAATCTTTCTTATTTTTGCAAAGAGATATAAGTGTTTTACCTTGATCAATATTGAAAAGTTCATCTGCGTCTTTGTTTAAATTATTTAAAACAAATTCAACTTCAAGGTTATACTTTTCTTTAAATAGCAAAATCATTTTAAGATTCTTTTTAGTTGCTTGAATTCCAGCCGCATCATTATCAAAAAATAAGTTAATTCTAGTATTCTTCAATAATTCTAAATGCTTTTGCGACAAAGAAGTACCCATAATTGCGATTACATTTTTTATATTCGCCTTATGCAAGGCAATGCAATCAAATTGCCCTTCAACTAAATAAACTTCATTTTGTTTAATGATTTCATTTTTGGCATGATAGTAATTAAACATTACTTCACTTTTGTGAAATGCAGACGTTTCAGAGCTGTTTAAATATTTGGGATTATTTTTATCAGTAATGTCACGTCCCGAAAAAGCAACAATGTTTCCGTTTTCATCTTCAATTGGAAACATTAAACGATCATTAAAGAAATTACCGTCTCCTGAATAATTTAATAACGATGAATTACTTAACGAAAAATTATCAAAGTTTTTAGTTTTTAAATAATCTTTTATAAATACAGAAGCATCAGCAAATCCCAGCTTAAATTCTTTGATCAATTCTTTTGTTAGTTTTCTTTTATTTAAATATTCTAATAAATCAGGTCGTTTAGAAATCAAAATATGATATTGGAAAAAATCTGATGCATTTTTATTTATTTCTAATATCAATTTTTGTTCATCAGTAAAATCATTTTCTTTATAAGATTCTAAATAATTATCAATATTTACTGAAGCTTTTTTAGCCAAATTTATTAACGCTTGTCTTGAAGAAATATTTTCATACAGTTCGATAAATTTAATCGAATTCCCGCTTTTTCCACAGCCAAAACATTTAAATATACCCTTTTCTGGACTAACTACAAAAGAAGGAGTTTTTTCTCCATGAAAAGGACAACATGCTTTATAGTTTTTCCCCTGTTTAATCAAAGAAATGTATTCACCAATAATACTTACTATATCTACTTTAGATAAAACTAAATCTCAAACATTATTATTTTCCATCAAACCCCTATTATCTTATTTTTCAAACTTAGATAAGTAATGTTCAATTTCATCAATTGAAATTCTTTCTTGTTCCATTGTGTCACGATTTCTAATCGTTACAGTATTGTTTTCAAGTGTTTCAAAATCAACAGTGATTGCAAATGGTGTACCAATCGCATCTTGTCTACGGTATCTTTTACCAATTGAACCAGCCTCATCATACACAACTCTGATATTAGTTGTTTTTAATAATCTTTCATATAATGCTTTTGCAGGCTCAGATATTTTCTTAAGTAATGGAAAAACGGCTAACTGATAAGGCGCAATTGAATAGTCAACTTTCAAAACAGTTCTTTCGTCATCTTCTGAAACTTTTTCAACTTCATAAGCATCGATTAATAAAGCAAAAAGTAATCTATCAAGACCTATTGAAGGTTCAATAACATAAGGAATAATTTTAGTTCCATCTTCTTTTAAATATTCTAATGACTCTTGTGAATATTTCATATGTTGGCTTAAATCATAATTACCACGGTTGGCAATACCTAATAATTCACCTCATCCAAATGGGAATAAATATTCAATATCACTTGTACCCTTAGAATAATGACTTAACTCTTCTTGTTCATGAGGTCTTACTCTAATATTATCGTTTTTCAAACCTAATAGTTTAACGAAGTTTGAACATTTGTTAATTCAGTATTGATAAAAACTATCACTATCTTTCTCTTCGCAGAAAAATTCTAGTTCCATTTGTTCAAACTCTCTAGTTCTAAAAATAAAGTCCCTAGGTGTTATTTCGTTTCTAAAACTTTTACCAATTTGACCAATTCCAAATGGCAATTTTGCTCTAGTAGTACGGCAGACATTTTTAAAGTTTACAAAAATACCTTGCGCAGTTTCAGGTCTTAAATAAGTTTGAGAAGCGGTTGTATCAATAGCTCCCATTTGCGTTTTAAACATCAAGTTAAAGGGGCGTATTGATGTTCAATCACATTTAGAACCGTCATATTGTTTAACATTTTCTTGAATTAATTTTTCCAATTCTTCAAATGTTGCCTTTTCAACATTGACCTCAGGAAATAATTCTTTAACAATATGATCGGCACGGTATCTTTTTTGGTTAAGCTTATTTTCAATTAGATAATCTGAAAAGTTATCTAAATGTCCTGAAGCTCTTCAAACATTAGGATTCATAATTATTTTTGAATCAATTTGATAATTGCCTTCTCTTGTTATGAATTCTCTAACTCAGTATTTTTTTATTGTTTGTAGCATTGATGTTGCTAATGGTCCGTAGTCTCAAGTGTTTATAACACCACCATAAATTTCTGAATCTTGATATACAAAACCAGAAATTTTCAAATGATTGATAATATCTTGTAGATTCTTTTCGCTATTTTTACTCATATTTAACCTCTAATAAATTTATGATTGCAATCTTAAAAAACAATAATAATATTTTAGCACAAAACAAACTTTATTATTACCTTTAGGTATAATAAGGCAAAAAATTTTAGATTTTTTAAATTATTAAAGTTTAGCGCTAAAAAAAGTATAATTATGTCATGTTAGACTTTATACAAAAAAGAATGCAAAAATCAATGCAAAAAATCAATAAAAAAATGTCGATTAATGAAGAAGACATTTTAGAAGTATTACGTGAAGTTAAATTAGCGTTATTGGAGGCTGACGTTAACCTAGAAGTTGTTAAAACATTTACAAAACAAGTTAAAGAAAAAGCTTTAGATAGCCAAATTATCGGAAAACTAAACCAACAACAAACTGTTTTAAAAATTTTTAAAGACGAACTTACAAATATATTAGGCAAAAAGACCTGTAATGTTGAAATCAAAAACTATCCAACAAAAATTATGATGGTTGGGTTGCAAGGTTCGGGTAAAACTACAACATCTGCAAAATTGTCAATGTATTTTAGAAAAAAAGGCATTGCTAAAAATCCTTTACTAGTTGCCGATGATATTTATCGTCCAGCAGCTCGTGAACAATTAGAACAACTAGCAAAACAAATTCAAGTTAACTACTTCACTAAAGAAGAAAATGATGCTATAAAAATTGCTAGAGAGGCAATTGACTTAGCTCATGAACAAAAAAATGATTTAGTTATAATTGATACCGCTGGTCGTTTAGCAATTGATGAAACTTTAATGAATGAACTAAAGGAAATTAAACGTTACACAAAGCCAGATTATATTTTTCTAGTGGTTGACGCAATGAGTGGTCAAGATGTTATAAACACGGCCAAAAAATTCCACGAAGAGTTGCAACTTGATGGAACAATCATTACCAAACTAGATTCTGATGCAAGAGGTGGAGCCGCTCTAAGTATTACTCATCTTCTAAATGTTCCAATTACATTTATTGGGGTAGGAGAAAAAATTACTGGACTTGAAGTATTTCATCCCGATCGAATGGCTGATCGTATTTTAGGTATGGGTGACGTTCTTTCGTTAATTGAAAAAGCATCTGAAGAAGTTGATGAAAAAATGATGAAAAAAATCGGCTATAAAATGCTTACAGGAAAATTTGACTTAAATGATTTAATGAACAGCTTAGGTCAAATTAAAAAATTAGGAAAAATGAAATCAATATTAAAATTAATTCCTGGAGTTGCCGATAAAGTAAGCGATGAAAAAATCGAAGAAGCCGAAAGAAAATTTGAAATTTATACATATCTAATTAATTCGATGACAAATTTCGAAAAGAAAAATCCTAAAGTTCTAAAAAATGCAACAAGAAAACAAAGAATTATGGCTGGTTCAGGTAGATCCGCACGCGAATATAATATGTTAATTACCGACTTTGAAAGAATGGCAAAACAAATGAAAGAAGTTGCCAATGGTAATTTAAAATTAAAAAATGATATTGATGAATAAATTAAAAAAATGCCTTAAATTAAGGCATTTTTATATTCTGTTTTTCTTAATAATTTTTTTGATTTTTATAAAATGTTTAAAAATTTGAATACCTAAAATGAAATAACTATCAAGCGAAATAATTTTTCTAAATTTGATATTTTTCTGATTGTTTCTGTTAACAATTAAATCATAGACACTAATGTTTTTAACATTATCTAAAAATTTTACGAAGGCTCTGTTTAAAAATTTAGGATTTGCTCTCAATATTTCTAAAATTTTTGTTATTGATTTATCTAATAAAATCTTATCTTTTGCATTCAATTTTTGCATTCTTATCGAGCTATTTAGCGTTTGAATGATGAATTCAACCGTAGTTTGTATTTTATCTTCGTTAGTAATTTCTAAAAATGTGCTATCGAACAAATACATTAAATTGTATTTATTTTTGTTAATAATCGTATATCAAAGTTCATCAAAATTTTTTAACTCTTTATAAACATCAGAATAATTAATCAAAATATTAACAATAAAATCAATTAACTTTTGAAAACTATTCAAGGTTGCAAAGTATTGTCTAAATTTTTCAAATTTTTTAGAGTTTTTAAAACCAAATAAATAAGCTAAAAATGACGTATTCATAGCATCAGAGGCTACTGCTATTGAAATCTTTTTAATTTCTTCTTTAGATTCATCGATAATAGTTGAATTTAGAAATTGTTTAAAAACATTATATATTAAATTTTGATAACTAGAAACTATACCTTTTCATTCATTTTTCAATAATTGCAAATCAAAAATTTCATTATCTTGAATAACTTTTCTTTTAACATTAATTTGTAAAATAAATAAAATTAAATCAAATTTACGTTCCTTGATTAAAGTTAATAAAGCTTCACGCGATCACTTTTTATTATTTAAAAATCCAATTAAAAGGTCAACTGAATGATAGTTCTCAGGAGCATCTAAAAACTTTTCTTTAATATATGTTTGAGCAATGTTATAAGATTCATTGTCGCTATATCTAATAAATAAATCAAGATAATCAGAAATATTTAAATAAGGTCTAATTTTTGTATTTGATGACGTTTCAAGATCAGAGTAAACAAAAATATTTAGATTTTTATTCGAACCATAAACAGATGAAAATATTTTTTCATTATTAATATTTAATTTGAACAAAGACTGATATTTATTAATATCACTTAATCAATATTTCGGAGCAGCAATATAATCATTTGTAAATTTATCATTCTCTAAATTTTTGCTAAATTCATTTTTATTTAATGACAATTTAGTGAACAAATCGAAAGCAACTTTTTTATAGCCTTTTTCCGTCGGGCATATTGAAAAAATGTTTTCACATAAATAAAAACTATTCTCTTTTCAATATTTTTCATCATAAATATCAATAAAATTAACATTGCAGTCTTTAGCAACTGAATTTATTGCACTATCTAAAGACAAGAATAAATATGAAAATAAATCCAAATTACCTATTAAAACCTTGTCAAAATATTTTTTCATAATGTCTTTTAAATTTATAAATAAATCAGGGTAGTTCGTTATAATAATTTTTGCTTTTTTATTAATAAATTTAATATCATTAACTAATTTCTTGTAATCCTGAATAAGTTTTATTGAAAGGCTGTTTATTTTTTTATAAATAAATTCAACTAATGAATCTTTTTCATCTTGTTTACTTACTCGGTTTAATTTTAAAATTTCTAAATACGGCAAGTTAAAAAATAAATCAGAAAAACCTAACGTAATCGTAATTAAGTTAGCTTCTGTAATTTTTTTATTAAAAATTTTAAAATCATTTCTTTGAATATTTCAATTTTTAAAATAGTGAGAAAAAAACTCTTTTGAAGGATTTTTAGAATGTCAATCAAGTGATTGCAATAAATCCAAATTTGCCTCAAATTTATCAAGATCAGTATTTTTATTCAAAAGTAAGGCATCAATAAAATTTATTGATGCGCTTGGTATTGAAAGATTGTCAAAAGATGTTAATGAAAAATTATTATCTTTCATTAGTTTTGCAAAAAATTCTGGATATCCTAGTCCAGTAATTTTTCCATTTTCTAGCCTACCATTATTATTAAAACCTAGCTTAGTATTAAAACCAGATGCAAATGAATCACCAATTGCAACATAATTTATATCGCCTTCATTCAAATAATCAGTTACGAAATTATCTTTATCTTTATTCATTGTCTTCCTCATTTAAAGAAATGTCATAAATAACATTATCTAAATTTTTAAAATAGCTAATTAGCATATTCGTTGCTTTATTAGTATCTAAAACACTATTTTTTAAAAGTAAATTATTATCAGAAGCATATTTAGCAATGTTATTTAAAATATCAATTTCTTCAAAAGCGGGTTCTAAATTAATTTTGGTTAATCTATCTGGATAATAATTTGAAACTAAACGATAAATTTCTTGAATTAATTCATTTTGATTTAAAGCCTCTTGTCTAATAGAACCAACAATAGCTAACTTAGCACCAACTTGATCATTTTCGATTTTAGGCATTAATAAACCAGGTGTATCAAGCAATAAATAATTTTTACAGTTAATTCATTGCTCTGATCTTGTTATTCCGGCAATAGCTCCAACTTTAGCAACCTTCGATTTAGCCATCAAATTAATAAAAGTACTTTTACCAACGTTAGGCACACCAACAACCACACACTTCAATGAAGGTGTTAACTTTCCTTTTGCTTGATTTTTTTTCTTAAGTTCTAAAAAACAACTGTTCAATGCGCTGTTAATTTTATTATATGCGGTCTTAGATTTTAAATTCGTAATAATAACTTTGCCACGTTTTTCATATTGTTTGATAAATTCATCTAATTTCGATTTATCAGTTTTATCAGACTTATTAAAAATAAATAAAATAGGTTTATTATTAGCTATTTTATAAATTTCAGGATTAAATGAAGAAACTGGTATTCTACTATCTAAAATAATAATGAATAAATCGAAAAGCTTTTGCTTTTCTTTTAATGATTTAAACTCTTTGGCCATGTGGCCAGGAAATCAATGAATCATAACATTAGTCCTTTTCTAAAATAAAATTTTTACCTTTTTGATGTTCAAATTTCGACAATCCTTCATAATCATTTTGTCTTAACATTTCATATAAAACTATTGCAACTGTATTAGCTAAATTTAGACTTCTACATTCAAAATACATTGGAATACGCAAACAATTTTCTATTTTATTCTGCATAATTTTTTTAGGTATTCCCGTACTTTCTGTTCCAAACATAAATCAAATATCACCATGTGTATTTAACTCTTCTTTTAATTTAACATCAGCATAATTTTTAAGTCCGTATCTTGTAATATAAAAGATATTTTTATTGCCATATTTTTTTTCAAAATCAGCATAACTATTGTGAATTTCGTGAGGTATTTCACTTAAAAAATGGCCAGCTCCACTTCTTTTCATTCAATGTGGATGTAAATCAAAAGCGATTGGTTTAATAATATGCAATTTAGCATTAGCCGCATAACATGTTCTAATGATATTTGATGTATTTGGACTAATTTCAGGCTCGTATAAAACTATATTAATCATAATTCTTTAATTTTACTATATTTTATAAATTGACTTATACATTTATATTATTAATAATATAAAAATAGAAAAATGAAAAATAAAAACCGCCAGTGGCGGTAAATTCGGCATAAAGCCTTATTTTAGTACATACTATTCTTAAGCAAGATCAGATTGATCAAATTTCTGTACATATTTATTATAAAGGATTTTTCACAAATGTTAAAAAATATTTTAGAAATTTTAGGCAATAGTAATTGCCTTGTATATTTAAGATAAGAGTTTAGCACATTGCGATTGCAATATTATTAATAATAAAATCTCAAATTTTCGCTAAATTTTAGTGATAAAAATAAATATTTATATTTGTAATTTATAATAAATAATATAAATACTTTTTAGAATGGGGAAATTATGGAAAACAATAAAAAAATTGAGGTTTCATTAGGTCTAGATCTAGGAATAGGTTCAGTAGGTTGGTCACTTGTTAATAATGAAACTAACGAAGTTATTGCACTAGGTTCTAGATTGTTTGATGAACCTAATTTAGCTGAAGATAGAAGAGCACACAGATCTCTTAGAAGAAGTATAAGAAGAAAAGCTTTAAAGAAAAATACTTATGCAAAATTAGTTATTAAATATAGCAAAATGTTTAATTTAGATTTAAAATCTGTTGAAGATGTTTTGAATATTTATTTAAAATCTTCACAAAAAAATCCACACATTATAAATTTAAAATACAAAGCATTATCAGAAGAAATTTCATCAGAAGAATTAATCTGAATATTGCATGACTATTTAAAAAATCGTGGTGTATTTTATGAAATAGAAGATGAAACTAAAGATAAAAAAGACGGCGATAAGAATAAAAGTTCATTTGCCGAATTTAAAGACGACTCAAAATATCCAAGCGAAATTGAAAAGAAATACTTTGATAGATTCGGATTTGTAAAAAACATTGAAGCAAATACAGGCAATTTATTCACTAACAAAAGATGAGTTGCCGAACTTGAAAAACTTTTCGAAGTTCAGTCTAAAAAATATGACCAAAAATTATTTAAAGAATTTAGCGATAAATATCTAAATTTATTTAAATATATACGTTCGTTTGAACAAGGGCCTGGCAATATAAAAAGTCCGAGTGAATACGGAATTTTTCAAAGAGATGAAAATGGTGAAGTTATTCAAAAATATACTGTAATATGAGAAAAAACTACTGGAAAATGTAGCGTGTTTAAAAAAGACAATAGAGCACCTATTAATACACCAAGTGCAGAAATGTTTAATTTATTACACAATTTAAACAATACAACTTTTTATATTGCCGAAAATTCACAAAATAAAATAAATCTAGACAATCAAGTTAAAAAAGATCTAATTTTAAATTGATTTAATTCATTTAAAAACGATAAAAAAGTTAAAAACATAGATAAAAAATCAATTATTAAAGAAATGAAAAAAATTAATAATGATTTAACTACAAATAGCTTTAGCAATGAAGATATTGATTATAAAAACCTAAATATAACAAATGAAATTTTAAATATCTTTGTAAAAAATAATTGTATTGCTTCAATGTTTGACGGTGAAAATTTATTCAATGTAATTAGAGACTTAGATAAGCTATATCAACCAATATTTTATAACAGAAGCATTGATGACCGTATCAACAAATTAAACGATAAAGAATGTATTAAAGTATTCAATAAATATTTATTAAATGACAGTGATATTCAAAACACGATAAAAGATATTGCTCAAAGTTCTAAATTAAAAGGCAATAAAACACATTCGCTTTCATACCGTGTTTTTGAACATACGTTACAGGCGTTGTTTGACGAAATTACCAATCTAGAGTCATTAAAATGAAATAAAGAAAGCGATTTATATAAAGCAGTTAGTGAATATAATAAAGAAAACGAAATTAAACTAATTTCAAAAGAACAAACTGGCAAATATTTACAAGCAAATTTCTTAGACGATTTAATTGTTTCTCCAGCAGTTAAAAGTTCAATTAGAGAAAGCGTTAAGGTATTTAACCAAATTATCAAAGAATTTGGAAAAGAATATTTAATCACAAAAGTTGGCCTAGAAATGCCAAGGGATAAAAACGGCGAGGAAGAAGCTAAAAAAATCAGTGCTCAAAATAAGCACAATAAAAAAGTTAATGATTTAATTGAAGCAGCAGTAAAAGAAAGAGCCATGGATAATTCATTCAGTATTTCAAATTGCTCAGATCATACAAAATTAAAATTATTACTATGATTGCAACAGGACGGAATTGATTTATATTCTCTTCAAGATATTGATTTAAAAAAAGTTTATAGAGATCCAGGATATACAGAAATTGATCATATTCTTCCTCAAAGCAAAAGTTTTGATGATTCAATTAGAAACAAGGTTTTAGTACTAAAAGAGTCGAATAGACAAAAGAAAAATAAGGTTCCAAAAGACTTTTTATCAACCGAAAAATTTGAAGAGCTAAAAAAATGGTTATATGTACATTGAAAATCAAAAGCTGATAAATATAGTTCTAAAAAAGATAAAATTAAAGATTTACCTTGATTTAAAACATATGACGAATTAATTGCAAAGTACAACAATTTATTGCACGACACACTTTCTCAAAGCGATGAAATTGAATTTGCTTCTAGAAATTTAAACGACACGCGTTATGCATGTAAAGAATTTTTAAGTATTTTAGCAAACTATGCTAAAAATCATGACAATCAATTCACAATAAAACCTATTAGAGGTAAATTTACAAGCATAATTAGAAAATTAGCACAATTGGATAAAAAGAATCGTGATGAATTTGATCACCATGCTATTGATGCTTCAATATTAGCAATTGCAGCAAACAATATGAAAATGAACAGTAATAAATGAGCAATTTTAGAAAACTACTACATTGACAAAAACAACAACGTTATCGATAAAGAAACTGGTGAAATTATTTGCAAGCGTTCCGATTTAACTGTTAATACCGAGGATATATCAGATAAAGTAAGGAAATCGATAGGTGAAAATAGACAACAAGAAATTAAATCTAAAGTAAGATTTACAAGAAAATTAACAAAAGATCATAATATCGAACTATTTAATGCAACTTTATACTCTTCTATTAAAGATCCAAACGATGAAAATATAATTTATAAAGTTGAACGTAAGAGTGTCTATGATATGAAAGATTACTTCGAAAAAGAAGATAAACACGATAATGTATTAATGTTCAGAAGTCACCCTCAAGAGTTTAATAAACTTAAAAATATTTATCTAGAATATAAAGGTGAAAAAAATCCTTTTGAAGCCTATATGAATGATTTACAAAAAACATATAGTGAATTAATTTCAGAAGAGTATAAAGATTTTTGTAAAAATAACCAAATTTTATTACTTGTTGAAAATAATAAAGTTAAAATGGTCAAAAAATTAAAAATAGTTAGCGATAAAAAAGATATTAACAATGTAGCTTTAAATAAAAATGATAGCAAGTCATTTAAAGAATCGTTTAATTGGGTTGCCCTATTGATTTATAGAACAAGAAAAGATAAATATGCTTATATCCCGGTAAATGCAATAATCTACACATTTGATAACAATAAAAAACCTGATTTTTCTTTAGAAGAAATCTACAATCAAAAAGAATTAAATAGAATTAAAAAAACATTAGACATTCCAGAGGAAAATAAAATAATTGATGTTTGATATAAAAATACGTTGTTTAAAAACGCAATTGATAATCAAGTCTATTATTTATGCGGCGCAGTTTATAGTAATCAAACCATTGAAGTCAAATACATTTCAAAAAGAAATGTAATAAAAAACGGAGAAAAATCAGAAGAAAAAAGGCTAATAACTACAATTTCTGCTTTTTGCTCGAAATCAATAAAAACAAAAAATAAAATAATTTAAAATAATCAAAAAAATTATTTAAATTAGCACAACTCTTTCGTCAATTACAAATTACAAAGTGTATTTCCATGAATATAAATCAAGATAAAATATATTTTGACTACATGTGTTATTATTAGCAATTTTGCACAAATTAACCTCTAACTTAATTTTTCAGTAGTAGTTTTAAAAATATAATCACATAAATACAAATTTATTAGACAAACAACCAAATAACATAGAAAATTAAGCAAATTATGCCACTTATGTTATTTGGTTGTTTTTATTATTTCTTTATCTTTTAAAACAATCTATAATTGATCAAAATCAGACATGACTTACAAACATTTTATGTGGTTTTAATCTTATTTTCAATAGTGTAATAAATATTTTATTTGCTTAGCCTTGCTTGAGAATAGTATAGTACTAAAATAATATTGGGTTATTCTATCTTTTTGACTCCGTATAACCTTGCTTGAGAATAGTATAGTACTAAAATTCCAGTATGATTATGAATATTACACCCTATGTCTAACCTTGCTTAAGAATAGTATAGTACTAAAATAATTTAATAAAATCGCATCGCTCTTTAACAGTCTAACCTTGCTTAAGAATAGTATAGTACTAAAATAACTTTCAAAGCTTGCGAGCTCCAAATAAGGTCTAACCTTGCTTAAGAATAGTATAGCACTAAAATCAGTTGAAATTAGCGCTATAACTGGACATAGTCTAACCTTGCTTAAGAATAGTATAGCACTAAAATTAATATTTCAAGCTTCTTTTAAAGATTCCAGTCTAATGTGAATTCTCAAATATTTTGCTACATTGTAATTCTCAATCATTTTGCAACATCCTATAGTTTAAAATCATTATAGGAGGTAAAGTGAAATATAAAAAAATAGAAATCCAGAATTTAACAGATTTTGAGAAAAAAAGAAAAGATATTTATACAGATATAACTAATGGAAAATTAAAAATAAACCAAATCGCCATAAAACACGAGGTTAGTCGTTTTACAGTTTCTAAAATTAAGAAATCTATAAATTTTGACGGAACATTTAATGTCTCGCACAAAAATAAAGGAAATAAATATAGACAAAAGTTTAGCGATAATCTTGTAGATTCTGAAATTGAAAAGATCAGAGATTTTAGCTCTTTTGTTTTTGATCAACCTACAGATAGAACTAAAAATGTTACTATGGCTATTTATTATAGAACAAAAGGTTCAATAATGTCTTTAAAAACTCTTTACAGACGTACTTTAAAAGAGGATATGCAACAGAACACTCGCACAAATCAACTAGAAAAGAAGCTAAAAGAAACGCAAGAAATATTTTAAATGACGCAGTTCCAGAAACAATATTTTATTATGCAATAAATAGCAGATTAGAGAATCTTAAAACAATAGAGAAAAATGCGGTAATAAAAAATACCTGGAAAAATCTTTCTCCAGGCATGATTGTTGAGATTGATGCTACGCCAGACACAATGGGGTTGGGTGAAACTTTTCATACTTACCACGCTATTGACCCTGCCACTGGTAGGCTTTTAGCAGTCCATGTGTCTAAAGAAGAAACCAATATTGGTTATATGAATCTGCTTGAAAAACTTTTTAGAACACACGGAATTCCGCAGATTATAAAGACCGATAAAAGAACAACTTTTTGAAAAAAGAGTCTTCATACACACCTATTACTGAGTATTTGCGATCTTTAGGCATCGAAGTTCAATCTTCTAGTGTTCCGCAATTTAAGTCTTTTGTTGAAAGGTCTTTTAAAACTGCTCAATTAAATTATCCCATATTCTTTAAAACAAAGAATATAAAACATTGAACAGAAATAAGTAAGATTGAAGACGAATTAATAAATCACTTTAATTCTATATCTCCAAAATTAGAAAGAAATAGTGATAAAAACTGTTTTAGAAAAATAAATGAAGGCGACCCTGGTTGGTATGTTGATTATCATTTTAAAAATAAAACTCATTCAGGTGCAGTTAAATACCTAAACGAATATTATGCCCCAGTTGATACTAACGGCAATAGAGTTAATTTTTCAAAAAAAATAAAAGTTTTATTTTGTATGAACTCAAGTGGTGAATATTTTTTCAAAACTCCAGAAAATCGTTACAAAGCAAGCAGTGATTTATCTAACTTTAACTCACAAGAGATTTTTTTAATAGGCAAAAATCTTGACGTTTGAGATGATTTGGCTTATAAATTAAGTTTGATAGTCGTAACGCATAAGTCAGTAGTTTCAACATTTACTGATAAGTTTAATTACTTGATTAGAAATTTAGAAAAATTTAAATTAAATACTTCGGGTTTAAAAGAAGAAATGAACCACTTAAAATCAATGTTTAAAAACGCAATTAAAGAAGTAGATAATAACCTATCTGAATATTTTAAGTAGATTTTAATTTTTATTTTAAGATATACAGATTTAAAAAAAATAATAGCAAAGTATAACACTTTGCTAATTTTTCCTGATTACTGGCTTAAATTTTTAGGTCTTAAAAAATAAATTTGATATCATAAGTTTAATAAACATTTTTAAACTATAAAAATGTTGCAATTTGATTAAGAATTAACATAATATTTCAAGCTTCTTTTAAAGATTCCAGTCTAACCTTGCTTAAGAATAGTATAGTACTAAAATTCTTAAAACTAAATTTATATATTAATCTAGGTCTAACCTTGCTTAAGAATAGTATAGTACTAAAATTGTTACTGAGCTCATTTTAACAAATGCTAGGTCTAACCTTGCTTAAGAATAGTATAGTACTAAAATTTTACTAATTCTTTGTAATCTTTGAAGTTAAGTCTAACCTTGCTTAAGAATAGCATAGTACTAAAATTTTAAATATTCGCCATGTCTTAGGTTTTCAGTCTAACCTTGCTTAAGAATAGTATAGTACTAAAATTTTAACCCATCGAAATCGAGGGGGTTGGAGGTCTAACCTTGCTTAAGAATAGTATAGTACTAAAATGTAGCGAAGTAGCTACCGAATGTTGAAGTGGTCTAACCTTGCTTAAGAATAGTATAGTACTAAAATTCAAATGTTACAGCTTCTCCTACATTAAATTGTCTAACCTTGCTTAAGAATAGTATAGTACTAAAATGTTGCGCAGCTTTTCGTTTAGCGTTATTTAGTCTAACCTTGCTTAAGAATAGTATAGTACTAAAATGTAGATCTAATAGCCAACTTTAAAGATAGCGTCTAACCTTGCTTAAGAATAGTATAGTACTAAAATTAGCAAGTTGAAACAAAAACATTATTAGTTGTCTAACCTTGCTTAAGAATAGTATAGTACTAAAATTGGCGAAGTCGTAGAAATAACTAAAATTGAGTCTAACCTTGCTTAAGAATAGTATAGTACTAAAATCAAGCAATTGTATTTTTTCGAGCATTTCGTGTCTAACCTTGCTTAAGAATAGTATAGTACTAAAATATGTTAGATAATTGCGAGGAGATGTTATTAGTCTAACCTTGCTTAAGAATAGTATAGTACTAAAATAAGGTGCTGAATTTCCCCTCATATATAAGGGTCTAACCTTGCTTAAGAATAGTATAGTACTAAAATAAACGAAGCATATTTCATATTTCTTAACGAAGTCTAACCTTGCTTAAGAATAGTATAGTACTAAAATAAATTTTTAAACACACATTTAAAAAAGTGCGTCTAACCTTGCTTAAGAATAGTATAGTACTAAAATAACGAAACGGTAACGCTATAATTACTGTCAGTCTAACCTTGCTTAAGAATAGTATAGTACTAAAATCACAATATATATATATTAATGCCAAAATGAGTCTAACCTTGCTTAAGAATAGTATAGTACTAAAATGTTCGGCGTTAATTGGGTTTAAATGACTATGTCTAACCTTGCTTAAGAATAGTATAGTACTAAAATGTTCGGCGTTAATTGGGTTTAAATGACTATGTCTAACCTTGCTTAAGAATAGTATAGTACTAAAATATCTTTCTTCGTTGTTAAAAACAACATTTTGTCTAACCTTGCTTAAGAATAGTATAGTACTAAAATACTCATTTTATACTAAGGAGTTTAGAGTATGTCTAACCTTGCTTAAGAATAGTATAGTACTAAAATATGTAAAGTCCTGCAATACTAAATTATTGTGTCTAACCTTGCTTAAGAATAGTATAGTACTAAAATTAATTTTTAAAACATTCGCATCACTTAAATGTCTAACCTTGCTTAAGAATAGTATAGTACTAAAATGCATTTCGTTTTCATTAAATATATTTTTAAGTCTAACCTTGCTTAAGAATAGTATAGTACTAAAATAGAAGATGCTTATAAAGAACTAGCAAAAACGTCTAACCTTGCTTAAGAATAGTATAGTACTAAAATAGGTAATAATAAGTGAGCTATCGCTGTTTAGTCTAACCTTGCTTAAGAATAGTATAGTACTAAAATTTATTTTTAAAACATTTATATCACTTAAATTGTCTAACCTTGCTTAAGAATAGTATAGTACTAAAATTGTTCGGCGTGTCTGGTATAACTTTAATCCGTCTAACCTTGCTTAAGAATAGTATAGTACTAAAATTTTTTTGATTAATAAAACCGGCAAATTGTTGTCTAACCTTGCTTAAGAATAGTATAGTACTAAAATCTCAGTAACGATCAAACTCTGAAAAATCACGTCTAACCTTGCTTAAGAATAGTATAGTACTAAAATTAGTGAGCCAATTTGACCCTGAGCAGTTCCGTCTAACCTTGCTTAAGAATAGTATAGTACTAAAATTTGCAAAGCCTTCGGCTTCAGCAAATTCCAGTCTAACCTTGCTTAAGAATAGTATAGTACTAAAATTGGTATAGCGTGGTTGTGATAGTCAGTTATGTCTAACCTTGCTTAAGAATAGTATAGTACTAAAATGCTTTTGATAAATATAAGTCGTTAGTTCAAGTCTAACCTTGCTTAAGAATAGTATAGTACTAAAATTGACAACATTTCAAACACCCTCGACTTTTAGTCTAACCTTGCTTAAGAATAGTATAGTACTAAAATATTAGGCTTTTGTGAAGTATAATTGTCTAAGTCTAACCTTGCTTAAGAATAGTATAGTACTAAAATCAAAATCAGGCGGAAAACTTTTAAAAAGCTGTCTAACCTTGCTTAAGAATAGTATAGTACTAAAATAATTTTGCACTTTTTCATTTAGCTCACTAAGTCTAACCTTGCTTAAGAATAGTATAGTACTAAAATAAGCAAGGTTAGACAGCTTTTTAAAAGTTTGTCTAACCTTGCTTAAGAATAGTATAGTACTAAAATGTCATTTTTGTATAAAAACGTTTAAATTCGATTAAAAATTAATCTAAAATGATTGATTTTATAGCATTTTGCAATATCTTACTTTCTTTGATTTTTTCAATATCATCAACATTGAATTTTTGCATAAGTATTTCTTTAATTAAAGATACATTATCAATATTGATAAATGTTTTATTATCAAAAATTGAACAAACTTCTAACTCTTCAAAGCTATTGCAAATATCTCAAATATTGTTAGTTAATATAATAAAGTTAAATTTGTTAGTATAAGCAACTAACTCACTAATATTGATATTATCAAAATTAGTGATAATTACAAGTTGCTTATCTAATTGATTTGACAAATCAAAAAACTTAAATAAAATATCTTTATTAATCAATTTTTGATCATTTAGTTGAAATAAGAATTTAACTAACTTTGCTTTATCTAAATTAATATAAATAAAATCTTCAGCAACTAGATTTGTATAAAAATTCAATATCTCAGATAATAAATCACTTTTGATTAAATTTTCTTGATCAATTCTACTGTCTTTTATAAACATTTTATATAAACTATTTTTGCTACTAAAGTTAAGGATATCAATAACTTTTGATAATGGATTAATAATAATACTTTCATTAACAAAATAACCTTTATTATTAATTAAAAGACTCGGTTGATTATTTTGGTTTTCATGATTAATTAACATAGCTAAAAAAGCTAAAGAGTTATTGCTTTCAATAACTCTAATTCCTTGATAGTCACGATCTAAAAGATGACTAAATTTCACTATTTCTAACATAATTTATACCTCTAAATATATTTTTTTATCCAAGTAATATTCATTTAGTGATTTTTCGCCACTAATGATTTCAATATTTTGATACTGACTTTCTGTTACTAATAAAATTCTCACATTTGATTTTTTGGGAACTATTTTCATTAGTTTATCTTTTTCATAAGGATATTGAGTGTGAGCTGATATACATTTAACATAGATTGAATATTGAATCATGCTATAACCTAATTTAATTAGTTCATTTCTAAATTTATTATAATAAGCGATATTATCATCATCCATTGAAATATCATACATAACAATTATTCGCATAAATCTACTTTGAATTTCAATCAATGATTAACTCTTCTAATGAACAATTTTCTAATAATTTCTTAACAGAATAATCAATATAGTCGCGAATTTTCATATGCTTATTATTGACTTTAATATGCTCATCAAAAAATTCATATAGCATTTGCTTAAAGATTTTTCAATTTACTTCTTGATAATTAGCTTTTTTGATTAAATACTGATATACAACATAATCAACAAACACCCTAGCCACTTCCATTAGATCACATGCTAAACTATAAGGGTTATTAAAACTCTTATGAAAAACGCCAATGCGATTATCAAAACCACGCCCATTAATTGCTCGACTATAAAATGACAATAAAATCGTATATCCATAATTTAGCATCGCATTAATATCATCATCAAAGTTATCTCTTTCTCTTTTAAAATCAGTTCCAAAAATATTTTTATAATAAAGTTTTGCTGCATGAGCTTCTCGATTAGATAAATCACCAATTTTGACATCATAAATATAATTTTTAAATTTTTGATAATCTTCATCATTAACTAAATTAAAGTTCACTAACAAATTAAGTTGATTAGCAATCTTTAGTTTAATAATATTTTTTCAAGTTATGGCTTTGTAATTCTCATCTCAAGTTAATTGAGATAAAAATACTTTGTTATCATAATAATTATCAAACGGAATAATCTGCGCCTGAGGCAGATGTTTTTCGTTGCAGATAATTATATTTACTTTTTCTTTTATTAATTTATTAATCAGAGGTATTGATATTGTTGTTCTATTATTTTCAAAAATAATACTATCAATATCATTGGTTGGTATTGTAATTTTTCCTTGCTCTTTTTTAATAATTAAATTTCCTAAAAAAAGTGATAAATATTCACTTTCTGTAACGTCGATTATTTTTTTCATATTCTTCTTTCTGCTTATATACTAAGCAAAAAAATTACATAGCAATTTTCAATATTATTTAAAAAATTCATTGAATTTATCTTCTAATAATTTATATAACTATTTTATCTATTAAAAATAGATTACTTTTTTTGTTTAGATATATTTTCTATTAGCCAAGGATAATAAAAAAGTAGAAGCTCAATATTGAACTTCTACTATTTATAAACTAAAAATTACTAATTTATTTTCTTATAAAATCAAGGAATTTCATATGCATTTGGATTTAAGGCATTTGCTCTTAAGATTTGTGCTCCAAATGAACGATTATTTTTTAAAGTTAGCGGATTTTCATTATTTCAATTAATACCAAAGTAGTTATATTCATCGGTTTGATAATTTCTACCGTATAGCTCTTTAGATAAAGCACCACCATAAAGAGTTGATATATAACGATTATTGTCAATGAAAAATCCACTACCAGAATTACCTCCTGTAATTCTTACAAAAGCATAATCATCTTGAATAGAAACAGGCAATGTTGTATTTGATACTTTAGGTCTATGGTTAATATAACCAGTTTGATCGCCTAAAGGATATCCGATATGCGCCGTATCTTTAATATTTGGTCCAGGAATAAAGCCTAGTTTAGAGCTATCAAAATCAAATTTTAAATTAGGTAATTTAAATCAGTTTTCAAGATATTTAACCGCTTGGAATCTACCTAATCTTTTCATTGCTTTAATAATAGGATTTATATCTCATATTACTATTGATAAATCAGCATTATCATTTTTAGTTCCGGTTTGATCTTTTTGTCCTTTACCAGTTCAAACAACAGTTGTTTTGACATTAAAACCTTGTCTAGCTTCATTATATCCGCCAATATAGTTAAAGCTTTTTCAATCAGTATCAGGACCTGGCAGTAAATTATTACCAACATATTCATAAGGAACAGTAAAATAGAATCTAAATATTCTGCCATTACTATTGTCATATTCTTTTAAAAACTTATCGCCAGAATAGTCTTCTCATCTTTCAATATGATCGTCCATACCATGAACGTGATGATTGGTTAAGAAATAAAATCTTCCATCATTTAAATCGTCGTTAACTTTTCCAATCATTGTCGCTGTTCCGTTAGTATAACGCATAGTTCTAGCCATAATTGTGTTAACTAAATCTCAATCTTTTCATTCTTTTATTTTGATTGGATCTACATTCATTTTATAGCCATCATGTAACTTGTAGCTAACATTTTGATTTGGATTATATTTTGAATAATCTTTCAATCTTTTCTCTTCATTATAGAAAAGAATTGGTTGATTAGTTTGGTTATAATCGACTTTATTATAATTAAATTGATTAGTAAAATCTTCAAACTTTTCTTCTATTTCATTTTCATATTCAATAGTGATTTTCGCACCAGCTGGCATTATTAAAAAGGCTTGATTTGCATCATATAATTTATTTTTTTCAAATTTAACAAGACTAGGTGAATCTATGATAATTTTTTGTTCTTGATTATCTAGAGAAACAAAAACAGAAATACCTTTTTGCTCATCTCATTTAAAAATGTAATTAATTGAATATTCAGGTATTGAATTTTCTTGACTAAAATTAATTTTTTGTTTAAAAATGCCATTTTTAGCAAGTTTATCAAAGTCAACTCTTACATTAATACCATATTCAGGTGATAAGATACGATTAGTTTTGTTAAAATCGTTAATCAATTTATTAGCATAAAAATGAAAGGTTATTTTTCTATTCTTAGAATTGGTTTTTAATAAAGTTTCTGATAAGTATTTTTTATCTAAAAATCATGTGGCCACATTATTTGTCTTGTCTAAATTTCAAATTAAATCACTATAATGAGGTTCAATAATTCTTTTGCGATAAATTAAATTATTGTCTAAATAAACTTTATTTAAATTAGGATTATTAAATGCTAGATTTTCAGTTGATAAATCAGTTTCAGTATTAGCAAAACCTGTTATTTTATATCAGGTATTGCCCAAGATTTCTTCTTTATAATTAATTACTTGACCATTTTCATTTTTTCAATTTTGACGCGTAACTTTAAAGCGAATATAGGCTTCTTTATGTGCTATTCTTTTAATTTCAGCTACTTTAAAATTATCAGTCGATAATTCAAAATTGTTATAAATTAATTTGCCATCGTTACTTTTTAATTTTATAGCTTCATTTAATAAGCTTAAATCATTAGCAAATTCTTCAGCAGTTTTAGTTGAAAGTATCTCTTCATTAACTATAATATCTGAGGCTTTAATATTATTTAGCATAATTTCAGGATATAAAACTTGTTCATAATCATTTACTAAATTTATTAAATTAAATTCTTTATTTAAAGCATATCTAATTGTATTATTTTCTTTATTTATAAAGGCGATTTTAAAACTTAAACCACGTCTATTATGCTCTTTAATATCATAATAATATATAAAGTATTTATTATTCAATAATTCAATATTTTCAGCATCTTGTTTGATAGCAAGATTTTTATCATATATACCAACATTATGTTCAATAAAATCTTCATGATCTAAATTTGCGCCATGATTGTCTTTTGATGCAACCAATTTAATAAAATAAGGCAATTTATTAAACGCTTGTTGACTAACGAAGTTTTTAGGATTTAATGACTTATATCAAATATATTTATTATCTGCAATGACTTTACCAACAGCTTTTCTAAAATCAAAATTAGTTTCATCAATAGCACTCATGATTTCTAAATCATTTCCTAATGAAGTCAGATCATTATTAGCAAAATCTTCGGCAGTATAGTATTGTTTATTTATTGGCTCAATATCTTCATAATTTTGTAATCTAAAATTAGCAATTACTTTAGCTTTTGAATTTAAATCAATATTTGCATCTACAGAAGCAATACTATCATTTTCAGAATATCAAAATGTTAGTTTGGCAACTCCATTTTTATTATCAAAAGAGATTAAATCTTTAATAATTAGCTGATATTTGCCAAATTTTGGCAACTCATATTCATTTTTAAAAGCTTCTAGTGCCTGCGATGCTAAATAATGGCTATGAGTTTTTTTAGCGCCTTGCTTAATTTTAGTTATTTCTAATATATCAGCAATAGGCCCATTAATTAAAGACATAATCTTTTCTTTATTTAATCTATCAATGTAAGATTGTTTTTGTTCACTATCAGATCTAAATGAAATACTGTCTTTTGAAGATAAGTCAAATGTTTTAATTGTTTGATTATTAAACTTTAATAAAACATTATATTGTAATTTGTTTGCTTGATTTTGATTTGCATTTGAAAGCTCAAATGTAAAAAACTTAGAAAGAGAATTGTTTTTAAGTCTAATATATTCTTTTTGATTTTCTAAGCTTAAGCCATTTCATTCATCTTTTGAATATTTAGATATTTCAAAATAATTAATATTGAATATTTGATCTAAATTAGCAAAAGCATATTCATTGATAATGGCATCCAAATCACTTGAAAATTGAATAGTTGAAGTTGATTGAACTTTTTGCTCTTCATTTGATTTTAAAAAGACATTATATTTAATAACTAAAGTATTTTTATTAGTCTTGTCAAGTTCTAAATCATAAATCTGATAATCTAAATATTCTGTATCAGGATTAGATAAAAATATATCACTATTTTTGATAGTTATATTAGCTGAATATAAATTACTATTATTTTTTTCTATATTGTCAAGATCTTGATTTAGTTGATAAGCATTTTTATTAGCTTCTGCTAATAAAATATCATCATAGTTTTGATTATCTTGAGTATTTTGATCTCCGTTAATAATAGCTTCTAATTCATTGGCAAAATTAGCTAATTTTTCAATTTCAGCGTCTAAATTAAATAAATTAATATTAACTAAAGCATTATCATTAAAGATATAAGACATATCAACTAATTTTTTATAAAAGTTAAACTTTGTAATACCTTTATATGATTGATTTTTAAATGACGTAATTATATTAATTAAGTTATTTAAAGTTGTTTGTAAATTACTAAAGTCTTGATCAACTTTATTTAAATCAGTTTGATTTTCTGAACTTTCTATTATTATTTTTGATAATTGTTTTAAATTGCTATTTGAAAATAGTGAATCATATTTTTTAATTAAGTCAGTTTTTTGAGCTTGCAATACATCATCATTAATTTCAAGTATTCCATCAGCTATTTTATTTAAACTAGATAATGATTTAGCTGATGAGATACGGCTTTTAATATCATTAACATCAGCTTCATTTAAACCGTTTTTCTTTAATTCTAATAATTTCAAAACCTCTGATTTTTTTAACTCAAGCGATTCTAAAACAATATTATTTTCATCAATATAACTTGTTATTTTATTAATAATATCATTGCTAATTTCTAAAGTAGATAAAATCGCATTAGTTTTATCAATATGATTATTAATATTTTCGTATTCATTGCGAATTGAATTAAATTGATCTGAATTGATTTGCAAAACATTACTATCAGATAAATATCAATTAATCAAATCAATGTTCTTAGATATTTTTAATAAATTTGAAATTAATTCATCATTGTTTTGATTTTGATAATATTTTTCTAAATTATCAATAAGTAGTGATTTTATGTTCTGATTATTGATATTTTTAGAAATGTGTTTAGTTATTTCTAAAATATTATTATTTTGTTCAATAATATTATTATTAATTTCGGTTAATTTATTATATACATTTTCAATATCATTAATTGACTTTGCATTAATATCTGCAAACACAACATACTTTTTGCTAATCAGCTTATCTAGATTTAATAATTTATTATTAATTAAAGATAGATCATCTTGAATAATATTTTTGAAATATGGCTTCGCAAGTTCTAAATTAACTATATCTCTATATTTATTTAAAAATAATGTTAATGATGTCATAAATGAATCAAAATCAACATCTTTATTCTCTTTTAAATCAACGCTATTTAATAAAGAAGATTTAATATTTTGAAAATAATCGAAATTGTTATTTTTAAAATATTCATTAATCTTGTCTTTTTTAGCTTCATTAGAAGATGAAGAAACAGAAGGGGAACATGAAATAGCACCAAATGTCAATAATGATGAAAATAAAGCAGAAATTAAAATATTTTTTCTTTTCATATTATTTATCTCCCTTATTAATTATTAAATCGTAAATTTTATAATTACCAATTTCGTTATATATTGCTATTTTATATATGCTTTTTTCTTTATTTTCGTCAAATAAAATAATGTCATAATATTTCCCAAGGTATTTTAAATCAATATTTTCAACAGAAGAGATATTATTTATCTCAAAAGTATTTTTAGATAACTTTTTAGCGCTTAATTTATTTACATTGACATCATCTAAATTAATATCAATTTGAATATTATCATCCTTATCAATTATACTTTGGCCATAGAATTTAACATCAGTTACAAATATTGATAAAAGTTGGTTTTGTGCATTTGTTGCTGGTTTTCATAACACTCTAATTCATTCTGTTTCAGTAGGTGCAAAATTAATAGTTTGAGCTGCAAATGTGTCTTTTCATTTATGATGAGGCTTAAAAGATGGAAAATCACTTTGTTTAACTTTATCTTGGTTTTTAACATTATTTCATGATAATCCATCATTAGAAACTTGAATTAATATTTCATTTGGCATTTTAACAGGATTTCCCGTTTCTCTTGATACATAATTTAAAAATGTTATATCCATTTTAGAAACTAATTTAGGTCTATTCCATTTAAAAATAAAAAATGTTTTTGCTCTTTTTTCATTAAAATCTTCTGAATTAAATCAAACTGACTGATTTGATTCAGAAGCATCACCCCGATCTAATAACTTAGGTAGTTTATTGATATGAATACTGTATCAATAACGTTCATCTTTATTTAATTTAGATGTGTTAGGTGCTAATCCATTATCTAATAATTCTAGATCTTGATTATTATTATAATTTTCGTTTTTATAAAATATCAACTTAGCTTTTAATGATGGGTAATTTTCAATACTTCCATAAATTACTTTACTATTAAAAATCTGTATTTCATCTTCTTCTATATCCCAAGATACATTAGCCGATATAAGTGTATTATTATCTAAAATTTCAACAGTTTTAGGCAAATTAGATTTGGCATACAATTTATCTTCTGTTTTGATAATTTTAGTCAAAGCCATCAAGTTAGTTTTTTTAATATCGTTTAAATCTAAATCATTTAAATTAGTGAAAGAAAAATTAGCCTTTTTTAAAAAAGTCGGGTTTTCAATATATTCATTTTCTTTTATTTCTTTTTCTTCAGTTTTGTTAATTTGCGAACAAGAAGCTAACGATATAGCTAATGGTGTCATAGTAATTGATGACAGAAAAATTTTTTTGAATTTCACAATTACCCCCCTATGTTAATAAAGTGTTATAAAATTTTATCATTTTAAAAATTATGAAGCCGAAAAATTAATTTAAAATTTTTAAAAAAGTTAACCCTAATAGGATTAACTTTGCTCCATTGTAAGTTCAAGTGCAACATTTAGCACTTGGCTTTTTTAATTATAGTTTTGAAAATTGTTTTTTGTTAATTTTTTAGCAAAAAATATAGAAAAACACCCGTCGCTAGTCAAAAACGGTAATTTTAAATATTTTATGTATATTTTTTTACGTCATTCAGTTATTAATTATGGTTGGCTACCGCCAACAATGTTGTTGGGTATTTAATCTCTTTTTTGCCGACTGCGTCGGTCTTCGGTTGCTAACGCAAATAAGTTTAAGAAACGATATATTTTTTTAGTAAGTTAATACGAAGATTTTTATTGGCGACTACGTCGCATTAAACTTGTAGGCTAGCGCCAATAAATTTAAATTCAGCAATTTTAATTTACTTTACCAGTGGATAATCAAAACGACTTCGTCGTATTTATCTAAAAGTCTGACGTCATTTTATTACCGACATAGTCGGTTTGTATGATTGGCTAACGCCGATAAAAAATATAAATTTTTTTTAAAAAAATCTAATTTATTATTTGAACAAAGCCGTATTTTTAAAAATTATTTTACTAATAAGATTTTAAAATTAACTAACTCTTCGGTAATATTCTTCTTGTCAACCCTGAATAAATTTTTGTTTAGCAGTTAATCAATTTAATAATTCCCTAGGCATAGCGTTTACTTGGCTAACATAATCATTTAATTCTTCTTGAGAAACATCATCAAAGTTAGTTCCTTTTTTTCACTTTCTTCTAATTATTCCATTGAAATTTTCGTTGCTTCCCTTTTGAAATGAGGCATAAGGATCGGTATAATAGCCTATAATACCTAGTTTATAGGCAATTAAACCCATATTTTTGAACTCAAAACCATTATCAGTGGTCATTGAAAAGACAGGGATTTCAATATGATCTTCTCTTCATTTTATTAAAGCATTATAGACATTTTTTTGGGCTTCTAGATGGTATTTTTATTGCAAAACCATATCTGCTGTATCTTTCTACTATCGTTAAAATACATGCGTGTTTACCCCTGTTTGAAGAAACTACTAAATCTAATTCATAGTGTCCAATTTGATTTCTATTATTAATTTCTTCGTCTCTGGTCCAAAAAGGCATGTAATATTTGGCTTGGACAAGCCTATGTTTAGCCGGGGTTCGTGCACGTTTTCTTCCTTTCACATATCCTCTGCGCAGTCTATCACTTCTTTTTAAAAATCAATGACCCGAATTAAACCAATTGTAAACTGTTTTAAATGAAAAATGTTGAAGTTCAGGATAGTGTTTCTTTAAAAAGAATAAAGTTGCTTTGATTCCATAAGTGTATTTATCATACATGCTGACAAAATGATCTGCAAAATCTAAATATTTTTCATCTGAAAATTTAAATAAATATTTATGTTTATGTCTAATATCGGCTTTTTCTTGAGCTATTTTAGAAGTATAATCAAGCCGATATGTATCCGTATTTCTTTTTATTTCTCTTGAAATAGTCGATGCGCTTCTTTTTAAAATCGAACTAATTTTTCTAATTGAATATCCAGCATCATACAAACTTGAAATAGTAGCTCGCTCTCCAAAATTTAAATGTTTATAATTTGGCGTGGTATAATTATTCATATTTGTTTTCCTTCTCTTTCTGAGGGGGATTTTTTTATGTAAAAAAAATGCCCCACTTAAAATTTTAATGTTTTTTAAGTGTTGCACTTGAATTTACAATTTAGGAAAAGTTAACCCTAATAGGATTAACTTTTTTACTATTATCCGAAAAATGGCTCATGTCCTACTGGATAACCAGCCGAATTTAATTGAACACCTCTTAGTAAATCAGGATGTGCTTGTTTGAATTCGTCTCATAACTTTCTATTTAAGCTATGACGTTCATCGATATTTAATGTAATTCTATCTATTCATTTATATTTATTTGATTGACTAATAATATTTTCAGGTGCATTTGCAATTTTTTCAACTCATCAATAAACAAATTTTGATTGTGATATTACTTTTCAACTAGATTCAATATTTGTATTTCCTGTTAGAGATCTGTCAATTGACAAGGCAATTCTTTCTTTATCTTCAACAGAAATAGCTCGTTTAAATGTATCGTATTGAGCGCCCAGTCTTGACTTTTCATTAACATCTAAATATGGGTTGTTTTTTAAAGCGTTAATAAATTGTAAATAATCGTAATCTAATTTTTTCAATCTTCTAGCTCTAAAATAACTTGTTCTTAGATATTCATTTTCTTTATTAACTGCCATTTCTCTTGTTGTGTTAGCATCTTTAAAGTAAGCCAATAAAATATTTAGCTCGTTTTCAGGAACATTAACTGGGAATGGTCCGGCATCAGAAGGAGAGTTATTTGAATTTGATTTTGCCCTTTCTTCAAAGAACATTAGTCAGTTTCTAATTTCTCCAGCATCTCAACGTGCAACAAATGCTTCGGCTTCATCTAAAACACGTTTATATTGTTCCGAAGTTTTAACTTCTCTAGTAATTTTATCTTGTAAACGTTGTCCTTCAGTTCTAAATAATGCTTGAGAATCAGAGTTTTCGTTACCTTTAATAACATTAATCTTCCTGATAATATCAATTAACACCTTCTTCATATGACTAAAATCTTTATATACAAAGGCATCACCTTCAAACACGAAACCTCCATTTGTTGTTTCAAATGCTAAATCGTTTTCTTCAGCCACTCTTTGTTTTTCAATTAATGCTTCTATATTATCAAGTTGGTTGGATGTTGTTGCTTCGGTAATATTTTTGTTAAGATTCTTCATCTCTTCTGCAGAAAGACCGTTTCTTGGTTGTTTTAAATCAAATAATACTAATTTAGAAAGTCTAGATTTTAGTTCTTCTTTTCTTGAAATTAATGAGAGTAAATTTCCAACATTTTCAAGCTCAGCATCAGTGGTAGCACTATTTAATTTATTTAATAGTTCCTTTTTATCTGATGAATCTTTTAAACTTTGAATTTGTGCTCTTAGTGGTTCTTTTTTGCTATCAAACTCAGATTTTTTAGCTTCAATAGCCTTACGTTTAATTTCCTGAATTCCGTTTTTTCCGTCAATTTCGATAGCTCTATTTAGTTCATCTCTTAGTTGCGATTTTTTAGCATTATTATCTGATAATTTATTAATTTCAGTAACAGCATCTTCCACCGCTTGTTTAATTAATTTATTTTCTTCTTTTAATTCATTTATCTTATCTATGGTGTTAGCATTATTAACTTTTTCTTTTAACTTAGTTATAGCGGTTGAACTTGTTCCACCAGGATAAGTAATAGTTTCTATAAAGCTATTAGCGTCAGCTCTCGCACTATCAAGTTCATTATTTCTTTCTCTAATAGCTTCTTCTTTAATATCAATTAAGTCCTTAGTGGTATTACTATCATTATTTAATCTTCTTTCAAGTTCAGATTTTTTGCCTTGATCATTTACTTGTGAAATAGCAGATTGAGCTTCACGTTTTTTAGTATCATAATCTGATTTGTAATTTCTTACGTTTTGAAGTAGTGTTGCAATGCCTTCATTATCAGTTCTAGAAAATTCTAAGATAAATTCAGATTGTTTTGCCGCTGGTTTAACGGTTGAAATTTCTGTATTTAATGCTTGAATGTCTCTTGCCAAATTATTCAATGTTGTGTCAAGATGAGTATTTGATCCTATTAAAGAAATATTTGAAGTTAAATTTGCCTTTATAGCTTCTTTTGTATTTCGAGAATTTGCATTAATTTCATCATCTTGATTTGTTGATGAAGGATAAGCTAGATTATCAATAAATGTATTATAGTTGGCACGTTCTGCATCGTTTAAATGTTCTGTTATTTTAGCAAGTTTTCCAAATAGCTGTTCTTCGTTATTTTCAGGTAATGTTTCGTTATTTATTTTCTCTAATATTTTATTTTTATCCTCAGCAGATAAATAACGTAAATTACCTTCTCTATTTACATAATTTCTTGCCGCCTCTTGAGCTTTGGAAATTATTTGTTTTCTCAATTCGGTTTCTGTATAAGTGGCGCCAGAAATAGCATCAGGCACTGTTTGGTTAAATATTTTTATCATTTCAGTATAAAATGCTGACAATTCATCGACTGACGAATTAGAAAAAGAATCTATTTCGAATTTATGTAATGATAATCTTTCGCTTCAATCATCCGGCACAGCTTCACTAACATAACTTTCAGTTTTGGCTGAGTTTAAGTGATGTTTAATAGTATCATATGCGGGCACACCTTCGCCTTCTTCATAAGCGAAATGTCTATCGTTAATTAAATCAACTTTTTCTTTCATTTTGTTTTTCAATGCATTAATTTCTTCTAATTTTCTATCTAAGTCTTCAGCTGTAGATAATGAATCAACTTCTTCTGCTAGTTGACGTTTAGCTTCTAAAGCTTCAGCAGATTCTGGATTTGGATAAGGAATTTCACCGATTACCGCTTTAATATCATCTTTCTTAGCTTTTAATGAATTTGCGGATGCAATTAATCCATCAATTTCATTTTTTAATGTAATAGCATCATTTGTATGATCAACAGTTGTTAATGCATTTAATCTGTTTTCTAAATCTTGAATTTTAGAATTATCCTTGTTAGGGCTAGCTTTATAACTATCTAATGCATTTTTAGCAGCTTCTTTGGCTAATCTAAATCTTTCTTGTAAAGCCAAATTATATTGGTTTTTAATCTTATCTACTTTTTCTTTCAATTCATCCATTGTTGCAATGTTTGATGAAACAACGGCTTCAACAGCATCTATAAATGGACGTTTTTGAGATTCAGACATGTTTGTAATGCTGGTAATTTTTTCTTTAATATCAACTTTGTAAGTTTCAATAATTTGTTTTCTAAGATCGGTAACAGAGGAATCTGAAGCTTCTGAACTTGGATATGTTTTATTTAATCTTACATCTCTTATTCCTTGACGTCCAGGAGTTAAACCGTTAATTATGTTTTTGTATTCTTCAAGGTCGCTTGCTCATGTTGAAGGTAAAATATTGTCAACTTCATCTGCGGTCGTAGCACTATTTAAAGCATTTCCAATTCTACCCTTAGCTTCTGCGTTTCGATCTGGATAAGGAAGACCATTTATTGAAGCACTTGCAGTTCTTATAGCTTCTTTTAAGGCTACTAATCTATCATTCATTTCGTTTGCATCATCCATTGAATCTAAAGCATTAATATCTGATGTTAAGGTAATCTTAGCAGGAGCATTATTTGTGTTAGGGAATGGGACCTCACTCAATAAAGTTTTTAATTCAGCTTTTTTGTTAGCTAATTCAATCGCAGCAACTATTTTATCTTTCAAATCGTTTGCTTTGTCTTTATTGGTTACTATATTATTTAACTCAGTTAATAATTCATTGTATTTTTCTGAGCTCTTATTAGGATTATTTGAATATTCTTCAAGTTTTGTTTTAGCAGCTTCAAATGCTGTCTTGTATTCGTTAATTTTAGATCTAACTGTATCGATATTTTCTAAAACATCTTCTCCTGGAGATCTATCAGTATTTTTTAATTCTTTCAATAATTCTGATTTATTATTTGTAGTAGTTCCGATTGTATTCAATGTGTTTAATGCTTCTAAATATCATCCGGTTGTTTTAGCATTGTCAGGTTGAGCAACATATTCAGTAACTCTATCCATTCCAGCTGCATCGGTTTGATCTAATAATTTATTTCTTAATGCTTGTTTAACAGCATCTGGCATGTTATTAGCCGTAATTGCTTTAAGTTTCTTGTTAAATTCAATACCCTTTATATATAAAGGTACAAGTGTATCATTAATATTTTTTAATTGATCGGCTGTTGTAACACTTCTAACATCATCATCTCTTAAATTTTCAAATGGTTTTAAGATTCCAGATGCTCTTGAAGGATAATCTTCTCTCCTTTTCAAACTGTCTCTTATAAAAGTACCAGTTTGAATTTCATTTCCTCAGAATCTTCTTAATTCTCTATATATGCCTTCAATTTCATCTTTTACTGTTTGAGCTTCATCAGCAGTATTTTTGGTTAACAATTCTCTAATTAGATTTTTAGCTATTAAAATGTCTCCTAAAAATTTTGTTTTTAATGCTTCAACAGTTTCATTATCTTTGTTAATTAAATTCTTTAGATTTTTAAGATCATCATCGGCAACTTCTGCTAATTTATTTTTTAAAGTTTGTTTTAGATTATCAATTTGTGAATTAACAGCTTGTTTGTGTTCGTTTGAATCTCTTCCGGCGCTTGATGTAAAGTGAGTAAAGTTACTGTTAATTAAACTCAAAGTATCTATATAACCTTGTACCTTGGTTTCTAAATCAGTAATTTCTGTATCATCAGAAGCAGCTAATTCTCCTAATAACCTATCTTTAGCACTACCGTCTGGTAATGAATTGATTTTTTCTAATAAACTACCAACTTTTTCATGTAATGCAGAAATTTTTTCTTCTATTACCCCGATTTCTTCACGTGTAGTGCTATCAGTAACCACATCATCAACTCAAGTTGTTTTTAATGATTCTTTGGTGTTGGTTGATATAGATGAAAGAGCACCATCTGGATATGGAATATTGTCGATTAATTGTTTTAATCTATCTTTTTTATTTTCAGTTGAACTAGCTGTAGCGGTGGTTACGGCTTGTTCTAATGAAGAAGCTTTGTTTTCAATACTTGAAATAGCCTCATCATCTGTTATGTTTTCATTAGCTGCGATATCTTGTTCTAATTTATTAATTACATCAGTTAAATTTGCAGCGTCAGGATCGGCTTTTAATTGTTTTAATTTTTCTTTAGCTTTTTGCAATTTATCAGCATGATTTACTTTAGCTTCTTCTAATTTTGTAGCAAAATCAGTTTTTATTCTTTCAGCTTTTGCTTTTAATTCATCTAACTTTTGCTTTTGCTCAACATATTTATCTGATTGATCATTATTTGCAATATTGTTAGTTTCTTCGATTGCTTCGTCAAGTTCAGATTTTAGTGATGTCATTTTTGGATCTTGACTAGTAATTGAGTTTGAAACAGTTTTTAATGCTTCTTTAGATTTTAGCATTGCAGCTTTATTTCTAGCGGCAATTTCAGCATCCTTTTCAGCTTTTTTATCTTTTGCTGATTGCAATTGCATACTCATTTGGTTTAATAAATTTTCAAGTTGTTCTCTAGTTTTTGCATCCAAATTATTTTTATCAGTCGCAACGTAATTATTAAGATATGTTTCTAAGTCACTTTTAATTGTAGAATATTCAGGATCATTTGATAATTCATTATTAATATAGTCTTTAATTTCTTTTTCTTTTTCGTTAATCGAATTCTTGATATTTGTTTTTTGAGAATTTGAAGAATCAATAGCTTCTTGAGCTTTTGCAATAGCCTGTTTTAGCTCATTTTGAGCTTCTTCGATTTTATTATTTGCCAATTTAGGTGATTTTTCTTTAGCTAATTTAGCAGATTCAATAGCAGCTTCTAATGTTTCTTTGGCAGTATTTAAATCTGGCTCAGATAACATTGTATCTTTAACAGCTTTGGCATTTTCAATTTCTTTATTTAATTCTCCTAATGCATTATTAGTTATTTCGTCTGCTTTAGCTTTTTCAGTATTATAAAAATCACTAATAGCATTTAAATTATCAGTTTTTTGTTTAATTAAATCTAATGCACCATTTTCATCAATTGTGTCATTTTGACTAATTTTAGTTTCGATATCAGAAATAATATTGGTATAGTTTGCAGTATTATCCGCAGTTTTGGCAGTCTCTAAAATTGTCTTAGCAGCTTCTAAAGCTTTTTTGAAATTATTTTTAGCTTGTTTTAATTTTTCTTCAAAAGCGGCTATTTTTTCATTTGCTTCTTCTTTTAAACTATCAACTGTTTGTTTTTCGGGAACAAATTTATCAGTTTCGTTATTTTTAATAATATCACGAGCTTTTTTAATTTCTGCTTCTAGTTGAGATTTCAAATCAGCCATTTCAGGATCGGTGCTTGTGATTGAATCTTTAACAGCTTCTAATTGATTTGTTGATAACGTTAACGCTTCTTTACTTTGTGTATTTCCTAATTGTTCATTAGCATTATTTAAAGCTTCTGTTATATTATTTAGTTTTTGAGTTAATTCTGCTTGCGTATTAGCATAGCTTGGAGCATTATCATCTTTAACAGTTTTTAAAGCTTCTACTAATTGATTGGTAATTTCAGGATATTCATCTTTATTCGCATTAATAAAATCGGTAATTTCAGAAATTTTACTGTTAATTTTTTCAATTTCTGCATCTTTTAATTCGTTTACTGATGCAATTTTACCTTCTGCAGCTTTATTAGCTTTTTTAAATTCTTTAACTAACTCTCTTAATTCTTCTAATGAATCTTTATTTGCAGGATCTTGATTTTTTGTAATTAATTCTTGAAGTTTTTCTTTTTCAGGATTATATTCATTAGTTTGCATTTGGTTTACTAATTCGTCAGCTTTATTAGCTAATTGAGCTAATTCTGCACTTAAAGTTGCAAACTCTTCGTCTATTTGTTGTTTTTTAGGAGGGATAGATTGAATAACTTTTTCTAAATTAGTTTTAACATCTTCTAATCTTGCCACACCAAAATCACCAACATTAGGTTTAACTTGGTTTTCATAATCGTCTAAAACTTTTTCTAATTCAGTAATTAATGTTTTGTATTTTTCTGTATTTTCTGTTTGAAGTCCATCTTTAGCAGCTGCTAAATCTTCTTTTTTAGATGCAATTGTTTCTTTTAAAGCATTAATTTCTTCAATAATTTTTCTTCTGCCTTCATCGTCAGCATCTTTATATCTTTTAGCTTGTTTAGTTGCGTTGTTCAATTCATTAAGTTTTTCTAAAATATTTGAGCTTGTTGAAGTTGGCTCATCTTTAGTTGTTTCTGTTGAAGTGATTCTAGCATCTAAATCTTTTTTAGAAGGATGGTATTCATTATCAACTTTATATTTTTCTTGTTCTAAGTCTTTACTTAATTGTTTAGCTTCAGTTAATTTAGTTTCAGTAGCTTCTTTAACTTTTTCTAAAAATTTATCTTTTAATTCCCTAGCAGCCTCGTTATATTCATTTACGATTTGATCAACATCTTTTCCTTCTGCATCAGCGTTTTCTAAAGTTTCTTTTGCTTTAGCTATTAAGCCTTCAAATTCAGTTGAAGGGTCAATAACAAGATTATTTTTTATAAATGTTAAATCTTTTTCAGCTTGGGCGATTTCTTTAGATAATTTATCTTTAGCTACTTCCTTTTTAGTGTTTGTCAATAAATCACTTAACTCATTTTTGTTTGAAACTAAATTACCTAATAATGTTTCTTTTTTATTGTTTTTTTCTGCTTTTGCAGTGCTATCGTCTAACTGTTCTTTTTTATCTTGATATTCTTCTTGGCCTTCTAATTTAGTAGATTCTTCTTTAGCTTTTGCTATTAAATCATTTGTTTGAGCTATAATTTCATCTTTTTTATTATCAATTAAATTATTAGCTTCTTCAATTTTAGAATTTAAAGTAGCTAATGCTGAAGTTATATCATCTTTATTTAAATCATTTACAGCCGCTTTAGCTGCTTCAATAGCGTTCTTTAACTCAGTTTTAATATTTGATGAAGCAAAAAGTTCCTCTGCGGATTCAATTTCTTTTAAAGCTTTTTCAGCCGATGGCATTTTTTCATTTAAGTCATCAATAGCGTTTTTAATAACTGAAGCATTAGGTTTTAAATCTTTAGCTTTATTTAAGATATCTTTTAGAGTTTTAGCATCATTATCGTTATTCATTTGAGATTTTAACTCATTAATCTCGTCGCCTAATTTATTTGCCAAACTTCTGTATTTATCGTAATCAAGAGTTGTGTTTTTGTAATTTTCAGCATCTTTAATTAAATCATTAATTTGATTAGTTAAATTATCTCTTTCAGCATTCATCGCATTAATAAACTCTTTATTAATAGCTTCAAGTTCGTCTGCTGTTCTTTTCTTTTCTTCTTGAGTTGCCAAAGGATTGTTTAAAATGGCCTCAGCATCAGCAATGGCCCTTTCTAAATTCTCTTTGTTTTTAAAATCGTTAGGAAGTTTTGAATTAATATCTTTAGCTATTGAAATTTGATCTGTTAACTTAAAAGTACTTTCTAAGTCTTTTAGTAACTCATCAGCTCTGTTTTTAACCTTATCAAGACTAGGTTTGTTATCGGCTCTTTGATATTCTTTTGCTAATTTACTTCTTTCACTTTCAAATTTCTTAATTCATTGTGAAGCAAGCGGGTTGTTTTCATTTTTAGTTTTATAATCATTCAATAAATCGTTAAATGATTTAATTGAAGCTGTTGTGTCTTTATTAACTTCTTCAAGATCTTGATATTCTTTTTTGCTATCTTCAAAAACACTCTTAGCTTGTTCTAATGCATCTAAAATTTTCTGGAAATCTTTGATATTTTCATCTTTTAAAATATTTTCATATTTTGCAATTTCATCAGAAAATTTTCTAAAAAGTTGACTAGTATATGTTTTTTGTGCTAATCTAGTTTCAGCTTTTCATTCTTTCATTTTTTGAACTAATTCTGCGAATTCTTTTCTAGCATCGTTAGCTTTATGATTATCTTCTATCAAAACATAAATTGTACCAGCTGTAGCAACAAGCGCTGCACCAGCTAATACGCCAACTACTGCTTTCTTTTTATCATTTCTTGGCATATTACCTCTATTCTTTCTGTAATACCTAAATTTTATAACAAAAAATATAAAAAACTAATATATATATATATATATGCTCGTTATTTACGAAAATTAACGAAAAATCATCATTTTTTTCTTACAAATTATTACTTTTTTATGCTGATTGTCTTTTAAACTTAATTAATTTAAAAATAAAAAAACCCGGAAAATTCCGAGTTTAAGTGTTTTTAACCTAATAATGGTTTAGTAGGACGTCTATGACCATCTTTATCAAAGTAGTATGTCGAATCTTCTGCCATAGCGGCTCTTACATATGGTACATTTGATTTTAAGCTGTTAATATGATTTTGTAAAGTTGCAGGATCACCTAATCCAGCTACTAAAGTTGAATATTCATATATTTTATCCAAGGTTAGACTCTTATTAGATAAATCATCATTTAATAATTTCATTGATTTGTCAATTATTGAGTTTCTATTACTATTTTTGAAATATCCATAGTTAACATTAGAGGTTCCATTAAATAGAGATTGTCATTGGAAAATTGTGTTAAATAAGTCTTGTGCTTCTGATGGTGTACTAAATGGGATTGCTTGAGTATATAATACTGCAAAATCATCAGCTGTTCTTGAATTTCCATTTCTATCGCTATATGGAATTCCTGTTCTATTATTGTATCTTATATTTGAAACATAATCATATTGTTCAAATTTAGAAATCATATCCATGTAGTGTCTATTATCCCTTGCTGCAAGATGGCCAACTTTATTCTTTAGTCATCTCATAATGTTATTTAATCTAACTTTTTCAAAGAATTTAGTTGCGGCAAATTGACGTTCTAAATTAATTGCATTTTCTAATGAACCATTATCAACTTGTCCATTAAATCATTCGATATAACGTTGATCAACTCAATTTAGGCGTTTATCAATAGTTCCTGAAGGTGCATAAGATGCGTCTAATAATTTTAATCTAACTCTTTCTTTTATAGATGCTCTTAATTTAGTTGCTTCTTGTTCAGCTTTTTGTTTAATTGATTCGTAATCCGATTTATTTTTAGCGGAAGCCATTTCATTATTTAAATTACTTTTAGCTTCGATTCCATCAGGTAATTTAGATATTGCTGTTTGAGCATTTTGTTTAGCGGCATCTAATTCTTTTTTCGCTTGAATTGCATTAGCTTTAATTGTGTCATAATCAGATATAGATGAAGCTCTATTTAAATCTGATGATAAATTATTTCTAATTGTATTACCAGTAGGCAATTTATTAATTTCTGCTTGTGCTTGTTCACGAGCTACTTGTAATCTTGCCTCGTTTGCTAAAGAAACTTGTTCTCTTATTTCTTCAATTTTTTGATTCATTTGTTCGATTGTATAATCAGTGTTTGAAGAAATAGCATTTATTGAAGAAATAAATGTATTTTTTCTAGTTTGTTCAAGTCCTTGAATATTATTAATTTCTTGGACTGCAGAAACTTTATGTGTTTCTATAATTTGTTTTTTAAGTTCAGAAACAGAAGAAGATTGATCTGCTGAAGTTGGATAAGTTTGAGATAATCTTGAATTTAATGCGTTATGTCTATTAGATGGTAACTCATTAATCATATCTTTGTAGCTTGTTATATCAGAAGATCATGTAGTAGGCAGAATTCTGTTTACATCAGATGCGCTAGTTGCTTTATTTAAAGCAGTTCTTATGTCATTTTTAGCATCTTCTCCGCCATTTGGATAAGGCAAGCTAGTTAACGAAGTATTTGCTCTGTCCATTGCTGATTTTAATGCATTTAAATTATTTTTCATTTCAGTTATATCAGTTGAAGCATTAACTGCGTTAATTGAATTTAATATTGATTCTCTTCCTGATGCTCTTGTACCGCCTGGGTAATTAATTGTATTTAATATATCTTTTAATTCACCTTTTTTATTTGCGGCAGTTATTGCATTTTGAATATCTGTTTTAAGTGTATTTGCTTGTTCTAAAGTTGTTATGTTTGCTAATCTTGTTACAAAACTTGAATATAATGATGAATCTTTATTTAAATTAACTGAATAGTCTTATAATTTTAAATCAGTAGCTTCATAAGCTTCTTTAAATGCGATGATTTTATCTCTAACTGTCTTTATATTTGCTAGAACATCATCTGTTGGCGCGTTATGAACATTTTTAAGTTCTTCTAATAATTGGGCCCTATTAGCATCATTTCCAATAAGGTTAAGTTTTTTATAAGCATCTAAATATCAACCAGTATTAACTGGACTACCCGAAGGTTCTGAAATATAACTAATTACATTATTCAAACCGTTTAAATCAGTTTGAGCTAATAATTTGTTTTTCAAAGCATCTTTAACTGCTTGTGGCATGGTTTGTTCATTAATTTTTTTAATTTTATTATTAAAATCTACACCAGCGTGATATAAACGAACAACATTATTATTTATATTTCTCATTTCTTCTGGAGTTGTCACTTTTCTTACAACATTATTTATAAAATCATCATATGGTTTTAATATTCCAGTTGAAGATGAAGGGTAATTGTCTTTATTGCCTCTAATAAATAGACCTTTATCTGAATCTCATCAGAAATTATGTAATTCATTATGAATAGGAGTAACAACGTCATAAACATGTTGTGCGTCAGCAGCAGTTGATTTTTTTGCCAATTCTTTAATTAAGTTATTTGAAATTGCAATATCACCAACAAATGTTGAAGTAATATGTGAAACAGTTTCAGAATCTTTAGAAACTAATGCAGATAAATTATCTAGTTGATCATCTGCAACATTTGCTAATTTTGATTTTAAAGCTTCTTTTAATCTTGTTATTTCATCATTTACGCCATTAACATCGCTTTGCGAATCACTTGTATTATTAGAAATCAATGGAATACTATTAATTTTTCTTAAAATCTGACTGTATTTATCAATTTTAGTTATAAGTGGACTAATACTGCTTTCATTTGCAGATTGTAAACTACTAATAAGACTATTTTTAACATCTCCGTCAGGCAATAATGAAATAGCGTTTGAAGCTTCTTGTACTTTTGATTTTAAAGTATTTAAAGTTGTCTCTAAATTATTTATATCATCTTGCGATGTTTGTGATGTTAATGAGTTAACTAATCTATCAATTAAATCTGTCTTGTTTTGTGTAGTTGCTTGTGAAGATGGGTCTGGATAAGGAATATTATTAACAAAATTGCTGTAATTTTCTTTTCTAGCAGCCAATACCTTTTCATTAATTTGGTTTATAGCATCAGCATAAGGTTGCATATTTGAAACGCCGTCAATCTCTCTTTTAATTTGTTCTTTTCTTTCTGGAGATAGATTTCCCATTGTATCAACAATTGCTTTTGCGTCTGCTTTTTCTTTATCTATATTAGCATGCTCAACCGAATTATTCAAGGCCTCGGTTTTAGCATTGATATCAGTTATGTCAATATTTTCATTTGAAGTATTATTATTTCTAATTATAGTTTCTAAATTACTTATTGCATCAGCATACTTGCTTGGATTTTGTTTTAATTCTTGCAATTTCCTATTTGCAGATGCTAAGGCTTGGTTAAATGCTTCATTTGCTGCGTTTCAACGTGTATTAAAGTCATTTATTTTTTCTCTTGCTTTAGTATTTAGATCATCCAATGCTTCTTTTTTAGAAACATAATCAGAAGAAATATTGCTATCTAATATATTATTAGTTTCAGCTATTGCATCAGTTAATTGTTTTTTAAGTTTAACAATTTCGGGTGCCTGATTTGTTAAGCCATTGGCAGTTTCTGCCACAGCATCTCTTGAAGCTATTAAAGCTTGTTTATTTTGTTCTGCAATTTGATTATCAATATTATTTTTTTCTGATTTTGCCGAAGTTAAAGCGTTGTCTAAATCAGAATAAATTGATTCAAGCTCTGATTTTATTTTGCTATCTAAGGCATTTTCGTTCGTATTTTTATAAGAGTTTAAAGCATTTTGCAATTGCGCTTTTACATCGTCATATGCTGGGTTGGTTAGTGAGTTAATAAATTGTTCAATTTCAGAAGCTTTATCTCTGATTGATTGTTTTAAATTAGTTTTCTCTTGATTTAATTGTTGAAGTTTTTGATTTGCTTGAGTTTCAGATTGTTTAAGCGCTTCTTTTGCAGAGTTAATTTCAGATATAGAAAGTTTAGGAGAATGATTATGTGCTGATTCTGCAATTGTAATAGCATTTTCTAGAGCGCTTTTATCATCATTTAAAGCAGGGTCTGTTAATAAATCTTTTAAGCTATTAGCATTAGATATTTCTTCGTTAAGAGAATTTAAGGCTTGTTCAGTTAATGAATCTTGGTTAGTTTTGTTTTGATTTGCTGCTTCTGTTGCTTGATTTAAAGCATTTGTTTTATCAGTTATTGATGATAATGCTTCATCATCTGAAATATTTTCATTTGTAGCAATAGCATTTTCTAAATCAGAAATAATTTCTGAGTAATTAGCTTTATTATCAGCATTTTTTAATTCTAATAATTTAGCATTGGCAGCTTCTAATGCTTGATGATGTAATGATTTTTTACCTTCTAATTTTTCTCTAAATGTTTTTATTTTATCTTTAGTGTTTTGTTTTAGAGTAATTAATTTATCTTTTTCTGAAACATATTGATCAACAACTTCATTATTAATAATATTATTGGCATTATTTATCGCTTCTTCTAGTTGCGATTTTAATGTTTGCATTTCTGGATCTTGGCTTGTAATTGTTGGTATTAACGTTTCTAAGTTATGTTTAGCATTTATCAACGCTTGTTTATTACGTTCGTTGATTTCTTCATCTTTTTCATTTTTTTGTTCTTTTGCTGAATCTAAATGCGTTTGCATTTGGTTTAAAAGAGTTTCTAATTGACCTTTAGTCTTTTTATCTAAATTATTAGCTTCATTATTATTAAAATCATTTAGATAAGTTTCTAAGTTTCTTTTAATTTCTTCATATTCAGGACTATTCAAGTTGTTATTTATATAATCTTGAATTTCTTGCGCTTTTTCTGATATTTGTTGTTTTAATTGTTGTTTTTCACTGTTTAAATTATTAATTGCTTCATTGGCTTTTTGAATTGCTGATTCTAATTGTTCTTTTGCTAAATTAATATTTGCTATTGTTGGTCTTGGTGACTTATCATGCTCTTCTTGGGCTTTGGTAATAGCTGTAGCTAAAGCTTCTTTAGCTTCAAAAATTGCAGGATCGGTAATAGAGTCTTTGATGTTTGTTGCAGAAGAAATTGTATCTTGTAAAGCTTTTAAAGCATTATTTGTCATCTCATCTATTTTAGCTTTTTCTTCATTATAAAAAGTTTCTATATTATTTAATGCATCAATTTTAGCTCTAATAGATGCTAGCGGATCATTATCGTCGATTGAACTGTTATCAGCGATTTTTGCTTCAATTTGACTAACCAATCCATTTTCAACTAAATAGTTTGCACTATTTTCATCATTTTTAGAAGATTCCAAAACACCGTTAGCCTTTGCTAAAGCTTGTTTGAATTTTTCTTTTAAGTCTGCTAATGTTTGTTCAAATGTTTGAATTTCTTGTTTTGAGTTGTCATATAGTGTAGCAAGCTTATTTTTCTCGCTAACATATTCAGAAGTTTGATTATTAGCTATGATAGCTTTTGCTTCGTTTATTTTTTCATCTAAATTATTTTTTAATGACACCATAGTTGGATCATTACTTGTGATTTTATCTCTTAGTGATTCTACTTTAGTAAGAATTAAAGATAAGTCATCTTTATTTTGAGAATCTTGTAATTCTTTTTTAGCTTCATTAAAAGCATTATTTAAATTTGAATATTTATCTTTTATTTCTTCAAGAGTATTAGCAAATGTTGGTTGATTGTCATTTTGAACAGATTCTAAAGCTTTTTCTAACTTAGCAATTATTTCAGGATATTCATCTCCGTTTGCTGAAATAAATTTATTTATATCACTAACTAAATCATTTATTTTTTCAATTTCAACGGTTTTTTCATCATTTACAGACGTTATTTTTGCTTCGGCAGCTTTGTTTGCTTTGCCAAAATCTTTAACAAGTGCCCTTAATTCTTCAAGCGAATCTCTATTGCTTTCAATTTCTGATTTATTTACTAAATTTTGTAAGTTTTCTTTTTCTGGATTATATTCATCCGTAGCCATTGCCGAAAGCAACTCATTAGCTTTAGTTTTAAGTTCATTTAATTTATTAGTTAGATCTTCAAATTCTGCGTCAATTTCAGATTTTCTCTCCGCTGTTGAATTTAGAGTATCTTCTAAAGTTTTTTTAACTTCGTTTAATCTTGCAACACCATAATCTTCAACTTCTGGTTTTACTCTATTTTTGTAATCTTCTAAAATTCTTGTCAATTCATCAATTAAAGGCTTGTATTTTTCTTGATTTTCATTTGATAAATTATCTTTTTCGCCTTTTAACTCAGATGATTTAGATTCTAATTCTGTTTTTAATTCTTCAATTTGTCTAATTATTGCATTTCTTTCATTATCATCAGCATCTTTATATCTTTTTGCTTCATTATAAGCTAAATTTAGTTTATGCAATTCTGATAAAACATCTGAAGTTATTGAATTTTGAGAATCTTTAACAGTAGTTGCACTTTGTATTCTAGCATCTAAATCTTTTTTAGCTCCAGGCTCTTTACCACTTACTAAATAAGTATCTCTGCCAAGTTCATTTGAAAGTTCTTGTGAGCTTTGGATTTTTTCATTGGTTGCTAATTTTGCTTTTTCTAAAAAGTTATTTATTAATACTTTAGCAGCTTCATTATATTCATTTACAACTTGATCAACACTTTTATCTTTACTATCAGCAGTATTTAAAATTTGTTTTGCTTCATTAATTAAAGTCTCAAATTCTGTGTTAGGAGATATAACATTATTTTCTTTTATAAATGCCAAATTCTTTTCTGAATCTGAAATAGCTTTTAATAAATTGTCTCTAGCTACTGATTTTCTAGTATCTGATAGAATTTTTTCTAACTCGTTTTTATTTTTAATCAAGTCTCCTATGATTGTTTTGTTATTATTGTGTTTTTCTACTTTAATAATAGTGTCATCTAAAAGCTCTTTTTTATTTTCATACTCTTCAGATGTTAATTTAGCAGATTCTTCTTTTGCTTTTTCAATTAAAGTTTGAGTTTCTGAAATCGTATTATCTTTACGCGTTGTTTAGATTACTTTCTAATGTTACAAATGCATTTTTAATAGTTGTTGCATTTAATGTATCTAATGAAGCTGTTGCATCATTAACGGCATTTTCTAATGTTTCTTTAATATTTGAAGATTCAAAGGTATTTGGTGATGAATTTATTTCTAATAAAGCACTTTCTGCATTTGGCAATGTTTCTAAAATCTGATCAATAGCTTCTTTTACTAATGATGCATCTGGTTTTAAATTATTAGCTTTTAGTAATATATTTTCCAATTCTAATAACTCATTGTCCTCAGCCATTTTGTTTTTTAATTCTTGAATTTGATCATTAAGTTTCGAAGATAGCGATATGTATTCTTGAGAATCAAGTGTTGTATCTCTGTATTTCTCAGCATCAGCCAATAAAGCATTAATTTCATTTGTAATTAATTCTTTTTGTTTTATTAATTCTTCTTCAAAATGATTATTATATTGATCAATTTTTTTGGTTTCTTCAATGATTCTATCTTTTGTATAATCATTAGAATTAAAAGCGTTTATTGCATCTTGAATTGCAGATTCATAATTATCTTTATTTTTAAAATTATTAGGTAACTTAGCATTAATATTTTCGGCTCTTTTTATAGCTGTTGATAAATCAAAAATTGACATCAATTCTTCAAGTGATGTTGCTACTTTATTTTTTAATTCCAACAATGAAGATTCGTTATTTGTCTTTGTATATTCATCGTCAAAGTATTGTTTCTTTTCTTTAAAATATTCTACCTTTGTCAATACTAGCTGATTATTTCTATTATCATCTTGAAATCTATATATTAGTGATTCAAATTCAGCAATTAACTTCAATGTTTCAATGTTAGTATTTTCAAGCGATGAATATTTTTTTTCATCTGATTGATAGTCTGTTTTAATTTCGTTCAATAGTCGCTCTAGTATTTTGAAATCTTTAATTTTATCATCAATTAAAGCGCCTTCATATTTTTGAATCTGTTTCGATGTTTCTAATTCTAATTCTCTTGCATAATGTTTGTTTTCTAATTTGGCTTTTTTTCAATCTTTTAAAGAGTTTACTAGTTCAGCTAATTGTTTTCTAAAGTCATTAGCTTTTTTATTATCTTCTAGTAATACATAAATTGTTGCTGCAGTAGAAGCTAATGAAGCAACAGTAAGAAATCCAATGACACCCTTTATTTTTTTATTATTCTTAGGCATATAATCCTTCCTTTATTGTGTTTTTGTTTATTCATAAATATGTATTTGTTTCAATATTGTTTCAATGTTTCGTAGTTTATCTTTTTTTCTATCTTCTTTAAAAAAATGTAACCAGCATTTATCTAAATTCAATAGATTGTTTTTTTAGTGTAGTCGTATTTTATTAACCAAGATTTTTTTAAAACTAATTAACTTTCTGCCTATATTTTAAATCTCCTTTTTTAGTAATGATTTTATCATTATAACAGAATTACAAATATTTTTATTATTTTTTTCTATTTTTTACGTGAGATTTTCTTATTTTTTTCCCAATAAAAATAGCAATATTAGAATTTTAATGTGTATTTTTTAAAAAATCGTATTTCTGTGGGCAATCGCTTAAATAATAAAAAAGTGTAAATATTCAACGAGGGATTAAAAATGTTATAAAAAATAATGCAATACTCATACATTGAGTTTTGCATTGTGATATTAAATATTAAAACATTGATAAATTCAATATAAAGTTTTGAATAACATTCAATCTCTATTCATTGACATTGAATAAAAAACATTGATAAATTCAATATAAATAAAAAAATTCCTCACATTATCATGAAGAATTCTATTTTATAAAACTAATTATTTTTTATGTCTTCGTCTCTTACGCCAAATGGAAAAATTTCGTATAAAAAGTATTCTTTTGTTTCTGATAGATCATTATTGTAAAGAAATACTTTTGCATCACGTTTTAAAAATTGTGTAATAACTTGAACACATGCTCCACAAGGATATAAAACTTTGTTTAGATTACTTATAATATGAATTTCTTTAAATTCTCCGATGTGTGATCCATGAACAACGCTTCCAAATAAAGCAGATCTTTCTGCGCATAATCCACTAGGAAAGGCTGCATTTTCGCAGTTAACTCCAAAAAACTCTCTACCATCTTTATCTATGGCGCATGATGCAACTTTTACACCCGAATAAATTCCGTAAGCGTAATTTAATTTATTTTTTAATTCTTTTATTTCCATAATAATAATTATAGTTTAAATTATTAATCTATTAATATTTTTCATGTGGCATAAAAAGTGTCAAGTATTTTTACTTAACAGAAGAAAAATATGTTATACTTTATTTATTCTTTTAAAACTTATACAAATTAGAAAGGAAAAACCATGGTTAAATTAAGATTAAAAAGAACCGGTAAAAAATTCCACGCAACATATAAAATAGTTGCTTCTGATGCAAGAAGCCCACGTGATGGAAGATTTATCGAAGAATTAGGTCACTATGACCCTCATGCAAAAGCTCTATACTTAAATAAAGAATTAACTACTAAATATTTAAATGAAGGTGCTAAACCAACTGATACAGTTAGAACTCTTTTAAAACAAGATAACTTCTACTCAGAATATGTTAAAAATAAAAAATAAATAGCATTCTTATGAAAATAAACATTCTTACATTATTCCCAGAGTATTTTAAGGCATTCATCACACAAAGCATAATTGCTAAAGCCATTAAACTAGGTCATTTAGAAATAAATATTATTAATTTTAGAGATTATTCAAAAGAGAAAAATCAAAAAGTTGATGACACAGTTTACGGCGGAGGTGACGGTATGCTTCTACAAGTTGAACCGATCGACTTAGCTCTGCAAACTGTTCCTGACAGTTATAAAATTTTAGTTAGTCCACAAGGGCAAACGTTTAATCAAAATAAGGCGCACGAATTGGCAAAATTAAATGAAATAACTTTAATTTGTGGTCATTATGAAGGTTTTGATGAAAGAGTATTAAATTTTGTTGATGAAGAGTTATCTGTTGGAGATTATATTCTTACAGGAGGAGAAATACCTGCAATGGCAATTAGTGAAGCAGTTGCAAGATTAGTGCCAGGTGTATTAAAAAAAGGTTCGCATCAAAACGAAAGTTTTGAAGGTGACGGCCTTCTAGATTATCCTCAATATACTCGTCCAGCTGAATACAAAGGTCTTAAGGTACCCGAAGTACTTTTGGGCGGAAATCACGCTTTAATAAATGAATGACGTAAAGAAAATGCATATTTAAAAACCTTAAAAAATAGAAAAGATATTATTGAAAGGAAAAAACATGAGAACTAAATTATTAGAATTCGTAGAACAAGACCAAATCAGAACTGACTTACCACAAGTTAGAGAAGGATTCAACGTTAGAGTACACGTACGTATTAAAGAAGGTAATAAAGAACGTATCCAAGTATTCGAAGGTCTAGTTATCGCAGCTTACGGTGAAGGTATTAACAAATCAATTACAGTTAGAAAAGATTCATACGGTGTTGGTGTAGAAAGAACATTTAAAATCAACTCACCTTTAATTTCAAATATTGAAGTAATGAGAAAGAACAAAGTAAGAAGAGCAAAACTATACTACATGAGAGGCCTAAAAGGCAAATCAGCAAGATTAAAAGAAATCAAAAACAAATAATAATATTAGCTGGTAATTTTTATTCCAGCTTTTATTTTTTTTAAAAAAATCAGAGTAAAATAAAAGTGTAACTATAAAGAGAAGGCGAGAGACAGGCTCAACGACCCTTCAGCAACTTACTTGAAAAAGCAAAGTGCTAAAGCCTGAACGATAGGGAATTTTTTTAATATTAATATTTAACCCTATCTAACTATAGATCAGGGTTTTTTATATAGTTACCTAAGTAAAAGTTAAAAATTATGCTTAGTAAATAATTATTAATAGTGATTAGGAGACTTATAAATTATGAAATTAATTAACATAAAAGATAATTCTAGTGAAGAAGTTTTGAGCAAACTAAAACATTATGCTGAACAAGAAATAATATTATTCAAAGCAAGTGAAGAACAAGATTACATATTTTGAATAATAGAAAACAGTAATCTTAAAGAAATATCTTTAAATGAACTATCTAAATTAATGAAAATATCAACAGATCAAATTAAATTATCAACAGCAGCAATGATTATGTATGATATGAATGAGTTTTCAATTGATTAGAGTAATTATTTAATCATTTATAAAATAATTAAGAGGTAAAATTATGATGACAAAAGGTTTAATGAATTTTTTAAAAAGAATGCACGAAGGAATTATAGAACCAATAGATATCATTGCTAAAAATGGATTAAAAAAGATGCATGATAAAAGATTTGAAAATAGCATTTTAGAAAGTTTAAATGCTTATAAAAAAACAAGTGGCTATATAATCAAAATTGAAAAAGAAGGATTTGCTACTTTTAAAATCGACCTAGGCGAAGCTAAAAGTTGAAATCAGTTAGATAATAATCTAAAAGCCGAATGCGAAACTTTTATTCAAAAAGAGGCATTAAAATACGGTGAAAAATTAGGGTTCTGATATGATGAAAATCAAAAAGAAATAATTTTAGATTTAGTTCAAATAATAGATGATATTAAAGAATTTTACAAAACAAAAAATGAATCAGAGCAATATGTAATCCTTGACTTAAAATCAGGTGTTGCGATAATAAATCGTGGCGAATAAAAAAAATAACCAATAACAACATTGAAAAAATATTTTTCAATAAGTTTGGTTATTTTTTTATACAAAAATTAAATTATTTTTCGAATTCTTTAATAACGTATGATGAGTTAAATAAATACAATAAGCTTCCTCAATCAAGCGCAAAAGTTACGATATCACCCGCTTTATATTCAATATCTGAATCTTGAGCGTTAATAATCATATGGTCAGAAGAACCGCCTAAAATTTTAAGTTTATCGTCGTATGGAATCATTGCATCAAACATTGTATCCAATTTTCCGATTGCTAAAATAATTCTCTTAATATCACCAATGTCTTCAAAATAAGGAACATGACCGAATGCATCAATTCCGCAAGCGCCTATTGGCATTGAACTTTTATAATCAACTTCAACAACCTCAGCTTCACATCTAAATGCGTCACGATACATTCCGTCAATAGTTTGACGATACATATCTTCAGTTCCAAATATCATTGCAAATCCCATTCTTAAAACATTAATTTCTTCTGGCATACGGTTTTCTCATACCATATGCAAACTCAATGAGTTACCGCCTGACATGTGGGTTAATTTAATATTTAATTCATCTTCAATTTTATGTTGAATTTCAACAAATTGCTTCATTGTTTCATCAGATGGTATTCTTGCGCCATAGCATCCAAAATTACATCCTAAACCAATTAATTTAACACCTTTCATTTCACTAATTAACTTAGCTGATTTTAAAGCATCCTCAGGTAAAACACCTTCTCTTCTATCGCCTAAGTCAACCATTAAAACAATCTCATGTGGTTTTTTATTATTTTTCAAACAATAATCACTAATTTTTTTAATGACATCCAAATCACCATTTAATGATGAGTCACATAATTCAATCATTCTAGGTATTTCAGAAATCATTGGTATTCTTAAAAGTTGTTTGTGTCCTGGAATATCTTTATAAACTTCAAAATTATCTAATCTTGAATCACCGAAGTTTTTAATACCAGCTTCGGCATATAATTCTGCCATTCTACGATTGCCACAAAATCCTTTTGTTACTGCTAGTACATCAATATTTTTTGCTTTACAAATTTCTATTGCTCTTTTAACATTAGTTTTAAATTTTGTTTCATTAATAACAATTTTTGGGTTTCCCATATTTACTCCTTTTTATTTATTAATTTTTATTTTCAATTATTATAAACTCTTTTTTACCTTTTCTTAATAAGGCGTATTTTTGATTGTAATTTTTAAATTGGATTGTTGAGTTTTCGTCTTGAATAATTAAATCATCTAATAAAAATGATTTTTTAGCAATAAACTCACGAGTTTCACGATTAGATGAACAAATTTGTTTTTCTTTTATAAAATCAATAAATTTTTCACCTTCATTAGCTTTATAAACTTTTAAAAAGCTTTTTAATAATTCAATATCATCTAAAGTAAGTTTTTCTTCGTTTTTATTGAATAAAATGTCGCTAATCTTCACACATTGATTTGCAATGTCTTGGCTATGAATATCTTTTACAATTTCATAAGCCAGAGCTTTTTGAGCCACTCTCTTATGTTTTGCTAAATTATGTTCAGCCATAATTTCTTTAATTTTATCAATCGATAGAAACGTTAATCAATTTAAATACTCTTCAATTTTAACATCCGATTGATTTAATAGAAATTGGTATATTGAATATGGGCTAGTCATATTTTTATCCAATCAAAGCGACCCACCCCCGGTGCTTTTTCCAAATTTAACACCATTTTCATCAACTAATAGATTAGCAGTAAGGCCAACAGCATCAGCATTTTCTCCATGGGTTTTTCTAATAAATTCCAAACCAGTAGTAATATTACCTCATTGATCTGATCCGCCTAGCTGAACTTTTATATTTCTATCTTCAAATAAAATTTTAAAATCTCAACCTTGAATTAATTGATATGAAAATTCAGTAAATGTAATCCCTTGATTTAGTCTTGTTGCTATACTATCTTTATTTAATAAGTAATTAACGTTAACTAACTTACCTACATTTCTTAAAAAATCAACCAAAGTTCAATTTTTATAAAAATCATAGTTATCAATTACTTCTAAGCCAAAAAATTCAAGTTGTTTTTTTATAGCGTTTTTATTTCTTTCAAGTGTTTGAAGATCTAAAAATTTTCTTTCGCTGTCGCGGAAACTTGGGTCTCCAATCATTCCTGTAATTCCACCTAAAATTGCAATTGGTTTAAAGCCAAATTTTTTAAATCTTAGTAAATTTAAAATTTGTATGTAATTACCCAAATGCAAACTCAAAGCAGTAGGATCAAATCCAGCATATATTCCAGTTCCAGATTTTAATGATAAAAACTTTTCTTCACTAGAAATATCTTTTAAAACACCACGTGTTTTTAACTCTTCTAATATATTTTTTTCCATAATATCCTTTTTATATATATAATAATCTTATTATTACAGATTATCTAAGTTAATATATTTATATATTATATAAAAAATAAGTCTATAAATTATTAATAGTAAAGGAGAATTATGAAAATAAAAATTATCGTCGATTCATCTTCTGGTCTTTCGCAACAAGAAGCTCAAAATTTAGGGTGAGATTTAATTCCACTAAATGCTGAAATTGATGGAAAGCCATATAAAATTGGTATTAATTTAGATGTTGATGAATTTGCTAGAATGTGACGTAGTAATAAGAAAATTAATACGTCAACTTTTGCAACTCCTCCTGGCGTTAGCCAAGAAGTTATTGACAAATATATTGACAATTATGACAAAATAATTATTTATTCAATTTCTAAAGAATTATCATCACAAAATTCTTCTTTAATAACTTTATTTAAAGATAACCCAAAAGTTCATGTTGTTGAGTCTAAGAAAATTTCTTATTTAATTGTTCGTGATTTATTGCTTTTTGAACAAAAAATAAATAATGGCGTAAGTTTCGATAAAGCAATTGAGCATTTTAATCAAAAAAATGAAAAACTTTTATTAGTGCCTCAATTCAATGATGCTTTAGTAAAAGGTGGGCGTTTATCAAAAGCAGCCGCTATGATTGCTAAATTAGCTAAAATTGTGCCGATAATAAGATTTGAGAATGGTATTTTAGAAAAAGAAGGGCTTGGTAGAGTATTTACTAAAACTCTGGATAAACTGGTTAAAGAACTATTTGAAAAATTACCAAAGGAAAACGAAAATTATTATTTAGTTATTCCACACGCTGACAATGATGAAATAGAAAAAATTATAAATTCATTTAAACTGGTTACAAACAATTATCCTCGTATCGCTTCAATAAAATTACCTGCCGATATTTCGGTTCACACCGGCATTGGAGCAGTTTGTGTCTCTTTTGCAGAAATTAAAGACGAGATTAAAGATAAGTTTTTAAGCATTGCTAAAGTTTGATAAAAAGATCGGCTATTCCGATCTTTTTTAATCATTAATTTTGACTTTTAAAATATTAAGCGCTAAACATCATAGATAAAATTTCATAACACTTTTATGATTATAGTCTTTGAATTTAAGCTTATATATAAAATTTGATAATTCAATATCAACGTTGATTATTTACTTTTTAAGTATATAAATATGTTAGATATTTAAAAGCAAAGTATAAAAAAACGACCTAACCTCAGTTAGGTCGCATTATTTATTAATATTTATGCCCTTAAGGGGCTCAGTTAGAAAAATATTAAATGAATAAAGATTTGGTTTACTACGACTTTTGAAAATATTAAAACTAGTTAAACTATTAAATGATAATGACATTTAAATAATAAAACTATATAAGGGATGTCTCTAGATAGAGACAAATCAATTATATTATTAAATACGATAAAAATTGTTAAAAAAGCTATTTTTTTGTATTTTTTCACTTTTTTAAGGAATTTTAGGAATTTTTTTTAACTTTTTTATTTAGCACCGATAATAATAAAACAATTAACAAAACAAAATGAGATTTTCAAAAAATAAATCTATTTAGTTTTATTTCAATATTAATGATAAATAAAATATTTATTTTATAATTTGTAAATTATAATTTAGGTTATAAATGAGGTTAATATGATTGATATAAAAAAATGATTAGAATACTATAACAATAAAAAAGATCAAAAGTTAATATTAAAAAGTTATTTAGCAAATAAAGAAGACTTTAATAAATATATGCCTTATATTAAAAATTACTTCATTTCATCACTTGGCTTTGGTTTAAATAAAATTAATGAGATTAGTTTAATCATACTAGCTCACAATTTTGCAAAAGTAGTTAAAAATAATAAGCCAAATAGCAAGATTTTATTAATTAGTGATAATAATAGCAATTTAATTAACGCATTTTTAGATAAGATGTCGCATGTGTTTTTAGCTTTTAATTTAGAAGTAATTAAAATGCATAATAATGAGCCTATCAGCCAGTCATTTTTAAAATATACTATGCAAAAAACACAAAACATTGATTTTGCTATTTATATATCTAAATATACATATGACAATAAATATTCAATTGCTCTTTATGATAATAATGGTTTTACAATTAATCCAAAAATAATGCAGTATTTATCTAGAGAAAATGATCAAATCCAGATTGAGGATGTTAAGCTATTTAATGATCAATGCCAAGTTCTAAATTTTGAGAAACTATTAAACGAATATTCTGATGATATAGTAAATAGAAATTATTTAAGCAAAGGAAATAATTTACTAAAAATAGGTGTTATAAATGATAATTTAACTCATTCGTTTTTTAAAAAAATAGTTGGTAAAAATGATTTGCAATATAAAGTCATAAATCAAAAATTTCCAGCAGATAAGCCTTATAAAATTTCCATTTCAAAAATAAAAAATCCTTGAATTAACAATATTAATTACCTTTTGAAATTTTCATACGATCATAAGAGAGTTTATTTTTATAGCAGAATAAAAAGCGATTTATTTTCAGCTAAATACAAGCTTATTGATATAAATATACTAATTGCCAATTATTTAATATTTATTAATCGAATTAAAAATACTAATTTAAAATTCAATAAAATCACAAGTGTAAGGTCAACTAATGCAACCAATGCTAATTTAATTAGTCAAATAACGAAAAAGTATAATATTGATTATAGCGAATCATTTAAAATGGAAGATAATGATTTTAACTTAGATTCATTGCTATTCTTTAATGAAGAAAATGATGTGATTTTATCAAGCTATCAAACGAAATTATCTGACCCTTATTTAATTACTTCATTAATATTAAATATGTTAAATTACTATCAAACACAGGGCATGAACCTTGATGATATAACAAGTACAAATATTGGTAATTTTAATTGTCCAGTAATTAAAGAGTTTTCAATCCCTTGCGCAATCAAAAATATTCAAGCGTTTGAAACAAAATTATTTGTGCAAAATTATATTTCATCTTTAGAAATTAAAAGACTTGATGACTTGCGTCATTTAAGTCAAGAAAAGGAAAAATGCATTGCTAAAATATTTTTAGAAAATGAAGATGAGTGGATTTTTATTAAATACTCTTATGAATTAAAAAAGGTCATTTTCATATGTTCAGAGAATAAAAATACCGACGGGGAAATATTTAAAAAAGTTAAAAAATACTTTAGCAAGTTTTTAAAAAAATACAATACTAATTTTTTATTTGAAGCAGTTTCAGATGAAAATGATAATGAAAGTGAAATTATTGAAAATGAAAACAATAAAAAATCCGATCTTTAACAGATCGGTTTTTTTTATCCATTATAAATTTTATTTAAAATAATTGCTCCAGCAGTAGCAACATTTAAACTTTCGAAAGCAATTGGAATATAAATATTTATATCGCAAATTTGTTTAATTTCATTACTGATTCCATTGCCTTCATTGCCTAAAACTATGATGATGTTTTCATTTAAAAATTCTACATCGTTAAGTTTTTTAGAACTTTTATCTAACAAAGTTCCATAAATTGTATAGTTGTCTTTTTTATAGTCTAACAAAACACTTTTTAAATTACTACATTCGATTATATTAGTTTCAAAAAAAGCACCTTGGCTAGAACGAATAACTTTATCGCTATATGCATCTAAATTTTCAATAATAACTGAATCAAAGTCAAAAGCTTTAGCCAATCTTATAATTGTCCCCACATTGCCTGGATCTTGTAAATTATTCAAAGCGATAATCTTTTTAGGCTTGTTAGTTTTTTTGTTTGGTTTTTTACATACAGCAACAATTTTTTGAGGGGTTTGAGTTGATGATAGTTCTTTAATAACGGCATCAGTAACTTGAATTGAAAAAGGGTATTTAGGATTTTCGGTAGCTTCAAAAACTTCAAGTAATATTTTTTGTTTTTTTGCTTCTTCAACTAAATGATAACCTTCTATCAAAAATGTATTATTTTCTTTGCGATATTTTGATTCTTTTAATTTTTTATACTCTTTAATCTTTGGATTATTTGTGCTTGATATAAACATATTTTCCTCTTATATAATTTTACAAAAGAAAAAGACGTATTAACGTCTTATTCATAAAATCCTTTTTCTCTAAGTTTGAAATATGGTCCATCTTCTGTAACTGGTAAACAAATTTCTTTAGCGGCGTCTTTAGTTACGTCTTCGCCATTACCCATAGCAATTCCTAAACCTACTTCTTCTAACATTTCAATGTCATTTTCAGAATCACCAAATGCAACCATTTCATCTAATGTGACATTTAATAAATCACCTAGAATTTTTAGACCTGTTGCCTTAGTAATGCCTTTAGCTGAAATAAATACACCACCAGCTCACACAGCCAATACTCACATATCCATGTTGTTTTCTTCAAAGAATTTTGCTAAAGCATCTCCTAAAGCCTGTGGAGTTTTTGAACTAACTGTAATTAAATAGTTTTTATCTTCTTTTGATTCAAATTCTTTTTCAGATATAAATTTATCTTTAAAAGGACGGTAAAATCAGTGATCAATATTGAATAAATCATTGTAATATCCTCATTTATTTCCAACAAAAGAAAAGGCTAGCTTATTATTTTCTGCATATTCTCTAAATTTAATAAAATCTTTGTATTCAATGGTTTTTTCAAAAATATACTCATTAGTTTTTAAATCTAAAATAAATGTACCATTTGCACCAATGAAATAATCTACATATGGATTATTTATTTGTTTACCAACAGTGAAAATATCTCTACCAGAACATAAAACATTAATGTATCCATTTTGTTTTAATTTTTCAAACATTTCTTTCATACGAGGACTTAAATCTTCAACACCAAATGGTAATAATGTACCATCAATGTCAAAAACAATCATTTTGTATTTAGTCATAATTTTCTCCCTTCAGGATAGCTTCGATGCGGGCACAAAATACCTTGGCCATAATCACATGACCATCGGTAATGTTTCCTCAAGCTATTATTCGGTTTAAATACGTAAAAATTAAATTACCACAAAAGCTTTGCAACTCTTTTATATATAGTTCTTTGCTTTTGGCAAGGAGTTTCAGCTCTCCTTCGCTTAGCACATATAATTTTACATTAAAAAGTTTATTTAGGTTATTAATTTCTTCAAATTCTTTATTATTATTTAATTCAATATTTCCGATTTTTTCGCGTCTTAAAATATTGACTACGGCATCAGTTTTTAAATGTAAACCTATATCATGAATCAATGAACGAATGTAAGTTCCTTTTGACACTTTGCATCTTATGGCAAATTTTTGCTTTTCATAATCAAAATCAATCAATTCAAGATCTAATATCTCGATTTTTGAAGGCTTTAACTCGACTTCTTTATTATTTCTAGCTAATAAATAACTTCTGACCCCATCTACTTTTTTTGCTGAAAATATTGGTGGAATTTGCTCGGTTTGATTTTTTATATAATCTAAGGCACTAAGCATAGTTTGCTCATCTATCATTTCATAATTCTCTATATTAAAGACTTCTTCACCTTCATCATAACTAGCTGAATATTGATGTAATGTAGCTTCAACATAATAGCTTTTAGTATCAGCTAAAAGATAAGAAAGGGCTTTAGTATCGTGATTGGTTGCAACTATTAACAATCCCTCAGCTAAAGGATCTAATGTTCCTCCGTGACCGATTTTTTTAATGTTATTTTCTTTTGCAAATTTCTTAATAGCTTTAAAACTTGAAATGCCTCTAGGTTTATTTATTTTATAAAACATGATATCACCAAGTAAATACTACCAAATTTTTTTATTTATATAATAAATAGCTTAAAAATAAACAAAAATCGCCTTTAGAGCGATTATTGTTATATGGCGGACAATGAGGGATTCGAACCCTCGAGGGAACTTTTTGGCTCCCTGGTAATTTTCGAGATTACTCCCGTCGGCCTCTTGGGTAATTGTCCAATTATTATTATTGTATATTTATTTTGTGAAAATGAATAAAAAAAACAAGAAATCCTGTTATTCACAAGTTTCCTTGAAATGGTACGCGAGAAGGGACTTGAACCCTTACGCCGAAGGCATTAGTGCCTAAAACTAACGTGTCTGCCAATTTCACCACTCGCGCGTATATGGTGCCGTTTATAGGACTTGAACCTACGACCTACTGATTACAAGTCAGTTGCTCTGCCAACTGAGCTAAAACGGCATTTGCATTTAATGCTTTATTATTATAACGAATTTTATTTATTTTTTTAAAAAATAAATAAAAAAATGGCTAAAATGCCATTTTAAAAACTATTTAGTTTTTTTAGCTAATTCTTCTTCAGTATAAACTGAAGCGAATTTTCTGTTGATTCTGTTTTCGAACTTAACAATTCCATCGATTAAAGCAAATAGAGTATCGTCTTTTCCACGTCCAACGTTGTTGCCTGGGAAAATTTTTGTTCCTCTTTGTCTATAGATAATGCTTCCTGCTGTTACAAATTGACCGTCTGTAGCTTTAACGCCTAATCTTCTACCGGCTGAGTCTCTACTATTAGAGGTTGTTCCACCTGATTTCGTATGTGCCATAACTATTTAACCTTGATTTCTGAGATTTTAACTCTTGTATATGGTTGACGGTGTCCTAATTTACGTTTGTGTGTTGATTTAGCATTGTGTCTGTAAACAACGATTTTCTTTGCTTTACCTTGTTTTTCGATAGTTCCTAAAACAGAAGCTTTTTCTACGAAAGGTGCACCAATTTGATCATCTAGAGCTAAAACTCTGTCAAATACAACTTGTTCACCTTCATTGCCTTCGATTTTTTCGATGTAAATAACATCGCCAGCTTTAACAAGTAATTGTTTTCCGCCAGTTTCGATAATTGCAAACATTTAAGCCTCCTTATATTTTGTCACATCCTGAAGGTACTATAATAGTTTAAAACCTTTTTAGTATGGTTACTCTATAAGTAACGCATATATTATACAACATAATTAAAAAAAGCGCCCTATAATTAGGCACTTTTTTAATAAATTATTATTTAGTAAATTAATTAATCATTATTGCTGAAATCGTTTTCATCTGAGTCGTTGTATTCTTCTTCGGTAGCAACGATTTCTTCATCTTCTGGACTATAGTCTTCTTCTAATAATTCACTTGTGATTGCATCAATATCAATTGCATCAGAAGTGATTTCTTCAGCATTAACTTCAGCAGATCTAAAGTAGTTAATTGAAGGTTTAATATCATATTTTGAGTGTTCTTCAAAAGGATATAAAGCTGTACCTGAAGGAATTTTCTTACCAACAATGATATTTTCTTTTAATCCGCTTAAGGTGTCTGATCTTGAAGAAATTGCAGCATGAACTAAGATTTTACTTGTTTCTTGATATGAAGCTGCAGCTAAGAATGAATCTGACAATAATGGAACTTGTTTAGCACCTTTAATTACTACTTTTCCATAAGCAGGTCTTAAACCTTTTGATAATAATTGACCATTTTCTTCTTGATAATCAAATATATCAACAATTGCTCCGGCAAAGAATTTAGAGTCTCCTGGTTCTGAAATAACAATTTTAGACATCATTTGACGAATAATAATTTCGATATATTTATCAGAAATTGCAATACCTTGAATACGGTAAATTCTTTGGATTTCTTTTAATAAATAGTTTTGAACTGTAATAGTATCAGTTAAGTTTAGTAATTCTCTTAAAATAATTGGTCCTTCTGATAGTTTTTGACCTATTCTTACAAAATCACCAACTTTTACTCTTAATTTTTTAAGTGTGTTTACAAAAACTTTTCTTGGTATGATTTTGCCATTTTTATTTTCAGAATTAATTGTAATTAAATATTGGTTTGAATCTTTTTCGTCGACTTCAATTTCAACAACTTCACCTTTATATGGTGAAATAACTGCTGGACGTCCTCAAGGTTGTTCGTGGGCGTCAATTAATTCGATTAGACGAGTGAAACCACCGGTAATATCTTCAACACCAGCAACCCCACCTGTATGGAAAGTACGCATGGTTAGCTGTGTTCCAGGTTCACCGATTGATTGAGCAGCAATAATACCTACTGCTTCACCAATATTTACAATTCTATTAGTTGCTAAATCTTTACCAAAACACATTTTACATACACCATTTCTGGTGTTGCATCCTAAAATTGATCTAATTTCAACTTCCTCAATGCCTTCTGAAACAATTCTTTGAGCAATTTTTTCAGTTACTAAAGTGTTTCTTCCGCAAATTTCTACACCTTGTTCAGAAATAACTGGTTTATTTGTGAAACGACCAACAATTCTTTCTTTTAATGAAACAATTATTTGTTTTGTTTTAGTGTCAACAATGTTTCTTGCAATATAACCATAGTCAGAACCACAGTTTTCTTGACGTACAACAATATTTTGAGCAACGTCAACTAAACGACGAGTTAAGTAACCTGACTTAGCGGTGTTAAGAGCGGTATCGGTTAAACCTTTACGTGCACCGTGGGTAGATGAATAGAATTCAAACGCAGTTAGACCTTCAATAAATGAAGATTTAACCGGAACTTCAACAGTAGATCTAACAACACGGTCGTTTTTGGCGTCGGCTTTTGTGGTTTTGGTGTTATTTGCCATCAATCCCCGCATACCGGCTAATTGAACGTAGTTAGAAATGTTACCACGGGCACCTGAGTTAATCATAGTAATAACTGGGTTTTGTGGGTTTTCTTTAATAATTCTTTGTAAATCTGTTTGAATTTGATCTTTAATTTCAGCTCATTTTTTAATAGTTAATGAATATCTATCATCATCAGTAATTCAACCTAAGTTATAGTAATTTTTAAGTTGTGCGATATATTCATCACCTTCTTTAATCAATTCACCTTTTTTATCAGTTTCCAAAATATCAGAAAACGATATAGAAATACCCGAAACAGTTGAATAGTTAAATCCTAATTGTTTTACTTCATCTAGTATAGATGCAACAATATTGGTATATTTAAATCAAACACCATCAAGAATTTTAGCTTTTTCTTCAGCTGTTAAAGGATGGTTTGAACCATTATATCTATCTGGACTAGAGTTAACAATTTTCTTAATTTCTTCAACAGTAAATTGAGCTAATAGAACAGCATGTTCATATTCAATCTTTTTATTTTCGTATGTTTTTAAGTTAATATATTCAACTAAAGCATTATCATCAGCATCTGAAATATTTAGCTTATCAACTGCATTAGCAACGTCTGCCATTGAAATTGTTGCAACATATTTATCAAATGCATATCTAATAATTTTTGCTATATTCTTTTTGTTGAATGCTTCTTGAATTGGCAATTCGAATTTAATATAGTCACGAATATTTGTTCCTGCTGGCACAACATATTTAGCATTAAATGCTTGATTATAGTCTTCTAATGAATTAGCTTTATTTACTTTATTGTCATAAATAAATGGGAATGATTTAGGAAATACATTGTTAAAAATGAATTTACCAACAGTAGAAATAATATACTGATCTTTTTCGTGAGCATTAATCAATTTTGATGATTTAACTTTTTTAGCTGGTAAAGCAACTCTAGCATGTAATGAAACTTTTTTGGCTTCTAAAGCTCTTATCATGTGGTCATAATCATCAAATACTCTACCTTCTCCAAGATCATTTGCTTTTTCGATAGTTAAGTAGTATAAACCTAAAATCATATCTTGTGAAGGGTTGATAATAGGTTCACCATCTTTAGGTCCCAAAATATTTTTATTAGCCAACATTAATTCACGTGATTCTAATAAAGCTTGTTCAGAAACAGGAACGTGAACAGCCATTTGGTCACCATCGAAGTCAGCGTTAAACGGAGTACATACTAATGGGTGAAGTCTAATAGCTTTCCCACGTACTAAAACAGGTTCAAACGCTTGAATTGATAGACGGTGAAGGGTTGGTGCCCGGTTTAATAGAACTAATCTACCTTGAATTGCATCGGCAACATGAGGTCAAATAATTGGATTTTGATCTTCAATAATTTTCTTAGCATTTTTAATTGTTGTAGCTACTTCTTTTTCAATTAAACGCGCAATGATTCATGGTTCAAATAATTTAGCAGCCATTTCACGTGGAATACCACATTGATGCATTTTTAAACCAGGACCAACAACAATAACTGAACGACCTGAATAGTCAACACGTTTACCTAGTAGGTTTTGTCTAAAACGACCTTTTTTACCAGTTAAAGCGTCTGAAATTGATTTAAATGGACGGTTGTCTTTAGATAAAACAGGATTTGGTGATCTTCTTTGGTTATCAATTAAAGCATCAACAGCTTCTTGAATCATTCTAAGTTCGTTTTGAATAACTAATGTAGGAGCATCCTTATCTTGTCATTGTTGTAGACGATTATTTCTAATAATAACTCTACGGTAAAGTTCATTAATATCAGAAGTTGAATGACGTCCACCATCCAATTGAATCAAAGGACGTAAATCTGCAGGAATAACTGGTAAGTTGTAAATTAACATACTTGTTGGATCTTGTTTAGATTCAATAAAAGCGTTAATTACTTGTAAACGTTTATATAGTTTTTCACGAGTTTGACGTGCAGTTGAAGCGAACTTATCTGGGTTTAAAATTTCTTCATTGTTTAATTTATTAATTTCGTCAGTTACAAATTGTTTTTCTTTTTGTAAATCTAGATTTTTTAATAAATATTCAATAGCTAATGCTCCAGTACCAATTTTGGCATCTGAATAGTGTTCTATAACTTCATTTAATTCATAAAAGTCAATACCATACTCTTGGCCAATTTTAGATGTTGCTTTTTCAACTAACGAATCTAATGTTTCTTTAATATCATCATATTCTTCAGTTTCTGGTTCGAAACGTTCTAATAACTCTTCTAATGCAGCTTTGTAAATGATAGCAGCAGCATTTATTTCGATAATTTGGTTTTTTGGTAAAGATTTTAAACCGCCACTTTCTAAAACAATGTGGTTTTTGTAATAAATTAGATTTTCTAATTCCTCACGCTTAACAGTATCGCTTGCGTGTAATGAGGTTCTTAAACCTAATAATTTGAAAATAATTGAGTGGTCAACTTTGAAATATCAAAAGTGAACTACTGGACTATTTAATTTAATATGACCCATATGATTTCTACGGGCTATTTTAGGAAGAATTTGAACATGTTCTTGTTTACATAATTCTGTTCTTGTACAGTAACTTCCCTCATTTATTTTTTTGTATTTGAATCCACAAACTGGACAACGATAATCAATCATTGGACCAAAAATAATTTCATCAAATAAACCGCCACGTTCTGGTTTGTAACTTTTATAGTTGATAGTTTCAGGTTTTGTAACCTCACCATGTGATCAGCTTTCAACATCTTGTGGAGTAGCTAATGCTAATGATATTTTTGATATTCTTTCTTCATCTAGTGAGTCGTATTTTGAATTCTTTTTCATTATTCTGCTCCCCCTTCAAATTCTTGATAGTATTTAGTATCAACTCTTTCACTATCGTAATCTGCTTCATCGCCATTTTTTTCGTGAGCTTCTAATTTAATACCTAATCCACGTAATTCGTATGCTAAAACGTTAAATGATTCTGGCATACCTGGTTTTGGTAATTTAGTCTTGCGAGCAAGTGCGTTATATAGTTGATTACGCCCTACAATGTTATCTGATTTATATGTTAATAATTCTTGTAAAACATTTGATGCACCATAAGATTCAATAGCTCATGTTTCCATTTCCCCAAATCTTTGACCACCATTTTGAGATTTACCTCCAAGTGGTTGTTGAGTGATTAATGAATATGGACCTACTGAACGAGCGTGCATTTTGTCATCAACCATGTGGTAAAGTTTTAGATAGTACATAACACCAACAGAAATAGGATTATCAAATGGTTCTCCAGTTTGACCGTTGTATATTACTGTTTTACCAGTAGTATTTAAGTCTGCTTCTTCTAAAATCTCTTTAATTTGGTTGTGTGTTATACCATCAAAAATTGGTGTAACAAATTTAGTTTTTAATGATTTAGCTGCTAAACCTAGGTGTAATTCTAAAACTTGTCCAATGTTCATACGTGATGGAACACCTTGTGGGTTTAAAACAATATCAAGTGGTGTGCCATCTTCTAAATATGGCATTTCCTCTACTGGTAAAACGATTGAAACAACCCCTTTGTTACCATGACGTCCAGCCATTTTATCGCCGACTTTAATTTTACGTTTTTGTGCAATTGACACTTTAACGATTTTTTCAATACCGTCTTCTAATTGATCGCCTTGTTCACGAGAAAGAACTTCAACAGCAACAACAGTACCATTATGTCCGTGTTTTACTTTTAAAGAAGTATCTTTTCTTGAAGCAGTTTTTTGACCGAAGATAGCACCCATTAATTTTTCTTCAGGTGTTGGGTTTTCTTCACCTTTTGGTGATGTTCTACCAACTAAAATGTCACCAGCACTAACTTCCGATCCAACTCTAACAATACCATTATCATCTAAGAAACGTTTTGACGCATTTGATACGTTAGGAATATCGGTCGTTAAAATGTCTTCTCCAGCTTTTGAATGTCTAAATTGAATAGTTTGTTCTTCGATGTGAATAGAAGTATAAACATCATCTTTTACTAATCTTTCAGATAGAACAACAGCATCTTCGTAGTTATATCCATGTCATGTGGTAAATCCGACTAACACGTTTTTACCTAATGCCATTTCCCCATCTTTCATTGATGGGCCATCAACTAATAAATCACCAGCTTTAATTTCTTGACCAACTTTAACAATTGGAACTTGGTGAATTAAAGTACCTTGGTTAGATTTTTCAAATGTACGTAAATTGTAAATATCACTCTTTGTTGCGCCTGTTGGAGTAATTTTAACAACTTCGGCATCAACATAATTTACAACACCGTCACGTGACGCTCTAATGTTACTTGATGAATATCTAGCAATGTCAGCTTCAACACCAGTCGCCACCAATGGAGCTTCTGGGAATAAAACTGGAACAGCTTGACGTTGCATGTTAGAACCCATAAGTGCACGGTTAGCATCGTCATTTTCTAAAAATGGAATTGCTGAAGCGGCAATAGATGTCATTTGACGGTTAGATACACCAACAAAGTCAACTTCTTCAGCGTTAACCTCGATATATTCATTGTCGCGTCTTACCATTACTTTTTCATCAATTATTTTGTTATTGTGAATATGTAATGTTGACTGAGCGAAAGTATATCCTGCTTCTTCAATCGCTGTTAAATAAATAGGTTTTGAAAAATCAACAACCTTATCTTTAACTCTAAAATATGGAGATTGAATAAATCCATATTTATCAATTTGAGCAAACGATGCTAAGTTAAGAATAAGCCCGATGTTTGGACCTTCAGGTGTTTCGATTGGACAAATACGTCCAAAATGAGTTGGGTGAACGTCACGAACCTCAAATTGAGCAGTATCACGGTTAAGACCTCTAGGCCCTAACGATGTAATTCTACGTTTGTTTGACATTTCTGCCAATGGATTACATTGATCCATAAATTGAGATAATTTAGATGTATTAAAGAAAGATTTAAATTGATTAAAGATTGGTTTGTTATTTGTTACGTTTTTAGGTGTAATTTTATCAATATCTTTTGTTGAAATTCTTTCTTTTGTGTTTTTTTCTAATTTAATCAATCCAACTCTGAATTGATTTTGTAATAATTCTCCAATTGTAACAATTCTTTTATTTATTAGCGAATCAGGGTCATCATCAACTCCGACTTTTGATAATAAATTAAAGTAATATGAAATTGTTGCAATTAAATCTGGAATTAATAAAAAGTTTTCGGTTGAGGTAGGATCATTTCCTAAAACTAGTACTTTATTATCACGGTTTTTATCATTTTCTGTAGGATAAATTCAAACTCTTGGAACAGATAAACGATCATATAAAGATTCATTACCTTGTTCTTCTAATTGTAAGCCATAAACGTCAGCTTCAACATCTGGTAATCTTCACATAGGGATAACGCCTTGTTTAAACTCTTCATGAATTTTACGAGCCATTTCTCATGTAATATACTCACCTTTTGAATATAATAATTCACCATCTTGTGAAAAAATATTTTCAGCTAAAAATGAGTTAGCGATTCTCTCGATAACATTTAGTTTACGATTTAATGTGAAACGACCTGTTTCAGTTAAGTTATATCTTTTTTCGTTAAATAAAGTTGAAGGAATCAAATTACGAGCTGATTCAGCTGTCATACGATCACCTTTTCTAATTAAACGATAGATAGCTTGTTGAGCTTCTCTAGTAACAGCTTCTGAATCTGGTCCTACAATTTTATCTTTTCTAAATGTTTCTTCTAAAACATCAATTGAACCGAACATTGATTTAATACCTTGTTCAGTAAAACCTAATGCTTTTAAAAACACAGTTAGTAAAAATGATTTATTTTTGTCGATATGAATTTTTACCGTATCAGGGTTTGATGAAGTTACCTTGTGATAAATTTCAACTCATGAACCTAATTGTGGAATGATTTCAACTTTGTTAAATAGGTCGTTAGCATTTTTGTTTCTAACACCTAAACCAAAATAAGCCCCGGTTGAACGAATTAGTTGTGAAACTATAACTTTTTCTGATCCGTTAATGATAAATGAACCACCATAAGTCATAATAGGAATTTCGGCAAAAACAACTTCAGCATCTTCAACTTCACCAGTTTCGATGTTAATTTGTCTTAATCTTGCTTTTAATTTTCCTTGATATGATGACCCCTTTTGTTTTGCTTCTTTAATGCATTCAAATTCAGATTTTTTAGGATGTTCAAAGTGCGCAGAATTATGAATATATTCTATTCTAACTTTTCCGTTAGCTTCGATTGGATATATGTTTCTTAGTTCTTCTTCAATCCCGTGTTTAATGAATTTTTCAACTGAATCTCTTTGCATTTCTAAAAAGTCAGGAGTATCAAACTTCTTTTGACTTATTGAATAGTCTCTTCTTTCAGTAATCGGTCCAAATTTTCTAAGTTCATATTTAGATTTATTTAGCATATCTTACCTCATTTGTAATTTTTAAAATTTTATTTTTTTTAATATATCAATATTTTTTTGTGCTATTTATATACGCGTATGCACACATATTATAAATAAAAGCAAAAAAGGCTATAAAAGCCCGTTTTGCAAAGATTGTATTAGTCTAAAGTAACTTCTGCGCCAACTTCAGCTAATTTAGCTTTAATAGCTTCAGCTTCTTCTTTTTTAGCATTTTCTTTTAGAACTGCAGGAGCTGATTCAACTAATTTTTTAGCATCCATTAATCCTAAACCTAATAAGTCTTTAACAACTTTAATAACATTTAGTTTGTTTCCACCGTCTGATTTTAATGTAACGTTGAATACTGATTTTTCTTCAGCAGCTTCAGCAGCAGCTGGAGCAGCAGCAGCTACAACAGCAGTAGGATCAATACCGAATTCTTCTTTTAATCCTTCTACTAATTCCATAACTTCTTTAATGTTCATTTCTTTTAATGCTGAAACAAATTCTTCTTTTGTTAATTTTGCCATAATATTTTCTCCTTTATTTTTTATTATTCAGATACTTTTCCTTGTTTAACTAACTCATTTAAACCAATTGCTAAATTTCTGATTGGTGATAATAATGAGTTTCCAAGAATCATCAATGATTCTTCGTATGAAGGAAGTTTTGATATTTCGTCTAATGCTTTAGCATCAACTACTTTGTTTTCGTAGATACCAGCAACTAGTTCTAATGCTGGGAATTGTTTTTTAAATTTAACTAAAGTTTTTAGCGAAGTTAAATCATCTTCTTTAGCGAATGCATAAATGTTTTGTCCTAATAGACTTGCATTTAATTCTTCTTTACCTAATTGAGATAAAGCTTGTTTAACTAATCTGTTTTTGTAAACTTTTAATAAAACGCCTGATTTTGCTAATTCATTACGAACTGTTTGTAATGAAGCAACGTCTAGAGTTTTGTAATTTACAACAAATAGAGCTTTTGATTCGTTTAAGTTTTTAACGATTTCATCAACTACTAAAACTTTAGCATCTCTTAAAGCACTCATTTTTTTCCTCCTATATAATTTACGCAATATCCTAAATAAGTAAACATACTTGGTAACCTTATTAAGCTTACGCCGTTACTGTCTTCATATATTGCGTGCTTATTATATCATAGATATAAGTTATTTTTAATTATTTGTGGAAAAATTTATTATCTTCATAAATTGGCTCTTCAGTTAAGTTTAAACCTATTTTTGCAAAAGTTTCTTCATCAATTTTAGATAAAATTACCGTCGAATGAACGTCGCAACCCTTTAATTTATCAATTAATAGCAAAGCTTTTTTTGCATTTTCATTATTTTTAGCACTCATTGTTAAAGCAATTAAAATTTCATCGATATGTAAACGGGGATTCTTATTTTTTAAAATATTGATTTTTAGTTCTTGAATTGATTTAATTACTTCTTGGTCAATTAAATCAATTGAATCTTCAATATTTGCTATATATTTCAAAGCATTTAGTAATGCTGAAGAATTTGAACCCATTAATTTTGTTGTTTTTCCATAAATAACAGTATTGTCTTTTAAATAAATTGCAGTAGCTGGTAAATTAGTTTTATTAGCAATTTCTTTAGCTTTAGCTATGCAGGGTAAAATTGAAAAGTCAATTTTATTGTTTTTAATTATTGCTTCTAATTTCGTGATATTTGAATAATGAGCATTGCTTCTTTTAAAATCAACCATAGCTTTGTAATATCTTCTAATAATTTCTTTTTTAGATGCTTCATGACACTTTTCAATATTATTAAAACAAAAGCCAACCATATTGACGCCCATTTCCGTAGGCGATGAATAAATTTCTTTATTATAGATTTTATCTAATAGCGATTTTAAAATTGGAAATGCCTCTAGGTCTCTATTGTAGTTAGTAGCGATTTGATTGAATTTTTTTCAATAAAAATAATCAGGTAAATTCTTATCATCTAAGTCCACCGTTGCTGCTTCATATGCCAAATTTATTGGATCTTCAATTGATAAATTTCATATTGGGAATGTTTCAAATTTTGCATAACCTGAATATATATTTTGCAAACTTTCGTGATATATTTGACTTAGAGCTACCGCTAATTTTCCAGAGCCTGGTCCAGGAGCAGTTATAACTATTAATTCTTTAGATACTTTTATATAGTCATTTTTATAAAAGCCTTCTTTAGAAATGATTTTATCAGGATCATTGGGGTAATTATCAATTGGATAGTGCAAGGCAACATTAATGCCTAATTTTTCTAATTTTTCTTTAAATCTATCAATAGTTGCTGTTGATTTATATTGAGTAATAACAACATTATTAACTAAAAAGCCATAATCACGCAATGTATCGATTAATCTCAATACATCTTTGTCATAACTAATACCAATGTCACTACGCATTTTATTTTTTAAAATATCTTTTGATGAAATGGCAATAATAATTTCTAATTTATCTTTTAATTTTAAAAGTAAATCTAGCTTAGTATTTTGATGATAACCTGGTAAAACCCTCATTGCATGATAATCATCAAATAATTTGCCACCAAATTCTAAATATAAACGATTATTAAATAACTTGATGCGTTCAATAATTTTTTCACTTTGGATTTTTAAATATTTTTCTAAATTAAACGCTTCCATAATTGCACCTCTTATATTGTTAATATAATTTATAATTAATTTTACTAAATTTGATTTTATGTAAAGAAATATTACTTATAATTAAAGCAATATAATAATTTTAAAGGAATATTATGCAAAGAAAAAGAATAAAAATTGCAGCAAGTTTTGCCATAGCTTTTATGATATTAGCAATTTTATCATTAATAGCAACTGCAGTATTGGGATATTTGACTTGAAAACGTGAGCTTAAATTTGATGACAGAGAGCAATTTGAACAATCTATCAAAGAAGCGTTGCCACTTGTTATCGGTTTAGGATCTTCACTAAGCCTAACAGCATTATTTGGTTTATTAGCATTAATTATGACTGTTTTAAGTATTGATAGAGCATATGAACGCAATAAAGTTGCAAGAGTTATTGCAATAATTGGTTTATTAATACCAGGGCTATTTATATTAACATTTATTTCTTTATGTGTTTTCATTCACAAAAACAGAAAAGATGAAGAGCCACAAAATGTTCAAGCAAATAACCCATTTATAAAACAAAATGCTTTTGCAAACTTTAACAGAGATTTTCAGACAACCAACAATCAAGAGTAGCAATAAAAGTGAGTGACTTTATTAACACTCACTTTTATTTTTTAAATAACAAAATATTGTCTTCAAGAAAGTTTTTATCGTTTAATATTTTTTTATCATACAGCTTAATTTTAAGCACTTTTTGTCAAAAGTAACTAACTGCAAATGAAATTGCTATTCCACCAATTGGAATTATTAAATTTAAAATAATTTTAATAAATAAATTGTTTCCTTCATATCCAAACGGTGTTCTAAAATTTAAAAATGGATAAATTGAAACCTGCATTTTCGAATATATATCAAGGCCAACACTGTTTTTAATTTTTATATCACTTAAAAACACATCAACATCTTTTACGCCAATAAAGAAAATTAACATTGTAAAAATATAATATCCTAAAACCATTAAAAATGAAAGGTTCATTGTTTTTTTAGATACTACCATGCGTTTTCTCAACAGAATAATTGCCACAAATGCAATCACTGGGTTAATAAAGTGTACAGGTACGGTTAATATTTTTCAGCTAAGCGGTATTTGATATCAAAACTCTGGATTTATAAATATAAAAGGAATAATAACTCCTCAAAATCCAATGAAAGTTATTGTTATATAAACTATAGAAAGAAATAAAAATCTTTTTGATCATAAATATTTAGGAAAAATACCATACAGTAATAATGCTATTCCTATCCAAATATTGCTAATGTATGTAAATGTAAATCTAACTTGTAAAAAGGCTCCTGATATAGAAGGATAAACATTAGCTTTTATTAGGTTTTCTTTAGTTTCTTTTGATAATTTAGCTATTCCATTTCAAATCATATTAGAATCTGATATTCAAGACGCAATAAATGTAATTGCTCACAAAATCAACATTGAAAATCCCATTCAAAATGACATTAATCTTAGTTTATCATCGCAGATAAACGGAAAAAAATCAATCTTTTTATGTGTGCAATTTTTTGTATTATTTCTATTTGTTTTCATGATTAAAATTATAATAAATTTACAAAAAGCATAACTAATTTATAAACTTGAGAATTTTAATGAAAAAATAGCTTAATTTAAAGCGAATTTATATATTTAGATTTATTTCATTGTATACTTTTATATATAATATATAAAAACATTTAGAAAGGAAAATATAAATGCATAATTTTAGCGCATTAGCAAGATCATTAGAATCTAAGGCAACATCAACTAAACGTAAAGCAATCATATTTTTTATTATTCCAGCAATATTTATTGCTTTATGAATAGCAGTTGTTCTTTTATATCAATTTAGATTTGGAAATAAATCAGATACAAAACACTCAATTTTTTATCTAATACAAATCTTTGCAAAATCAAGTAGTTTCAACGACTTTAAAGAAACATTTAACGCACTAAAAATGGAAGTTAAAATTTATTTAGGATTATTACTATTATTAAGTGTATCTATTTTAATTATGGGATTTGTACTACCAATAGTATTAATGATTTCAATTTCAGGTTTAAAAGAAATAAATAGAAAAATTTCTTCAATACCAATTTTATCTTTAGACACTCAAGCACTAGCGAAATCAGCAACTTCAAATTTAAGCGCTGCAAATGTATTGATAGGATTTGGTTTTATTATTCCAATATTAACATTTATTGGCGTAATTTTAGCATTAGTAGGATCTTCAAAAACTAAAGCAGTTAGTCAAGATATTTTATGAAACCTACAAGTAAATCAACTTGCACAAAACGCAAACAATAGTAATGGTGTATATTATTAATTATGTTCAATTTATTTAAAAAGAAAAACCAAACTGAAAACAGTGAATTAACAAATGTTACAAATTCGCCGAAATTAACTTTTGACGATGAAGTTGAAATTTCACCAGAAAAAAGAGCGACAATTAGGAAAATATTCAAGAGGGAATATAACGCAAAATTATTTTCTTCTCTAGTTTGATTCACAGTATTAATTGCATCAATCATTGGAGTACTTTTAACCTATTTCTTAATTACGGCAAAATCAGAAAATAAAAAAGATGGTATAGGATATTACATTTTATCAGGGGGGATATTAATTCTTTCATTGATTGTATTCATCGTATACGCAATAAAATTGAATGCTATAAAAGTAGTTAGCAGATCTTTAAAAGATGAAAAAAACAGAGTCGATGCCAATGTTGGACTTCATTTATATGAAACATATCGTTCATTAGTTTTAAATAAGCTAAGATGAATTTGACTATTTGTTTTCTTTATTACATACTATGGATTGTTCAATTTAATTGTTTATGGTCTATGAAAAGCTGGTGAAATTAAAATAGAAAAGGCATCAGGCATAAATATTTCTATTAATTTAGAAAAGATAATGGAAAGTGCCTTTAAAAATGTAACTGTTCTATTAATAATTGGTGGTGCTATAATTGGTGCTATAACAGTTTTATTTATTTTTTCGCAAATACATTTTTTAAGAAGAATTAACGAAGTTAAATATAACCTAGGTTCAAATGTAATAGAAATTGTAAATTCAGTTAAAAACGACAGAAGAAAAGAAAATAAATCTTGAATAATAAGTTATTTTGTAATCTTCGCAATAGTATTTTTAATACCTTTACTTTTAATTGGTTATCTAGTTTGAAAAGGCGTTATCAAAAGAAAATCATAAAAGCAACAATTCGTTGCTTTTATGATTTTAAATTTAAAAAAATATGTAAGGTTTTGCCTTACATATTTTTAAGTTATTATTAGTCTTCGTCAACTGAAACTTTACCACCACGTTTTTTGATGATTTCATCAGCTAAGTTACGTGGTAATTTTTCATAGTGATCGAATCACATTTGGTATGTTCCACGACCTGTGGTCATAGATCTTAATTGAGTTGCATATCCAAACATTTCTGACAATGGAATATAAGCTTTAATAACGTGTGCTCCATCATTTCTTGTTTCGTTATCACGAACTTGTCCACGACGTCTTGAGATATCTCCCATAACGTCACCGAAGAAATCTTCAGGAACAACGACTGCAACGTCCATAATTGGTTCTAATAGAACTGTACCTAATTGTTCACGACCTTTTGTCAATGATTTAGAAGCAGCAATTTTATATGCTAATTCAGATGAATCGACTTCATGGTATGAACCATCAAATAAGGTAGCTTTAATGTCAATCATAGGGTATCCAGCAAGAATACCAATGTCCATTTTTTCACGTAAACCTTTTTCAATTGATTTGATGTATTCTTTAGGAATTTTACCACCAACGATTTTGTCAATAAATTCAAAACCGCCATCTGGATTTGGTTCGTATTTAATTCATACGTGACCATATTGACCTTTACCACCAGATTGTTTCTTGTGAATACCTTCAACTTCAGCTGATTTGGTAATAGTTTCACGGTATGAAACTTGAGGAGCCCCAACAGTAACTTCAACTTTAAATTCACGTTTTAATCTATCAACGATAATATCTAAGTGAAGCTCACCCATACCAGCGATAATTGTTTGACCAGTTTCTTCGTCTGTGTAGTATTTAAATGTAGGGTCTTCAGCAGCTAATCTTTGTAAAGCTAATGAAAGTTTTTCTGAAGCATCTTTAGTTTTTGGTTCAATAGCTTGTGAAATAACTGGTTCTGGGAAGTTCATGTTTTCTAAAACAATCTCTTTGTGTTTTTCATCTATTAATGTATCACCTGTTGTTGTGAATTTAAGTCCAACTGCAGCAGCAATATCACCTGTTCTAACTTCTTCAATATCAGTTCTTGAGTTAGCGTGCATTAATAAAATACGGCTTAATCTTTCTTTTTCACCTTTTGTTGAGTTAAATACGTAAGAACCTTTGGTAATAACACCTGAGTAAACTCTGAAGAATGTTAAGTTTCCAACAAATGGGTCATTCATAACTTTGAATGCTAGTGATGAGAAGAATTCATCATCAGATGCAGGGATAGTAATTTCTTCTTCACCTTTGTATGCTTTCATATCTGGAATGTCCAATGGACTTGGTAGATAATCAACAACAGCGTCAAGCATTAATTTAACACCTTTGTTTTTAAATGATGTTCCACAAACAACTGGGAAATATTGAGCTGTTAGTGTAGCTTTACGAATAGCTTCTTTCATTTTTTCAGCACTTACTTGTTGCTCTGCCAATAATAATTCCATGATTTCTTCATCAAAATCTGCTAGAGATTCAGCTAATGAAGCTCTCATTAAAGTAGCTTCGTCTTTTAAATGAGCTGGAATTTCAATTTCTTTTGCATTTTCTGCAGCTTCTCCATCGTATTCAAAAGCTTTCATTTCAACTAGGTCAATAATACCTTTAAATTGAGCTTCTTCACCAATGTTTAATTGAATAGCGTGTGCATTTGCACCTAATAATTTTTTAAGTGACTCAACTGAAGCTTTAAAGTTAGCTCCCATTTTGTCCATTTTGTTAACGTAAACAATTCTTGGAACTCTGTAGTTTGTTGCTTGTCTTCAAACTGTTTCTGTTTGAGGTTCAACACCTGATTGAGCATCTAAAACAGCAACAGCACCATCTAATACTCTAAGTGAACGTTCAACTTCGATTGTAAAGTCAACGTGTCCTGGAGTATCGATAATGTTTAATCTTTTACCTCTTCAGTAAGCTGTTGTAGCAGCAGAAGTAATGGTAATACCACGTTCTTGTTCTTGAACCATTCAGTCCATTTGTGAAGCACCTTCGTGTGTTTCACCAATTTTGTGGATTTTTCCAGTGTGGAATAAAACTCTTTCTGTTGTAGTAGTTTTACCAGCATCAATATGCGCCATAATACCGATATTACGGTAATCTTCTAATTTATATTCTCTTGCCATAGAAATATCCTATTATCATCTAAAGTGAGCAAATGCTTTGTTAGATTCAGCCATTTTGTGGGTATCTTCACGTTTTTTGATTGCTCCACCCATTTTGTTTGAAGCATCAATAATTTCATTTGCTAATTTTTCTTCCATGGTTTTGTCGTTTCTTAATCTTGCATATTGAATTAATCATCTTAATGCTAAAGTTTGTTTTCTTTTAGCACTAACTTCACAAGGAACTTGGTAGTTTGATCCACCAACTCTTCTTGATCTAACTTCTAATTGTGGGCTAATGTTTTCTAAAGCAACATTAAATACTTCGATAGCTTCTTTTCCTGTTTTGCTTTTAATGATTTCGAATGCGTTATATAAGATGTTTTCAGCGATAGATTTTTTACCGTCTAACATAATTGTGTTGATTAATTTTGTAATAATTTTTGAGTTAAAAACTGGATCTGCTAAAACGTCTCTAACGGGTGCTTTATGTTTTCTTGACATATTTTTCCTTTCTTAACTTTCTTTAATTAATTACTTTTTGGTCTTTTTGTTCCGTAAACTGAACGACCTTGTTTTCTTCCATCAACACCGGCAGCATCTTGTGTACCACGAACGATTGTGTATCTAACCCCTGGTAAGTCTTTAACTTTACCACCACGAATTAAAACAACTGAGTGTTCTTGTAGGTTGTGTCCTTCTCCAGGAATGTAAGCTGTAACTTCTTGTGTATTTGATAATCTAACACGAGCATATTTACGAATAGCTGAGTTAGGTTTTTTAGGTGTCATTGTTGCCACACGAGTACATACACCACGTTTAAAAGGTGCAGGTATAGCAATTTCTTTTTTTTGTAAAGAGTTGTACATTTTACCTAAAGCAGGAGCTTTAGATTTTGATGTTTTATCTTTACGGCCTTGTTTAACTAATTGTGCAACTGTAGGCATAGTAATTTCCTTTCTAAAATTTATATTAATGTTTGGTATTTTGCAATTATTAAAATACTTAGTATATTATACAACAACTAAGCCGGTGTTTTTAATTTTTTTTATTTTTTTATTTTGGTTAAAAAAATATATATCATTCCATTAAAAATTTAAGAAATGATATATAAAAAATTCTTATTAAATTTGTATTTCTTTATTATCTAATTTTTCTTTTTCGCTCTTCGCATCGTTTATTATTTTTTCGATTTTTACGATTTTTTCATTTATTTCAGTTTTTGGCATCTCAATCGTCGGAGCAATTTGTTCTTTTAGATTTTTATGCAATTCTTTAGCTATTTTAATATATTTTGGTTCTGATAGTTCATCTTTAATATATTGATAACCGTCTGATAATTTTTCAAAATATGTAACAATTAAGTTAATTTTATCTTCTTTTATTTTTATAAAGCGATTGATGAAATCATTAATTTTAGCATCCAATGTACTGATATATTTTTCTGGTGGATTAGATTCATTAATTTCTGTTTTCTTCATTTCATCTAATGTTTGCTCTAATTCGTTTAATAATTGTTTAATATCAGGATCATTATTTTCTTCAAAATATTTATTTACATCTCCAATTAAATTTATTAATGTTGTCTTAATAACATTAAATGCTTTGTATTTCAATGAATTCAAAGGCGCACATGAAATAGTCGCAACTGGCATTATGATAAATGTTGGCGCTGACATTAATAATAATTTAGAAACTCTTTTCATTTTATCTCCTAATAATTCATATTATAAATTAAAAAAACTCCGTAACGGAGTTTTCATTATAAAGTTTGTAAAAATTTACTTTTTAAAATATTTTTATATTCTTTTAAAAATTCAGATATTTCTTTTTCTAAAACAGTCGTTCCATTATCTAATGTGTAAATAACAAGTGAGGTTGGATTATAAAATAAATCTTCAATGTCGCCATCACGATAAGTTAATCACGCATTTTTTTGAACTTGTTGATACATAGGGTCCTGTGACCTTACTGTGTATAAATATTCTTCATATTTTTTATTAAACTCTTTTTTGCTCATTTTTGGCATATCATCAGTTTCTTTGATAATTTTAACTTTTTGATCCATTTTATTCATTCAAGCAATTTCTTTTTCAACTTTATTCAGTTCTTTATCAGAATTTGATTGTGATACCATGTCTAAAATTTTAGCTTCTTCTTCTTTTTGCTCTTCAATAACATTTAATGATTCTAAAAAGAATTTAATTTTAAATAATTGATTTAAATATTCTTTATATCTTTTCGTTAGTGTTTTAGATTCCATTTTATTATAAAAAGAAACGAAATTAGCTAATACACGAGGTGCTAAAGGATTATTTTCTTCCATTTTTTTAATATCTAATTTTATTTCAGCCGGATATTCTGAATTATATTTTTCTTCTTCTTTTAATTGATTTAAAGCAATAGAAAGATTTTTATTGCTGTTTTTATACTGTATTTGATTAAATGATTTTAAATAAATAACTAAAACTAAAATGTTACTAATAATCATCGAAGACACAGAAAATCCTAGAATAGCGATAAAAAATGCTTCATAACTAAGTTTTGTATCAGGGTTTTTCATTACTTTAGCTAATAAAATTGCCGCCATAATAGCAATTGAAACATAAAAAATATTAGTTAAAATGTAATTTGTTGTTGCATTGCCTTTTAAATTAAAACCTTGAACATATTTAATTTTTAAATCATTAGCTAATAATTCTTTGGTTTTTTTAATACTTCTTCTAAAGTTAATAATAAATCTAATACTCATGTATAGTGAAATTACAATAAACGCAATTCCCAATAATGATCAAATAAGGTACTGATTAGAACTTTTATTAACACTAGCTTGTGCTTGTTCTGAAAAATTAATCATTTTTTTCACCATCATCTTCTTTTTTATCTTCTTTAACTTCTTTTTGAATTGTTCTTTCTTCAAAAATTGAAGCAATTTTATCTACTAACTGCTCTTTAGTTAAATCTCTAGATCCAAAAATATTTAATTTTTCTGCCATTGTAATTAATTGTTCATGATCTAATAATTCAAGTTTTGAACGATATTCACTTTTACTTGGCAATTCTTTAGCTAACATTGCAGAATTGAATTCTGCGTTTTGAATATCTGATGTTGAATTGAATGATTTTTTGATTTGTTCTTCACTTTGTTTCATCTGTGAAAAGTTTCCACCCATAATGTTTTGAAACATTTGATAGTATGGATCGTTTTGAATATTTCTTTGCATCAAGTCAATTTTCAACGCTCTAAATATCTTGATTGTTTTATTGCATTGAATAAACACTGCAAAATAAACAATAATATATATTAATGTTGATATGCTTTTTAATATTTTGCTTATATCTCAATGTGAAAATTTGAAATATGAAGCACCTGAAAAAACTAATGTTAATACTTGAAAAATAATAGCAAATAAAAAGATTCCGGTCAAAACAAAAGAATATTGAGAATAATCTTTTTTGTTATACGCTTTTACAAATGAAAAAATATGTCATATGTATATAGCTGAGAATATAGCAACTCATGCAGTAAAGCCAATTATTACGTTGTTATAAACTGAATAAGCTGTAATTTTCAAGTTTTCTTTTGCAATTTCTGATTGATAGCCATTAATATAATTATCTTTATTCACTAATTGTTCAATAATAGCTGCATATTGAATGAATAAAATTAAGCCTAAAAATGCCGTAAACAATATTCATCAAATTAAGTATTTTTTCTTATTTTCATTAAATAATTCTTCTGCCGAATTATATTTTGATAAGTCGATTGAATACATATTCACCTCCGTTTTATTATTTAATATATAAATTATATTTTAAAGTAATTAATAATATTAATTATTTGTTTTTTCCAGTTGAATTTCTTGTTCCATAATTTGAGGCAATGGTGCTTCAAAATGCATTTTATTGCCATGTAAGTCAATGAATTCCATTTCCTTAGCATGTAGTCTTTGATTAAAGTCATCAACTGTTTTATTGTAAATTGGATCACCATACACTGGGTGCTTAATATAATTTAAATGCACTCTAATTTGGTGAGTTCTACCTGTTTTTAAATTACATTTAACAAGTGTTTTGTCTTTGCCATTAATTTCTAGGTATTTTAAAACTTCAACTATTGTGTAAGCATTTTTTGAATTTTGTTCAGTAACCGCAAACTTTTGACGGTTTTTCGAATCACGTCCAATTGGCAAGTCTAAATGTAAAATTTTGTTTGGAATTTTATTATCGCAAATCGCATAATAAGTTCTTTTAATTTCGTGTTGTTTTAATAAAGAAGCAAAATAATTATGAGCTTTATTATTTTTAGCAACTAATAATAATCCACTAGTATCTTTATCAATTCTATGCACAATACCCAATCTTAATAAACCATTAACATTACTTAAATTATTTTTAAAGTGATACATTAAGGCATTAACTAAAGTATTTTCATGATGACCAGGAGCAGGATGTACAACCATGCCTGACGGTTTATTAATAATTAAATAATCATCACATTCATAAATAATATCTAATGGAATATTTTGACTTTCTACACTAGTTTGTTTATCTAACAATTTAATAACTTCAATTTCGTCATTTTCTTTAACTATATATTTATTTTTATTGATTTTTACACCATTAACAAAAACTGCTCCTTCATCAATTAATGTTTGAATATCGTTTCTTGTAATTTCACTATTATTTGCAATGTATTTATCAATACGTTCAGCATATTTTACAGTAAGTTTTAGCATAAGCTAAATTATAACAAAATAATCATTTATAATAAAATATATGAAAATTATAGAAATAAAAAAATCTAAATTTGTGCCTTATATTTTTGATATTAAAAATAAAGAAGATATCAAAGTAATTTTTAATAATTTAAAAGTTGAACATAAAAAATCAGCTCATATTGTATACGCTTATTTATTAAAAGAAAATAACAAAATTAGCGGTGGTTTTAATAATGATGGTGAACCATGCGGAGGAAGAAAAATTTATAATATCTTAGAAATTAAAAAATGTGAAAATAAAGCAATTTTTATTGTTAGATATTATGGAGGAATTAAGCTGGGTGCGTCCGGCCTAGATCGCGCTTTTATAAAAGCTGCAGCTTCATTATTTGAATAAAAAATCATGTCACTATGGACATGATTTTAGTATTACTTATAAAATTAATTTAATGTTGTTGTATTTAATGAACTAGGATTATGTTCATTTCTTTTTTGCATTTTCTTTTCTTTTAATTCAGAGTTAAGAATAAAACCAAACTGAATAGTATAAACAATAGTTGAAATTATTTGTCATACTAATCCACCGATAAAGCTTGGCATACCAGCTAAAAGTTTAACATCTTGAGTTCTTTGAGCATTAACAATATTTAATACGAAGAAAGTAATTCATCATGTATTGTTAATTAAGAAAAGTAATGGCATTCATGGGGTTAAACCTTTGAAATTCTTTTTCTTTAAAGAAATAATCAATTGAGGCATAAATGCCAATGTTGTAAATGCAGGAACAATTAAACCAACTGCTAATGAAGCTTGACCATTAAATGTTGGAATTAATCCGCCTTGTTCAGGATAAAATTTACCAGTGTGAATTTTTTGATATACAGTAACTGCAAATACACCAAACAATGCTAAGGCAAATAAATCACCTATTACAATTCCGATCACTGCGTTTCTTAATTGACCTTTCTTTTTATCCTTGTAATAGTAGTATAAATAAAACATAGTGAATGAATATACAGCTATACAAATAAAGTTAGCAATAAAAACATATCATCCGCTTTCATTTGAATTAAATACTCCAAATACCAATCAAGCTAAAATACCAGCAAAGAAAATTCAAAATGAAACGAAGTTTACTTTTCCTGTGTCTTTAGTTTTTCTCAATCTTAATAATTGAGGGAAACCTAAGCTTATTGTTGTTAGGGCGCCTAGTATCCCGAAAATTTGAATTGCTATTTCCATAATGCGTAAATTATACTTTATTTTATTAAAAGCCAGTCGTTTTTTATATATTTTATGCTAAAAATAAGATAAAAAAACACCCTAAGGTGTTAGTCATTTCTGAAATGGTGGCTCCGGCAGGAATCGAACCAGCGACACACGGAGCTTCAGTCCGTTGCTCTACCAACTGAGCTACAGAGCCATGGCGGTCCAGACGGGAATTGAACCCGCGATCTCTTCCGTGACAGGGAAGCGTATTAAACCACTTTACCACTGGACCGTGGTTGCGGAGATTGGATTCGAACCAATGACCTTTGGGTTATGAGCCCAACGAGCTGCCGACTGCTCTACTCCGCTATATATGGCGGGCAATGAGGGATTTGAACCCCCGCGGGCCGTGAAGCCCCTGGCAGTTTTCAAGACTGCTCCCTTCAGCCTCTTGGGTAATTGCCCATTGGTGGACCCAACAGGACTCGAACCTGTAACCGACCGGTTATGAGCCGGTTGCTCTAACCATTGAGCTATGGGTCCAAAGCTTGTTAGGCCGATTTTCATTTGGTAGCACCGAAGAGAGTCGAACTCTTGACCTTCCGGGTATGAACCGGACGCTCTAACCAACTGAGCTACAGTGCCATAATGGTGGAGAGGAAGGGACTCGAACCCTCTACCTCCTGCGTGCAAGGCAGGCGCTCTGGCCAGGTGAGCTACCCCCCCATAAATGGTGAAGAAGACAGGATTCGAACCTGCGACCGCTTGAGCCCAAGTCAAGTGCTCTACCAAGCTGAGCTACTTCTCCACACTACATTAACAACGAATGCTTAATTATTATATATAATTTTTTTAAAATATTTCAAAAAAAAATTAATTTTAAAATTCGTCAGAATTTCACACAAATTCGTAGTCACGAATTTTGATTGTATCGCCATCATTTACGCCGCTATCTTTAATTAAATCGAAAACTCCAAGCGCTTTTAATTTAGCATTAAACCTTCATAAGTTATCTAATGAAATAACCGGAATTTTCTCATAAACTTCATAAACATCATCACCTGATATTTCTCAAGTATCTGCATTTAATTTAGTAATTTCAATTGGTTTTTTATTTAACGTAATGACAACAACTTCTTTTTCTTCTGGTATTTCAACCAATTCTTTTTTAGCTAGTTCTAAAGAATTTCATAGTGCCTTTTTAATTTCGTCTAAATTATCTTCTAATAAAGCTGAGTAATCAATCAATTTAACATCTGGATAAACTTTTAAAAATTCTTCTTTATGCAATTCAAAAGCTTCTAGATCATTTTTATTAGCAATAACCACTTGAGGAAGTTTTTCTAATTTTAAATTATAATTTTTTAGTTCATTATTAATAATTTGATAGTCCTCAACAGGATTTTTTTCGATAGAACCAAAATCAATAATGTGAGCAATAACTTTGCAACGTTCAATATGTTTTAAAAATTGAATACCCAGTCCCCGACCTTCATGAGCTTTTTCAATCAATCCAGGTAAATCAGCAACTACAAAGCTATTTTCATAAAACTTAACTAAACCTAGTTGTGGAACTAGGGTTGTAAAATCATAATCGGCAATTTTAGGTTTGGCATTAGATATTTGTGATAATAAACTACTTTTACCAGCACTTGGTTTTCCAACAAACCCAACGTCAGCAAGAACTTTTAAAACAAGATGAAAATCAAATTTTTCGCCTTGTGTACCATTTTCGCAAATTCTTGGAGCGGTGTTACGGCTTGATTTAAAACGTGGATTACCTTTACCACCTTTACCACCTCTAGCAATTAGATATTTTTCTTCACTAATGACATCAGCAACAAGTTTATTATCTAAATAAACCATGGTACCCAACGGAACTTTAACAATTAAATCCTTACCATTGGCACCAAAAGCGTTTTTAGGTTTACCATTTTCTCCGGGTTCAGCAATAATTTTATTTTGATAGTAGAATGGTAAAAGAGTATTTTGCCCAGGATCACCTTGGAAATAAACATTACCACCATTACCGCCATCGCCGCCGTCTGGTCCACCTTTATCTACGTTAGCTTCACGTCTAAAACTGATAATACCATCGCCGCCTTTTCCGCCCTGTACATATACATTAACTTCATCAATAAATTTCATAATACTAATTTTAGCATTTTAAAATAAAAAACCAGAAAATTATTCTGGTTTAAAATAACAAATTTTTAGTTGATTTTTATTATTCGCATTTGCTTGCGCATGTATCGCCACAAATGCATTTTCCTTCAGCGATAGCTTTTTCTAATTCAGCTTTTTTAACTGAACATGTTGTGCATTCTAACATTTTTTTGCAACTGCAGTTGCATTCTGTTTTACATGACATATGTAATTCTCCTTTGTTTGATATATTTATTTAGTTTATTATTTCAAGCTAATTATATATCAAACAAGCAAGTTGTTAAAAGATTATTTAATTCTTGGAAATAAAATTTCTTTTACATCTAAAATCTTATTATCAAATTTTTCAAAATTAGTTAACTGAGATGCATCAATGTTTTCTTGTGCTAAAAATTCAAAAATCTTTGCACATTTATTTGGCATAACGATAGATAGCATAAAATTAATTGCGTATATACCTTGCAATAAAGTGTTTAAAACAACATTCAATCTTGATAAATTATCTTTTAATTTTCAAGGTTCATTTTTATCAATATATTCATTTAAGTGTTTAGAAAATTCAATTGCACGCTTCAAGGCTTTATCAGCTTTAAAATTGTCTAATGCTTCGCAATATTCTTGATAAGCTTGGTTAATTTCTTCTAAAATTTTTGTATCTATTTCTAATAAATTAGTTTTGTCATATTTAGTTCCGTTTGCAAATGATTGGTTGACCATCTTAACGGTTCTATTCAATAAATTACCAAAGTTATTAGATAAATCGGCATTTAAAACATTGACTAGTAAATCATAGCTAAATGTAAAGTCACTATCAATATTAACTTGTGAACTAAAGAAGTATTTAATTTCTTCAGCTCCGTAAGTTTGAATTAATGGAATAGGGTCAACTACATTGCCCTTAGATTTTGACATCTTACCTTCAGGTGTAATAATTCATGAATGAATTACTTCCTTGGTTGGTAATTTAAGGTCTAATGAGTGTAAAAATATTGGTCAATATATTGCATGAAAGCGGCTGATTTCACGAGCCAAGACATGAACCCTTTCATCTCCATTTAGTCAAAATTTATTATATTGGTCATCATTATCATTTAAATAACCAATTCCCGTCAAATAACTAAACAGAGCATCTAATCAAACATAAATAACATGCAAACGTTCGTCATTATATTGATTCAATTTAATTCCTCAATCAAATGAAACACGAGTAACTGATAAATCATCCAATCCTTTATCAATAAAATTATTCAATAATTCTTTTTCAGTTGAACGATTAGTTAGAAAATCGCCGCTAGTTTCAAAATATTGTTTTATTCATGGGGTAAACTTCGACATATTAAAAAAGTAACTTTCTTCTTCTACGTGTTGAAGTTCTTGCCCTGATACAGGGTGATAAAATTTATTGTCTTTAACAACTGCTTGGCTAGGCGTTAAAAACTCTTCATCAGATATTGAATATCATCCTTCATACTTCGCTTTATAAATATAACCTTTTTTAAGCATTTTGTCAAATACTAAAGCAACGGCTTTTTCATGATGTTTATTAGTTGTTCTAGAAAAAACATCATATTTAATGTCAAGTAGTTTTCATAAATCTTTGAATTTTTCTGCTTGATTGTCAACATAAGTTTGTGGATCTAAATTAGATTCAATTGCTTTCTTTTGTATTTTTTGACCGTGTTCATCAATACCTGTACTAAATAATGTTTCATAGCCTTGTTGTTTTTTATAGTTGCTATAAACTCAAGCTAATGTTGTTGTTAATAAATGTCCAATATGTAAATTACCACTAGGATAATAAATCGGTGTTGTAATGTAAAAAGTTTTCTTCTGCATATTATTCTCCTTTAACCTTAATAGGAATATAAAGTTTTTTAATTTCTTCACGATAACTATGATCATTTAGATCATCATAATGTAAATATAAATTAGGTTCGTAGTATGTTCCTCAGCCAGAATTAAATCTCGCTTCTACTAAGCAAAATTTTGGTAGCGAGCTAACTCTAGGATAAACTATTTGAATTCTTTTTGGCTCAAAGTTATATTTTCTTAATAAACAAATTAAATCCACATATCTCGCCATTGGTAAAACAATGGTCAAATAACCTTTTTGTTCAATGATTTTTGAAGATAATGAAATAAGTTGTTCTAAATTTAAATTAATTTCATGTGTTGCTAATTTTTGTTCGTGTGTGCCCGACATCCGCACCTGATTAAAGTTTTCGTTATAATATGGAGGATTTGCTACAATGCTATCAAATTTTTTTGCCAATTTATTGCCGCATTTATAGGCATATTCATTAGCCCATGATTTAAAATCAGCTTCAATAATATTAATTTGATTTTCTAAATTATTTAATTTAACATTTTTATTTGCTAATTCAACTGCTTTGGTTTGTATTTCAATTGCATCAATGTTAATTTTTTTTGAACGAGCCGCCATAAAAATTGACAAGGCGCCGTTATTAGTACCGACTTCTAATATATTTTTAACTTTTCGATTTAACGAAACAAAATTTCCTAATAAAATTGTGTCAACCGAATAATTAAACATTTCTTTGTCTTGATAAACAAAAAGATCGCCGGAATAACCTAAATTATTTTTGATTACACCTTTTTTCATGTTAGCCCTTTCTAATTAATAATTAATCTTATTAATTATATATTTTTAAATATAAAAAAATAGCCAAATGGCTATATTTTGTTCTCTGAAAACTGAATACGACTTTAATTTAGATTAACTTTATCTATAGAATTCACTATTAAACCTATCAATTTATTAGTACTGGTCAGCTGAATGCATTACTGCACTTACACCTCCAGCCTATCAACCTCATAGTCTATAAGGAATTTAAAAGGGAATACTCATCTTTGAGGGGGCTTCCCGCTTAGATGCTTTCAGCGGTTATCCCTGCCGCACTTGGCTACCCAGCTATGCTTCTGGCGAAACAACTGGCACACCATCGGTGCGTCCACTCCGGTCCTCTCGTACTAAGAGTAGCTCTCATCAATATTCCAACGCCCACATCAGATAGGAACCAAACTGTCTCACGACGTTTTGAACCCAGCTCGCGTACCGCTTTAATGGGCGAACAGCCCAACCCTTGGAACCGACTCCAGCTCCAGGATGCGATGAGCCGACATCGAGGTGCCAAACCTTCCCGTCGATGTGATCTCTTGGGAAAGATAAGCCTGTTATCCCCGGGGTAGCTTTTATCCGTTGAGCGACGGCCTTTCCACGAAGAACCGCCGGATCACTAAGTCCTGCTTTCGCACCTGCTCGACTTGTAGGTCTCGCAGTCAATCACACTTCTACCTTTATGCTCTAAGATACGGTTTCTGACCGTATTGAGTGTAACTTTGAACGCCTCCGTTACCCTTTAGGAGGCGACCGCCCCAGTCAAACTACCCACCACACACTGTCCTCTACCCGGATGACGGGTACAAGTTAGAAGTTCAACGTAACAAGGGTGGTATTTCAACGGCGACTCCACTTAGACTAGCGTCCAAGCATCACAGTCTCCCACCTATCCTACACATGTTAAATCAAACTCCAATATGAAGTTATAGTAAAGCTCCACGGGGTCTTTTCGTCTAGATGCGGGTCTCCGGCGTCTTCGCCGGAACCATAATTTCACCGAGTCTATTGTCGAGACAGTTAAGAGATAATTACTCCTTTCGTGCAGGTCAGTATTTAGCCGACAAGGAATTTCGCTACCTTAGGACCGTTATAGTTACGGCCGCCGTTCACCCGGGCTTCACATCAATGCTTCGCATAAGCTAACACCTTTGCTTAACCTTCGGGCACTGGGCAGGAGTCACCCCATATACATCATCTTACGATTTAGCATAGAGCTGTGTTTTTGATAAACAGTTCCCCCTTACTATTCACTGCGGCCCACTTTTTAGGGTGGGCATCCCTTCTTGCGAACTTACGGGATGAATTTGCAGAGTTCCTTGACAATAGTTTTCTCGCTCGCCTTAGAATACTCATCTTGGGGACGTGTGTCCGTTCTCGGTACGGGTTTCCATGAACTTAAGTTAGAAGCTTTTTTAAGAGGTATGGAATCATCCAATTCGCTACTTTGTCGCCATTTCACTATGCATCATAACTCCCGGTTACGCCGTGTGGATTTGCCTGCACGACCCAGTCATTATTTACCCCACAATCCAATAAGTGGTAGTACTATCCTCCCCCGTCACTCCATCACATTCATAGAAAGTACAGGAATATTAACCTGTTGTCCATCGGCTACGCCTTTCGGCCTCGTCTTAGGACCCGACTAACCCTGGGTGGACGAACCTTGCCCAGGAAACCTTCCCCAATAGGCGTCAGAGATTCTCACTCTGAATCGTTACTCATACCGGCATTCTCACTTGTAAGCGCTCCACCAGTCCTCACGGTCTAGCTTCAACGCCCTTACAACGCTCTCCTAACGCATTTTCATGCCCGTAGCTTCGGTATTGTGTTTTACTCCCGTTGAATTATCGGCACAGAGTCTCTCGACTAGTGAGCTATTACGCACTCTTTAAACGGTGGCTGCTTCTAAGCCAACATCCTAGCTGTTTAAGAAACTCCACAACCTTTCTGACTTAACACAATTTTGGGACCTTAGCTGACGATCTGGGTTGTTCCCCTCGCGTGCATCGACGTTATCACCGATGTACCGACTGCATAGTAATACATGATAGTATTCGGAGTTTGATTATAGTCAGTACGGCTAGGCGCCGCCATTCCATATTCAGTGCTCTACCCCCATCACTTAACACTACACGCTAGCCCTAAAGCTATTTCGGAGAGAACCAGCTATCTCCAAGTTCGATTGGAATTTCACCCCTACCCACAAGTCATCCGGGCACTTTTTAGCGTACTACGGTTCGGTCCTCCACTTAGTGTTACCTAAGTTTCAACCTGCTCATGGGTAGATCACCTGGTTTCGGGTCTATATCAACATACTAAAGCGCCCTATTCAGACTCGATTTCTCTACGGCTTCGCTTTAATCCACTTAACCTCGCATGCTGACATAACTCGCCGGTCCATTCTGCAAGATGTACGCCATCACCCATTAACGGGCTCTGACTAACTGTAAGTAATTGGTTTCAGAATCTATTTCACTCCCCTCCCGGGGTTCTTTTCACCTTTCCCTCACGGTACTAGTTCACTATCGGTGTCTGGTTAGTATTTAGCCTTACCGGGTGGTCCCGGCGGATTCAGACAGGGTTTCACGTGCCCCGCCCTACTCAGGATGCTACTTGAAGATTTACGCATTTCGCTTACGGGAATTTCACCCTCTATGTTTAAGCGTTCCAACTTATTCTGCTATACGTAAATTTTTTAACTTCATGTAAGTAGTCCTACAACCCCAACAACATGTGTTGGTTTAGGCTCTTCCCCGTTCGCTCGCCACTACTGAGGGAATCATTCTTTATTTTCTCTTCCTGCTGCTACTGAGATGTTTCAATTCACAGCGTGTCTCTTCATTCGACTATGAATTCATCGATATGATAATTGAGGATTAGCTCAATTAGGTTTCCCCATTCGGAAATCCCCGGATAACAGCTTATTTCCAGCTAACCGAGGCTTATCGCAGGTAATCACGTCCTTCATCGACTTCCAGACCCAAGGCATCCACCAAAAACTCTTATCTTGTTTAATAGTTGTTTCGTTATATTTGATTTGTTGTATGACCTATTGTTGTCTTTTATAAATATTCTATAGGTTGATCTAAACTTTGAAATATTAATTAATATATCAATGTCGATATTCAGTTTTCAAAGAACAAGTAGAGAGATAAATCTCTCAAAACTGGATACAAATATTATTCCATAACTAAGTGTACTCCGTAGAAAGGAGGTGATCCATCCCCACGTTCTCGTAGGGATACCTTGTTACGACTTCACCCCAGTCACCAGTCCTACCTTAGGCGGTCGCCTCCGAGGTTAGCAAACCGACTTTGGGTATTACCAGCTCCCATGGTGTGACGGGCGGTGTGTACAAGACCCGAGAACGTATTCACCGCAGCATAGCTGATCTGCGATTACTAGCGATTCCGACTTCATGGAGTCGAATTGCAGACTCCAATCCGAACTGAGATCGGCTTTTTGAGATTTGCTCCATGTCGCCATATTGCTTCTCTTTGTACCGACCATTGTAGCACGTGTGTAGCCCCACTCGTAAGAGGCATGATGATTTGACGTCATCCCCACCTTCCTCCCGGTTACCCGGGCAGTATCTCTAGAGTCCTCGACATGACTCGTTAGTAACTAAAGATAGGGGTTGCGCTCGTTGCAGGACTTGACCAAACATCTCACGACACGAGCTGACGACAACCATGCACCATCTGTCATTCCGTTAACCTCCACTATATCTCTATAGCTTTGCGGAAGATGTCAAGAGTGGGTAAGGTTCTCCGTGTATCTTCAAATTAAACCACATGCTCCACCGCTTGTGCGGGTCCCCGTCAATTCCTTTAAGTTTCACTCTTGCGAGCATACTACTCAGGCGGATCATTTAATGCGTTAGCTGCGTCAGTGAACTCTCCACCGACTAATGATCATCGTTTACGGCGTGGACTACCAGGGTATCTAATCCTGTTTGCTCCCCACGCTTTCGTCCCTCAGCGTCAGTATAGACCCAGTAAGCTGCCTTCGCCTTTGGTGTTCTTCCATATATCTACGCATTTCACCGCTTCACATGGAATTCCGCTTACCTCTATCTAACTCTAGTTTATCAGTATCCAAAGCGAGCCGGGGTTGAGCCCCGGGATTTGACTCCAGACTTAATAAACAGCCTACGAACGCTTTACGCCCAATAATTCCGGATAACGCTTGCGACCTATGTATTACCGCGGCTGCTGGCACATAGTTAGCCATCGCTTTCTGACAAGGTACCGTCAGCTCAAAGGCATTTCCTCCTCTGAGTGTTCTTCCCTTATAACAGCACTTTACAATCCGAAGACCTTCATCGTGCACGCTGTGTCGCTCCATCAAGCTTTCGCTCATTGTGGAATATTCCCTACTGCTGCCTCCCGTAGGAGTTTGGGCCGTATCTCAGTCCCAATGTGGCCGTTCAGTCTCTCGACCCGGCTAAACATCATAGTCTTGGTAGGCCATTACCCTACCAACTAACTAATGTTCCGCACCCTCATCCTTCAGCGGGGCTTTAAAGGCCCCTTTCACAACGGAATCATGCGATTCCATGCGTATCCGGCATTAGCCAATGTTTCCATTGGGTATTCCAATCTGAAGGGCAGATTAAGTACGTGTTACTCACCCATTCGCCGCTAGGTTTCCCGAAAGAAACCTCGCTCGACATGCATGTATTAGGCACACAGCCAGCGTTCATCCTGAGCCAGGATCAAACTCTTAAATAAGTTGATTGGTTTATGATTTTTTGTAAATTATTAAAATTGACGTTATGGTATTCGTATCCAGTTTTCAAAGAACTATCTCGTACACTCAAAAGGTACATTTAGTATTATACACATTTTTTTAATTGTGTAACAATTTTTATAAAAAATATTTTAAAGCATTACTTTAAGCCATTTTTTAAAAGATTATTAAATAAAAAAACAAGCTAAATTAAAAAATCCCGCTGATTATTCGCGGGATCTTCGATAATTTGGTTTATACTATTTGATTTTATCGTTTAAAGCGTTCTTTAATACTTTTTCGCCTTTGTAAAAACCACAGTATTTACATGCTTGATGTGGAATTATTTGTTGGTTACATTGTTTACATTCAACTAAAGTTGCTGCTGTTAATGCGTGGTGACTTCTTCTTAAATGTTTTCTTTGTTTAGAGGTTTTTCTCTTTGGAACTACTGCCATTTTTATCTCCTTTTGTTATAATTGTCTAATTCGTGATTTATTAACTAGATTACTAAACTAATTGGATAATAGCCATCTTAGCGTTGTCACCTTGACGATTTTGAACTTTAATAATTCTTGTGTAACCACCATTACGTGATTGATATTTTGGTGCTACTACATCAAATAAATATTGTAATGAGTCTTTACCTTGTACATTTGAAGGGATTAGTCTTAAAAATTTTGCTGCTTGTCTACGAGTTGCTAAAGTGTTCTTTTTACCTAAAGTAATCATTTTTTCTGCATTAGATCTAATTCTCTTAGCTCTTTCTAATGTAGTTTTTACTTGACCGTGAATTAATAGATCAGTAACTAATGATCTCTCCACATGGTTTCATCATTCAGTATTTCTGCGAAATAGTTGTTTTGGATTTGCCATTATTCTTCTCCTTCTTCATTAGTATCTGATTTAACTTCTTCTTCGCCTTCAGTTTCGATATTTTCTTCTTTAGAAGTTCATTCTTTTCTTCTATCAATAATATCTTGAACTGATTTTTTACCTAAGTTTTTAATATTAGATAATTCTTCGTCGCTTAATTTCATAATTTCATCAACAGTATTATATCCTGAACGTTTTAAGGCATTCAATGATCTAATAGTCAAGTTTAGTTTTTCAATTGAAACTGACATTTTTGGTGTTTTGTCTTTTGTTTCTTTATTTTCTTCAAATAATTGAATTGTTTCTAAAGCGTCGAAATTACCGATAATTTGGAAGTGTGCAACAATAATCTTTGCCGCTTGTTCTAAAGCTTCTTTTGATTGTATTGTACCATCTGTTTCAACGTGGATTTTTAAACGTTCTTCGATAGTTTTTGAAGAGCTATTTAAGTCTTCAACAGAAATGCCACATTTTTTAACAGGGCTAAAATCTGAATCGATTGCTAAAAATTGACCTTTTTTAATCTTACTTTCTAATTTTGGACCATATTCTGAGATAATCGATTTATTTTCTTCAAAATCAATATATCCACGCCCTGAACGCAAGAATAAATCAAATTCTAGCGAACCACCTTTTGAAATGGTAGCTATGTATTGATCTTTGTTAACAATTTCCAAACCTTGTGACTCGATTTGACTTGCGAAAACTTCGCCTTCTTCATTTGCTTTAAAAGAAACTTTAAATAAATTATCTTTGCCAAATAATTCTGGTTTATAAACGAAACGAATTTTTCTAATATTTGCAACTAAAGTAATCGCATCTTCTCTAATACCACTAATTGTTTGGAACTCATGCTCAACGTTATTAATTTTAATTGCAAATGGAGCCACTGATGTAATTGAAGATAATAAAGTTCTTCTAATTACGGTTCCAATAGTGTTACCAAAACCTCTCATTAAAGGTTCGATAACAAATGTTGTATTAAAGTCATTTGTCTTTTCAGCTACTAATTCTTTGTATGTTATTTTTTGGATTTTTTCCATACTTGTCTTCTCCTTAAATATTTTTATTTCTTAGTTTGATTATGCTCTTTTAAGAATTTTTTTTGGAGGACGAGTACCATTGTGTGGAGTAGGTGTTACGTCTTTTACTTCTCTAACTGTGAATCCACTGGTTTCAACAGCTTTTCTAGCGGTACTTTTTCCAGGACCTACACCTTTAACTAAAATAGAAACTTCTTTTAAACCAAATTCTTTAGCTTTTTCAACAGCTGCTTGAGCTGCTAAACCAGCTGCATATGGGGTTTTTTTCTTGGTACCTTTGTATCCGATAGCTCCTGATGAACTTCATGCAAATACATTACCTTTTAGATCTGAGAATGAAACAATAGTGTTTTGGTAAGTTGAATGAATGTGTGCAATCCCTTGGGTTACAACTTTTTTATTTTTCTTTGCCATTATTATTTACCTTTCTTTCCTGCTATTGTTTTTCTTGGACCTTTTCTTGTTCTAGCATTTTTCTTTGTTGATTGACCACGAACTGGAAGCCCTTTTCTGTGTCTAATACCACGGTATGATTTAATTTCCATTAAACGTTTAATATTTAAGTTAATTTCACGTTTTAAATCACCTTCTGTGGTGTATTTTTTAGCTTCATCTCTAATACGTGTTAATTCTTCTTCTGTTAATTCTTTAACTCTTTTTTCTCCATCAACATTAGCATCAGCTAAGATTTGAGCTGCTAATGTTTGACCGATACCAAAGATATAGGTTAAAGAAATACGAACTTTTTTATTATTTGGAATTTCAATGTTTAAAACTCTAGCCATATTAATTATCCTTGTCTTTGTTTGTGTTTAGGGTTAATGCAGATTACTCTATTAACACCATGTCTTTTTATAATTTTGCAATCCTTGCAAATACGTTTAATTGAAGCACGTACTTTCATTGTTTCTCCTTATTATTTATGTCTAAAAACAATTCTACCTTTTGTCATATCATAAGGACTTAACTCAACATCAACTTGATCACCCGGGATCATTTTAATATTATGAAATGACATTTTACCTGAAATAAAGGCTTTAATTGTAATACCGTTTTCTAATAAAACATCATAGTCCTTAGTTGAATGCATTTTGGTAATTTTGCCTGACATTTTGATTGCTTCTTTTGCCATTAAATATTATCTCCTGATAGAATGTATGCCTGATCATTATCAATTAATATTGTTTGTTCATAATGAGCAGTATTCAGATGGAATGGGTCATATACGGTTCAGCCATCTTCTTTAACTAGTACATTCTTTGATTTTTGTAATATCATCGGTTCAATGCAAATAACCATTCCATTTCTAATAATGGGACCCGTGTTAGGATTTCCATCATTAAATACATATGGATCTTCATGTAGTGACTTGCCTATACCATGACCGCAAAATTCATCAGGGGTATAATAACCTCTTTTTCTGATTAAATTTCCGATTGCGGCTGATATATCACCGATTCTTTTGCCGACTTTTATAGCATTAAAGCCAGCATAGAAAGCGTCTTTAGCTACCCTGATTAATTCTTCATCTTTTTTAGTTATATTTCCAACTCCCTTTGTAAAGGCCGAATCAGAATAATAACCTTCTCAAATAACTCCAGTATCGACTTTAATTATGTCACCGTCTTTAACGATGTAGTCGCTTGGAATTCCATGAATTAATTCGTCGTTGACAGAAATACAACATGTTCCAGGGAACCCGTATTGACCTAGAAACGCAGGTTTTCCGCCTCTTTTCCTTATTTCTTTAAAAGCGACGCTATCTATGTCTTTTAAAGAAACGCCTGGACTTATGAAGTCATACAGTATTGTTTTGACTTCTGCCAAGATAGCGCAGGCTTTTTTGATTTTTTCAATTTCAAATTGATTTTTGATTATAATCATCCTAAAGCCTTTTTAACGTCGCTATACACTTTTCCGAATTCTTGGTAGCTATTAATTTCTACTAGCATACCTTTTTCTCGATAATAATCTACTAAACGATGAGTTTGTTCTTCATAAACAGCTAAACGTCTAGAAATTACTTCGGGTTCATCATCGGCACGTTTTATAACTTCAGCGCCACATTTTGTACAGTATTTCCCATCATGTGGTGGATATGATTCCAAGTGGAAAATAGTCTTGCAAACTGAACAAATTCTACGTTTTGATAAACGATCAATAACTTGTTCTTTTGTTATTTTTAATAAAATAACCTTATCAATTTTAATACTTTTTTCTGATAATGTTTGCAAAAAGTCTGCTTGATCAATTGTACGTGGGAAACCATCTAAAATAAATGGTTTATTTTCGCTTACCAAATTAAATAATCTCGCTTCAACAAGACGATTAGTTAGAGAATCATCAACATACTTACCTGAATCTAAAATTGATTTAATTTCAAGTCCAATTTCTGTTTGATTTTTAATTTCTTGTCTAAACATATCGCCTGTAGATAATTGAAAGTAACCGAAGTCTTTAACCATTAAAGACGCAATAGAACCTTTGCCGGCTCCAGGTGCGCCTAAAAAGATTAAATTAGGTTTATTTAAATCGTATGATTCGTTAGCGAAATTACGTTCACACGATTCTTCTGAATGATCTATCATATTAAATCTTCTTCTTCCTCTCCGTACATTTCTTTTAACTCACGAATCATTCTTCTCTTTCTTGCTAATTCTTGTGATTTATATCTTGCTTTAATTTGTTGAACAGTTTCATAAGCGGTAGAAACCAAAATGATTATGCTAGTGCCTCCAAAAGCGATTGAGGCAGGCATTCCAAACATTTGTTGAACAAATTGTAAAATACCTAAAATAATTAAATAGCCTGATGAGAAAAATGATAAACGTAATACAACATTTAATAAGTAGTTCTCCGTTTGTTCACCTGGTCTAATACCTGGTATAAAAGTACTACTTTTTGCAAAATCTTCACTAATCTTATCGATTTTAGACTGTTGAATACCTAATAAAATTGTTAATCCAAAAGTTATTATTACAAATAAGAAAAATCCTAAAGGTTGAGTAAATTGTAAATTAGCATATACTCATTGATAATACTTACTTGTATTTGGATCTGTCATATTAGCAATCATAGTAGGAACTGAAAGTATCATCATAGCGAAAATTATACTCATCAATCCCGCCGGATTTGCTTTAATCGGTAAATAACTTAGCTCTTTTTCATTTTTAGAAAGACCAGCACCAACTTGTTGAATTGGAATGTGTCTTTCAGCTATAGTAAAGATAACAACAATAAATATTGTTAATAAATAAGCCAAAATGTATACACAATAATTAATTACTTCTTGTAAAACGATATTATTTTGTGCTGCAGATGGCATATAGAATTCGAATGCGTGTTTAAAGGTTGGAATTAATGCTGAAGCAATACCAACAAAAATAATTAAACTTGTTCCATTTCCCACACCCTTATTAGTTATTTGTTCACTTAAAAATAGTGTAAAAAATGATCCAGCAACTAAAATCATCGGTAAGATGAAATATTGATATGCTTTTGTTCCTTTTTCACCTAACATTTGAGTAAGTTCTGGTGAAAATCTAATTCCAAACCCTTGACGTGGGTTAATTAAAGCTTGTGTTATTAATAAAGCTTGTATAACCGCAAAAACAAATGTTGCACCATATGTTATAAAGTTAATTTTTATCCGACCTTGTGGTCCTGATTGACTTAATCTATGGATTGCTGGAAAGGCTTTTGTTTGCAATATCATCATAACTAAGCTTGATGATATAAATGGGCCAATCCCTAACGCAACAATGGAGAACTGTCTAAGTCCTCCACCGCCTACTAAGTTTAAAATTCCGAAGAAATCTCCTTGCGTTAATTTTTCGGGATTTGCTAAATTAACTCCAGGAATGGTTAATGTTCCTGCGGCTAGAAAAAGGGTAATAATGAACAAAGTGAAAAGTATCTTTTTAAAAAGATCATGGTTTTTTCATCAATCGTTCCATGTATTACGTTTATCTGAAAAGAATTTATCAATCGCTAATTTGCGTTCAATTCTTTCGGCTTCAACTTCCTTTTCTAACTTTGTTTTTTTAGCCATTATTTAACCTCGATTTTTCCTCCGACTTTTTCAATAGCTTCTTTTGCGGCTTGTGAAAGTGTAGGAATTTGTACATTAAGTTTTTTAGTTAAAGTACCTTTAGCTAAAATTTTAACTGGTAATGCACCTTTGATTAAATTTCTTTCTGCAAGTGTTTCATATGAAACTACTTCATTATTTAAGTAAACTCTTTCTAAATCTGAAAGGTTAACTACTTGATACTCAACGTGGTTAACATTATTAAATCCACGTTTTGGAATTCTTCTGAATAATGGTAATTGACCACCTTCAAACCCTAGTCTTACTGTGCTTCTTTTTGTTTGACCTGATTGTCCACGGCCCGCTTGTTTACCTTTACCAGCAGCATGACCACGACCAACACGATGTTTAGCTTTACGTGATCCTGGTGTAGCTTTTAAAGTATTTAATTGCATAATTATGCCTCCTTAAAAATTATTTAGATAATAAATGTTTAACGTCGATATCACGTAATTTAGCAATATCTTCAACTGTTCTAACTTTTTTAAGAGCTTTAATTGTAGCGTGAACAATGTTTTGTTTTGTTCTTGAACCGTATGTTTTGGTTGAAATATCTGTATAACCAGCTAATTCAACTACGGCACGAACTGTGTTAGAAGCGATGATCCCGGCACCTTTAGGAGCTGGACGTAATTGTACTCTTGAAGCTAGGAATTTTTCATGAATTTCATGAGGAATTGTTCCGTTAACTACTGGAACTGAGAAAACATTTTTTTGTGCGTCTTTAACTGCTTTTTTAATTGCATCTTGAACTTCGTTTGCTTTACCGTGACCAAAGCCTACTTTACCTTTTTTATCTCCAACTACAACATATGCAGAGAATGAGAATCTACGTCCGCCTTTAACAACTGTTGTTACACGAGCAATGTCGATAACTTTTTCTTCATATTGTTTAGGTTGAACTTCTCTTTTAACAAATTGTCTTGGTTTTCTTTCAACACGTTCTTTTGAAGCTTCGGTTGATTTACTTTCTTTACGTGAAGAAGCAGCAACTACTTTAGTAGCAGAAGCTTGTTCTTCAACATTCTTTTTCATTTCTTCAGCCATTAGAATTTAATCCCTTCTTCTCTTAATGTGTCGCAAAATGCAGCTAGTTTTCCATGGTAAATGTAACCTGAACGGTCAAAAACGATTTTTTCAATTTTTGCTTCTTTTAATTTAGCAGCAAATGCTTTAGCAACTAATTTAACACTTTCAATATTGTTTCCTCTTTGATTTTCTGCTAATTGTCTTGTTGATGAAGATGCTAAAGTGGTGTGAGTTAAATCATTAACAGCTTGTGCATAGAAATTGTGTAATGATTTAAATACAACAACACGAGGAGTAGATGCTGTACCTTTAGCTAATTTATTAGTAATTTTTAAATGTTTTGCTTTACGTTTTAAATTTCTTGATAACATAATCTATTTCTCCTTATAAAACTACTTAGCAGCAGTTTTTCCTTCTTTACGTCTAACAACTTCATCTTTGTACATAATACCTTTACCTGAATATGGACTTGGACGTCTAATATCACGTAAATTAGCAGCGAATTCACCAACAGCTTGCTTGTCAATACCTGAAATAACAATGTTGGTTGGTTTTGGAACTTCAACTTTTAAATTTGATGGTAATTCAACATTAACTGGGTGTGAATAACCAGCGATGATTTCAATTTCATTTCCCTTTAGAGTTGCTTTATAACCAACCCCTTTGATTTCGATTTCTTTTTTGTAACCTTCTGAAACACCAATTAGCATATTTTTAATATTTGCATTGGTTGTACCGTGTAACATTTTTGTTGTTTTTTCTTCATTTGTTCTTAGAGTTTTAATTTCGTTATTTTCAACTACAACTTTAATTAATGGTGAAAATGTATATTCTAATTGTCCTAATTTACCTTTTACAACAATGTGATTGTTATTTAATTCAATTTCAACGCCTGCAGGTATTGCTAAAATTCTTTTTCCAATTCTAGACATAATAATACCTATCAGATGAAAGCAACTACTTCGCCACCAACGTTAGCTTTTCTTGCTTCTTTATCTGTTAATAAACCTTTAGAAGTTGAAATGATTGCTGTACCGTATCCGCTTAAAACGCGTGGTAATTTTTCACTTGATGAATATACTTTAAGACCTGGTTTAGATACTCTTTTTAATCCTGAAATCGCTGATTGGTTTTGGTTCATTCCTTTGTATTTTAAAGTAACTTTCAATTGTTTGAATGGTTTACCTTCTTCAGATACAACTTCAAAGTTTGTAATGTAACCTTCACGTTTCATAATTTCTAAGATTCTTTCTTTTTTGTTTGAGTGAGGTAAAACTACTTCGTGGTATTTACGTGAAATAGCATTTCTCATTCTAACAAACATATCTGCAATAGGATCTATAATAATAGCCATAATTATCAGCTCGCTTTCTTTACACCTGGAATTTTTCCTTCGTGTGCTAATTCTCTAAAACAAATTCTACAAATTTTATATTTACGTAAAACTGCGTGAACACGTCCACAAATTTGGCAACGTGTGTATTTTCTAACTTCAAATTTAGGTTCACGTTCAGCTTTAACCATTAATGCTTTTCTTGCCATACTGGGTCTCCTTAGTTGTTGTTACCTTTAGCAAAAGGCATTCCTAAATGTTTTAATAATGCAAAAGCTTCTTTATTTGATTTTGCACTGGTTACAATGATAACGTCCATACCTTTTAATTTACGGATTTTATCGAATGAAATTTCTGGGAAAATGATTTCTTCTTTAATACCTAAGGCGTAGTTTCCACGTCCGTCAAAACTTTTTGTTGATGTTCCGTTAAAATCACGAACACGTGGTAGTGCAACATTTATTAATTTTGTTAAAAATGATCACATTTTTTCACGTCTTAAAGTAACTTTACCACCCATTGGCATACCTTCACGTAATTTTCATGATGCTAAAGATTTTTTAGCGGTAGTTTGGAATGGTTTTTGCCCTGTGATTTGGGCTAATTCAGTCATAACTTCTTCGATAGCTTTTGAGTTTGAAACTTCGTTACCAGCAGTCATATTGATAACGATTTTTTCTAGTTTAGGAGCTTGCATTACACTGGTGTAACCAAATTCTTTAACTAGCGCTGGACGAATTTCTTCTAAATATTTTTTCTCTAATGCTAATTTTTCAGTTTTTGCCATAATAATTTATCTCCTAATATTAAGCTGTGATTGTTTTATTCACTTTTCTCATGAATCTTTGTTTCTTACCTGATTTGCTATCTAATTTTCAACCAATTTTTGTTCCAATTGAATGTTGACCTTCAGCACCTTTTTTAGCTAAATAAGCAACGTTTGAAACATGGATTGGAAATTCTTTTCTTTCGATTTTTCCTTCAGTATTTTCTTGTGAAGGTTTATGGTGTTTGGTTTTCATGTTAACTTCTTTTAAGATAACAGTTTGATTCTTTGTGTTTGTTGATAATACAGATGCAAATTTACCTTTATCTTTACCAGCAATAATTAAAACCATATCATTTTTTCTAATTTTAGCTTGAGCCATAATTATAAAACCTCCGGAGCTAATGAAATAACTTTTAAGTAACCTTTATCACGTAATTCACGAGCAACTGGACCAAATACCCGAGTTCCTCTTAGTGAACCATCTTCTTTAATTAAAACAACTGCGTTGTCATCAAATCTGATGTATGAACCATTTTCACGAGCTAATCCACGTTTTGTTCTAACGATAACAGCTTTAACAACTTGACCTTCTTTAACCATACCATTAGGAATAGCTTTTTTAACTGTTACAACAACTACATCACCAATGTTTGTTGATTTAACAATTGAGCCACCTAAATTTTTAATGATCATAACTTCTTTTGCACCTGAGTTATCAGCTACATTACATCTTGAAAATTCACTAAGCATTTTCATTTCCTCCAACAGCGTGAGATTTAATTTCTACTAATCTAAAGTGTTTTGTTTTTGAAAGAGGTCTTGTTTCTTGAATTTTAACAACATCTCCAACTTTAGCTTCATTTCTTTCGTCATGAACAGCAAACTTTTTAGATTTTTTGAAACGTTTTGAGTATAATGGGTGTTTTTCGTATGTTTCAACTACTACAGTTACAGTTTTATCATTTTTTGTAGAAACAACTGTACCAACTAGAGTTTTACGACGATTTTCTCTTACTTGTGATTCCATTATTTATCTCCTTCTGTTTTTTTAGCATTTAAAGCGGTTAATGTTCTAGCAATATCTTTTTTAACTAATTGGATTTTGTGAACTTGGTCTAATTGACGTGTTGCGTTTTTAAAACGTAATGAAAATAATTCGGCTTTTAATTCAGCTAACAATGTTTGTAATTCTTTAACTGATTTTTCTTTTAATTCTGAGTAAGACATATTATAAAGCCTCCTTGTTTGTTGATTCGGTTACTTCTTTAGATACTATTTTTCAAGTAACTGGTAATTTGTGTCCGCCTAATCTTAAAGCGTCTTTCATGGTTTCAACTGTATTTCCCATAACTTCGAACATAACTGTTCCTTCTTTAACAACTGCGAATCATGCATCAGGTGAACCTTTACCTGAACCCATACGAACACCAATAGGTTTACTTGTTTTTGACATGTGTGGGAAAATTTTAATAATAACTTTTCCTTCACGACCCATACGACGTGTAATAGCAATACGGGCAGCTTCAATTTGACGAGCACTAATTCAATTTGAACTAGTTGATTTTAATCCGAATTCTCCAAATGAAACTGTATTATTTCTGTGAGCCTTTACCTTGTCATGACGGATACGGAACATTTTTCTGTGTTTAGTTCTTTTTGGTTGAAGCATGTCTTTCACCGCCCTTTCTTGGTTTTCTTTCTCTTGCTTTTTCTTCAAAAGCGTTTTCTTGATTTTCACCTAAGATTTCTCCTAGTGAAACTCAAACTTTAACACCTAGAATACCGTAAGTGGTTTTAGCTGTTGTAACAGCGTAATCTACATCTTGTCTTAAAGTATGTAATTTCATTTCACCTTCAGTATATCCTTCGGTTCTAGCCATATCAACACCGTTTAGACGGCCTGATACTGAGGTTTTAATACCTTTTGCTCCTGCTTTCATTGCACTTTTAATTGCAAATTTTTGAGCTAATCTGAAGCTTCCACGGTTTTCTAATTTAACCGCAATACCTTCGGCTAATAATCTAGCATTTAGATCTGGGTTTTTTAATTCGATAACTTCGATTGTGATGTTTGCGTTTTTGTTTCTAATAGCTTTTTTAAGTTCGTTGGTTAATAATTTAACATTTTCACCATTTGTTCCTAAAAATGCTGCTGGTTTAGCTGTGTAAATATAAACGATAATGTGTCCAGATTGATCTCTTTTTAATTGAACATTTCCAATTTGATATTCACGAACTTTTTTATCAAAGAAGTCGTAAATTTTTTGATCTTCTAATAGTAAAGTAGAAAAATCTTTTTTATCTGCGTATCAAGTTGTGTTGTGGTTTTTTGTAATACCGTAACGGAATCCATTTGGATTAACTTTTTGACCCATTATTTATCTCCTTTACTTAATAATTCAGCTGCTTCTTCAACTGAAGGTAATTCAGATACTTCAATGTAGAAGTGGCTTGTTCTTTTTAAAATTGAATATGCTCTACCTTGTGAGTGAGGTTGGAATCTTTTTAAAGTAGGTCCGTCATTAACAAGAATTTTTGTAACGTAAAGTTTTGTTGCATCAAGTCCAGCGTTATTTGTTGCGTTAGCAATCGCTGAATGTAGAAGTTTAAGGATAATTTCTGAAGCTTTTTTGTTGGTTGTTTGTAAAATCACTAATGCTTGTGTTGTAGATTTGTAACGAATTAAATCAGCTACTAATCTTGCTTTTCTTGGGCTAATTCTTTGCATCTTAACTGATGCGTGAACTGTTTTATCTAATAATGCCATAACTATTTTTTACCTTTATCAGCACCGTGACCGTTGAATGTTCTTGTAGGTGAAAATTCGCCTAATTTGTGTCCTACCATGTCGTTTGTAACAAAAACATCGATAAATGCATGTCCGTTGTGAACTTGGAAGGTTAAACCAATAAATTCTGGGTAAATTGTTGAACGTCTTGATCAAGTTTTGATTGGACGTTTTGGTGCTTTATTTTCAATAATAGCCACAACTTTTTTCATTAAGTGATCATCAACAAATGGAGCTTTTTTTAGTGAACGTGCCATTATTTATTTTCCTTTCTTCTTCTAATAATAAATTGATTTGATGCTTTCTTAGTTGCTCTTGTTTTAACTCCAAGTGCTTTCTTACCTCATGGAGTCATTGGACTTTTTCTACCGATAGGTTGTCTACCTTCACCACCACCATGAGGGTGATCATTAGGGTTCATAGCAGAACCACGAACGGTAGGTCTGATTCCTCTTAATCTGTTTCTTCCGGCTTTACCAATATTTACTAGTGAGTGTTCTTCGTTACCAACTTCACCGATTGTTGCACGGCAAACACCTAAAACTTTTCTAACTTCGTTAGATTTTAATTTTAGAATTACATATCTTCCTGATTCGTCTTTACCTAAGATTTGAGCAGACGCACCAGCTGATCTAGCGATGATTCCACCTTGTTTAGGTTGTAATTCTATATTGTGAACAAGTGTACCTTCTGGCATGTTTTTTAGAGGCATGTGGTTACCTGGTTGGATATCAACATTTTCCCCTGATAAAATAACTTGTCCTACTTTAATACCCTTAGGGCTGATAATATATCTTTTTTCACCATCAGCATAAGCAACTAATGAAATATTTGCAGATCTATTTGGATCGTATTCAATAGTTTTAACTACTGCTGGAATATCGTCTTTGTATCTTTTGAAGTCTACAATACGGTAGAATCTTTTTAATCTACCACCGTGGTGACGAGTTGTGATTTTTCCTTGATTATTTCTTCCTGAATGTGTTGGAAGAGCTACTAATAATGATTTTTCTGGAGCGTGACCAGTTAAGTTAGCTTGATAATCAAGAGAAGACATATTACGGCGACCATTGGTATATGCTTTAAACTTTTTAATAGCCATAATGTTTCTCCGTTTCTTAAAAATATTGTTTTCTTTTAAGATTATTATTTATTGATTTTTAAATTAATCTTATAGTTTATGCAAGATTAATTATTTGGTTTCTTTAGCTTTCTTTTCAGCTGCTTTTTTAATTTTTTCAGCTGCTTTTAATTCAGCTTCTGAAACTTCTTTTTCTGCTTTAGCTTCAGCTTTTTTAGCTTCTTCAGTAGCTTTTAAAGCATCTTTTGCCTCATCAGCAAATAAAACGATCTTAGATTCTTTATCTAGATATACGACAGCTTTTTTAACTGCGTTTTTAAAACCAGAAAATCTTCCTAATCTAGCTGGTTTTTTATCATAGTTAATGATATTTACTTTTAAAACTTTAACATCAAAAATAAATTCAACTGCTTTTCTAACTTCAATTTTGTTTGTACGTTTATCAACAACAAATGTATATACGTTTTGTTCTGCTCTAGCGATTTCTGATTTTTCAGTTAATACTGGATATTTAATAACTTCATTAATATTCATTATTTTGCCAACCCTTCTAGAACTTTAATATCATTTTCGCTAATTACTAATACATCAGCTGCTAATAAAGCTTCAACAGATAAACTTGTAACTTTTGTAACATGAACGTTTGGTAAGTTTCTTGCTGAAGTAAATACTGTTTCATTTGAAGAAACTAATAAAACGTTGTTTACATTTACTAATTCATCTTTTGCTAATTCTGTTAATAAAGCTCTTGTTGAAATTTTTTCTAATGCGTATTCTTTAACTAATACAGCCTTGTCGTTTGCTAATAAAGTTAATGCTGATAATAATGCATTTCTTCTAGCTTTTTTATTGATTTTTAGATTGTAGTTTCTTTCAGTTGTAGGACCGAATACTTTACCACCACCAACAAAAATAGGTGATCTTAAAGAACCTGTACGTGCATTACCAGTGTGTTTTTGTGCTCATGGTTTTTTACCTGAACCACTAACTTCTCCACGGGTTTTTGTTTTGTGGGTAGCTAAACGTTTAGAACCTCTTTCTGATAAAATTGCATCAAAAATTGCTTGGCTATAAACTTTTTCTAATCCGAATACTGATTTTGGTAAGTTTGTTGTATTGAATAGTGGGTGTTTTGCGTTATCTTTTTTAACACTTGGAGTTTTAACTTTTGGAGTTGCTTTATCTACTAAATTTTCTTTTTCGATAAATTCAATAGCTTTAGTGTTTTCAACTTTGTTTTCGCTTACTTTCGAAACGATAACTTTTGCTTTTGCTAAATCAACTGATCCACGGTATGCTCCATCACGGTGGAATCATACTCTTGTATCGTTTTTACTTTTTTCACTAACTTTGATAAATTCGCCAACAGCTTCTAAAAAGTTTGCAAAATTTCCAGAAATTTTTTGGTTAGCTTTCTTAAAGTTAAATGAAATGTTTCTATCTGCATCAAATTTTTCAGAAATATAGTATTTTTCTAATGTTGATTTTGTAGCCATTATTTATTTTCTCCTTCTGATTTAGCAATTGCTTCGTCTAATGCAGCTTTCATTTCTTTTAATGACATTTCCATGTTTAATTCTAGGTTGTATTTTTTAGCAAGTTCAAAAATTTCATTTTTAGCTAAAGCTTCTTTTAAGTTTAGAAGTTTAATTGCTTCTTTCTTTTGAGATGATTTTTTAGCGTTTTTAATTACTAATAAAGCACCTTTAGCTCCTGGTACACTACCTTTGATTAATAAAAGATTATTTTCCACATCTTCTTTAACAACTTCTAAGTTTTGAATGGTAACTTGTTCGTGGCCTAAATGACCAGGCATTGTCATACCTTTTCAAACTCTGTTTCCAGAAATATCTCCTAAAGAACCGGTTTGTCTAATAGGTTGTGAACCACCACCACCACCGTGAGATTTAGGACCAATGTGTTGGTTTCATCTCTTAATGGTTCCGGCAAATCCTTTACCCTTAGAGATAGCTGTAACATCAACGATGTCTCCAGCTTCAAATAATGAAGCATCTACAGTATCACCTAAGTTAAATCCAGACATATCACGGATTTCTTTAACGAAGCGCTTAGGTGTTGTGTTTGCTTGTTTGAAATAGTTAATTTCAGGTTTTTTAACTTGTGAATTTTTCTTATCTTCTACAGATAGTTGTGTTGCAACGTATCCATTTTTTTCTGAAGTAAGAACTTTAGTAACAACATTTGGTTTAACTTCAACTACTGTAACAGGAATTAATTTACCTTCAGCTGTGAATAGTTGAGTCATTCCAACTTTTCTTCCTAAGATTCCTTTCATGATTTTCCTTTCTAAAATATTATTTAATAAATATCTAATAAGATATTAAATAAAAAAACAAATATCTGTTATTAGTTAACAGATTTTAAGTTAATTTGAACACCAGCAGGCAAGTCTAATCTTTTTGCTTTGTCTACAAATGTTTCAGTAACGTTTGATAAAACGATTAAACGTTTGTGGGTTCTGCTTTCGAATTGTTCACGAGATTTTTTGTTAACGTGAACTGATCTTAAAATGGTAATAATTTCTTTACGAGTTGGTAAAGGAATTGGACCACTTACTGTAGCTTTTTCAGCTTTTGCTAATAGAACGATTTTTTTAGAAGCATCTTCTACTAATTGAGCGTCAAAAGCTTTAACTTTTATTTCTAATTTCATAAATTGTTCTCCTTCTTCATTTTTGAAGTAACTCCACACGAGTTCTCGATTTTCGAGATGAACAACTAAGCTCGGCGTATCGTAACCTCGTGTTTCTAAGTTGTAGTTGCGTAAGTAATTATAACAAATAATTTTTTTTTAGTTAAAAATAGCATTTTTTTATTAAAAATCTAAAATCAAAGTGCGCTACCCGAATCTTCATTCACTGCCGAAAAAGTACATAAAAATTAATTAATTTCAAAAAAATACACTTTCAATGACTTGTCGCAAGGTTTTCGAGCTCGTTAATAATTGATAAAAACAATTACAATTAAAAATATTTTATTTTGGTTTAAAATATTAATGCTAAATATATATTATTAGCCTTTCAGATAAAATATCAATTTTTAATAATTATTAAGGAGAAAAGATGAAATCTACAATTTTCGACGATGTTAAATATCTTGAAAAAATGGATAAATGATTTAGAGCAGCTAATTATATTAGTGTTGGTCAAATCTATCTAAGAAATAACCCATTACTTAGAAAACCTTTAACTCAAGATGATGTTAAATTATATCCAATTGGACACTGAGGAACAATTCCTGGACAAAACTTTATTTATGTTCACTTAAACCGTGTAATTAATAAATATGATTTAGAAATGTTTTACATTGAAGGACCAGGCCACGGTGGACAAGTTATGATATCTAACTCATATTTAGATGGATCATATACTGAAATTTACCCTCAAATTACCGAAGATGAAGCCGGATTACAAAAAATGTTTAAACGTTTCTCATTCCCTGGCGGAACAGCATCACACGCCGCTCCCGAAACACCTGGATCAATTCATGAAGGTGGAGAATTGGGATACTCATTAAGCCACGCAACCGGAGCAATTTTAGATAATCCTAATTTAATTGCCGCTACTGTAATTGGGGATGGTGAAGCAGAAACCGGACCTTTAGCAGCTGGATGATTCTCAAATTCATTTATTAACCCAGTAAATGATGGGGCTGTATTACCAATTGTTCATTTAAATGGCGGAAAAATTTCAAACCCAACAATCTTGTCAAGAAAACCAAGAGCGGAAGTTGAACTATACTTTAAAGGTATGGGATGAGACCCTATATTTGTTGAATGAGATGAAACAAAATCATACATGGATATGCATAAAGAAATGGCTGAACGTACAGATGAAGCTATTGAAAAAATCTTAAGCATTTGAAAAGAGGCTCGTCAAAAATCTGCTGATGAAGCTAAAAGACCAAACTGACCAGTATTAATCGTTAGAACACCTAAAGGTTGAACAGGCCCTAAAATGTGAAATAATGAAGCAGTTGAAGGAAGTTTCAGAGCTCACCAAGTTCCAATTCCTGTAAGTGCTTTCAAAATGGAAAAAATCGCTGATTTAGAAGCGTGATTAAGATCATACAAGCCAGAAGAATTATTTGACGAAAGCGGAAGAGTATTTGAAGAAATCCGTGAAATAGCTCCAAAAGGTTTAAAAAGAATGGCAGTTCACCCAGTTACAAATGGTGGAATTAATGCTAAAGTTCTAAACATGGGTAATTGAGAAAAATTTGCTTTAGATATCAAAAAACCAGGTGAATTTAAAGCTCAAGACATGGTTGAATTAGGTAAATACATGGCTGAAGTTATGACATTAAATAAAGATAACTTTAGAGTATTTGGACCAGATGAAACTAAATCTAACCGTTTATTTGCATTATTCGAAGTTACAAAACGTCAATGATTAGAAGAAGCTTCAACTAAATATGATGAATGAGTAGCGCCTGCAGGTAGAATTATTGATTCTCAATTATCAGAACACCAAGCAGAAGGATTCTTAGAAGGATATGTTCTAACTGGACGTCACGGATTCTTCGCATCATATGAATCATTTTTAAGAGTAGTTGACTCAATGTTAACACAACACATGAAATGATTAAAAAAATCATTAGAATTACCTTGAAGAAAAGATTATCCATCGCTAAACGTTATTGCTACATCAACAGCATTCCAGCAAGACCACAACGGATATACTCACCAAGATCCAGGTTTATTAGGACACTTAGCAGATAAAAGACCTGAATTAATTAGAGAATACCTACCAGCTGATACAAACACATTATTAGCAGTTATGGAAAAATCACTAGTTGATAGAAATGTAATTAACTTAATCGTCGCTTCAAAACAACCAAGAGAACAATTCTATACAGTTGAAGAAGCTAAAGAATTAGTAGAAAAAGGTTACAAAGTAATCGACTGAGCCTCAAACGTAGGCATTAATGAAGAACCAGATGTAGTATTTGTTGCATCAGGTGTTGAACCAAACCTAGAAACACTTGCAGCTATTAGCATTATGAACAAAGAATACCCACATCTAAAAATTAGATACGTAAATGTTGTTGACCTTTTAAAATTAAGATCTCAAAAGGTTGACCCACGTGGAATTTCAGATGAAGAATTCGACAAAGTATTCACAAAAGATAAACCTGTCGTATTTGCATTCCATGGATTCGAAGGTTTAATTAGAGATATCTTCTTTGACAGAAATAACCACAACTTAGTAGTTCATGGTTATAGAGAAAATGGAGATATTACTACAAGTTTCGACATTCGTCAATTAAGTCACATGGACCGTTTCCACATAGCTAAAGATGCAGCTAACGCTATCTTTGAAAATGATGCAAAACCATTCATGGCAAAGATGGATCAAAAATTGGCTGATCATACTGCTTATATTCAAGAATATGGATATGATATGCCTGAAGTTGTTGACTGAAAATGAGAAAATATTAATAAAGAAAAATAACAAAATCCTCATTTTATGGTAAAATTGACCATAGTTAATTAACGTAAAAAATATAGGAGCACATTATGAAAAAAGATTTACACCCAAATTACGGTCAAATCAAAGTTTCATGTTCATCATGTAATGCTGAATACGAATTTGGTTCAACCGCCGATAAAGCTAGTTTAGATGTTTGCTCTAATTGTCATGCATTCTACACAGGTAACCGTACAGACGTTAAAGCTCGTGGTCGTGTAGAAAGATTCAACAAGATATTAGAAAAATCTAAAAAAAATTAGCATAAAAAAACTCGTGAACTTAGCGCGAGTTTTTTTATTTTCTAATTTAAATACAATAATGAAATCCAACACTATATCCAATATTACTATTGCCATTTTCTCACTTAGCATTAAAATCCTTTAACTTAATTTCACCACTTTCAGCCTGCGATGCTTTTATTAAACCAATAGTCGAGCCAAGTGCGCTAAAAACAACAGGGATAAACGACAAAATCGTGGTGATTAAACTAGCTGCTGCAAATCCTCCTGATATTTGTGTTTTTTTATTTTCGTCCATTAATTTAAACCCTTTTAGTTCTTTCATATTTTCTCCTTTCCTTAAATATATTAAATTTTTTTATTAAGTCAAAATAGTTAAGAAAATTTAGAGAAATTCAAAAGAAAAAACGCACATATGTGCGCTTAATCATTAAAATTGTGGTTCGGGTCTTCAAGTGGACCAGTTCCTCTTTCAATTGAATCAACAACAACTATTTTATTATCGCTATTAAATTCAATATCTTCATCAACTTTTTCATTTTTTGAAGTCGTATCTTCTGTTTTGTTTTTCTTACTTTGATATCAATTAATTAAAGAAATAATTGCAATAGATAAAAATGCAGTAACGGCTCCAAAAACTAGTCAAGTATCAGCTATGTTAAATGTTCCTTTATTAGCTCATGGTAAATTAATTATATCTCTAACACCACCATAAGCGAATCTATCATACATATTTCCAAATGCGCCGGATGCTACTAAAGCAATTGATGCAACTGTTCAACGATATCTTTTATCTCTGAAAAATAATGTAATTACCATAGTAGCTAAAATTATTAGAATGCTAACAATATGAAGCCCAGTCATAGTTAAGCCTATTTCAAGAGTTGTACCAGCATGAAATACAGATCACAATCTTATAAATGAGCTTTCGTAAACAATATGATCTGGAGAAGAACCTGTATAGCCCTCTTTGTATATAAAATGCTTAGTTAATAAATCCAACAAAATTCCTGCTATTAACACAGAAAAATATATTGCCAAATTAATTAATGCATTTTTTCATTGTTTACTTCAATATTCCTTAGTAAATATTTCTGGCTTTTTTTTATTTGATTTAGCCATTAATAACCTCTTTACATCTTAAACAAATTTCTAAATCGTCATCAAAATTATCTGATTCGAAGTGATTTCAACATCTTAAACATTTTTTACTATCTAATTTTTCAACTTTATTTTCATCACCAAATGAAACTTTAGCTACCATTAATAGTTTAGTCAATGGTAATGATTTTAGTCATTCTGATTCAGTTTTGATTGTTACATGAGCTTCGTTTTGACGTTTCATTGTTTGATCTTTAATTTTTTCTTCTATTAAACGATAGATTTCTTCTTTTAAAGTGAAAAACTCTGCTCATTGGTTTTCTAAAACATCTGAATAATCATGACCCTTAATAAATTCAAGCATGTGAACTGATTTTTCTTTATTAGTTAGGTTGAAAAATTCATAAATATCTTCTGCGGTGGTTGGAATAATAGGTGCCAACGCTTTTAATAATACTAATATAGTTTTAGAAAATACATATTGAACTTGTCTTCTTTCATTATCATTTTCTTTTTCTAAATATAAAATATCTTTAGTAATCGAAATATAGTAACTACTAAAATCAATAATAAAGTTATTAATGTCTTTAATAACATTTACAAAATGATATTGTTCATAGTTATTTAAAATTTTAGTTTCTAAATTATTTAGTCTTTCATACATCAAAGCATGAATTGAGTCTAATTTTACTTCTTTATAATCATAATCAGAAATTGCACCTAACATAAATTTAAATGTGTTACGTATCTTACGGTAAATTTCGATAGTTTGGTTAATAATTTTATCATCAATTGTAACATCAGCTGTATATTCTGAATTAGCTGCTCACAATCTCAAAATATCAGCTCCATGTTTAGCAACGACATCTAAAGGATCAACTGTATTGCCTTTAGATTTTGACATTTTTTGGCCTTTACCGTCCAAAACAAATCCATGTGACAATAAAGCTTTAAAAGGACTTTGTTTTCTTCAAGCAACCGAGTTGATTAAAGAACTATTAAATCATCCTCTATATTGATCCGAACCTTCTAAATATAGATCAAATGGAGCTTCGGTATCACCAGGTTTAACTGAAATAGAAGTCGAACCAGAGTCAAATCAAACGTCCATAATATCAGTTTCTTTGTAAAAACCTTGACCTCTGAATTTTTCAGGTAGTAATTCATCAGCACTCTTTTCATATCAGATGTCTGAACCATTTTCTTCAATTAAATTAATCACATAGTCAAATATTTCATCATCAATAACTGGTTGTTTATTTTTATCATAGAAAATAATTATAGGAACACCTCAAGTTCTTTGTCTTGAAATACATCATGTTTCACGGTTTTCTAGCATTAGTGATAAACGTTTTTTGCTTCAATCATTATATGTTGTGATTTCTTCTAAAGATTTCTTAATTTCTTCTTTAATAGGTTTTAAAGATACAAATCATTGCGGTGTTGCCCGATACATAATTGGCAAATGAGTTCTTCAGTCATGTGGATATGAGTGTTTAATTTTCTTAAAGCCAACTAATAAGCCTTTTTCTTCTAAATATTTGCCAACTAATGGGTTTGCATCATCATAGAACACACCAGCGAATTGTTTAGCTTTTTCATTTAATGTACCATCATCTTCGACATGCATTATTTTATCTAAGCCATATTTATTTCCAATCATAAAGTCATCTTCACCGAACAATGGTGCCATATGAACTAAACCAGTACCATTTTCAAGAGTAACATGGTGACCTTCAACTACTGGACTTTCTTTTTCGGTAATCGGGCTTAAATATGACACTTCTAAGATTTCTTTACCTTTAATGTCTTTAACAATTTCAAAGCTTTCTCATTTAGCAACTTCGGCAACTTTTTCTACTAATTCTTTTGCAATAACATATTTTTTATCATTAGCTTTAACAATTTGATAATCAAAACTTGCGTTAATTGCAACTCCACTATTAGCTATTAAAGTTCAAGGTGTTGTTGTTCAAATTAACAAATAATCACCTTTAGATATATTTTCAGAACCTTTTGTAATTTCAAAACCAACGTATAATGATGGAGAAATATGGTCGGCATATTCAACTTCCGCTTCAGCTAAGGCAGATTGTGAAGATGGTGATCAATATATTGGTTTTAAGTCTTTATAAATCAAGCCATCATGAACCATTTTTTGAAATAGTCTTAATTGTTTAGCTTCAAAACGTTTGTCTAATGTTACATAAATTTCGCTAAAGTCAGTCAATAAACTTAATTTTTTAAATTGTGCTTTTTGTTTTTCTACTTGACCTAAGGCATATTCAGCGGCTTTTTTTCTTAATTCAAGCGCAGAAAAATCGCGAGCATTTTTCTTAGCTTCTGATAACATTTTGTGTTCAATTGGAAGACCATGTGTATCTCATCCAGGCACAAACGGTGAATAAAAACCTTGCATTGTTCTAAATCTAACAATAATATCTTTTAAAATTTTATTCAATGCGTGTCCTACGTGAATATTTCCATTAGCATATGGTGGCCCATCGTGCAATATAAAGCTTTGGTTATCTTTATTTCTTTTTAAAAGCTCTTGATAAACTTTATCATCAAGTCATTTTTGATTGTAATACACTTCTTTTTCGGCTAAATTAGCTTTCATTGAAAACTCAGTTTGAGGCATAAGAAGCGTATTTTTATAATCTTTTTTATCTTCCATGATTATCCTTTCGTTATTGATAAATATTTATATAAAATATAATATTTATTTTACTCTAAAATTAAAAAAATTCTATTATAAACAAAAAGCCGAATCGGCTTATTTGATAATTATGTTTAGTATTTTTCCTTCACGATAAATAACTTTAACAATTTCTTTACCTTCAATTCATTTTGCCACTGAAGGATTAGCTTGTGCTTGTTTAATAACTTCTTGTTCATTTCAATTAGGAAGAATTTCAAGTTGACCCCTTACTTTTCCATTGATTTGAACTCCGATTGTTGGATTTTGAGCTATTATTTTACTTTCATCAGCAAATGGTCAAGTTTGCGATTGAATATCTTTTTCTTCTAACATAAAAAGTAATTCTTCGGCAAGGTGCGGAGCAAACGGACTTAATAAAATTGCAAATGATTTTAATGGTGTTTTTGAAGCTATTTTATCTTGTGAAGATAAATAGTTAATAAAAACCATCATTTTACTAATTGCGATGTTGAATTTAGTTTTTTCAATATTTTCTTGAACATCTAAAATTAGCTGGTTAATTTTACTATCTAATTCTGATTGATCTAAATTAATTGAAATATTGCCATTTAATAGATTTTCAAAAATACTATGAATTTTGTCTAGTCATTTTCTAATACCAGTTAATGAATCAGTATTTCATGCTTTTGCATCAGTTAAAGGTCCCATAAACATTTCATAAACTCTTAAAGCATCAGCACCGTGAGATAAAACTAATTCATCAGGGCTAATAACATTGCCTAACGACTTAGACATCTTTTGTCCATCAGGTCCTAAAATTAAACCTTGATTAATTAATTTACTAAAAGGTTCTTTAGTATTTACTATCTTAATATCATATAAAAATCTGTGTCAAAATCTTGCGTATAGTAAGTGTAAAACCGCATGTTCTTGTCCGCCGATATATAGATCAACTGGCAATCAATTTTCAAAGCGTCTTCTAGCTTCTTCAGAATTTAAAGGAGTATATGTCCCATCTGAATTTTTTAAAATATAAGCTAAATAATATCAGCATGAACCAGCCCATTGAGGCATAACATTTGTATCATGGCGATATTTTTTTCCATTAATTTCAACATTCATTCAGCTTTCAACATTCGCTAATGGTCCCTCAGTTGAACCGGAAGGTTTAATATTTTCAACTTCTGGTAATTTAACTAATTCTTTAACAAGATAAATATTGTTATTTTCGTCAAATAAAACAGGGAATGGTTCACCTCAATATCTTTGACGTGAGAAAATTCAATCTCTTAATTTATAACTTGTTTTCTTTTCAACTAATGATTGAGAAGCTAAAAGTTCATATATTTTTTCAGTTGCTTCAGAATTATTTAAGCCATCTGCTTCGTATGAATTAATGTGTTTTCCATCTTCTGTATAAGGTAATAATTCATCTTCAACTTCAATTACCTTAGTGATTGGTAAATTATATTTTTTAGCAAATTCAAAATCTCTTTCATCATGTGCAGGAACCGACATAACAGCCCCGGTTCCATATCCCATTAAAACATAATCAGATATTCAAATTGGGATAAGTTTTTTAGAGATAGGATGAACTGCATATGTGCCTAAAAATGCACCAGTTTTGTCTTTATTTAATTGAGTTCTTTCTAACTCACTTTTTGATTTTGTTAATTTAATATATTCTTCAACATCGTTTTTATATTCAGATGTTGTTAGTGAAGTAACTAATGGGTGCTCTGGACTAATAATTAAAGCAGAAACTCCATTAATTGTGTCAAGTCTAGTTGTAAATGTCGTTAATTTGTGATTTCTATTGTTTACATTTCAAGTTACAGTGTGACCTAAACTTCTTCCAATTCAATTACGTTGCAATTGTTTCAAACTTTCAGGTCAATCAAGTTCTTCAAGACCTTCAATTAATTTATCAGCATAAGCAGTAATTTTCAAAACCCATTGTTTCATTGGTTTTTTAATAACTGGGAAATTACCACGTTCGCTTACTTTGATACCATTTTTTTCAATAATTTCTTCATTGGCTAAAACGGTTCCCAAACCTTCACATCAATTAACATCAACTTGTTCAATTGAAGCTAATCCTTGTTTATATAATTCTTTAAATATTCATTGAGTTCAGATATAAAAATTTGGATCAGTAGTATTTACTTCTTTATCATAGTCATATGAGAATCCCATAGACTTAAGCTGTCTTCTAAAATTATCAATATTTTTAATAGTAAATGGCGCTGGGTGATTACCGGTTTTTAACGCATATTGTTCCGCTGGTAAACCAAAAGCATCCCATCCAATTGGGTGTAAAACGTCGAAACCTTTTAATCTTTTAAAACGACTTATAATATCTGTAGCGGTGTATCCTTCAAGGTGTCCAACATGAAGACCAGAACCTGATGGATATGGAAACATATCTAAAATATAAGCTTTCTTATTGTGTTTTTCAGTTGTTTTATAAGACTTGTTTTCTTCTCAATATTTTTGTCATTTCTTTTCTATATTTTGATGATTATACATAAATAAAATTTTACCTTAAATTTGTGTTATTAGCAAAATAAAAGAGAACATATAGTTCTCTTCGTTCACATATAGTGATATGGCTGCCCTTGTTAGATTCGAACTAACGCATGGCGGTACCAAAAACCGCTGCCTTTCCGCTTGGCTAAAGGGCAATATGGTGGAGGGGGAGGGATTCGAACCCCCGAACCGTGAGGAAGTGGGTTACAGCCACCCGCGTTTGGCCGCTTCGCTACCCCTCCGTGCATTTGCATTAATTATTATAATAAAAAAAATTATTTTTTCATAAAAAATTACGTTTTTTATCACTTTCTTTTAAATATAATTTTTTTTCTTCAAATTTTGTGAATAAAACTAATTTTAAAATCAAGATTTTTTTACCTAGTTTTTCATTTATAATTTAATGTAACTAATTAATCAAAGGGAGGCGAATAATATGAATAAGAAAAATATGCCAGAAATTCGCTTTTCTGGGTTTGACGATGAGTGAAAAGAAGAAATATTAAAAAGTGTTTCATGAATAAGTATTGGTAATTTTGTAATCAAAACAAAGCAAAAAGAGTGCTATAAATATCCGGTATATAATGGAGGAATAACGAATACAGGTTTTTATAAAAACTTTAATAATATCGGTCCAAAAATAGTAATAAGTGCTAGAGGGGCTTCAGCAGGCTTTGTTAACCTGGTCAAAGGTAAATATTGAGCCGGTAATAGTTCTTACACATTAAATATTAACAAAAATATAAATGTAGACTTTCTTTATCAATCGATTAAGAAAGATGATAATGCATTTAATATTAATTTGCAATCAACAAGTATTCCCTCTGTTTCTAAAAAGGATGTTGAAAATATTGATTTTAAACTTCCTCTACCACTTGAACAGTTGAAAATTGGAAATTTTCTAAAAAACATTGACGATTTAATTAATAAGGTTGAAAAACAATACAACTACTTTAAAAAAGTTAAAGAAACCCTTTTAAATAAAATGCTTCCTAAAGATTACTCAGATTTTCCTGATATTAGATTTAAAGGTTTTACTAATGAATGATTTTATAAAACCATAAATGATCTGGTTATTTACAAAACCTCGACCCTTACGTTAAACAAATTAAATAAAAAGGGGGAATATTTTGTTTACGACGCTAGTCAAATTGTCGGAAAAACAACAGAGGCAATCTGCAATAAACATTATATAAGCATAATAAAAGACGGCGCTGGAGCTGGCAGAATGAGGGTTTTAACTCCTAATACAAACATAATTGGGACAATGGGTGCAATAATTTCTAAAAAATTAGATATATATTTTATTTTAAATTCGTTATATATTTTGGATCTTAGTCAACAATTAAATGGAACTACAATTCCACATATATATTTTAAAGATTACAAAAATAAACGGATTAAAATAAGCAATGAATACGAAATAACGAAAGTCGGATCATTTTTCAAAAACCTTGATGATTTAATTGCTCTTATAAAACAAAAACATGAAAAACTTAAAAATATTAAAAATGCATTACTAGATAAAATGTTCTGCTAAAGACAATTAAAAACCAAAACGCTCACACGTTCTGGTTTTTAATTATTTTACAATTCTTGAATTAATAACTTTTGCAGCTATTGTTCCATCATTAGTTGCAGTTGTAATTTGTCTAACATCTTTGACAATAACGTCACCAATAGCAAAAATATTATGCTCAGAAGTTTCCATATTAGCATCCACTTTAATAAAACCCTTAGGATCTAATAAATTTTTATTTTCAATAAATCCAGTTGCTGGTCTAAAACCAATATATGGGAATATTGCTTCAATATCCATTTCTTTATTTCCATCTAAAAACTTAGCCTCAACTTTATCTATTTTGTCATCACCAATTAATTTAATAATTTCTGAGTTTTCGTGAATGAAAATATTATTGTATTTTTTAACATCTTCTACTAGTCTTTTTTCGGCAATGATACCATCACGAATAAACATATGCACTTCTGAAGCTACAGCAGCCAGGTAAGGTGCTTCTTCAAAAGCTGAATTTCCGCCGCCAATAATTGCCGTTGGTTTATTTTTATATAAAGCCCCATCACATAAAACGCAATACGAAACACCTTTGCCTCTAAATTTTTCAATACCTTCAATTGACATCGGAACTAAATTCTTCATACCTGTAGCGATAATAACTGCCTGTGCGTAGTACTCTGTATTATCTTCTAAAATAACTTTTTTAAGATTATCTTCAATAGATTCAAGTTTTTTTACCATTCCATAAATAAACTTAGCGCCGTTTTCACGAGCTTGGTTTAACATGTTGGTAGATAATTCCATCCCACTGATATAACTAAATCCTGGATAGTTTTCAATTTTCGATTGTTCTGCCATTTTACCACCAGGAATGTATCCTTCAATAAAAGCAACATTCATATCATTTCTTGCTAAGTATAAAGCAGCTGTCAATCCTGCTGGTCCTGCACCAATGATAATAACATCATATTTATTCATAATTTAAATCTCTCCTTTAAAAAATAAACATGGATGCTATGCATCCGCGTTTATTTTAACCTCGTTGTCTTTTCTTATTTCTCTTAATTGAGAAATTTCTTTTAAATTTAATCTTTTTTTATTGTTTTTTGGTTCATAAACAATAAAGTAAAATACATTAGCTAATCTTTGATTTTTAAAGTTTGGAATTTTGTAAACATTGTAATTTAATTTAATAATAAATTCAAAGAATACTGTTAAAACAATACCTACAACTAAATAACCACCAGAAATAACTTTATAAATTGTATAGCTTCCATCACGTAATGGTTCCATTCCGAAACGAATAATTCCGTAGTATAAAATATACAATGCGCCAGTAGTTCCAGGTCTTAACCAGTTTCATTTATTTAACACTCAAACTAATAAAATATATCCAATTAAGTTTGCAATAGACTCATATAAGAATAATGGTAAACGATATTTACCGTTAATATACATATGTTCTCTTATAATCTTTGGCAAGATTCTAAATGCAAGCGAACTTTCTTCCATAATACCACCATAAACCTCGTGGTTGGCAAAGTTTCCTCAACGTCCGATAGCTTGCCCAATTAAAACTGCGGGCAGAATAATTGAAAACGCTTTCTTCAAATCGATTCTTTTTGGATTTTTTGAAAATATAATATAAAGAACACAACAAATTGTAGCAGTAATAACCCCACCGTGAATTGATAAACCGCCCCGTCAAACGGCAAAGGCATTATATCACGGCCCGTCAATCCAGCCCTTATGTTCAATTAATTGTTGAATTACGAAAACAAATCTAGCCCCAATAATAGCTGTTGGCAATGCAATAAATACTAGTATTGCCAATTGATCAAATGTGTATTTTTCACGTCTTCAAAAATAATAAACCGTAAAAATTGATGATAACATCCCTAACATCATTGTTAGTGAATACACATAAACTGGACCTAATTTTAACTGTACACCAGCATAATCAGTCATTTTTATACCTCCTAACTTTAAAATTGCTTTAATAATTATATTATTAAGTTAATAAAAATATTGAAAAACTAGATATTTAAAATTTTTTTAAGATACTCGCCAGTATATGAGTAATCAACTTTTGCAACTTGTTCAGGAGTTCCAGTGGCAATTATTCTTCCTCCACCGACTCCACCTTCGGGACCAATATCAATAATATGGTCAGCCATTTTTATCACATCTAAATTATGTTCAATAACAATAACAGTATCACCATTGTCAACTATTCTGTTTAACACGTTTAGTAAATTCTGAACATCATACGGATGCAATCCAGTAGTTGGTTCATCTAAAACAAATAGTGATTTTCCCGTTGGTTTTTTTTGTAAATAAGTTGCTAACTTAACCCTTTGTGCTTCTCCTCCTGATAATGTAGTTGCATTTTGTCCTAGTTGAATATATCCAAGCCCAACATCTAATAAAATTTGTAATTTTTCTCTAATACTTGAACGATTAATAAAAAATGCATGCGCCTGTTCAATTGTCATATTTAAAATGTCATTAATACTTTTGCCGTGATATTTAATTTCTAATGTTTCTAAATTGTATCTTTGTCCATCACAATGATCGCAAGTAACATAAACATCGGGTAAAAAATGCATTTCAATTTTTATTAAGCCATCACCTTGACATTTATCACATCTTCCGCCGGGCACATTAAATGAAAAGCGTGACTTAGTATAACCTCTGACCTTGCTTTCTTCAACATTTGAAAAAATGTCACGAATATCATCAAAAACACCAGTGTATGTCGCCGGATTAGAACGTGGTGTTCTACCTATTGGATTCTGATCAATTTTAACCAATTTATCTATATTTAACTGCCCAGACATGTTATTATCTTCTCTAATATCATAAGCTTCGCTATTTAAATAACGAGTTAAACGATTTACTAATTCTTCATTAACTAAGCTAGATTTTCCCGATCCACTAACACCTGTAACTGCAATAAATTTGCCTAACGGAAAAGTTGCTGATATATCTTTTAAATTATTGGCCTTGCAATGTTTTATTGATAAAACCTTGCCATTACCAGATCTTCTTGATTTAGGAGTTTTTATTTCTAATTCTTTTGATAAATATTTTCCTGTCAAACTATTTTGACATTCAATAATTTTATCAAGAGACCCAGCAGCAACAACTTCACCGCCGTGTTCTCCTGCTTTCGGTCCAATATCTACAATAAAATCAGCTTGTCTAATCGTGTCTTCATCATGCTCTACAACTATTAAACTATTGCCCAAATCAACCATTTTTCTTAATGAATTTATTAATTTTTCATTATCTTTTTGATGAAGCCCTATTGAAGGTTCGTCTAATACATATAAAACGCCAGTAAGATTTGCACCTATTTGAGTTGCTAATCTAATTCTTTGTGCTTCTCCTCCAGATAGTGTCTCAGCTTTACGATTAAGCGTTAAATATTGCAATCCAACATTAATTAAAAATTCAACTCTGTGTTTCAATTCATTTAAAATTAACTGACTAATTTCTTTTTCTATATCGTTTAGTTCTAAATTATTTAAAATAAAGTCAAGTTCTTCTATTGATTTATTACAAATTTCATAAATATCTAAACCTTCAATTTTAACCGCCAATGAATATTTATTCAATCTTTTACCATGACATGTTGGACAGTCTATATCAGCCAAATATTTACTATAATAAGTTCTTGCTTCGTTTGAATTTGTATCCAAATACTTGCGTTCAAGTTTTTCTAAAATCCCTTCAATATGCTTAGATTTTTCATATCTGGTTCCCTTTTCAGAAACAAGTGTAAATGTAATATCTTCAAAAGAACCATATTTTAGAATATGAAGCTCTTCTTCAGTCATTTCGTCAATTGGTTTATCGCGATCAATTTTATAAAATTGCAACATTTTACTATATTCTTGTCATTCAAGATTTGGCGTGTCAATCATGTTCTTATAATATTTAATTGCACCTTCATTAATTGATAAATTTTTATCAGGACATACCAAATCTCAGCTCGCCCTTTGTAAAACCCCTAAACCTCTACACTCTTCGCACATTCCACTTGGTGAGTTAAATGAAAAAATACGAGGTTCAATCTTAGGCATTTCAAAATCGCCGTGTTCACAACTGTGATATATTGAATAAGTATTTTTAAATTTATTAACAACTTCAATAGTTACTAAACCACCCGATTCTTTTAAAGCCGCTTCAATAGCTCCAGCAACTCTTGGTCTTTTTTCTTCATCTAAGGGAAATCTATCAATTACTAAATCAATATTTCAACGTTTATTTTTATCTAAATTAATTGGTGTGTCCAAAGAATGTAAGATATCATTAATCTTTATTTTTAAATAGCCATCACGTTTTAATTTTGCCAAGGTAGCTTGATGCGACCCTTTTTCATTTACAACGATCGGCGCTAAAATATAAATATTTTCACCTTCAGATAACTTGTAAACGTTATTAATAATGTCTCTTGTTTTTTGCGCTGTTATTTCTTTTTTATGAACAGGACAAAATGGTTTTCCCACTCTTGCATACAACAATCTTAAATAATCATAAATCTCGGTAACAGTCCCCACAATACTACGCGGGTTATTGTGTACCGTTTTCTGTTCAATAGAAATGGCTGGACTTAATCCTTCAATACTATCGACGTCTGGTTTTTTAGTACCACCTAAAAATTGCTTAGCATAGTTTGACAAACTATCTACATATCTTCTTCTGCCTTCTTCATAGATAGTGTTAAAAGCTAACGATGATTTACCAGAACCACTCAATCCACTAAATACAACAAATTGATTTCTAGGTATTATCAAATCTATATTTTTTAAATTATTTTCTTTTGCACCTTTAATTATTATTTTATCATTCATAGTATTAGAAATTATAGCAAAAAAAATACCCATCAAATGAGCATCTTTATTATGAATGATTAATAATTTTTTCAAGTTTTTTTATTTGTTTTTTAACTAACAAAGTAATTGCTTTTAAATAATTTTTATTAACTTTAAAATTGTCGTGTTCTTTAAACTTAAATTTCTTTAATTTTTCAACTCATTGTTTATGTCTTGGCTTTGCAAACTTTTCAAGTTGTTCATCAAAGCTATTATAAAAAGTTGTTGGTCTTTTTGTATATTCATCAATTTCTTTTTTTAATGTTTTTTCATTATACAAAGGAAAATCATATAAAAGTGATTTATTAAAATCAAATAATGGCGCAGTTCCTATAAATTTCTCGCTTTCTGAATCAAATAGCATACCAAAATTACCCAAATGGCGGTCGGCATTTAATATTAGAGTATCAATAACCATTAAATCTTCATAATTTTCTTTTCCATAATATGCATATAAAAATTCTTCAATCTCTTCTTGCAATAAATCATTTTTACTAATTAGTTTAGAAAAAGAAATATAGTTAATTTTTTTAGAACTAAATAACTTAGATTTAGAAACCAATTTCTTTTTATACATAACTAAATCATAAGATACAAAATTGAAAGTTAAAACGTTAACTAATTGAGAAGCAAAATATTCAGCATAATTTTCAAAAGATAATTTGCTAGCCAAATAATTAGGTGCTTTAATTAAATAAATATCATCATTTTCTTTAACTCAAGATTTTATCATTTGCCCTTCAGTAAATCAATCAGGCGATTGTTTTAATTCAGTATTTTTATATACTAATTTTTTGCTCATCGAATAATCTGTTAATTCATTTTCAAAATGATCAAATAGATTGATTTCATCAAAAGTAATATTTTCGTTTAATTCTTTTATTCAAAAACAATTATTTAAATTAAGTTTATGATATTTTTCAATTACTTCTAATTTACTATCAAAATTTTTTAAAAGATTTTCATAATTAGGGCGCGACGTTGCTAAAAAATCATCAAGAAATAAAAAATTTTTTAAGTCTTCTTCGTTTTTTTGTTTTAAAAAATCAAAACCCTCAAGCTCAATAATTTTGCTTAAGGTTTTTGATTTTTTATCATATTCGAAAGATAAGCATTTCTTATCTTTATACATTAAATAATAAATTTTAGTCATTATATTAATTATATGAATATTAGTTTATTTCTTCTCCGAAATCTTCAGTTTTAGAATCTTCTTCTACTTTTTTATCGTTTTCTGAGTTGTCTTTTTGAGATTTTATAGTAGTTTTAGAGTCTTTTGACATTAGTTTATCAAGAATCTTTCTAACTTTAGCCTTAACTTCTTCTTGTTGAGGAAAATTAGGTAAATTCAAGTTATTAAATTCGCCAAATGCGTCTTCAAAATATTCAACCATGTTTTCATCTTCCACACCCATTGAGCGAGCCGCATTATATAGATCGTAAACCATTTTTTCTAACATTGCATTAATAAATTCTTCTGGGTTTTTATTTACATAATCCATCGGGTCAACTGAAAAATTATCATCATTTTCTTCTTTGGTATCTTTATTGAATTTTTTAAATGTTTCTTCTTTGCTTTCGTTTGTTTCGATATTTAAATCTTGTTTATTTCTAGCTTTAAAATGTTCTTCATCTTCGTGATAATTAAAACTACTTTCAAAATCCTTATCAGAGTCTAAATCTTCTAGCAATTCTTCATCGTGACTATATTCCTCTCAAAAAATTGGGTCATTTTTACTTGTACGTCATTCAACAGGATAATTCACATTGCCAGCATTATACAATTCAATAAACTCATCAACCATGGTATCATTAATTTCTCTTACCGGTTTAATTAAACTTAATTTTTTAGTTGTTATTAAAGATCCTAAAAATTTAAGTAATTCAGGTTGTTTATTGTCCAATTCAATATTATTAATAATTTCTAAATTTGGTTCAACCAAACCTTCTTTTTTAACTTTGTCTGAATTATTATTTAAAAAATCTTGTTGAGCCTCATATTTGCTGTAAGTTTTTCTATCAAGTTCAATATTAAACGCTAATGGGGTTCCGTTTTTTAAAATAACATAGTACTTGATGTCTTTAATTTTATTTTTAATATATGCATCAAATCAAACCGAAATTGGGCTTTTATAGTCTATAAAACGTTTAGATAAAATTTCATTAAAATCTAATGATCTATTTAAAATGACGTACTCATTATCAATTATAAAAAATGAAGCTCCAAATGTTTTGTTACTATTAACAGTTAAATAAAATAATGTTTTATCAAACTCTTCGAATGATAGTGCATCGGTAATAGTAAACGATAACCCTTTGTAATTTAAAGGTTTTTCTGTATGCACCATTTCGAAATTAATTGGGTTTTTAAATTCATTAATTTCTGTAATGTGAAATTTGTAATTTTTTCCTAATATTTTTTTATTCATTATCGTCTCCCATCTCATTTGAATATGAATGTAGTAAGTATTTTTTTACTAAGTTCTTTAATCTATATAAATAATCAATGATCGCTTCACCAAGACCATTTTGTTCAACGGCACTTGTGTAGTAATGACACACTTTAAAAACGTTGCCAGTACTATTTGCCATACCGTATGAAAAGGTAGTTAATGAAAGCATTGGAACGTCGTTATTGCTGTCACCAACTGTCATAACATCATTAATTGAAACATTTTGAGTATTATATACATTTTTAACCATTCATTTAACGGCCGAACCTTTATCAATATTCAATGGCGAAATTTCAACATTGGCATGCGTTGGTATTTTAGTAACGCCATTAATATTTTCAATTAATTTATTCATTTTGTTAGCACCAGTTTCGGTTTCAAAATCATCAATTAAATAAAACTCAATTTTAACAGGTTCTATATATTCGCCTTTTCATAATTTTGGTATTTCTTTGATTAACTTTTTATCAACAAAGTGATACTCACAAATAGTTTGAATAGTTCTTTCATCATCAACTAAATAATAATATTGTTCGTTGTCTCAAAATATGGCTTGAATATTATTATTTTTAGCAACTTCAATCAGTTCTAAAAAGACTTTATTTTCAATATGTCATGATTTAATAATTTCATCTTTTTCTTGATCATAAATTTGTGCTCCAGAAGAGCCTATAATAAATCTTGATTTTAATTCTTTACCCAATATTAGCATTCTTTCTTGAATTGGATTTCCTGTACAAATATTGAAATCAGCTTCATTTTTTATTGCTCAATGAATGTCTTTTTTGGTTTCTTCTAATAAATTAAAGTGACGATATATGGTTCCATCAACGTCTGAAAAAATCACCGGTTTTTTATTGTTAACAACTTTGTGAATAGTATCTAAATTCATAATTTTCCCTTCTTATCTATTTACGTTTCTTTTTAGAAATAACACCCTTACGCTTTTTAACAATGTAAGTTACTATTATAGCAATTATAATACCGCCGATAATTAAGGCCGGAACTGCTTTACCTAAAACAGTCATTGCTATACTAGTTGGTGTATTTTCTTCGTTAATTGGAATATATTTAAATGAAGCTAAATCTAAGAAAAAGTCCTTGACTTTATAATATTTAAGTTCAAAATATTCATTATTATTTTGCGTTTCTTGAAGTTTCTCAAACATATCTTTTGGCATTAAATATAATACAAAAAGAATGCTAAAATTATCTGTTGCTGTTCTTAAGATAATTTTAAAGTTATCTTTATAAAAATCAACTAGTCCTTTACTTTCTAATTTTTTATAGAAATCACTATTTTCAGAAACTACATTTATTCTATCTATTTTTTTGGCCTCAGCAGCTTCATCAGGTGAATCAAAATGTCATTTATTTGCATAATTTTCATAATATTGTTTCAAGGTAAAATTTTCTATTTCTTTAGGTAATTCTTGGTCATTTAAATCTTTAAAATCTAAATAGTCTAATGCTTTAATTACTTCAGTATATTTTTCTCTGTTCTCTTGAGGTATTTCTAGCTGAGCATTATTTTTTGAAGAACACGAAACAATAGCCATTGGCAGAGTTGATGCTAATAATGAAAGTGGAGCGCCAATACTCAAAATTTTCTTTATCTTTTTTCTCATATAACAATATTTTAACCAAAAACAAATGTAAATTTAAATAAAAGCGAAAACCTTAATATAATTTATATTAAGGAGAATATATGAATGGATGACAAATGGCGTTATTGATAATATTAACTATATTTTCAATACTAACATTAGCAACGATACTATCACTCGTTATAGTATTTAAAACTAAACTTAAGAATAAAAACTCAACAGAAAATCAAGAGGAACTTAAAACCACTCTTAAACAAATTATTTTAGAAAACTTCGTTAATTTATCAGATGGCATTGGTAAACAGGTTACTGAACTAGTCAAAGAAAATGGCGAATTAATCAGCAAATTAAAAGATGAAAATAATTCGTTAATCACCAAATTAAAAGAAGAAAATAACAATATCACATTAAAAAATAATGAATTTGTATCAAGCTTAAAATCAGACAATAAAGATTATTTAACTAGCTTAGGAAACGTCAATAAAAGCTTTATTGATTTGCTTAAAGAACAAAACTCAATTACTAACAAAGAAAATACTGATCATATTAATGAAATCCATAACTTAGACAATGAATTTCATCGTAAACAAAACGAAAATATTATTTCAAAACATAATGAAATTAGTAATAAACTAGCCCAAAATAAGGGCGAACTTGAAAAATCGATTATCGATGAATATGTTAAAGTAAACTCAAATATTCAACGCGAAATTGAAAAAATTTATAAAAATAACAATGACCAACTTGAAATAATAACTAAAAATACTAATGCACAACTTGAAAAAATTCAGTCAAATATGAATCAACAAATCGAAAAAATCAAGGGTAATATCGATGAATACTTCCAAGACAAATTAGACAACAAATTAAAAGCACACTTCGATAGTGTTGACAAGTCAATGAATGATTTAAATAATACAATTATTTCATTTAATACTGTAAAAGTTGACATTGACAAACTAAATAAAAGCTTTAGCAATAGTAAGGGGATGGGTATCGTTGGCGAAGCATCTCTTAGAATGATATTCGAATCATGATTTGGCGCCGAAAATAAATTATGATTTGAACAGGTTTCATTAGACCAAATTATTAAAAATAAAACCATTAGCGATAGAAATGGAAATGGTGAAGGCGAAATCGTTGACTTTGTTTTCAAATTCAAAGGCGAAAATAATCAAGACAAATTTATTCCTATTGACGCTAAGTTCCCAAACACAAAATACACAGATTATATCGAAGCAAAAGACGACGATAGCAGATCAGCAGCTTTAAAAAACTTTACAACACAAATTAGAAATCAAGCAAAGTCAATTTCTGAAAAATATATTAAGCCAGAAATTACTACCGAATTTGCAATAATGTATTTACCAAGTGAAGCTTTATATGGCCTTGTACACATGGGAGGAAATTTATACAGAGAAATTCTAACTGATTATAAGGTTATAATTTGTTCTCCAAATACAGTTTTATGAACTATTACCGGAATTGTTTCTTTATATTTCAATAACCAAATGGAACAAAATATTGGTTCGATAAAAGAAACATTAAATATAATTTATAAAAAATATACTTCATTAATGGAAAAACTAAATAATGCTAAAAACTTCTCAGGAAAAAGTAATAAAGCAATTGAAGATGCTATTGATAATTTCAATGGTTTTTATGAAAGAATAACCAAAGATGCTAAAAAATTAGGCTTAAAAGACCCTAAAAATAGTAAAAAAACTCATGAAAATTATATAAAAAATGTCACAAGCGTAAATTTAGGAAATGTTGCTTCAGATGATAACGAAAATGACGAAGAAACTGAATAAGATAATTTAAAAATTAATTATTATTCATTATAAAAGCTCTCCTTCTATTTTTAGCAAGGCGAGCTTTTATATATTATTAAAAATCATTATACGAAATAGTTTAAATTAATCACTACTATTTTTATATTAAAGTTTATATTTTTCGAATGAATGACACAATATTATTTGAATACTAAACAAAAACCAGATAAATAAATCTGGCCTAAATTTTAAATATATTAACTATTCAAATTACAAGTTTTTAATGAAAGCATTAAAAAAAGAAATAAAAAAAATGGCGATCGCGGCAGGAATCGAACCTGCGACAACAGGCTTAGAAGGCATGTGCTCTATCCCCTGAGCTACGCGACCGTCGCATTAATTATTTTAGCACATTAAAAAAATATATGAATAAAAAAAATATTTTTTTATAAAGTAAGTCATTACTCTTCTAAAACCAAACTTTAATAAATAAAAATCCGCCATAAACTTTGGAGGATTTTACTAATTAAGATTACTAATCAATGTCTTTGAAAATATTAACTAAGGTTTCTTGTAAATTAGCCAAGATAATTGGGCTAAATTCACCATTTTTAGCGATAGTAACGCCCCCGTTTTCTTCACTAACTACAATTGTGGTTGCATCACAAATTTCACTAATACCCATTGCAGCACGATGACGGGCTCCATAACGGTTATCGATTGATTTTTTTGTTATTTTGTAATATGTTGCTGCGTAATAAATTTTATTGTTTCTAATAATAATCGCACCATCATGCAAAGGTGAATGTTTATTAAAAATAGAGATCATTAACGATGCCGAAATATTTGCGTCAATAATAACACCATCAGTTCTTAATAAATCTAAATTATCTTTGCCTTCAATTGTTATGATTGCGCCAGTTTTATTTTTAGATAAGTTTTCTATCGCTTCTTTAAGTTGGTAGATTATTCTAATCTTAGTTGATTTCCCTAAAGTCTTCTTTGATGTTTTATTTTTATTTAATGCTTTTATCCAAGTAAAAGAGTAGTTAATTGCTAAAATAACAAATATAAATACTACAAAAGCTAAAATTATATAAATTATATTATTCATATTTCACCTTAATTTCTATCATCACTTATTCAAACCAATAATCACAAGTAACATAATGATAATTGCGGCAACAAAAACGCTGATAATGATTCCTCTTGTTAATTTTGTAAGTGGCCTTGCTTTCGTTGCAGTCGGAGAGTCTGATCATTTATCATACTCAATATAGTTTTCGTATTTAGATCTTAATTTATTTTGTCTTTCACGACTTTTGTTGATTAAATCCGAATTCTTTTCATCCATTATTTTCATTCATCTAATATCTTGAAAGAATCCATAAATTTTCATCTCTGAATATTCTTTATAAAAAACAGCATTTTTTTTATAAGCGTGAAACTCAGTAATTATCTTACTTAGATTTTCTTTTTCAGGATCAAATGTTACTGTACGAGTATCTTTTTGTTTTTGCGCATTTAAAGTCTTTGCCATTGCAACCTCATTTCTATGTATTTGATTATATCAAATTTATAAATGTCTTTTTTTAGTTATAATAGATAATTATAGAATTATATAAATTTAAAAGGAGAAATATGAAAAAAACTATTCAAGACATTGATGTTAAAGACAAAAAAGTCTTATTAAGAGTTGACTTCAATGTTCCAATTTCTAAGGGCGAAATAGTTAACACAAAAAGAATTGTTGCAGCCTTGCCAACAATTAAACATCTATTGAAAAATGGCGCAAGCATAATTATATTTTCACACTTAGGTAGAGTCAAAGTAGAAGATGACAAAAAAACAAAATCATTACAAGTTGTTGCTAAAAAATTATCTGAATTATTAAATCAAGAAGTTAAATTTGTAAACGATACAAGAGGAAGAGAAGTTGAAGAAGTTTCTAAAAATCTAAAACCTGGCGAAATTATGATGATTGAAAACACTAGATTCGAAGATTTGAATAATAAAGCTGAGTCAGGATGCGATGAAGAATTATCTAAATTCTGAGCAAGCTTAGGTGATGTATATGTTAACGATGCATTCGGTGCTGCTCACAGAGCTCACGCTTCAACATATGGTATTGCTAAATATGTAAAAGAATCAGCAATCGGTTTTCTAATTGAAGATGAATTAAAACACTTAGGAAAAATTCTTGATGGTTTTGAAAGACCATTTGTAGCTATTATTGGTGGAGCTAAAGTAAGCGATAAAATTAAAGTTTTAGAAAAATTGTTCACAGTAGCTGACAAAATCTTAATCGTTGGTGGAATGGCATATACATTTAAAGCAGCTCTAGGATATAAAATTGGAACTTCATTATTCGAAGAAGATAAATTAGAATTAGCCAAATCATATCTAAGCAAGTATGCTGATAAAATAGTTTTACCAATCGACAATGCTTATACTGATGAATTTGCTGACAAAACACCTCAATTTACAACTCCAGAAGATCAAAATATTCCTGTTGGATTCGAAGGTTTGGATATTGGTCCAAAAAGTATTGAATTATTTGATAAAGAAATTCAAAATGCAAAAACAATTTTCTGAAATGGTCCAGCAGGTGTTAGTGAATTTGTAAACTTCGCCAATGGAACAAAAGGTATTGCTATTTCTATTGCTAAAAATTCAGATTCATATTCAGTTGTTGGTGGCGGGGATTCAGCAGCAGCTGTTGAAAAATTAGGATATGAAGATAAATTTACTTTCATCTCAACAGGTGGTGGAGCTTCAATAGAATTCATTCAAGGCAATGTTTTACCTGGTATTGATATAATTAGCAACAAATAATTTTATTAATTAAAAATTTAACCAAGCATCTCGCTTGGTTTTTATTTCTTAATGAATCTTATAAAAATATTGATATTTTATGTAGAATTAAATCATGAAAAAAGAAAAACTTACTTTAAAAGAAACTCAATATGCTATTGAAAAATTAAAAGATTATTTTTCACACATCCTAAGAAAAAAACTTAATTTAGTCAGAGTTAGTGCGCCTTTATTTGTCAGAAAAGAAAGCGGGCTAAATGACGGGCTTTCGGGAGAAAAAGCCGTAATGTTTAATGCTAAAGGAATTGAAAGCGATTTAGAAGTAGTGCATTCACTTGCCAAATGAAAAAGAGATGCATTAGCTCGTTATGATTTTCGCGTTTATGAAGGCTTATACACAGATATGAACGCAATCAGAAGAGAAGAGGACTTGGATAATAAACACTCATTTTATGTTGACCAATGAGATTGAGAATTAGTTATTAATAAAGATGATCGTAATATTAAATTTCTAAAAACAATAGTTAATAAGCTATATCAAACTCTTAAATTAACCGAAGCCAAAATTAACAGAATTTATCCTACTCTATCTAAAAAATTACCAACCAAAATAACATTTATCAATAGTTTAGATTTATACAAACAATATCCAGATTTAAATGCCGAACAAAGAGAATATGAAGCGGTCAAAAAATATGGAGCTATTTTCATATATCAAATCGGAGATGATTTGCCTGACGGCTTACCTCATTCAAAAAGAGCCAAGGATTATGATGATTGAAAATTAAACGGGGATATGGTTGTTTATGACAAAGTTAATGACCAAGCTTTAGAAATTAGTAGCATGGGAATTAGGGTAGACATTTCTTCACTAAAAAGACAATATAATCTAACTGAAGAAGAAATATCAAAAATTAGTCCTTATCACAACAAATTAATAAAAGGCGAATTACCTTACACAATTGGCGGAGGATTAGGCCAAAGTAGAATTGCCATGTTTTTATTAGAAAAATCTCATATTGGCGAAGTTCAAGTAAGTGTATGAGATGATGAAACTCTAGATTTAGCAAATAAAAAAGGTATAGCAATTTTATAGTTTTTAAAATTCGGAAACAAATCCGAATTTTAAAAACGCATTTTTCTATTATGATGTTGGCATAAATACATATGTAAAGTTGCGTAACACAACTGCATTAAGCATGGGACAAGGTGGATAGTGAGGGATTTATCTAACACGCATATACTCAGTTTTTTTAAAATTCTTCTAATAAAAGCCTTATTCATTCTTAATTTATACTTGCATTTAACATTACTAAGAATAAAGTTTTATATTTAAATAACTAAAAAATTGATGGTATAACGTGATAATAACTGTGTTAAAATGGTTTTTAAAATAAAGATATCAAAATCAAAGATTTAAATTTAGCTCCATTTTTCATAAAAAATAATTCAAATAACATATATGATGCAAATAAGGGTAAATTCTTTATTTTAGAAAACGAATAAAATTAATCAACAAACAATTAAAAGATGATATTAATTAATAAAATAAGTCTGTAAAATTATTTTTTGATTATAATATAGAAATATTATTAAAAATACATAGAGAGTTGCTTAGCATAACTGCAATGAGGCATGCCAACCTACTAAATTAGCAAGGTGGATAGTGAGGGATTTATCTAACATGTATATACTTGTTATTTTTAAAAACCTTCTCTATGTAAGAAAGGTTTTTTATTTATGAAAAAATTACTTACATCAGAAAGTGTTGGAGCAGGACACCCTGATAAAATTTGCGATCAAATTAGCGATGCCGTTTTAGACGGCTTATTAAAACACGATCCTAAAGCAAGAGTTGCTTGCGATGTTTTGGCTAACAATAATATTATTTATATTGGAGGTCAAATTACAACTAAAGCTTACATTGATACAATCAAAGAAGCTTGAAAGGTTTTAAAACCATTAGGATATACCGAAAATGATTTCAATATAATTAATGGAATTTATCCACAAAGCCCAGATATTGCAATGGGAGTTGATAAAAAAGAAGACCATGAGTTGGGTGCAGGTGATCAAGGAATATTATTTGGTTATGCAACTGATGAAAATGAATATTTTATGCCTTGACCAATCGTGTTGAGTCATGAGCTTGTAAAAAGAGCAGAAAAATTGAGAAGAGCCAATAAATTTCATTGAGCTAAAAGTGATATGAAATCGCAAGTAACTGTTGAATATGATGATGAAAACAATTCAATTCAAGTTAAAAAAGTGCTTATGTCAATTCAACATGATGAAAACTTTGATGAAAATAAGTTTAAAAAATTCATTAAAGAAAACATTATTGATTATGTTATGAAAAAACATAATTTAAACTTAGATTATGAAATATTGATTAATCCTACCGGAAGATTCGTTATTGGTGGACCAGTTGGTGATACCGGGCTAACCGGAAGAAAAATAATTGTTGATACATATGGTGGATTTGCTCATCACGGTGGTGGAGCATTCAGTGGCAAAGATGCAACAAAGATTGATAGATCAGCTGCTTATATGGCAAGATACATTACTAAAAATTTAGTAGCTGCTGGTGTTGCTAAAAAATTAGAGATTCAACTATCATACGCAATTGGTTTACCTCGCCCTCAATCAATATATGTTGAAAGTTATGGAACATCAAAATTCAGCGACGAAGAAATTGCTAATGCAATTTATAAATTATTTGATTTAAGTGTTGAAGGAATAATTAAAACACTTGATTTACAAAAACCAGTTTATTTACAAACTGCAACATTTGGACATTTTGGTAGAAATGATTTAGATCTTTCATGAGAAAAATTAGATAAAGTTGATACAATTAGAGAACACTTTAATATATAGGAGAGAGTAAAATGTGCAACTGTCAAAATAATAAATTAATTACAAATTTAATTGATTCGGAAATAATTAATTTCGAAACTAAAGCTTATCAAAAAAATAAAGGTGTTTTTGATTTTAACATCAACAATATTAAAAATAGTGAAGGAAAATGAACAATTTTGTTTTTCTATCCAGCAAACTTCACATCACTATGCAATAGTGAAGTTTTAGATCTTAACGCAATATTATCAGACATTGAAAAGGATAATATTCAAGCATTCGTCGCTTCATGCGATAGCGTGCATTCACATTTTGCATTTGCCAACAGTTCGGAACAAAACAAGCAAATCAATTTAACATTTATTGATGATAAAAATTCAAAAATAGCAAGAAGTTTGGGAATTTACAACTTTGATAACGGTTTATCATATCGTGGAACATTCATTATAAGCCCCGAGGGAATTATTAAAGCTTATGAAATCCATGACTTTAAAATAGGTCGTGACGTTAAAGAAGATTTTAGAAAAGCTAAGGCAGCTAGATATGTTGCTAATAATAACAATTCAGCTTGCTCAATCAAAGAAGTTGGAAGACAATAAAACAAAGGCAACGAAAAGTTGCTTTTGTTTTTGTTTTTTTAAAAAAATACTTAATTTAAAATAAAGTGAAAATATATCTAATTTAAAAAGTTTTTTTTCAATTGTACAATACATTAACAATCAAAATATATTCAATTTTAAGAATAAAAATAAAACGAGCAGAACTCGTTTTATTTTGGTTATTAATAATAATATGGCAGGGGATACAGGAATCGAACCCGTACATGAGGGTTTGGAGTCCTCAGTTCTGCCTTTAAACTAATCCCCTATACTATCACTAATATTATAACAATATAAAAAGTTATTTAGCAACTTTGAAATAACAAACATCGCCATCTTGCATTAAATAATTTTTACCCTCTAGATTCATCTTGCCAGCTTCACGAGCACCTTTTTCACCGTTATATAAAATATAATCTTCATATTTAATAACTTCAGCTTTAACAAATTTCTTTTCAAAATCAGTATGAATAATTCCGGCGCATTCTGCTGCATTCATTGAGTTAGTAAATACCCAAGCTCTAGCTTCAATTTCTCCAGCAGTGAAATAAGTTGACTGATTTAGTAATTTAAAACTTTCTTTAATAATTGTATTTATTCCTGATTCTTTAATATTATATTCTGATAAAAACATTATCTTTTCTTCGTCGTCAAATTGAGAAACCTCATATTCAATTCTTATACATATTGGAATGATAATTTCGTTTAGACTTTCTAGGTGATTTTTTAATTTTAAATAATGTTCTGCTTCTGCTAAGTTTTTAAAACTTTGAGTATCTAAATTAGCTACATAAATTGTGGGCTTAGCGGTCAATAACTGATATGACTTAATGACATTTTTTTCTTCTTCACTTAAGTCCAAATTTTTAATCATTTTTTCATTTTGCAATGTTTCTCTAATTTTAAGTACTGTTGTATATTCAAACTTAAGTTCCTTATCGTTAGTATTTTGCGCTTTTTTTCCAATTCTATTTATCACATTTTCAATAGTTTGTAAGTCAGCTAAAATTAACTCTAAATTAATAACATTTAAGTCTGCGATAGGATCTATTTTATTTTTAACATGCATTATATCGCTGTTTTCGAAACATCTAATAACATGTACGATTGCATCAACTTCACGAATATTAGCTAAAAATTTGTTTCCCAAACCTTCACCTTTTGAAGCGCCTTCTACTAAGCCAGCAATATCAACAAATTGAAATGTTGCTGGGACTATTTTTTTAGCGTTTACTATCTTAGCTAATTTTTCTAATCTTTCGTCTTTTAAATTAACAATAGCCACGTTAGGCTCAATTGTTGTAAACGCATAATTAGCTGATTCTGCTTCATTTAATGTTAGAGCTGAAAATAATGTACTTTTACCGACGTTAGGCAATCCTACAATACCTGCTTTTAAACCCATAATTTCTCCTTTAATAATTAATAGATAAATGATATTAATATTATAAATATTTTTATTTTTAATAATCTAATTAAAATTTATAAATGTTATTTTATTTTGCTATAAAATAATTTTACTTTAAATATAAAGGGGGAATAACTATGTATAAAATATTTAATGAAGGGATGATAGAAATCATAACTGGTCCAATGTTTAGCGGTAAAAGTGAAGAGCTTTTAAGAAGATTAAGAACGCTAGAATATGCTAAATTAAAACCATTGGTAATAAAACCAAAATTTGACACTAGATTTTCAGAAGAAGAAATAGTGAGCAGATCTGGTGTTAGACATAAAACACATATATTATCAGACATCAGAGAAGTATATGACTTATTAAAATTTGACACATATAAAGCTATTGTTATTGATGAAGCGCACTTTTTTGGCAAAGATTTAGTCGCAGTCGCTGATAATTTAGCGAATTTAGGTTATTTAGTGATTATCGCCGGACTTGATCAAGATTATCTAAGAAGACCATTTGGTCCAATTCCAGATTTATTAGCAATCGCTGAGCGTGTCACAAAATTACAAGCAATTTGTGTAGTTTGCCAGCATGCAGCTTCAACTAGCTTTAGAAAAATAGAATCTAATCAACAAAATTTATTGGGCAATTATCATGAATATGAAGCAAGATGTCGAAAATGTCATAACAAAGGCGAAAAACAAAAACAGCAAAACGTAAATTAGTTTGCTGTTTTTTTATTATTTCATCATCGCTATAATCAAAAAAAGAATAAAAAAAATGGGGCGTTCGAAGGGAATCGAACCCTCGTATGTCGGAGCCACAACCCGATGCGTTAACCACTTCGCCACGAACGCCATTAAATTTATTTGCTTAATAATTTTATCATATTTTTTTATTATGTTTAATTTTTGTAAATTATTGTGCGATTAGAAGCAAAATATGTTTCTGATTATGTTTTTTAATAAAATAAAACCCAAGCATAGAATGTTTGGATCTAATTTTGTTACTATCTGTTTTTTATTGAATATTTATATTTTCGTTCCTTTTTTCAATATATTTTTCAATATAAAACATTTTTATTTCATCCCTTGTTAATAAATATAAATGTGAAAGGGGATAAGTGATAATTGATGTAAATATTAATCCATGTGTGCTAAATAATATTCCAAATATATAGAATGGAGCTATAATATCTTTATTTCCTAGATATTCGCTAGCCACAATAAACGAAACATTAAATATTCATAAAAATACCGACATTATAATTAACACAGTTTTTGACAATTTCGTATTGGTTTTATTATCTATATTTTTTGCGATTGCAAATGATATAAATATGCAATAAGTAATTAATACCAAATAGCATAAAATTGATATTACATTAAATTTATTGAAACCAATTAATATTGAACTTTCTTTATAATAATCTTTTTTGTAAAACAATAATGTTAAAACAACAACATATCAAACAATAGAAAATACAATGCTTATTATTGTTAGATTTTGTCTTTTTGTTAATGTTTTTATTTCTTCATCATTCTTTTTTAAATATTTTTTTATTTTTAAAAATCAATAAAGTTCAAATGAATTATTTAATTTTTTTTCAAATATTTTAGATAATTCCTTTGTCGAGATTATATTTTTTAATTTTCTCTTTGATACATTATTTTTTGAAAGAAATATTGTTATTAATTCAAAACCTATTAAACAATTTTTATATTCGTTTAATAATATTTCTAAAATTTCATATTTGTTTAATTTATCCAATTTAGAAATATATTTTTTATATAAATCACTTATTCCGTCAAATTCAAAATAGTCGAAATATTTATAAAATTCTTTTTCATTTTTATTTTCAAATTTAGTTTTTTTTATTTTTTTCTCTTCTATTAATAATTCTTTTAAATATGAAAAAGCACATCTAATTCTAAAATTCAACTTAATAAATTTTAAAGACTTATATAAATCATAGTCTGAATAGTAAATGGCTTTTTCTGCCGAGTAGTTTCTAATAAAAGAGAGTATCGAAGCTAATATAAAAAATGTAATTAAGGCCACACAAAATAAAATCCAGTAAACATTTTTTATATCGTTCAATATTTGCAAAATGATAAAAGTTATCACTGGTCCAAAAAATAAAACAAGTATTAACCAACCTATATAATTTCTTAATATATTTTTTCAACTTTTTAATGGGGTTATCTCTTCTTTTGCCAGTTTTATTATTTCGTGTAATTTCTCTGTTGTTTTCATTTTAATAATTATAATATGAGTTCATATCTTCTATATATCTTTGTTTACTGATTTTTATAATTTTCATCTAAAGGGTCTATATTTTTTCTATTTTATTTATCAATATCTCAATATCTTTTTTTGAAAAATTTTTAATTTTGTCAAAATCTTTCAATTCATTTTTTTAAGCAATTCGATCAATTTGCTAAATTATTTTGTTTTTATCAAATTTATAATTTGATTCACTAATGATAATTTATCTTCAATTTTTTGAAATTTTTGCGTTATTTGCACAAACATATTTACCCTCTCTTTTTAATAATTTGTCCAATAAAAATATTCCTATATCTTCACTATTAAAATTTAAAGCAATTGCGATATTTATAGAAATAAAACATCGATGATTTTGCTGAATATACCCGTATAATCTAAATCGCTATTTTTAAACTTTCCATATGACACATACAGTAATTTATTGTCATGAATGATGATACCTGCATAACCATTATCAGCATTCGATAGATCGTCGATATTATCGTTTTTAGATTTATAAATATGTTGGATTTTATACAATTTGCCTTCGCCGGTTAAAATATCTTCGTATTTGCCTTTTCATAGCATAGGACCGATTGAATATAATTTCTTATTTAGAAAATTATTAAATTTTTTCGGACTTACTTGTCTAAAGGTTATATATAAATTACCATCTTTGTCATACACTACTTTATGACGATCGCCACCTAAATTTTCATTGACTTTTCCAACAAATTCTCAACTATTCATACCGTCACCACTTTTTAGAACATATCCAGAAGTTTTGTTTTTATCTATACTTCTTACTATCATTGTGTATTCATTTAAATTGTTTGGGTTTTGAATTATGCAAGGCTCTGCAAAATCATTGGGATGATTATTAATTATTTTTAATTCAGTAGGTCTGGTAAATTCAAGTTGTTCACTATCATTAAAATACAATTCTGTTTGATAAATTATTCCATTATAAGAATGAAATAAACACTTTCATCTATTTATTTTCTTTCCATTTTTATGCAATTGAGATACAGAAGAAAAAGCAACAATAGCATCGACATTGCCTTTTGGCAAATAATACTGTTTTCTTTTGGCAAGTGGCCCAAAAAAGTTTTCATGGTCAGTTCAATTATCCAAATCATTTGATAAAGAAACATCAAAACCTTCGCCTCTATTAATTATGTAATTTCACCCAGGGCGACCACTTACTGAAATGTATTTTCTTTTATTTATATTTTCGCCATTTTCATCAACAAAGTTTAGTTCATGCAATGTTGGGGTCTCTTTTAAATTATTAAAAGAATTGGGTAAATCGAGCTTATTAATTCATGTTTTTCCTAAATCATAACTCTTTTTAGCTATTTGTCTTCCTTTGCCATGACCTTGCACATAAAAAACATATAACACTAATTTATCATTTTCCATTTTTGAAATATAATCAGGATGAGCTAAATAATTGCCCTCAGATTTATTTGAGACTTCATATATTTCATTATTATTATTTGACAAATTTTTATAAATTAGATTGAGTTTAAATGGTTCAATAAATGCTAATACAGTCGGTATTGTCGAAATTGCCAATATAGATGATAGCGATAATAAAGCTGCTAATTTTACTCGTTTTTTCATTTTAATAAAATTATATCATTAAAATATAACGATAAATTTCTAGCTTCAATATAGAATAAACAAAAAAATCCACTCACCAATTAATTTCTATGAGCGGATTTTTGATACTAATTAAGAATATAATTCTCTATATAAAATTGTAGATATTTCTTATTTATATGAATTTTGTCCGCATAAAACTAGATGCGATTTTCAATAATTTTTTTTGCTAGTTTATCACCAACAACATTTCTAAGTTCATCTTCTGAAGCTAAATTAATATTTTTATAACTTTCAAAATAATCTAATAATTTTTTAAGAGTTTTTTCACCTAATCCATCAATTTTCAATAATGGATTATTAAATATTGTTTTTGTTTGTTTTTTATTATATTTATTTTTAACAAATCTATCAACTTCAGTCTGCATTCTCGATAGTAAATCAAAAACATCTGAATCATCAATAAATATAACATTTCCAAATCTGTCAATAACAGAATGAGTTTCATGTCTTTCATCTTTTATTAGCCCAAATATTGGTATATCAATACTTAAAACGTTCATTGACTTAATTATTTCATTAATTTGTTGTAGTGAACCGTCTGCTAATATTACATCGATATCGTTACTAAATTCCTTTAAATATTCATAAGAGGTTTGACGCATATATTCAACATCAGCATGTCTTAATAAAGAATCGTCAAGATTATAATAACGATAAAATTTTTTAACCGGTAAGCCCTCTTTAAAATATGCGGCGCCACCTATTACTTCTTTAGTGCCTTTCAAAAAAGAATTATCAAACAATACAATTCTGTCAGTGTTTGTGTTTAAATATGTTGAAAGGTTTTGTTGAGCAATTGATGTTCTTTTCATTCTATTATTAAAATCTTCAATTTTATTTTTATGATTATTTTTGGCGTTTTCATAAGCAAAATCAATTAAAGATTTATGCTGTTCATTGTTTTGAATAAAAAGTTCCAAATTTTGGTTTATATCGTTTAATATTTCATTTTCAATATTTGATGCAATAATATCGGGTAAATTATTATTTGCATAAAACTCGTTAAAAAATTCTTCGTAAAAGTTATTTAACGAGGTTTTAATTTCTAAAATAAAATCTTGTTGATTAATTAGTGAACCGCCACGATAAAACATCACATGAATCAACATCATTTCATTAATTTCATAAAAACCAAATACATCAATGGACTTTTGATTTTTTATAAAAATTTGTTGCTCCTGTTGATTGTAATTTAACAAATCAAGAATATCATTATAAAATTTGGCCGCTTCAAACAAATTACTGTCAATAGCTTCTGATATTTTATTGTCTAATTCTTTTTTAAACTTTAAACCAAATCTCATAATTTCTTTAGCTTCTTCAAATTTTTTGATTGCAAATTCTTTACTTTGATTTTTATTAATTAGTCCGTCTTCAGATAGCAATAAATGGTTTAAATATCTGAGTAATGGTTTAAAATTTTTATTATTAGGCAACGGACCATAATATATTGCATTCTTTTCTTTATGATAATTATTTTTTATTTCAATAGATAATTTGAAATCAGAGCTTAATTTAACTCTTATATACGGAAAAGATGATTGCGAGGGAAATAAAACATTATAAAAAGGGCGGTAAAAGTCAATTAGTTTTCTTTCTTGGATAAAAGCTTCACGATCAGAAGATAAAACTATTGTTGAAAAAGATGCTATTTTTTCTAGCATCTTAGGAGTTTTGTATGAGTTAATCATTTTCTTATCAAAATATTGGCTCATACGATTTTTTAAATTCTTTGCTTTTCCTACATAAATAACTTTGCCGTTTTTATCTTTTCATAGATAAACGCCAGGGCTAGAAGGAACGTCCTTTATTAATTCTTTATCAATCATAATTATTTATTTTTAGTTTCAAAAAAGGCTTGAAGTTGTTGATCAAAACGTTTAAATGGATCAATATTAAAGTTTTTAAATACAACTTGAAAGGCAACGTTTTGATATCATCCGACTTGGTCTTGATTTTTTGTTGCGTCAACAACAGCTGATGAAAAATAAATAGGTTTCTTATTAGTTAAAAAATCATGTTTTAACTCCAAATATAAGTTTTTAAAAGTAATGTTGATTTTTGAATCTGGGAACAAACCATTAAAAGCTTTGTAATAAAAAATGCTATTTAGTCCGGTCTTTTGTCCAAATGAAACCATCATTCCATATTTTTTATTATCGTTTTCTATCCCGATTAATGTATATGGTTCTGCTGAAAATAGTTTATTTTCTTTATCATCTAAAATTAATGCAAAATATGGATGAGTAATGTCTTTAATCTGATCATATTCTTCATCGCTTAATTCATAAACTAAAATATTGTCACTAATTCCAAATTGAGCAGTTCTTTTTTCTAGCTCAATAAATGACTTTAAATTTTCTTCTGTTGCATTTGGATTTACTGAAAATCCCATATCTTCAGTTGCTAAATAATATTTACCAAACTCCAATTTAGTGTAAACATATACATTTTCTAAAATTTCATTATTTTCTAAATTTAAAACATTAGCTTGCATTCTTTGATATTGAGGAAACATTTCTCAACGATCAACTGCAAACAGTTCGTCTTTTGTAATTTCAAATACCGTTCCCTCAACTTGCGAACCAATATCTTTCTTTAATAAAAAGTAATTAGTCTCGTCAACACATTTTGCATAACCATTTAAAATTGCTGGCATTTTTTTAACGCCTTCGTGAAAGATATTTTTATAAAATAATTCTTCTTGAATTGTTCCATAACTAAATAAATAAATTTTTTCTTCTGACATATAACCTCTTTTATTTTCTATACTAAAAAATTATAATATATTATTACTGTTTGTTGCAAAGCATCAACTAAATGGCGAAAAAAATGAGAATTAAAAGCGAAATCAAAACTAATAAATCTTATAAAAGTTAAGAATTTCAAAAACTAATCGAAAATCAGTTCTTTTCCGTTGATAGTCATTTGTTTTTTTTAATATCATGTGCCTTTAATTTATTCGCATATTAAACAAATTATATCTTTATGTAATCAAGCCAATACACTTTCTTTAAAGCTTAACTTAAAATATTGATAAATTAAAAAATATAATATATAATTATTTATGCCATGAGAATGACAACCTTGTAACTTGGTCAGGATAGAAATATAGCAGCCATATCGAGAAGTGTCGTGTCTTGTGGTTTTTTTATAAGGAGATAGTTATATGATAGTAACAAAATTATTGCAATCATTTGAAAATATAGATGATTTAGAATTACAACCAATATTAAGAACAACAGAATACACTATTTATATTAAAAAGAGTTTAAGTAAACGTCTTAATGAAACATTAGCTTTGGATTTGGTTAATAATCCGACAGAAAAAGATATTGAGCTATTTCAAAATTATTTTATTGATGCTGATGAATATTTTATGACACCAAACGGAACATATGATACAGCACAAAATAAACCTTTAACAAATTGAGATTATAATAATGATGAAAAAAATTATTTTGCTTCAAAAATTCAATTGTATTTATTAGAGAGACTTATGTCACATTTAGAAAACGATAATGATGATAAATTCTCATTAATCTTAATGCTATTATTTCAAAATCCAAATAATGAAAATCAAGTTGCTTTGAGGCCTTTTCATGTATTCTGTCACCCTCAGTTGGCACTAGATGAACTTAACTTTATGACTTCTAAATTAAGTGCATCAAAAAATGGCTCATATTTAATGTCACTATTAAAAATCTATTCTGAAGATTTGAAAAAATCAAATGAAAATTATTTAAATGACGCCGATCAAATTAGAACATATTTAAAAACCAAAGTTGCTATCACCATTGAAAAAGCCATCGATATAATTAAAGAAAAACTCTCAGAATTCAATTAATAATATAATTCATTTTTAAAAAACAACAGACCTTAAATCTGTTGTTTTTAAATTTATTTATTAATGTCTTCTTCTATTTTTTATCAATATTGAAACAGTTAAAATTAATGCAAATAAAACTGTAGAACCGAAAACTGCTAAAATAATTTCTGTTGTTCCAAATGTTCTCTTAGGTTTAGAATTTTTATCTAATAACTGGTTAATTTGGTCAGTTAATTCTTTATTTTTAGATTCCAATTCCTTAATTTTGTCATCTTTGTTAGATAAGCTAATCTTTAATGATGATGAAACAGCATTAATAATCGATAAGGTTATTTTATCTAAATCATCGCCTGTTTTTGCTTTATTTTTTTCTAATTCAGAATTAAATAATTCTGTTTCATTATTTTCAACTTTATATCTTTGCAATAAATTCGAAATTTCAGCATACGAATCAAATGAAGCAACGAAATCAAGAATATTATTAGAAATAAATGTTAAATTATCTTTATTCTTTTCTAATAACGCCAATTTTTGATCTAGATTTTCATATAACTTATCTAAGTAAGAAGAAATTAGTGAACCTGTATAAAAGCTTTTCAATTTATTTTTAAATTCTCCAAAGACTACCATGTTAGCCTTATAAAAATTAATAGCTTTTTCAAAAGTTGCCAATGCGTTTTGGTCAGTATTACCAACTAACTCTTTAATTTTTTCTTCTTTTTCTCTTAATTCATTTTGAAGTCTAGTAATTTCAGTTTCTTTTTCTTTAATTGATTCAGTTAATTTAGCAATTTCTTCAGCTGACATTTCTTTTGATTTTTTAGCAGCTTCAGTAGTTGAATGAATAATTGACAATGTAATCTTTGCTAAATCATCGCCAACATTTTCTTTATTTTTTTCTAATTGAGCATTAAATAATTCTGTTTCATGAGCATAAACACTATATCTTTGCAATAAATTTAAAATTTCCATATAAGAGTCAAATGAAGCAACAAAATATAAAATATTTTTAGAAATATAATCTAGATCATCTTTCTTGTTTTCTAGTGCGGTTAATTGGGTATTTAAGTCTTCATATAATTTATCTAAATAAGTGCCAATTAGTTCAGATGTATAAAATTCTTTTAATTTTGTTTTAAATTCATTAGCAGCAACTAAATTGTCCTTATAAAAATTAATGGCTTGTGTAAATGTATTTACTGCTGTTTTCTTTTCTTCTGTTAATGCAAGTATTTGTTCAGCCTTTTTCTTATTTTCAGAATCTAATGTATCTAATTTATTTTTTAAAACCGCAGATACACCGTTTACAATAAATTCACGAACCTTATTCGTATCCCTATTATGATCTGGATTCTTTTCTAATTCTTTGGCCAAAGAAGCGGGGTCTTCTGTAATTTCTAAATATTTAGATATTAAACCCAAAGTTGCGGTTGTATCGGTAAATATCGAAATGAAGTTTGATATATTTTTAGAAGTATATTGAAGATCCTCTTTTTTTTGAGATAGTGGGCCGTACGAACCTAACAGTTCAAAAGTTAACTCTGATAGATAAATTTTAACACGATTACTTTCAAATTTATTGCCCATATCTTGTAATGACCTAGTCATTTGTAGAACTGGTAGATTATATGTTTCGATTACAGCTTTTAAATTATTTTTAGCTTCTTCTTGATTATTTTCAGAACCGTCTGTTGCACTCATTACCACTGCCGGTACTGCCGCTAGCGGAATAAATGAAGCTAGCATGAATTTTATTTTTTTCATATATTATCCTTTCTTATTATATATATGATAAATTATAAAGATATAAAGGTATTTTTACTATAAAAACAAATAAATAATAAAAAAAACAACAATTTACAAAAAATAGTAATTGTTGTTTAAAAAATAAATTTATTATACTAAACGGTTGTAGTATTCAACGATTAATGATTCGTTAATTTCTTTAGCGAATTCAGTTCTTTCAGGTAATCTTGTGAATGTAACTTTGAAGTTTTCTTTTGTTAATCATGGTGAAACAGTCATAACTTCTAATGCGCCTTTAACTTCAGCATTGTTTTGTAGTGATGGTTTCATTTCGATAACTGATCCAACTTTAATTGTCATTGAAGGAATGTTAGCTTTGTGTCCATCTACTGTGAAATGTCCGTGGTTTACCATTTGTCTAGCTTGAGCTCTTGTACGTGCTCATCCAGCTCTAAATACTAAGTTATCTAATCTTGATTCTACCATTTGTAATAGATTAACCCCAGTAACCCCAGCTTTTTTAGAAGCTGCAACGAATAATGTTTTGAATTGACGTTCATTTAAACCATACATGTATCTAACTTTTTGTTTTTCATACATATGTAATTGGTAATCTGATGGTTTAGCTCTTTTAGCTCCGTGTTGTCCTGGAGCTGTTGTACGTTTTTTACCTTTTGTGAATTCTTTGTTGTTTTCTAAAAGTGAAGTTCCATATCTTCTACTTCTTTTAAACATTGATCCTGTAAATCTTGACATGTTTTTATCCTTTCTAATTTCGCAAGGACTATTAATAATTCCTATCCAGTGTTTTTATTCTAATGATTTCGGAATACAGCTTGCTTACTCTCAAATTTAAAGCAAAACAAAAACATTATGAATAATATTATTATGCTGAGTCATTGCTAAAACAATTTTACACTATTTTGTCAAAAAGTATCACATTTAATATACATATTAAATTGATAAATTTTTTATGCCTAAAAAACTTTTTCCAAAAAGTGCTCACATTATTATATAAAACGCTAATAATCTTATTTTTTTTATAAAATTGTTATATGAAAACTTATAGCTGAAATTTTATCGATAAATTGCCAATAGATGATAACTTAATTTTGTGTTTAGGTTCATTTGAAACTTTACATTTAGGACACAACCAACTTTTTAAATTAGCCAAAGATTTAAAAACTGATAATCCTGATAAAAAGTTGGCAATCATACTTTTTAAAAGCCCTATCAAAAGCGGAAAAATTCAACAAAAGAAGGCCTTCCAAACCAAAACTAGACTAATTACTTTATTCGAACTGGGTTTTGATTATGCTTTTGTAATCGATGTTAATGAACAAATTATAAACCTTGATTATCATGTGATAATTAATAAATTTAAAGAAAATAATGTAACAGATATTGTTTGTGGCCCTGATTTTAAATTCGGATTTAATCGACAAGGAACGATAGAAAAGCTAAAGAAAAATTTCAATGTGGCCATTGCTGACGAAAGAAAAGTTAGCAAGCGAAAAATTTCATCAACTTTAATTAATGAGTTAATCGAAGAAGGCAATATTTCAGCAATTAATGAACTACTATTGCAAAACTATGCTTTTATTAGCAATATTGAAAACTTTGAATATAAATATCCAGAAAATTTAAATCAGTTAAAATCAGGAATTTATATTGTAAATGCAATTATTGCTGATTATGAATATCATGGTCTTACATTAATCAACAAAGATAATCAAGATAATAATAAAAAAGCGTTACAAAATAACATTTTATATCTTTTTGATTTAGAAGTGATTCCTTCTAAATATCAAGAGATTTATATTGAGTTTTTAGCAACAATTAGATATATTTCTAATAGCTATGATAACAATTTGAAAGATAGTGATTTAAATATTGCAAAAGAGTATTTTTTATCAAAATAAAATCGAGAAAGATATAACTTCTCGATTTTATTTTCTATTGTTTATTAGCAAAGTATTCTCTAACAATTGGAGCAACTTTTTCGCCGAATAGTTTAATAGCTTTCATAGTATCTTCATGTGGAACTGAACCAACTGGAAGGTGTAATAAGAATCTATCTAGATCCAAAATTTCGATTGTATTAATAATTTTTTTAGCAACGGTTTCAGGAGAACCTACAAACATTGCGCCATTATCACCAATCATTTCCAAGTATCCTTCATATTCAAGTTCTTGTCAGTGTGGTCTATCTTTAGCAATTCTATCAACAAATGTTTTAGTTGGGTGTCAGAATTTTTCAATTGCTTCTTCATCAGTTTCAGCAATAAAACCTCATGAATGTGAACCTACTTTTAATTGTTCGTCAGTGAAACCAACATGATATCCAAAGCTTTTATAAGCTTCTATTAATGGTTTGAAGCTCTTTGGTTTACCGCCGATAATTGCATAGGCAATTGGAAGACCTTTAGATGCGATTTTAATAGTTGAGTGAACATTACCGCCTGTTGCAACTCAAACTGGTAAATCAATCGCCCTTGGATAAACTCCTTTATTATTGATTCTTTGAGTAAATTGTGTTCCTGGTCAGTTTACAATTTCGTTTTCTTTAATATGCAATAACATATCCAATTTTTCATCAAATAATGAATCATAATCTTTTAAATCAAAACCAAATAGTGGAAACGACTCAGTGAATGAACCTCTACCAACCATAACTTCTGCTCTACCATTTGAAAGCGCATCAACGTGAGAAAAGTTTTGATAAACTCTTACAGGATCTGCTGATGATAAAACGGTTACAGCACTTGATAATTTAATTCTTTTAGTGTTAATTGCAGCACCTGCTAAAATCATTTCAGGGCTTGACACAGCAAAATCATCTCTATGATGTTCTCCAACGGCATAAACATCCAAACCAACTTTATCAGCCAATTCTACTTCTTCAATCATGTCTCTAATTCTTTGATCGTGGGCAATTGGTTTTCCGGTTTTTTCTAACGCTGTAGTTTCGCCAAATGTCGAAATACCTAATTCTATTTTTTTCATATTTACCTCTTTTTTTTAGTTATATTAATTGTTTATTTTTGCTAAAATTCTCTCAAATTCTTTTGTTAATGTTTTAGCGTAATCATCTGGATTTACATTAATTAATGAAGGCATTTTAGTTCCATTTATTTCAATAAATTCAATTGATTTTGCACCAATAAATGAAAGAACTGTTTTTAATCATTGATTTTGCAATGAAGTTGTTCCTGGTTCTTGACTAGCTCCTTGGCTTGAAATTACTACAACATTTAAATTAGTTAATAAGCCAACAGGATATCCGTCTTTTGATAGTTTATAAGAAAATGTTTTGTTAGGAATTGATATGCCATCAAAAAAGTTTTTCAATACCGCCGGAGTCATAAAGTTAATTAATGAACTTGATATAACTAGTAAATCAGTCTCTTTTAATTTATCAATTCACTTTTCTCCATTAACTAAATTTCAATATTCTGGATAATTATTTGCGTTTAAACTATAATTTGCAAATTCAGTGTCGTTTAAATTAATTCTTTCAACATCACCTGCAACCCTTTGAAATTCATCCATTGCAGCTGTTGTAAAAGAAAGACCTTTTTTAACTATCGCCGAATCTAAAAATAATATCTTTTTCATTTTAATACCTCTCTATTTTTTGTGCTATATAATGATAATACAAAATTTATAAAAATACATTATTTTTTGTATTTTTCTCCAAATTTCTTGTATTTTAACGAAAAATAGGCATAAAAATACCGTGAAGAGCTAAAAATCTACACGGTTTTATTTATTAATTAGAACGATTTTTATGTTTAGCAATTACCTTTTCTAGATTATCAGAAATCTGAATGTAAGTAGACAAGATTTGCATATCGTCAGGGTTATTATCAACTAAAGTCTTGTTCAATGTATCTTTTTCGTTTTGATCTTTTGATGATTCAATAATATCTTGAATTTCTTTCCTTAAATTTGCAACTTTAGAAATGTATTTTTCATACTCTTCACCAGTCTTGGTAATTTCATTAGTTACACTTAACTCTTTTTTCTTTAATGAATCTAGAATTGATTGAAGTTCATTATTTGATTTTGAATTATCTAATAATTCAACTGAACCATTATTATAAACAATCGAAAAGTTCTTTAAATATATTAAATAGTTATCTCTAATTGGCAAATAGCGATAAAAAGGTTTGGCATTAGAAAAATGTGAATATGTTGATAATACTACTTCTCTTATGGCGTTTTTGTGATTGACATTATTATTCTTTTTTGTAGCAGAATACTGGATTCCAACAGTTGCAGCCGCTATAGCTCCACTACCCCCAATTAACAATGAAAGCATTAAAATTAGATTTCTCTTTTTGACATCCATATTTATTTAACCTCAAGCTCTTTAGCTAAATTAACAAAGTTTTTTGCGTCTAAAGAAGCTCCACCAACTAAAAATCCATCTAAATTTTTAACTTCTAATAAGGTTTTAATGTTTGTATCGCAAACAGAGCCCCCGTATAAAATTGGAAACTGATTGTTAGTTATTTTTCTAATTAAATCTACTGCTCTCTGAATGTGTTCTATTTTAGGGATAATACCATTTCCGATGCAGTAAATTGGTTCATAAGAAATAATTAAATGACTTAGTGTTGTTATGTCTTTTAAAGCAGAATTAATTTGTTTAGTCAATACTTCTTCTAATCTATTATTTTGAAATTCTTCTAAATTTTCGCCAATACATAAAATAGGGCAGATTTTTGTATTCTCGATTTTTTTTATTTTTTCATTAATTAATTCGTCAGTTTCATTGAATAATTGTCTTCGTTCAGAGTGGCCTATTAAAATAAAATCTAGACCCAATTCAATTGCTGATCTAATTGAAATTTCGCCAGTATATGCACCTTTTTCTTTGTGAAATATATTTTGAGCACCAAACATAAAATTACGTTTTTTAAACATATCTGCTCAGGCAATTGCATCATGCGAAAACGCAGCTCCAATTTTAACATCTTTTAAATCAGCCTCTTTGATTGCATTTTCTAAATCTAAAATGTATTGCTTACTTTCAAAGCATGTAAAGTTCATTTTCAAATTACCAATTAAATATTTCATAATCCCTCCCTAAAAAACTATTTTCAGTGCAAAAAATGGTATTAAAACAATAATTACTAATATTCCTATCCCAATTAATAAAAGAAAAGATAGATTATTAGGCGTTTTATAACTTTTTTCTTTAGCTTTTTTATTTAATTCTATGTCATATTCTCGTCTGACACGGTTAATTATTTTATCTTTCTCAAACTGACTCATAGATGGGCTATATTGTTCTTTAGCACGTGACGATATTATTCTCGATCTATGCAAATCTATAAATATTTTAAAAAATCATTTTCCAAGCCCTTTTCTAACCAGAATTACTATTAAATTAATTGTAATTAATGTGATAAAAGAAAAGGATAAAGCTGTCTGTCAAGATTTTTGCTTATCACCTTTAAATGAGTATCTAACAATAAAAACTAATGCAACGGCAAACACTAGAGATATAAAAAAGTATAAAATAGTGCCTAAATTTCAGCCTTCTTTTCAATATCTTTTACTCTTCGACTCTGCAAATTGTATTCTTGACATCTCATCCTCCTTTATTTATTTAATAATTTTATATTATTTTAAATGATAATAAATAAAATATCGACATTGCTGTCGATATCTTTAAATTATTTTTCTTCGTTTTCTTTAACTCATTTTTTAACTTGTTCTTTTGTTCCGTAAACATAGTGATTTTCGTTAATTTTGAATGTTTCAGGAACATTAGGGAATTGCTGTTCATCTAAATAATCTAAAGCAAATGAAACGTTTTGGAATTTCTCGTTTGCATTTGAAATTTTAGGTATTGCTTTAAATAAATTAATAGTATATGGATGAACTGGGTTGCTGTATATTGCTTCAGTTTTACCCGATTCAACAATTTTTCCTAAGTGCATAATTTGAACATTGTCTGCAACGTATTCAATCATTGACAAGTCATGAGCAATAAAAATTAATCCGATATTTTTCTTAATACACAATTCTTTTAATAAATTAACTACTTGTGCTTGAATAGAAATATCTAGTGAAGCAATAGGTTCGTCAGCAACAATAACTTTAGGTTCAGTAATTAGAGCACGAGCAATAACGATCCGTTGTAATTGTCCACCACTAAATTCGTGTGGATAACGATATGCAAACTGTTTTAGTAGTCCGACATCCTCTAATGCTTTATAAATTATCATTTTATATAATAACTCTGATATTAAGAATTTTGCGATTGGGAATGAAATAATAGAATCAAAAAATCTTTTTCTTTGTTCTCAACTTTCGGTTATAGGGTTTTCACCAGCAGTATTAGATGAAAGGTTCTTTTCAACTCAAGCATGGTCAATACCTAATAAAAGATAAATATTTTTAACATCTTTTTCTAGATATTTTCTTTCGATAGCAAATGATTTTAAAGTATCTTCTTTTAAATTTAAATCAGATTTATACATTTTTAAATTCAATTGAAGAGTATCATCAACTTTCTTGATTTTTTCTTTTAATTCTTTAATTTTTGAAACAGACTTAACTGTAGGTTCGGCCTCTAATTTTTGAATTTTAGCTAATAATTCTTCTTTAGTAGATTTAGCTTGTTCTTCTAGGTATACAAAAAATGAATTTTTATATTCTTCAAATTTTGCATTGCAAATTGTTTGTTGATCAACTAATTTATGGTATAAAGCTTTTTCTTCTTTGGTTTTTTGATATAAGTCGCTAATTTGCTTTTTGTAATTTGCAAGGAAAATAGCTTTTTCTTTTTCATAAGTTTCTTTAGCTTCTGATAACTCTTGACGAGCAGCTTCTAAATCGCTAGCTGAAACAGCAGGTTCATCGTGACGAGCAATTATTTCTTGAAGACCTTTAATTTTGTTTTCATTTTTTTCTATTTTTAATCTTCATTCATTTTCATTTTTCGATGATTGTTCAACATATTTTTGATAATCAAATGAAAAATTATTTTCAATTACTTGATCAATGTTTTTTCTGTTGTGTTTAGTATAAACAATACTGCCTAAGTGTTCATTATAAAAGTTTTTTATGTAATTATCAATTTCATTGATGATTTTTTTAACAACTTCAAAACCAAGTAAAGTTGCCTTACTTTTTACTTCTTTAATTAATTTCTTTCTTTTTGACATTAAAATTTCATTTTTCAAAGTATATAAATAATAATTTAAATCGGTAGACATCAAACGAGAGATGCTAATTAACATTTTTTCGTTTTTGCTTTCATGAATGTAATTATTGAATGTATTCTTTGTTTCGTTTTTAAGGTCAGTGTAACTTCTTAAAAGATTTCTTAAATTTTCTTTTTGAATTTTTAGTTCTTTTTTAGCTTCATAAGAATCAATTGATTGTTTAGATAATTGTTCTAATCTTGCCAATTTAAGTTTAGAGTTTTTGAAATTAATTTCAGGTTTTGTTAAATCATCATTACGATATCTTTTTTGAACATCATAATAAAATTCAATAAGTCTGCTTGCGTTAGAATACATGTTGTTAATAATCAAACTTTCAACATGTTGTTTTTCTTCTAAATAGCCATAAAACAAGGCGAAATTATCTTCTTTAGCATTTGAACTGTCAAACTCTAAATTTTCAAATCTTTTAATTCAATTAGCAAAAAGTGGTTTTGCTAATCTATTAATTTCACGATAATTTTGTAATTCAAGTTTCATAGCTTCAATGTGAAAAGTATATTTAAAAGCTTTTTTAACTTCTAATCAGTCTTTAAAAATATCATTAATTTTACTTTTCATTACCCCATTTACTAATAGAGGTTCTTTTAAAATAGAATAAATATTTTGTTGACCATTTAATGATGCATGAGGATCTTGGAAAATCATTTGCACATTTTTTCTTAAAAATTTTCTTAAACGGTTTGAAATATTTTTACCAGAAATGATTTTGTCTTCTAATTTAACAAAACCATTAAAGTCATCATACAATCTTAAAATTGTTCTACCAACAGTAGTTTTACCTGAACCAGATTCACCAATTAAACCAACAATTTCACCTTCGTGTAGATCAAAAGAAACGCCATCAACAGCTTTGTTTATAAAGCCTTGATTAACGAAATATTTTTTTAGGTTATCGATTGTTAATATTACTTTTTTATTATCTTTATTCATCTTTAAATGCCTTCTTAAATAAATCTAAACGTTTCAATAAATCTTGTGATAGTTGCACTTTTGGAGCATCAGGGCTCAATAATCATGTTGCAGCTGAGTGAGTTGGGGTAATTGGGATTAGTGGAGGTTCTTTTAAAAAGTCAATTTCTAGAGCATAGTCATTACGCGACGCAAAAGGGTCACCGATTGGTAAGTTAGCCATGTCTGGTGGTGTACCTTTAATGTTGTATAATTTCTCATCTTTACTTTCAGGTATAGCTGAAATCAAAGCTCATGTATATGGGTGAGCAGGTTCAGTAAAAATTTCTTTTTTAAGTCCTCTTTCAACAATTCTACCAGCATACATAACATAAATGTAATCACAAAACTTAGCGATAACAGAAATGTTGTGACTAATTAAAATAATTGAAATACCCATTTTTTGACGAATTTCTTCAAATAGCGCCAAAACACTAGCTTGAACAGTTGGGTCTAGCGCTGTGGTTGGTTCGTCAGCAATTATCAAATCAGGTTTTAAAGCAACGACCATTGTTATAACAATTCTTTGCTTCATACCACCTGATAAGGTGTGAGGATAAGCCATGAAAATTTTTTCCGCTTGTCTTAGTCCGAAAGTTTTTAATAATCCAATTAAATATTCTTTTTTCTCTGAATAAGGTTTATCCATTCAATCAATATTATTGTTTAAAGCATCTAGTAATTGGTGACCAATTAGTCTAGTTGGGTTTAGTGATGTTAATGGATCTTGAGGAATATATCCAATTTTTTGACCACGGATAAATTCTCAATATTTTTGTTTTTTAATTTTTGTTAATTCATATCCACCGATTTGAATTTTATCGGCTGAAATAATACCGTTTTCGTTAACATTAATCAAAGTCTTTGAGGTAACTGATTTACCAGAGCCAGATTCTCCGACTAAACCAATAATTTCTCCTCTATGCACGTCAATATCAACACCTCTCACAATGTGAATACTTTTTTTCCGACCTTGAGGAAAACTTACATGTAAATTTCTAACTTCTAAAACTTTATCTTTTGCCAAATCTTCTACTTTAATTTCGTTTAATACTTTTTCTCTTCTTAATTTAATTTTTTGCGATTTTGATTTAGTTTTTTGAACTAATTGGTCTTTTTCTTTATTTTTTAAGTTTGACATATTATTTTTTCTTTCCTTTGCTCATAACTTTTGGATCAAGTGCATCATGAACACCAAGAGCAATAAAGTTTAATGATAATGATAAGAATAAAAGTATTAAAGCAGGTAGTAATAAGATTCAGATATTTGAACCAGTTTCAGAAGAAGCTTGAATTAGCATTTGTCCAAGGTTTGTATCTTCTTGTACTCTGAAGAATCCTAAGAACGCTAGCGATGCTGTTCATAAAATAACACCTGGCACTGATTTAACAATCGAAGTCGCTACTTTACCAATAATTGCAGGTAAAGCGTGAACGAATATTTGTCTTCCAGAAGAAGCTCCAATTGCTTTGGCAGCTGTTATATATTCTTCATTTTTAACAGTAATTATAAATAGTCTTGTAACACCAACAAATCCTGGTCATCCAACGATTGTTAGCGCTAAGATTAAGGCGTTTTCATTAACACCTGTAATTGATACGAATATTAATATTCAAATTAATGTAGGGGGAGCTAAGAAAATCTCAATAACACGCATTGAAATTGTGTCAATTAATTTACCAGCATTGAAACCTAAATAAGCACCCACAGAAACACCAATTAGTGCTTGTAAAGTAACAACTATTAGGGCAATTTTAATAGCTTTTCAAGTTGCATATCAAGCAGTAACTCAAATGTCATATCCAAATGATGTTGTTCCTAATAAAACATTTGATAAAAAGTCTCTTTGGGTTTTAACAAACTCAGCAACTTGAGCTTCTGTTATATTATCTAAACCAACTTTAGCAATGTAAGCATTTAAGGTGTCGGCAATAGCCAAACTATATGTATTGTATGTTACTCTTAATAATGGAGTACCTTCTATTGGTTCATAAGAGAAATCTCTCGGTGTAGAAAATACATATTCCATAAATTTCTTATATTGCTCATTTTCATTCATTTTTCCAGAAATATAAGATAGTCTTTCTCAAATTCCACTTGTTGTTTCTAATGGTCTTGTAACAACAGGCGTTGAATAAGGAGGTAAACTTCTTATTAACTCTGAATTATATAATTCTTTGTTAGGAATATAATCTGTAAACATTGGACTAGGTATTAATAATGATAGTAGCAGTATTGATAAAAATACTACCAAAGAAATAACAACAACGGGGTTTTTGAAAAAACGTTTTACTATTTCTATACTCATTTTTTTAGGTTTACCAGCAATAGAAGAAGATTGTTGTCTCTCTTTGTCTGTAATAAAGGCAAACTTCTGAGCTAATTCTTCGTTTATTTTGTATTTTTTATTAAACGATTTAATTTCGCTTGTATCTAATTGAGACATTTTATTTCTCCTTTCCGCTAGTATTAACTAATTGCGATTCATTTGATCTAAATAAATCTTTTGCTAATCTTCTTCTTTCTAAATAAGCTTTGAAGAATAGTCAGTAATTTTTCTTGCTTCTTGCAGCATATGTAATTTTTGGATCTAATAATGTATATGATATATCCACAATAATTCCACTTAGCAATGAAACAAATGTAAAGAATAATGTTGAGAACATAACAACGTTAATTTCTCCTGATGGGAAGGCGTTAACGATAATTTGTGATGTTCCTGGTACTTGTCAATATCTCTCAATAATGATCGAACCTGATAAAAGTCCAATAAATGAACCAAATATTAAACTAAATAATGGAATTGAGATATTTCTAAATACATATTTAAAGAAAATCTGTGTTGAACTTAAACCTTTTGTTTTAGCAATTAAAACATAATTTGAAGTTAATACAGTTATGACTTGGTTTCTTGTATATGTTACATAAGAAGCCAGTTGACCCAATGTCATAACCATGATAGGAGGAATATAAGCTAATATTTGAACTCCAATTGGTTGATTTGAACCAGGTCTTGGAACGATTGATAATACACCTAATTTTGCGAAAATAGTTATAACTAAAGGCGCAATAATAAATGATGGTACAGCTATAAATACTAATACAAACAAGTTAGATGCCGAATCAAAGAACTTACCTCTTTTATATCCAGCAATAACACCAATAGTTATACCCAAAATTGAACTTAAAACAAATGTTGGAACTGTAATTATTAAAGTGTATTTTAGAGGATTAAAGAATAATTGTCAAATATTTTTATATTCAGCTGAGTTTGGGTTATTTTTTGTATTGAATAAGAAACCAAAATCTCCTCTTGTAAATATATTTCCAATGTAGTTGAAATATCTAACAATTAACGGTACTAATTCTCCTGGTTCTTTCTCTGTTCCATAACGAAGTCCGTGCTCTACTTCTAACTTAGCAAGTAATTCTCTATAAGTTTCACCTTTCTTTGCATTCTTCAATAAATCCTGCGCAACAGGATCTAATGGGTTTGGTCCGAATGTAGCAACCAACATGAAAACGAAAAATGAAATAATAAATAACGTAAGAATAGCGAACGCTATTCTTTGACGTATATATTTAAACATAATAAATAATTAACTACCTATTTTTTAATAATTCAATCTTGGTATGGAGTTGCATCCGCACCTGATAATATTGGTGTTACGTAATTTTTATTTATTAATACTCTTATAAATTCTTCTTTACTTCTGTTCATTTCAGTAGTAAAGTTTACGTTTAGATACGAGCTAAGTTCTTGCATTAAACCAACTAAGTATTCATTTGTTTTTCCAGAAACATAGTTTAATCAGAATATAGATGATCATTCGTATGGGTCAACAACATGTTTACCACTTTCAGGTTTATATGCTTGAGGTTGTTTAACTGTAACTGTTTTTTTAACTTTGTTACCGTTTTCTTCAACTTCTTGTTCTTTTTCAACATCTAATAAATCAAGTTCGTAGAATCCAGTAGTTTCGTTAACTTTCATTTTGTAACTTAAGTATCTGTAAATTCCTCTAGTGTAGTAGTAACCAGATGCTTTGTCTAATTTATCAAATGGTATTGATGATACAAATTCGTGTTGTTTTTCATAATCAACAACGCCTTTAGCCAATTCATATACTTTAGGGAAAGCTTTGGCAAATGCTGATGTTTCTTCTAATCTTGATAGACGAACTAATGTAGGAATTAAGTTTCCAGTTCATGAAAGACCGTCGTATCCTGATCCGATTGAGTCATAGTCATATGATCATGCAACCATATTTGTACCAGCTAAACCATCTTGTCTTCAAGCAACAAACTCATCTTTAACTTTAGGATCTGCTATATTGTTGAATGTTCTAACAGTTAATTTAATTCTTGGGTTTAATTCTGAAACAACTTTTGAAAATGCTTCATATGCAACTAAATATTTGTCGGGTGCATTTGAGTATGGGAAGAAGTAGCTAAATTCGATCTTTTCGTCAGCAAGTGATGGGTGTTGTCTATCAAATTCTGCTAATAATTCAGCCATTTTTTCTTTTAAAATGTCTCATCCGGCTGATTTTAATTTTTCAGCTATATTAGCTTTATCAGCATTAACTTTAGCGTTTTCTGATGGGTTTATTTCTCTACCGAATTGACCAAAATCAATAATGTTTCCGTCTTTGTCAACTGCTGATAAGGCGTTAACTAAATCATCTGCATCTGCTGGGTTTTTGTATTTAGAAGTTTGTTGGTCACTTCCACCGATTGATGATCCGTCAGCAACTTTAGCAACTCAAGCCTTAGATACACCACCAGTCATTTCGCCGACAACAACATCTCAGTTAATAGCGGCATTTAAAATTGTTCTAAAACTTAATCCTAAACCACTTACATAACTATCTCTATTTTGTTTATCAGCTTTTAAGTCTTCAATAGAAGTTCCAAATACTAATTGAGCATAAGCTTCGTTAAATGCGTAGTTATATTTTAAATCTTTTACTCTATTGTTAACAAAAGGGTTAGATGCAAGTCTGTAATATGGGTTTTTAGCGTTTAATTTTTTAAATAATCTAAAACCGTATGACAATGCTTCTTTAGAAACTTTTTCTTTTTGTGAATCTGTTAATTGTGTGTAAGAAATTTGTGATAAAGTACCTTGTTCATATTTTAAGAATATAGAATTGGTAAATTCTTTAGCATCAACTGCTTTTTGTTGATATAAATTAGTAATTGTGTTAATTGTGTCAGTTCTATTAACAAATTCTTTATCTCATGAATGCATGTTTTTAGCAATGCTTTCACTAGAAGCTAAACGCCCTTTACCGTAGTATGCACCACTGAATAGTGTTGATTTTAAGCTTGTTCCATATCAGTATGTTCCAGCTTTATATGCTTTACTATCGGCTGGTAATTTATTTAATTCTTGTAAATATTCAGCTGCTTCAGCGCCTGATAATAATTCATCTGTTTCTGTATATAAAGGTTGATTTTTGCTTTCATTCATTGCATCAATAAATTGAGAAGGAGCTGGCATAAATGTCATATCTCTTCCAAATAATGTTGATTGAGCAAATTCTTTAAATTTAGCATCTGCATTAGCAAGTGCTTCAAATGTTAGAGCTTGTTTTCCGGCATAACTTTCAACACCAGCTTCAACATTTGTTAAGAATGTAGATTCTTCGTCAAATTTATCAGAGTCAACACCAAAAACTTTAAATAGATATTCGTTGTTGTATGATTCTTTGTCTGTGAAAACATTGTTAGCTGATTTAGAAATATCTTTTTTAAATAGAGCATCTAATTCTGTTGTTCCACCGTGGCTATGTCTATCTTCTTCATTGTTGTGAAGTGTTCTTATTCATGAGTAATAGAAGTCTTTTGGAACCACTTCGTATTGAGTTTCTTCACCTTTGTTGTCAACTCATTTAACACCTTCTTTAACTACAACTTGTAATTTTGTAGCATTATTCAATGCTTCGGTAAAAGCGATACTGTTAATTGATCTTTCGTTATTAGATGTTAAAAAGTGATTAGGGTTTGAGAAGTATCTTTCATTAACAGGACCGTCGTTTAATACTTGATCTGGTTCTGGAACAACAACTTCAGCATCATCATTATCAAAAACTTTTGTTGTACCGTTTTTTAATGTTAATACAACAGCTTGCGCTAAACCTAATTGGTATTTAGCTAAAGTTGGTTGTGTAACTAAGCTTTCAGTTTTTTTAGTTGAAGTTAGATAAACTGATTTAATTACTGCTGGTTTAACAGCTTTAATTCTAAATAGTTCTCCACCTGTTAAATATGTAAATGATCCTTCTACATATGCACCATATGAACGAGAAGCATCTCAATAGAATGGTCTTGTGGTTAATTCAGCGTTATACTCAGCTACGAATTCATTTTTTTCGTATGCTGGCACAACTTTACATGATGCTGCTAATAATGCAGGAACACCAGCGGCTGTTAGTGCCCCACTAGCTAGCAATCATAATTTTGCTTTGTTTTTCATTTTAACTCCTTAAGTTAATTGTATATTTTCATAATTTTGTATTTAATTGTGAGAGGTTTTAAAAATATACAAAAATAATTATAAATTATTTTGATATTTTTTGGGCCATATGTTTATAAAATATGGTTTATTTTTAATTGGATTTTTAATTTTTTATTAAAATTATTAACTTTTTTTATGAGATATTTGGCTTTTATTTTCTAAATTTTCTTATTTTATTTTTTAGACAAAAATTAGACTATGAACCTCTAAAAGCCATAGTTTTTGCCTTGCCAAGATTCTTTATGTGATTATGATTAGTTAAAAAAATGAGATTCATTATTAGCTCCTTTAGAAATATTATTCATGTAATTCTTATACATTGTGCAAATAATATTCTTCTTAATGAAGTTAATAATTTCGACAACGAAAAACGCAGCCATAATAGCTGTTGCAGAAATAATTCAGTTTTGTAATCTTAAGTTATTCTCTTGCATGTTTTTCCTTTTTAATTGCTAATCATTTTACCTAATTTTTTTATAAAATTTCAAAAAAAGTGGTTTTTTTAGTGTTTTTTCAATAATTTTTCATAAAACTGGCTTATTTTTTGTCAAAAAACTCAAAATAAAAACCTACATTATTTTCTAATAACATAAGTTTTATAGCTTTGATTTTAAATTAAATTTATTTTTAAGAATTTTAAAAAGTTTTCAAACGACAAACTATCTTTATCATTTTTGGCATTAATATTATCATATATTATGTAATTGAAATAATGTTCTATTAATTTTCTAAAACTATCGCTTTTTTCATCAACTGGATCTTGAAAAGGAATGATGTTATGATTTTTTAACATAGTAGAAATGTTTTCTGTAATTGAATTGTGATAGTTATTTTTATTTAGAAAATCTAAATATTGATCGTTTGGATAAATATAACCTAATTTATAGTTAAGATAAGCAACCGGAGTTAAAAATAAGGTGTTATTATTATCTTTTCATTCTAAAATATTATTTTCATTTACCAATCAGTTAATAAAGTTTTTAGTAATTAAATCACTTCGCTCATCTTTTTTAATTGCAATTAAATTTAAGCCTTGTGATAAAAAACTTCCATTTGTATTACTTTGATTATATTTTTCTGGCGCATTTAAAAATGTCACATATTTTTTATTATCAGTCGTTTTTATTATGTCATTATATGCCCTGGTTGATGATATAAAAAACATATACTGATTTAATAATTGTTCAGTATTATTAATAATTTTATTTGATCTTAGTTGAATGTTATTATTTAAAATATTGTCTAAACTCAAATCATAAGCTCATTTAAGTTTATGATTTGAGTTGTTATTTAAGTCAAATATATTTTCATAATCCAAATTATTATCATTTTTATATTTTAAAAAATAGTCAGCTCAATTACCATTCGCTTTATCGAATAATAATTTATAAAAATAGTTAGCGCTATTAGAAACATATAATGGACTATTCTTATTGCTATTTTTTATAGTATAAGATTTATTGATAAAGTTAGATAAATCTAATAATGACTGAGTTGATAAAAATAAATCATCGTAAAACTTAAAATTTTCTTTAAAAATATAATCATCATGAAATTCAATATTTTCAAAAGCTTTTTCATATTGTTTTTTGATTTTTTCATCACTATTTAAATATATTTCAATAGCATTTTTAAATATCGTATTACTATTTGAATTAAAAAAATCATAGTCATGGTTTAGCTTTTTTGTGTGATTCAATAATTTATCTAAATAGGCGCCTAAATAGATATTATTAATGATTAATGATTCCGAACTTAGTCCGATTGACATATTAAAAATCTCGTTATTAGAATTTGAAATACCCAGTCTTTTGTTAAAATTAAGTATTTTTTGATAAATATTAGCATCTTTAGCTTCTTTATCTAAATTTACTGATCTGTTATATTTATTAACTAAGTTAGCCAGGCTAGGGTAGTATAAAACTATATTAGGAACAAACTCGTCGTTAGTTTCTAATTGTAAAGCAATTGAAGAGTAAATGTTTTCTCTGCCTCTATTCATAATTAAGTTAACTTTATAATCATTATTTAAATCATTATATCTATCAATGATTTTTTTAAAAATTAAAAAATCTTGTTCAGGGAATTGTCTAATTCGAAAAGTAATAGTATTTTTATAATCTTGTTTAGTTATACAAGATAGTGTTGCAAATGAAATCATCGGCAACAGCGCAAGCGAATAAAATACTTTATTTACCGTTTTTGAATACACTTTTTTCTCGAATTTACTCTTTAACTTAAACATATTATAATTTTACACATTAATTTAAACAATAATAAAAACCCGGACGTTAATATAACGCCGGGTCATAATTTAAAATAAATAAATAAACACAGAATAAATAATTTATAGACCTTTTGATGCTAATCCAATTGGAGCTAACACAAGGCCATAAATTGCTACTCCAACAATTGCTAACGCTACTAAAACACTTAAGATAATTCCGATAATACTTAAAGCAAATTTTGCTTTTCCAATTTTTTTAACTTTTTTTAGTTGAATAAATAGTTTATTATTGTCCATATTTTATCCTTTTGTAGCATTACCGTTTCTAGCGATAGCATTCATAATTCTTTTTCTTAAAATAAAGTAAACAATTATCATAGGTAGAATTGCCAATATGGTACCAGCCATACGAATTGATCTATACACAATTTGTACTTCAGCGTTAGCTGCTTTACCAGTTTGGAATACCCATAAGTTAATTGGTTTTCATAATGTATCAACACTATCAAATAATAATGATGGTCATACATATGAGTTTCATGAAGCAAAAGCGGTTAAAATAGCCACTGTTCATGTTGTAGATTTTACCATTGGCATTGCTATTTTGAAAAAGTATACAAAGCCATTAGCTCCATCTAACATTGATGATTCTTTAACTGAGTTAGGAATAGCTTCAAAAGCATTTCTATACATTCAGGCGAAGAATACTGAAGCAGCAAATGGGATAATCATAGTAATGAATAATCAGTTTGGTGTTTGTCATCCTAAAGCGGTAACGATTTTGAATTGACCACTTAATAAACCGATTTCTGGAATAATCATTAATGAGATAAAGAATCCAAAGAATCCTGCTTTACCTTTTCAATTTTTTAAGGCAAAAGCGTATCCCAATGTAATAGAGAAGAACATTCTAACCAAAATAGATACAACTGTTAACGAAACAGTAAAAATTACTGATTGTAAATATCCTTCACTAAATGCTTCGGTAAAGTTTTGTCAGTTGAATATTGCACCCTTGTCAAATGATCTAGGGAATAGTAAAACTTGTCCTCTAATTTGTCATAGTTTATCAGTTAGAGCTTGTGTAATCATGAAATAGAATGGGAATAGAATTAATAAGCCAAAGAAACCTAAAATAAGAATTTTAAAGGCTCATGAACCAATCAACGCTAAAACATTTGTTGTTTGGTATGGCTTAGACATTATTTCTTGTTTAGATTTTAAATATCGGTTTTCTACTCAATGTCTTGCTTTCAATTTTGTTAACGACATTTCTTTCTCCTACTTTTACACTTGCTAAATAAATTCATGATGTAATTTGTCTTACTGATTTAGAGAATGCTAAACCAATAACAAACAAGATAACTGATGCGGCACCAGCAACAGCAAAATTACCTTTTGAAGTAAAGTTAAAGATATATAAGATCAAGGTTGCACCTTGTGCTGACATAGCTTTTTCTGGGCTGTTGTTAAATAATGCTAATGGGAATGTTTTAATACCACCAATTAATCCCATAGTAAACAAGAACGATATTGTTTTTCTAATTGATGGAAGGGTAATTGTGTAGAATTGTTTTGTGCTTGAAGCTCCGTCAATAGAAGCTGATTTGTATAAATCTTGATTTACTGACAACATAGCTGTTGTTAGAATTAAGATTTGGAATGCTAAGCTTCCTCAGATACCTCTAACCAAAATAATTCAGAATGAGTTTCAACTACCTAATGTTGAATTTGTTAAGAATTGTATAGGCGCTTTTATTCACCCTCATTTTAATAATATTCTATTAACTATACCATCTTGTTGATCAAACATAACGCTAAATGCCATAGATACAGCAATTGCTGATGTAACATATGGTAAGAAGAATATTGTTTGTCAAAAACTTTGTGCTCATTTTTTTGCAATTTGCACGATGGCAGATGAAATCAATAATGATATTCCTAAACTAATAGGAATTGATAAAATAGCGTACATTAATGAGTTTCTTACTGCTACTGCAAAGCTTGTTGTTTCAAATATCTTTGCATAATTTCCAAAGCCTAGTGTATAAACACCTTTTGTAAAACCTACTTGAATTTGGAATGATTTAATTAAAACTAGCAAGAATGGAATTAATGTAAACAATAGAACTGTAAAAATTGAAGGAAGCATTAATAATAAAGGTTTATAAAACTTTGTTTTATTATTCAATACACTTAATGCTAGACCAGGATTTTTAATTCTATATTTTTTTCAGAAATATGTTTTCATTATTCAACACGTTCTTTTGTATCTACGTCAAATAAGTGATATAGATCATTATTTTTGATTTTTAGGTTAACAACTTCACCAATTTCATAGTGATGTTTTTCACCTAAAAATACGTTTGCTATTTTATTGATTTCAGGAATAAATATTTGAGCTTGTATTTCTTTTCCAAGGTATTCAACCACCTTGATTGATCCAGAAATAATTCCATCTTTTGATTCAACTAATGACTCACCTCTGAAACCTAAGTCAATTGTTGATTTTTTATAGCTCTTTGGAACTTTAATTAATCTTTGTCCTTTATAAACTACATAGCCTTCTTCGATTTGAGCCTCGAAAATTGTCATTTCTGGCATACCTAAGAATTTAGCGACAAATTCGTTTGTAGGTTTTAGATATAAATCCATTGGGCTACCAATTTGTTGTACCTTAGCGGTTGACATACATACAATTTTGTCACTGATTGACATAGCTTCTTCTTGGTCGTGAGTAACAAAAACTGTTGTAATACCCAATTCTTGTTGAATTGAACGAATTCATTTTCTTGTTGAAATACGTAATTTAGCATCCAAGTTTGATAATGGTTCGTCAAGTAATAAGATTTTTGGTTTTTTAACAATAGCACGGGCGATAGCAACACGTTGTTGTTGTCCACCTGATAATTGTGTTGGTCTTTTTGCTAAGTTTTTAGTAATTTCAACTCTTTGTGAAACTTCTAAAACATCTTTAACCACAGCTTCATCAATTGTTAGTACATCTTTAGACAATACTTCAATTTCTTTTTGTAAGTCTTGTGGTAACTTAGTAATTAATAAATGGATATTTTTATTAAAGTTTTTACCTTTAATTTTAAAGTTTTCCAAAATTCCAGCAAAAGCTGAATTTACAGCTTCAGCATATGTTGCTGATGTTTCAGCAATAACTGCTTTTAGTCTGTTTTCAACTTCGGTTATTTTCTTTGGAAATTCTGAATTTTTTTGTTCAAGTTTTTTAGCTTTTAAATTGCTTTTTGCTTGAGCAATAGCTTCTGAATTTCTCTTCTTAGCTTCTGCATATTTTGATTCGTATTCAGATTTAAACTCTTTAATTTTAGCTTTTGATTCACCTAAGATAACACTTCTTTGTTTATTAAATTCGGTTTCTAAAAGTCTAATTTGTTCACTAATTTCTTGGCTTGATAAAGTAGAATTTTCTGATAGTTTTTTAACTTCAAAATCTTTTTCTTTTCTTAAACCGTAAATTTTTGATTGAGTTTCTAATTTTTCTTCTTTAATTGCTTTTAAAACTTTTTTAGTTAAGTTTGTTGCTTCGGCAATTTTTTTAGTTTGTAAGAAGTTTAACATATTCACTTCAGCATCGATAATATCGTTGTGTTGTGATTTAAGTTCGCTCAAATATTTTTCTGTTTCTTTAGGGTTATCGATTAAATGATAAAATTTTGTATCTAATTCATCAATAACTTGTTTTGGAGTTTTGAAATGTTTTAAAATTAATTTAAAAATTTCATTTTGAGCTGATTTTGTTTTTTCAATTGTTTCAGCTTTTCAATGTTTATCATTTGATAAAGGGAAAGCAATGTTTTCGTAAACTGTCATATGTGGATACAATGCATAGTTTTGGAAAACAAGCCCAAGTTCTCTTTGTTGTGGAGAGAATTTTGTTACATCAATACCTGAAAAGAAAATCTTTCCACTTGTTGGACGTAATAACCCTGAAATTGCATTTAGGGTTGTAGTTTTACCAGAACCTGAAGGTCCTAATAAAGTTACTAATTCTCCTCTTTCAATAATGAATGAAGCATTATCAACTGCTAGAGATTCACCAAAGTCAATAACTAAATTTCTGATTTCGATGGCAGGAATTGATTTCTTCATTTCGTAACGTTGTTTAGAGAAACTATGAATATCTTCTTGGGATAATTGCTTTTTGGTTTCTTCAATTTTCATAGTTATTCCTTATTTTTTTAGATTAATAAAGATTCTAAATATTTTTATAATTTTTCAAAATATTTATAAATATTATTTTTTGGTTTTGCTAGGTTTGGATAAGGAAGATATTCAGGTCTTAATATCATACTTGAATTATTAATCATATCCTTATCGTGTTCTGCATATTCTTGACTTAAAGCCATTGGGTTTGCCAAATTAATTGGAGCCCCATAGAATCCTTTTTTGTTTTCATATCCGTCGTTAATAGCATAGGCTAAGTATGGCATTAATAAAGATCTAATATCAGGATCAGAAAATAGTCTATTTTCTTCGTATTTAGCTAAGAAAATTCCATAGTCTATTCTATCTAATCTTGCTAATGTATATCCATTTGCAAGCATTTCAACGCCAAAATTCCTTTGATAATCTTTACCAAAAAATACGTTTGCCACATGACGGTCGTATGTTTTATTTGATCAATTTTGACTAATAACTCTTACCTTTTGATTTAAAACTAGTGAATCGGCAAATTCGTGGTCAATAGCGGCTAATGATTTTTCTCTATCAGATACACCTGGTGTATTTTCTTCTAGTGTATCAATATTCGAAATTCTTAGTCTCATAACTTCATCTACTACAACCGGATTTTTTTCACTAGGAAGTTTATTTGGTTGCTTTGTAACTCTTATTGTTATAGTATCACCATCAGCTGTTGAAATAATTTCTCCTTCAACGGCGTGGAAATAATCTCACAAAGTAACTTTTTGCTCATTACCCTCTAGGTCAGTCACAGTTGTTTCATTATCAAAAATAGACCCAACTTTATGTATTTCATTAACTTTTGGCATACCTGTATAATTAAACTTAGAAACTAACGGGTCGCCTTTTTGACATGATACCATAGCAACTGGTATTGTAGCAATTGTAGTTAATGGTAAAAGTAAAAATAATTTTTTCATCATTTTGTTCCTCATAAAATTAGTAAAAATAACGCCGTTATTTTTACTAAAATTTATTAAAATGCTTTAAATTGATCTGAAATTTTCTTTAAGAATTCTTCAAATGTTACTTTATGACCAGCAGCAACTCCTTCATATGAAGATACAGCTGTTGTTGTAATAATTTTTCTAATTGTATCTGATTTAACTGATGCAACGTCTTCAGCACTTACGTAAACTTTACTGTCATTATTAGTATTAATCTTGCTAAATTGTTCAAATGCAATTTTATTAGCTTTGTTTAATCCTAAAGTTTCAACACTTGTTGCGAAAAATGTACTTGTTGGAGATACATATCCACCATATAAGTTAAACATATCGATTGGTTTGATTTGTTCTTTTGTAAATTGATCTTTACCTTTTGGTATTGATACTGAATCAAATTCATGAGTAAAGAATCATTTAATAAATTTTATGGTTTGTGCATCTTCTTCTTCATTAGCGTGTATACCTACGAATGAAGGCCCTTGTTGGAATACAGCTTTGTGAGTTTCTGATGAAGATTTATTGTAAGGTGTAGGAATTCAATCAGCATCTTGTTCATTTAAGATTTCACTGCTTGTTTTTGTAATAACATCTAATTGATCTGGATTGATTAAGAAATATTTCTTAGTTTTTCCGCCTTGGTCAACATTTCCTAATTCAACAAATTTACCTGATTCAATTTCAACGTTTGCTTTTTTATCTTTGTTTTGATAGTTAATTACTAATTTTCCATCTTTAACTTCATAATTTCCAGCTACAAAGTATCAACCATTCTTTTCGGTAAAATTAATAGAATCACTTGATGCTGACAATGTATAATCAAACTTACCTTTTTTAGCTACAACTGTAGTTGATTTATAAACATTATTTTTATGTTTTCCATCAACAACTACGAACGCAACGCCTTCATCTTGACTCAATTCTATAGTTTTGTTTTCAAGTTTTGCTAATTTGTTTGAATTTTTAACAAATACTTCTGTCAAACCATTAGATTTAACAAATGTGTAACTTCAACCTGCTGTTGAACCTTCAGATAAAGCCAATTTGTAACTTTGTAATTGGTTTGATCCATAAGCTCCATTACCACCGATTCATAATGCTCCAGAGTTAATACCTTTTAAAATAATATCTAAAGCGTTTTTGAATACTTGTCCTTGTGCACTGTTAGGGTTTCTGAAGAATGTTTCGTAATCTCATCCTCCAGCTTCTTGTTTTGAAGCATCTGGTGTAATGTAACCAACTTCTAAATTACCACCGGTTGCTGCAGATACCATTGTGTTAATTACGTTTGGTAATGAGTCAATTCCGTAAATATAGAATTCTGTACTTTCTGAATACATTTTTTTCATAGCGATAGATAAGTTAATTAATGATTCAAATGATTCAAATACTGAGTCATCTAATTTAGGAACTAAAGTTTTAATTTCTGCTTTTAGTTCTGGTGTTATAGTAGATTCAGCTTTTCTTCATAAGTCATCTATTGCCTTAGCCTCTTCTTTATGTGTGTCATAATAACTAATGTATTCATCAATCAATCTTACGTTTTCTGTTGCTTTTTGAATTTCTGCTTTTTCTGTTAATTCTTTTAATAATTTTCCATATAAAGGTTTAGCAACTGAAATCATTTCGGTTGAACGTGACATAGGAATTACTCATTTTTCGTTATTAACATTTCCTGCTACAGTTTTGTTAACATCTTTAAATGCTGGTGCAAATCCAAATGATTCATAGTCAGCGTCAGAAATAGCTAATGACATATCGTATGATGAAACTATCGAAGCTGAAGCTGGATAGTTAACAATTAAATTTCATAATTGTTTGTCATCTTTAGCTTCAAGTTTTTGTGTTAATGTACTTGTGTCATAACCACCTGAAATTGGTGCTAATTCAACTTTTCATCCTTCACTTTTTATAGTTTTGTTGTATTCATCAACCATTGCTTTTAAAGCTTTGTATTGATCACCACTGCTACTAAATCCTGTTCCGATTTTAATAACCTTGTCTAAACTTTGTTCAAATCTAGGACTTTTTGCGCCACAAGATGCTGCTAATGGTAAAACAGCTAATGTAGCTCCAAGAGGTGCTAGACCTAATAAAATCTTGTTTGCTTTTTTCATAAAATAATTATTTCCTTTCAAAAATTTTATGTTAAAAAAACGCAATGCTAAAATTTACCTATTGGTATTTGGCATTGCTGATATTGTGAAATTTTTTATTAATATTCTGTGTTTTCACATATGTAATTGTAATATATAAAGCCAATTATTTAAGAAAAAAAGTTCTATTTAAATATATTTAAATAACCAAATGTTATTTTTTTATCAAAAATATATTACTAAATTTAAAAATGTCGTTAAAAATTTATTTTTTTTATAATTTTTATATGCTTAAATACGAAAAAGAATTGGATAACTATAAAAACTTAATAATTGCTGGAACAGATGAAGCTGGCCGTGGGCCATCTGCAGGCCCTTTAGTTGTTGCGGCTTGCATCATGAATAAAGATTATCAAAACGATCAAATTAATGACTCAAAGCAATTAAATGAAAAGACAAGAGAAAAATTGTTTGATGAAATTATAAAAAATGCAATCGCTTATTCAATAGTTGAAATAAGTGCAGATGAAGTTGATAGATTAAATCCTAAACAAGCTTCGCGTATCGGAATGAAACAAGCAATTCAAAATTTAAAAACTAAACCAACATTAGTAATCACTGATTTTGAAAAAATTGATATTGATATTGAACAAATAAATTTAGTTAAGGGCGATGCATTAAGTTTTAATGTTGCTTGTGCATCAATTTTAGCTAAAGTGGTTAGAGATAGAAGAATGTTAGAACTTGATAAAATTTATCCTCAATATGATTTCAAAAACAATAAGGGGTATTTTACAAAAAATCACGCTCAAGCATTAGAAAAATTTGGAATTTGCCAAGAACATCGCAAATCATATAAAAACGTAAAGAAATATTTAAATAAATAAAAGACAAGCAATAAAATTGCTTGCGGTATAAATTGATATATGGTGCTCCAGACTGGACTTGAACCAGCATGATTCTCATCGGTTGATTTTGAGTCAACTGCGTCTACCATTTCGCCACTGGAGCATTTGCATATAAATTATATAAGTTTTTTTATTAAATTATGTTATTTTAATTTTTTAAGTTTTATAATCATAATTATGAATTTAGAATATATTTTTAATGCCCAAGTAGATTTAGATAAGGCTTTTAGAGATAGTCGAGATAAAAATGAGCTATATTTTGATAAGAAAATTGTTATTGCTTTATTAGTTGAATTAGGTGAATTTGCCAACGAGGTAAAAGCATTTAAATATTGAAAAAAAGATAAAAGCATTAACAGACAAGCTATGCTTGAAGAGTTCGCTGATGGCATTCATTTTCTTACAAGTATTGCATATAAAAATCACGTAAGCCCTGAAATTAAATTAATTAAACACCACGACGATTTTAGTGTTCAATTAGCTTATACATACCAACTATTTACTAAACTATTTAAAAAAATGAATAAAAAAAGTATTGCAAAAGCATACGGAGCTTATTTGGCATTAGGTCAAATTATGAACATATCATATGATGATATCGTTAAATCTTATATTGAAAAAAATAAAAAAAATTACCAAAGAATCAAAGACAATTACTAATTTTTTCGCTTTATAAAATGAGTTCGCTTATTTTATAAAGCCTATTTTTTTGAAAAGTTTATAATTAACAATATTAAATTGAGGTTATTATGAGGAAAAATAAATTGCTTTCATTTTCGCTAGGTTCAGCATTATTAAGTTCTTTTTCTTTGCCATTAATTTCAGCGATGGCAAATGAGAATAACGAAAATCAAATCAATAATGAGCAAGCTTTAAAAAATAAATTAAAAGAATTATTGAATAATAATCCAGCAAAAGATCAAGTTGAGGGTAAATATGAATTTGCGTGAGTTAATGGTGTTGAAGCCCCTGATATTTCGCAATTTAAAATAGAAGATTCTTATATTTATGGTGTTGGTGAAAATGGTCAAAATTGATATGATGCTAATAAAAAAATTACATCGGGAAGCCTTAATGATATTTATTTATGCTATGCTGCTGTTGCAGCTAATTATTTACATTGATTTTATAATCAAAATCAAGACAATATCAAGAAATTTTATGAATTTGAATTCAATAAAAAATCAGGTAAGGATTTTAATGAGTTGAATACATATAATTGACAAGAGGGACGCAGTGGATTTTTTGAATATTTTAAGGGTTTATTAAGTGGACGTCCTGCCAGAGGAGATCAACTAATTAATATGATGTTAAATGGGTATAATTATGGTAAATCATATTGAGATGAGAACAATTTATCTCCAAATGGTTCTTATTTTGTTGATGTATTTAAAAATGTTAAAATGGCAAAGTTTGAAGATTCGTTAGCATATAAAGAAAATGGTGAGCTTGGATATTCTGATATTAATAAATTAGGAAACGACATTAAAAAAGCCATTTCTGAAGGTAAAGCATTAGCTCTTTCATATAGAGTTAATACATATGGACACATCATTTCTGTTTGAGGAGCAGATTATAAAGATGGAGTTCTATCAGGAATTTACGTAACTGATTCAGATGATGCCACCGGATCTGAAATTAAACAAAAAATGAAACGTTATAACATTACAACTATTGATAATAAAGTAGTTATATCAAACAACTTCGAACAAGATGGAACAAATAAAATTGGAACTGAAATTTGGGGCCTTCATAGTTATAATAACGGTAAAAAAGAATTTGATGAATATTTTAAATCAGTGGAAAAAAACCCTGAATTATATATTCAAAAATATCAAGAAAGAAATAAAAAATTACGTGACAAAATCAACAGCGATACTTCTCGTTTAGAAAATAGTGTAGCAGAAATTAAGCAAATGAAATATTTTGATTTTGCTAACGAGCAAATTGTCTATGCTGATAAGCAAAAAGATATTAATAATATTGATAATTATCTAAGCGAGGTTAAAAAATACTTAGAATACGCTTTTGAACCTAGATACTATAGTTTTTATATAAGTAAATCTGATGCAATAATTAATGAATATAGAAATAAAAATAACGAAATTGAGCAATTGCTAGAAATTGCTAAAAATAAATCTATAGAAATCAATGATATTATTAAAAAAGCGAAATTAGCCAATAATGCAGATATAAAATGAGAAAACAACTACTATTATGAATCAATAAATAAATCTAAGATAGATGAAATATATAATAAAAGTGTTGAAATATTAAATGCAATTAACGAAAATAAATTTAGTAAACCACTTTCATTTTATACAAATAGTTATAATTCAATGAATTTTGAATTATTTGATCAAGATGGTGGGTTACTAATCCAAGGATCAGAGAAAGATTTATCTAAAAAATTAATCGAAGAGCTAAATAGAATAATAGAAAATGTATTTATGAATTTCAGTGAAGATGATAAAAAATCTTTAATAAAAACTTTTGAGTTTATAAAGCTTAATATTAATAAAATAACTGAAGTTTCAGCTGAAGAATATCAAAATAAACTTATAGAATTAAAAAGTTCAATTTTTTTAAATTCATTAAAATATGATTTAAATAATTTAATTGATCAAAAAATATTTGAAAAAGGCGATGAAGTAAAAAAACTTGCATTTATTCAAAAAGCTGATAATATAGCAAAAAAAGCCAATGATGGCTTATCAATATATAATGATTTTATCAGTCTAAAAAACGAACTAAATCAAAGTAATAAACCCAATAAACCTATTACTGAAGAACAACATCAAAATAGTCATATTAATACCGGATACTATGTATTGATTTCGTTTTTCATTGTTGCAGTTTTTGCATCGATTGTTTTTATAATAATTAAACAAAAAACCAAGTACAAAAATGGTAATAAAAAATAATAAAAAAACTAGAATTTACTATTGTTAAAATTCCAGTTTTTTTATTAATTATAGTTATTTTTTAAGATTGTAAGCTAAGTCTAAAACTGCGTCTAATGCACCTAGAGGTAAAGCACCGTTCATTAAAATGTATTGTAAGAATTCTTGTATGTATCCGTGTTTTTTATCTTCGAAGCGTCTATTTTCAATATAGAATCCATGAACTGCGTTAACCATTTCTTCACGGCTTAATCCTAGTTTGTTACGTACTTTGTCATAGTAGTGTAACATATTTTCTTTACCTGCGTTATATGAGGTTGCTTGACCTGGCAAGTTTAAGTAACGTTTTGATTCTGATGATATATCACCAATACCTAAAGCTGAGTTAGCTTTCATGAATGCTCTAACTTCATTAATTGAAGGAGCTGCTGGTAAGTCATCTTTTCCTTGTACACCAGTTCCGTGGTATGCTGTATCGATTGCTCTACGCATGTTACGTAATTGAGCTTCGTTTAATGCTCCGTAGTATTGAAGCATGTTGGTTAATTTAACGGCTTTTTGAGCGTGTTCTTGATCGTTAGCAGATTGATTAATTGAATCAACTAATGTTCAGTATACTCCACCATGTAAGTTTTTAATTTGGTTAATCATTGATTCTGTAACTTTAGCTTTTCCTTCAGCTGTTGTTGTGTCAGCTTCAGCAGCTTCTTTTGTAAAGAAGTTAGTAATTCCTTTTGCGTATGAGAAATCAACTGGTAAAGCATAATAGTCGTTGTTTGCGTTATTGTAATCTGGTGTTCCATATCAACCAGTTTCAATAGCTAGTCATTCCACAAATAATGCTCAACCTTCAACATATGAAGTATAGTCAAAAATATTTCCTAGGTTTGTATTGTTGTATTTTTCTAGGTATTCTTTTGCGTAGTAAATTTGGTTGTGGTGACCCATTACTGATTCGTGGTTAGCAAATGATGTTACTGATCATTTTGGTAATGAGAAGTATGGATCCGAATTGAATTGGAAGTAAGCTTTTCCACCATTATATGCACCAACACCAGCTTCTGTTCTTTCTCCGTATTCATATGTATCAATTCCATATGTTTTTACTTTAGAAGCAAAGAATTGGTAACCTAATTCTTCGGTTGTAGCTTTAAATTGGTAGTATCCTTTAAATGCTTCTAAAACACCGTAGTAGAATTGTTTTTCAGTAATTGATCCATAAGCCTTGTCGCTGTCTTTTAAGAATGAGTAGCCAAGTTTAACTAATAATTCACGAGCTTCTTTTAAACTTTCATCATTATCAAGTTCTTGCATTCTTTCTGTTGAGTAAAAACTTTTATCTTCTCTACCAAAGAAGAATTGTTCTTGGTTTAATCATTTATTAAATGCTTCAAGGTTAATTTCGCCATTTTCATTTCTGATAGTTAATGTTATTTCTTCAACAGGTTTTGAAGCAACACCGTCTGAGTCGTATTTAAATGTTGCAGTTCATGCATTATTTTTTCCAGCAATTAAATCAGCAACTTCACTAGCAACTAAACTCATATTTTTTGATGCTGTTTTTGAAGTTTCATAACCTGATTGGTAAACTTCGTCTGCAGTGTCATTTGTTGTTGTTGACATTTTTAAAATAGCTTTATATAATTTGTCACCATTTGTTGTTTCTTCATTTCCTTGAATTCCTGATAGACCAATGTTTTTAGCATTTAAATCTTTATCAGTTAATCCTAAACCGTAAATTAATTTACTGTTGTTATCAACAACAACTTCTAGTGTGTTTTCTAATTCGTTAACAACATTTGTTTTATATAATTTTAATTCTTTTAAATCTTCACCAACACCATGTTTTGCAGCGTTGTAGTATTCGGTTGCATATCATGTATATAGTTCATTAAGTTTTGTTGATTTTTTGTTCATAGCAATTAAATCAACAACAGAAATTTCATTTTTAGTGTCATCTTTAGCAAACTCTTTTAATTCGTTTGAATATACTCTTGATAGAATAGAGTTAAGATTGTTTTTAATAACTACTTTTGATAAAGTAATATTATTTTGAACTGCTTCTTTTAAGTTTTGCAACACTCTTTCTGCTTGTGATTCAGGAATTCTTCCTATTGTTCCGTAGAATGAGTTAGCTGGATAAGCATATGAAGGGTTTCAGTTGAATCATGTTAAAACATATCTTCCACCTGAATTATAGTTACTCATTATGATTTCTCAGTCAAATTTAACACCAGCAGCTCATGCTTTTGTTATAGTGTTTAAATTAGCATCGTTGATTAATTCTAATTTTGAAATAACACCATTGTAGAATTTGACGATTTTTTCAACTTCTTCTTCTGAAGGGAAATCTTCATTAACCCCTTCTAATTCGATACCTTTTTCAATATCAGCAATAATCTTAACTGCTAATATATAGTTAGCTGTTATAGCTTCAATATTTTCTTTTTCAACTTCTTTTCTACCGAAATTATATTTAACAATGTTTGAAGCAAGATCAATTTGTGATTTTAATGTTTCAATAGCAGTTTTTAATTCACTATTTTTTGCTGGTAGAGCATCAGTTAAAGTTTTAAGTTCTTCGTTTGCTTTTGCTCTTTCATCTTCTGTTTGTGCTTCTGCAACTTTTTTATTTGCTGCCGAAATTAATTTTTCATGTTCAGATACTGCGTTTAATGCGTTTTGTACTCCACTTGTTGAATCTGTAAATACTAATGAATTGTAAGATTTCAAAGCATTGTATGCAGCTTTTTTATCTTCTGATTTTTGAATTCCTACTTGAAGTCCTCAAGCAAATAGAGGAATCCCTGCAGTTAGTGCAGCAGCCCCGATAATTGAGGATGCTAAAACAATTTTAGACTTTTTAGTCATTTTTTTATTTCCTTCCTTAATATTCAATTTTTTTATATATAAATAATTTTATTACTATGAAAATTTAATTTAATTAAATTATTAAAATAACATAAAAAATATACAATAATACAACATTTCGTGTAATTTTTTGATAATCCTAAAAATATTCATTTAAAATATTTATGAAAAAGATAAAAACAAGGAGAAAAAATAATATGGAAAAATACGATATTGTGATTTTGGGAGCCGGTCCTGGAGGCTATACATTGGCTGCAATTCTTTCGAATAATGGCAAAAATGTTGCTTTAATTGAAAGAAAACATTTCGGCGGTACATGTGTTAATGAGGGGTGCATTTCAACAAAAACATTAGTTAAAAGTGCCAAAGTTTATGAAAGTGTAAATAAGGCTGAAGAGTTTGGAATTTCAGCATCAAATATAACATTTAATTTAAGCGATATTCAACGCAGAAGAATTGAAAATAAAAATATTTTAAACACTGCTATTAAAAATTCTCTAGAAAAAGCAAACGTTACCATAATAATGGGAGAGGGCAGTATTATAGATAAAAATACTATTGAAGTAAATGAAAAACAAATAAAAGCAGATTACATAGTTTTAGCAACCGGTTCAAAAAATAGAGAATTATTAATCGAGGGATATAATGAATCTAAAGAAAAAGGCATTATTATTGACTCAACAAAAGCGATGAGTTTAGACAAAATTCCCACTTCTTTATTAATTGTAGGATCAGGACCAGTTGCTTTAGAATTTGCATATTTTTATTCAACATTTGGATCAAAAGTAACAATTATTGATAATTCAAAATTCATGAATAACTTTGACATAAGTTTGCAAAATAATGTTAAAGACTATTTATTGTCGAAAAATATTGACGTACTCGAAAATATAAAAATTAGTAAAATTAAAGATAACAGAGTATTTTATGAAAATGAAAGTGGCGAAGTCTTATTTACCGAAGCTGAAAAAATTTTATCAGCCGTTGGCAGAATTGCTAATATTGAAAGTTTTAAAAATTTAAATTTAGAATTGAACAGGAATAAAACTGTTAAAGTAAATAAAAATATGCAAACAAGCATTGACAATATATATGCAATTGGTGATTTAACGGGAATTATGATGCTATCAACTATTTCTTATAAAACAGCTGATATTGTTGCTAAGCATTTGCTAAATATTGATTCTAACGATATAGTAGATGTTAAACAAGTTCCGTGGTCAGTATATTTAAATCCCGAGTTTGCTGGGGTTGGATATACAGAACAAGAATTAATAACTAATAATATTAAATATAAAAGCTTAATAATAAATCCGTCTTCTTTACCGAGAGCTCACGCTGATAATCTTGATAAAAAACATGGATTTATAAAATTCCTAATTTCAGAAGAAACAAACAAAATTTTAGGTGCATTTTTATTTATAGAAGGAGCTCATTTAATTATCAATGAGATTGCATTAGCCATTTCAAATAACATTACGTTTGACAAATTACAAGAGTATCCATTTACTCATCCCACTGTTGCTGAAGCAATTTATTATTTATCTAAAAATTATGTCTTTTCTAAAAAAATAATTAAATAATCAGGCCAATGCCTGATTTTCTTTTCACAAATCGAATTATTATTTATAATTTAGTCCGTATGAAAAAAAATAAAAATAAACAAGCTCAACTTTTAGATACTGGGGCTATAAGACCTTCATTTTGAAAAGTTTTCGCTTTTATACTTTTTATTAGTTTTGTAGGTTTTGGTGGAGGCAATGCCTTAATGCCCGTTATTAAACGTGATGCAGTTGATAAATATAAATGACTAACCGAGGAAGAATTTGATAGAGTAGTTGTTATTACAAATATGTTGCCGGGAGCCTCGGTTATTGAGGCAATTAGTTATGTATCAATAAAATGTCTTGGTTTTTGAAAAGGATTTTTAGTAACAATAATTGGAATATTGCCGCATTGTATATTATTTTTTGGTCTATTCTTAGCAATAAGTTATGTCCCTAAAAAATATTTGTATGTTGTGTCGCTAGGGGTTTTAGTTTCAATTATTGGCTTTTTAGTAAACTTTGGAATTAATTACATGAAAAAAAGCTATAAAAAAATAAATACAGCATTGTGAATATTTCTATTTTTAATTACTTTTTTATTCTCTATTTTTATTCCGGTTCCTTACAATATGCCAGTATTTGTTATGGTTATGATTATTGCAATATTTTTTATTGTTGTTAAAATTCAAAAGCGCAATGCAAGAATTTTAATAAAAGATAGCAATAAAAAATATAGTAAAGATGTAGAAAATGTTTCTTTTGAAGTAAAAAATGAAAACGATAATTTAAATAATAAGGGGGATAAATAATGATATTAGCCTTATTATTATCAATTCCTTTATTAATATTCATATCACTTGCAATATTTGGCGGTGGACAAGTATTTATGCCGGTCTTTCAATGAATGTGACAGCTTTTATCTAAAATATTTCACTTTACCATTTCAGATGATATTATCAACCAAGTTTTTGCTATAAGCAATGCAACGCCAGGAGTTGTATCGACAAAATTCGGACTTATCACAGGTTATTTAGTGTCAAATGGTCAATGATGAGGATATTTGGCAATGATTTTAACATACTTAGTATTTATAATACCAGCAATGTTAATGATGTATTTTGCAATGAAAAAAGTTAATAAATTAAGCGATAATATAACAATAAAAAAACTTTTATTAATTATGAATCCGGTTGTTGCAGGAATTGTAATTTCTTTGGCTATTCAATTAATAATTTCTACAATGTTTCCATATATTTCATTTAATAATGGATCAGCAAAATATGCTGGCTTAATTAATGAAATAAATAGCGAAAAAGTAGCTTTTTTTAGAGGCTGAAGAGAATACATTTTGTATCTATGAGTTCCGTTCGGTTCAACGTTTAGCTTTATTGCCGCAAGAAAAAAATTACCACTTTGAGCAATAATTATTATTAATTTAATCTTAACTTTTATAATCTTTCAACCTTGAATATAAAGTATCAAAAACCCCGGTCTTGCCGGGGTTTTTGATTATCTATATAAAATTTAAATAATTTTTATATTATCACTTAACATCTTTACGTGATAGAGGCATTGACATGCAACGTGCGTTACCCATTCCTAATGATAATTGATTTCCGTGGAATGGTAATACAGTAATACCAGCTTTTTCTAAAGCAGCATTTGTTTTTTCGTTACGTGAGTAACCAATAATTAATGCTGGTGCAATAGCTAAGTAGTTTGTTCCATCGAAGTGTGTTTCTCTTTCAACGTCGATGTGGGTTGCACCTTCACCTGCGATAGGAATTAAAGTAGGTTTTTTGTTGATAATTGATGCTAATAATTCTTCTAGAGGTAAACCATTTTCAACTGGTTGTGGTTCTTCTCCACCATTTACTAAGTCGTAGTCTCAGAATTTGAATACGTCGTTAGCAATTGGTGAGTATAAGAATTTATCTTTGTCTAACATTGTTAGTCATGTATCTAAGTGCATTAAGTTTGTTCATTTTGGAACGTTAATTGCAACAATACGTTTGAATTCAACTTCTTTGTTAGCTTTAATGTTTTTAGCTAATAAAGTAATAGTTTCTAATTCTGTTCTTTCTGAACAACCAACAACTAATGTTTCATTGTTGTAAATAAATACGTCTCCACCTTCGATTGGTAATTTCATTGATGGGTCGTAGTATCTTGGTGTGTTAACTAATTTAGGGTGGTTTGAAAATACAAATTTAGCAAATAATGTTTCACGTTGTCTAACTTTATATTTCATGTAGTGAATTGTAACACCATTTCCAACTGATGCAAATGGGTCACGTGTAAAGTATAAGTTAGGCATTGGGTCAACGATTAATTCACGATCTGCTGATTCTAATCCTAATTCATATTTTGTTAGACCTGACATCATGTATTCAACCATTTCTCTGGTTGATTTTCTTTCTGATAAGAATTTTCTAACAGCTTGTGCTTCTTCAGCATTTAAAACTGGTTCAGAGTCTTCAATAAAGTCTTCGATTAATTTTGCTTGTGCTTCTTTTGAAGCTAATTCATATGTTTCAGCAACTAAATCTGTTAATTCAATAACATTAACATTTTGTTTCTTTAATTCTGCAACGAAACCTTTGTGTTCTTTTCTTGCGTCGTGGCTTTCTAGAATAGCTGAGAATAATAATTCATCTAGCCGAGCTGGGGTTATATAGTCGATTTCACGTCCAGGTTCGTGAACTAGAACAGATTCTAATTCACCAATTTCTGAATAAACATGAATTCCTTTAAATTTACTGTCAAATACAGACATTTGGATTCCTTTCAAATATAGATGTTATATTAAGTGTATAATCCTAAAAATTGCTTATTTTTGTTTTTAATTTGAATATTTAAATTTTTAAACTTTAATAAAGCATTTGGGAGTTTATACAAATACAATTATACTATCTTTTATATTTTTGATGAGCGTTTATGGTATTATTAAATTAAATTTTCAAAAAAAATAATATTTTTTAGTTTAAACTTTAATTTTTTTGTGAATTTATATTTTTAAAATTATGTAATAATTTACTTATAAGGAGTTGATTATGCAATATAAAACACTTGTCGATGTCGCTAAGGAAATTTTGCTAAATCATGAGAATTTACGTTTTGGCGAATTATTTGAAAACGTTAAAAACGAACTTTTCGAAAGATGAAGATCTGAAGCTTCTGAAGAGATTGATGACGAAAAGTTATTAGAAAATAAAAGAGGCGAATTATATCGTCTAATGACAATTGACGGCAGATTTTTCCACAATGAAGATGGTACATGAACTGCTATTCGTCCAGATGCAAGAAACTAATTAGCAAAGCTAGTTAGTTTTTTTTATTTACATAGTAAAATTAAAAGTGAGGAAATTATGGAATTAATTAATGGAAGAAAAATTGTTTATGATGCGTATAAAAATAAAGATGTCATATTTCATATAAATTTAAATAATCTTGAATGGTCAAAAGCAATCATTAGTGTTGCTAAGAGTTTAAACAAGCCAGTAATTATTGGAGCAACTCCTGCTGCAATTAAATATTGCGGTGGTTTTAATACTGTATTTAATATGATAAAGGGGTTAATAATTGACTATCAGGCTAATGACTTAGTTATATTACACTTAGATCATGGTAAATTTGAAGATTGCATCAAGGCAATTGAGGTCGGATTTAAATCAGTAATGTATGATGGTAGTGAAGAAGATTTTGAAACAAATTTGAAAAACACAATAAAGATATGTGAAATTGCCAAGTTAAATAATTGCTCAGTAGAAGCAGAAGTAGGTAAAATCGGAAAAAGCAAAAACTCTGAATTTTATTATGGAGAACTGACAAAAATAGACGAAGCTATTAAATTAAAAAATGCCGGTGTAGATATATTAGCAGTTGGAATTGGCAACATTCACGGCGAATATCCTGAAAATTGAAAAGGCTTAGACTTTGATCTTTTAAGAAACTTAAATGTTAATTTAAACATGCCCCTAGTTTTACATGGTGGAAGTGGAATTAGTAAAGAAGATTTAAAAAAATCTATTTCATTAGGAATTTCAAAAATAAATATAAACACAGAACTCCAAATTATTAACGCCATGGCTTTAAAAGAATATTTTTCAAATAATGAAATTATGCAAAATAAAAATTATAATCCTCGAAAACTATACGCAAACTCAAATAAGGCAATGGAAGATTACATAAAATCAATATTATTAGGGGATTGAAATGAAAATTAAACATATTTTTAAATTTTTAATTCCGGCTACATTAATAACATTTGCACCTATAATTTCATCATGTTCTGCTATCAAAAATATTTTCCAAAACGATAAAGAAAAACCTAAGAAAAATGATGAAGCTGAAAAAGAAAACGAAAATAAAAACGAAGTAATAAAAGAAGACTCTAATAGCAATTTCATACAATATGGTAATAAAAAAATATATGAACCAAATAAGCAAGGTGATAAATTCATTTTGTATAGTGAAATATATGAATTAACAAATAGACTTTTAAATGAAAAATTTATCGCAAACGATAAAACTTATTTAGAAAAAATGTATAAAGAAGTTTTTGATGATTTTTATGAAAATAGAGAAAATAAGATAAAAGAAAATATTGATAAAATAAGATCTTCGAAAATTCAAATAAATAGTTTAAAACCAGTTGACATAAACGAACTTCAATTTAGTGAAAATTATGAAGTAAACAAACTTAAGAAAGTTGAAATATTAGCAATAAAAGATGGTGATACATTTTCTTCAAATGATGGTAATACTTTTAGATTTAATGGCGTTGACACACCAGAAACTAGAAAAAAAGAATCTTCAGGCGCTTGAATAGAAACAACAGGGCAACAATATAAATATGGAACTATAGCAAAAAACTTTAGCGCTAATATATTAACTAATGCTAAAGAAATTTATGTATCTCCACAAAAAACAAAATCAAAAGCAAATGATGAAACACATGAATATTTTGATCCTTATAAAAGAATTGTGGCGATAGTTTATTATCGTGATAAAACTAATAATAAAATATATTCATTAAATGAAGAAATAGTATTTTTTGGAATTGCAAGAATGCATTATATAAGCTTATCTAAGTCAAGTCAATTCTATACAAATAATACAAGCTATTATCAAATACTTAAAAACGCTGATCAAAATGCAAAAAATAACCATCTTGGAATTTATTCAGAAGAAGCAAATTTCAATGAAATATATCCAAAAAACTAAAAATATGTATAAAAGCAACCAAATTTTAAAATTAGGTGCTTTTTTAATATATAATTCTATTTGCAAATGGCAATAAATTGGGTAAGTACTCAAGTGGTCGAAGAGGCGGTCCTGCTAAGACTGTAGGGGTATTAACGTACCCGCGGAGGTTCAAATCCTCTCTTACCCGCCATTTTTTTTATTATTAAATTTGAATAATAAAACACATTCCATCGAGGAATGTGTTATTTTTAAAAAATGATATTAGTTTTGTAATTTATTACATTTTATTTGGAATATCTAAGTCCATTAATTTCATGCCATCAGCTAAAACTGTTTTAGTTGCTTTAACTAATGCAATGTAATCTTCTTCATTTTCAGAACCAATAACTTTTGTATTTGAATAAAATGAATTAAATGAGCCAGCTAATTTTAAAAGATATGGTGGCAATAAGTTAACTTTGTGTGTTTTTGCCATTGTAGCAATTAAATCAGGATATTCTTTTAATTCGGCTACTAATTTTTGAGCATATTCATCTTTAAATTCTTTTGCTACAGGATTTTCTATATTGGCTTTTTCTAATAATTGCGCACAACGTGCATGTGCATACTTGATAATAAACATTGGATTAGATTCATCAGCTCTATTCACTTTATTAATATCAAAATCAATTTTTGAGTTATATGATCTTTCAATTAAGAAAAATCTTATAGCATCTTTACCAACTAAGTCTAATAACTCTCTTAATGTTAAAGAAGTTCCTAAACGTTTTGACATTTTAACTTCTTTACCATCTTTCATAACTCTGATTAATTGAAATAATAAAATTTCTAATTGGTCACGTCTTCAACCTAAATCTTCAAAAGCAAATTTAACACGTTCAACATAACCTGAGTGATCAGCTCCTCAAACATCAATAATAACACCATCTTTAGGGTCATTCAATTGAACAAATTTTTGTTCATGGTATGCAATATCGGCACATAAATAAGTTGAGTCACCGTTTGATTTTATAATTACACGGTCTTTGTCGTCTCTTTCGCCTTTAGTTGTTTCTAATCAAGTTGCCCCGTCTTTTTTGTATGTTGTTTTTAATCTTCTTATAACTGGTCAAACTAAGTCTTTTTCGTATTGTTCTGATTCTGATGTATATAAATCAAATCAAACACCAAAGCGTTTTAAATCTTTTTCAATATTTTCTAATGCAAATTGGCGTCCAAATTGACGGAAAAATTTACGCATTTCGTCTGTGTATTCAACACCTTTATATTTATCACCGTATTTTTCATAAAATGCTTGAGCAAATTCGATGATGTCTCCACCTCTATATGAATCCTCAGGCATTGGGAAATCTTTGTCAAAAATTTGTTGATATCTAGCAAAAATTGACGCTGCTAGATTATTCATTTGATTTCCGTAGTCATTTACTAAATATTCACGGATAACTCTGTGTCCTGCTTTTTCTAAAACATTAGACAATGTTGCTCCAATAGCAGCATTTCTTGCATGTCCTATATGTAAGTATCCAGTAGGGTTAGCTGATACGAATTCAACGTTACGTGCTCCTTTGTTTCCGGTGATATCACCATAGTGTTCACCTAATTTATTAATTGTATTTATCGTATCTGCTAAAACAGAATTAGAAACTCAAAAGTTGATGAAACCAGGTTCAGCAACTTTTACTTCGCTAATTTCTGTAAATTTCTTTAAATCAATATTTTTGATAATTTCTTCTGCTATTTCAACTGCTTTTTTACCTAATTCTTTTTGTAAAGTTAAGGCAATATTTGTCGAGTAATCTCCGTAGTTTTTAGCTTCTGTTAAAATTACTGATTTAGAAATGTTCATTTTTTTTAGCGCTTCAACAATCGAAGCGATGATAATATCTTTTGTTGCGTTCATAATTAAAATTATATAAAATATTAAACTTTTATTTTATAAAATAACTTAACGACAAATTTGGCAGTTTATATATAATTTATTGTTATGAAAAGATATTATTTATGTGGTCCAACTGTTTATAACTATCCACACATTGGAAATTTAAGACCAACAATTACATTCGATCTAATGATCAGAGCTCAAAGATACTTGGGAGAGGAAGTATTTTATTTACACAATATTACAGATATTGATGACAAAATTATCAATAAAGCTAAGCAAGAAAATAAAACAGAAAAAGAAATTAGTGAATTTTTTGAAAATTACTACTTAGATTTATTTGATAAGTTCAACATTGAAAAGCCAACTAAAGTTATTAGAGTTACAGATTCGCTACAAGATATGTATGACTATATTCAAGATTTAATCAACAGTGGTTCAGCATATCAAGTTGGAGGCAATGTATTTTTTGATATTGAAAAATTCAAAGACCATTATGGCTCGATAAGTCATCAAAAACTTGAAAATCTTTTACAAGATGAAGACGGAATATTGGGCAAAAAACACCCATATGATTTTACACTTTGAAAAGACACAACAGATGGAATAAAATATAACAGTCCATTTGGATTAGGAAGACCAGGATGACATACAGAATGTAGTTGCTTTATAAATAAATATTTTGAAGGCAAACAATTAGATATTCATGGCGGAGGTATAGACTTAATTTTTCCCCACCACGAAAATGAGAATATTCAACATTATGCATTGCATAACGAAGATATTTCTTCTGGATGAATGCATTTTGGAACATTAAATTACAAAAGTCAAAAGATGTCAAAGTCAATAGGAAACATTATATATCCACACGATTTTTTAGCCAAATATAATTCAGATACCTATAAACTTTTGATGTTAACAACAAGCTACAGTAAACCTATTAACTTAACTGATGAATTATTCGAAGTTAATTATGCGCAAGTAACTAAATTTAAACAAATAAATAGTAAAGTTATTTTAGAATCAATTAACAATGATGTTAATAACGAAACCGTTAAAAGAATAATTCAATTCGTAGCTGAATTAGAATTTTCAAAGGCTTATGCCGAAATTATTAAATTAACTAAAAAAAGTGAAGATTACAACACATTTTTAAGAGTGATGGAAATCTTAGGCTTTAGTTTTGTAAAAGAAACAATTTCTGAAGAAGATAAAAAAATATATGCTAGTTGAAAAAAAGAAGTTGCTAATAAAAATTACGAACAAGCAGACAAGTTAAGAAATATATTAAAGGATAAGGAGCTTATATAGTGAAATTAATTTGCGGCAAAAATTCAGTTTTAGAAGCACTCAATAAAAACTATCCAATTAAAAAACTTTATTTAAGAAAAGGGCTAGTTAATAAAGAAATTAATTTCAAAAATATTGTCTATGTTGATAGTATTCAAATGGACAAAATGACCAAAGAAAACCATCAGGGTTACATAGCAGAAATTGACGACTATCAATACTATGATTTAGGAACCATTTTAAAAGATAAACCTGAAAATGTATTAATTTTAGATCATATTCAAGATCCACAAAATTTCGGAGCAATAATTCGCTCTGCTAATGTTTTTGGAATTAAACACATTATAATTCCTAAAGATAGAGCGTGTGATGTTACATCAACAGTTATGAAGGTTTCTTCTGGTGGTTTTAGAAATGTCAAAATTGTTAAAGTTTCTTCATTATTTGAAGCATGTGAACAACTAAAGAAAAATGGATTTTGAGTTTATGCTTCAGCTCTTAATAATCAAGCAAGCAAACTACATAAAACAAATTTTGCAAAACCGTCTTGTGTCATTGTGGGAAACGAAGAAAAAGGCGTATCATCAACATTAATAAAGCACGCTGATGAAGTTATTTATATCGAACAAAAAAGTGACTCAGTTCAATCTTTAAATGTTGCATCAGCTACATCAATTATTTTATATGAGCTAACAAAGTAAAAAGCAATTATAAAACTAAAAACAACCGAGATTAATTCGGTTGTTTTTCATATATAAAACTTAATTAGTTTAGAGTAACTTTAGTTCCGATTTTACCAGCAATAATGTCTTCTAAATCTTTTAAATCTCCGATGTAAGCAGCTTTTCCACCTTCTTCAACGAATTTAATAGCAGCTTGTACTTTTGGTAACATGCTTCCAGGTGCAAATTGTTTTTCATCGATGTATTTTAATAATTCTTCTTTATTTACTTCTTTTAGATCTTTTTGATCTGGTTTTCCGTAATTTACTTTAACGAAATCTACAGCTGTTAAAACAATGAAGAAATCAGCTTTTGCTAAAGCAGCCATTTTTGCTAAAGCAAAGTCTTTATCGATAACACCATCAACACCTTGAATGAAACCGTTTTCGTCTTTAATGGTTGGAATTCCACCACCACCACCAACGATTACAGTTGCTCCTGCATTAATAGCTTTTTCGATTTGGTTAATTCCAACAAAGTTTAAAGGTTTTGGAGAAGCAACAACTTTTCTGTATCCACGACCAGCATCTTCTACAATAACACTGTTTGGGTTTGCAGCTTCAGCTGCTTCACGTGTTGCAAAGAATGGGCCAATTGGTTTTGTTGGGTTTTCGAATGCTGGGTCTTTTGCATCTACTAATGTTTGTGTTAAAACATAAAGAACTTCTTTATCTTTTAATCCTTCAGCTTGGAATGCATTAGTAATAGCATTAACCATGTGGTATCCGATGTAACCTTGACTCATTGCACCAGCTTCAGGTAATGGTACTAATGGTGATTTTTCATTAACTGAGTTTGCTGATACGAATGCGTTAAAAATCATACCAACTTGTGGACCATTTCCGTGTCCAACAATAACTTCGTGTCCTGCTTTAACTAGTTCAGCAATTTTTTTAGCTGGAACTTTAACTAATTCTTTTTGTTCAGCAGGGTTATTTCCTAAAGCATTTCCGCCTAATGCAATAACAATTCTACTCATAACTAGTATCCTAATGTTGCTAGAATAACAGCTTTAATTGTGTGCATACGGTTTCCAGCTTGTTGAATTGATTTGTTGTATTTTGATTGGAATACTTCGTCTGTAACTTCCATAGCACCGGTTGCTACAACTGGGTATTTTGATCCAAGTTTTTCTTTGATTTCAGCTGAGAATAAAGTTTTGTCATCGTGGAATGCAGGTAAGCAGTGTAGGAAGATAACACTTTCTTTAGCAGCTTTAATCATAGCCATATCAACTTGGAAAGCACCTAATTCTTGAATACGTGGTTCGAATAGTTCGAATGGTTCACCTAATGATACTCAAACGTCTGTGTAAATAGCATCTGCATCTTTAGCAGCTTCTAATTTGTTGTCTGAGAATGAAACTGATCCACCATTACGTTCGAATAGTTTTAAACAAGCATCGTAAACTGGTTTGTGGTCTTCACCGTTTTTAACGATGTCTCATTGAGCTTTAGGTCCGCATAAAACGATGTTAACACCAAAGAATGCAGCACCGATCATTAATGAACGAGCAACGTTGTTTTTAATGTCACCAGCGAATACTAATTTTTTACCTTTTAAGTCTCCAACGAATTCTTTCATTGTTAAGTAGTCAGCGAACATTTGTGTTGGGTGTTCAGCGTCGGTTAAACCGTTTCATACAGGAACACCTGAGTATTTAGCTAAAGCTTCAACGTCTGATTGTTTGAATCCACGGAATTCAATACCATCGTAGATTTCTCCAAGAACCATAGCTGTATCTTCAACTGATTCTTTTTTACCGAAGTTTGATCCTGTTGGGCCAATGTATGTACAGCTTGCACCTAAGTCAGCTGCAGCAACTTCGAATGAACAACGTGTTCTAGTTGAGTCTTTTTGGAATAAGATAACAATGTTTTTTCCAACTAATGGACGGTTGTTTACATGTAATCCTTGCATTTTAGCTCTTTTTAATTCTTGTGATAAATCTAAAATGTAGTTAATTTGTTCTGTGGTGAAGTTTAGAGCTGAGTCTAAACTACGACCTTTTAAATTCATAGGCATATTTAATTTTTCTCCTTATGTAAATTTAGTTTTATTTTTTGTGTTTTAGACATTCTTACGTGTATATATAACACGCTTAAAATTATACTATAATTTAAAATCTAGTCTAAAAAATGCTATTTTTAAAAGTTTATTACACAAAAATAGTAATAACTCGTCCATTTTATTGATTTTCTTACCATTTTTAAAAATAATACAAAATAAAATAAAAAAGCGGCTAGTCAGCCACTTTAACTTATTTAGTACTTGTTTTTGTTGTTTTTGTAGTAGTGTTTTTTGATTTTAACATTTCTAAATTCATTTTACGTAATTCTTCTAAAATCAATTCTTCTGTAGTTGGTTTAACTTCTTCAACTTTTTCTTCTTCGATTGGTTGTTTTTTAGCTTTATGATAATCAATTGAGTTTTTGATTGTAAAAGTAATTAATAAACCAACAAAAATAAATGAAGAAACAATTACAAATTGTAATAAAGCTGATAAAAATCTACCGATGTAAATACCACCTTCAACTTTTCCATTGTTTACTAAAGGCCATAAAATTCAGTCATTTACGTTCAATCTAATTGCTCTTGTAATTGCTGACATAATAATGTCATTTGCTAATGATGATACTAGTGCACCAAATGATGCTCCTAGTAATAAACCAATAGCAAGCATAAACATGTTTCCACGTAAAACAACTTTTTTAGCGTCAGAATATGATTTTTTTACGAAATGTTTTTTTTCTTCTAATTCTTTTCTAGTCATGGTAAAAATAGTACATTATTTTTGCTTTTTTTCTAAAAATAAATTAAATTTTTATTTTCATTGAAAATATATATCGAAAAAAATGATAAATATTAATAAAAACAAGTTATTTTTTTAGCAAAATCATTATTAAAATAAAAAACGATAAATAAATATTATTTTTACAATTATTAATATTTATATTTGTTAAAATAATATCGTTAAAGTCTTAAACAATTTCTTAGGATAATAAAAACTTAGGATAATAAAAAATGGAGGAAATATGAAACCTACTAAAATTTTTGGTTTAGGCGGAATGCAAGAAATAGGAAAAAGTACATTAGTAATTGAATATGATAAGCATATTTTTATTATTGATACTGGTATTAAGTTTTGCGATTCGTTCGCAACAGGTGTTAATGGTTCTATTCCTGATTTTACCTATTTAACTGAAAATCAAGAAAAGATTGAAGGATTATTTATAACTCACGGGCACGAAGATCACATCGGTGGTGTTCCTTATTTAGTTCAACAAGTTGATGTTAAAAGAATTTTTGCGCCTAGAATAGCAATACAATATTTAAAGCTAAAATTTGAGGATTTTAAAATTAAGAGAAATATTGAATTTATCGAGACTACTAAAGATGCTGTTTGAAATTTCGGAAGTTGTCAAGTTGATTTTTGAACTGCGCAACATTCGATTCCTGATGCTTTTGGAGTTAGGGTTAAAACGCCTAATGGTTCTCTAATGATGACCGGTGACTTTAGATTCGATTATACGCCGATCGGAAACATGACTGATTTTAGTAAATTAAAACAAATTGGCGACGAAGGTTTAGATATTTTATTTTCAGACTCAACAAACGCTATGCGTCCAAACCATTCACCTTCTGAAAGCGATATATTAAAAGATATTGAAAAATATATGAAAGAAGCAGAGAAAAAAATTATCGTTACTGCTTTTGCGTCAAATTTAACTAGAATTAAGGCCATTATTGAATTAGCCGCTTCAATGGGTAAAAAAGTTATTGCTTTTGGTCGTTCAATGGTTGATAATATTGACATTGGTAGAAGACTAGGATACATCGAGGCTCCTAATGAAATATTCATAGACAAAAAGAATATGTCTAAATTTGACGACAATGAGTTATTAATTTTAACAACAGGATCGCAAGGAGAAGAGCTTGCCGGACTTGCTAAAATGAGTTTTGGAAAGCACCCTAATGTAACTATTAAACCTAAAGACACAGTTATTTTTTCTTCAAGTCCTATTCCTGGTAATAGGTCAAAAATTGAACTTTTAGTTAATAGATTATACAAATTAGGTGCAATTATTAGAGAAAACGGTATTGATGGTTATTTACATACTTCAGGGCATGCATATAAAGAAGAACATGAGAAGATTTTTGAATTAACAAAACCTAAATATTTCATGCCTTACCACGGCGAATATAGAATGAGTGTTGTTCACGGTTATACAGCAACTGAATCAGGTGTTGACCCCGAAAATATTTTTATAGCAAAGCTTGGCGATGTATATTATTTAGAAGATCATAAACTAAGATTATCCGAAGAAAAAAGATATTTTGGTCCTGTATTTATCGATGGAAATATTCTTTCTAAAACAAACACACAAATTATGAAAGAAAGAATGGAATTAGGCCAAAACGGATTTATGCATGTTATCATTGCAATCAATAAAGAAAAAAATCTAATTTTGGGTAAACCAAGAATAGTTTCAAGAGGCGCATTTTTTGTTAAAAATTCATTGCATTTAATCGAAGAAGCTAAAAGACTTGTTCATGGTGCTGTTTTATATACTATTAAAAATTCAAACGATTGAACAGTGCCTCAACTAAAACAATTAATGATTGACAGACTAGTTCCATTTTTCTATAAAAACAAACGTAGAAATGTTGTTATTATTCCAACTATATTATTTACCGACCACGATAAATCAGAAGTTGAAGATGATGAAAACAATATTGATAAGAAAAATTCGACAACTCAAAAAAGCAAAGTGAACAAAAAAGATACTAAATCAAATAGCGAAGCTAAAAAATCAAATCCTAAAACATCAGTAAAGTTTGAATAATTATTTAGAATAAAATGCCTTATGGTATTTTATTTTTTATATATATTTATTCTATATAATTATTTTTAGGATATAAAAATGAAAGGTTATATAAATAAATGAAAAAAAATATTTTTAAATTTTTAATACCCACATCATTGGTAGCTGCAGCTCCTTTAGCATTAGCAGCTTGCAATACAAATAATGCTGATTCTGAAAAGCTAAATAAAGAAAATGCTGATTTAAAAAGCCAAATTACAGCACTTAATACAAAATTAACAGAAGCAAATAACAAATTAGCCAAATTCAATGACAAACTTGACGTAGCAATTGGTTTAAAATCAAATGTTTGAAACTCATTTAGTGGCGATAAAGTGGCACAAAGTTTACAAGCGTATGCAAATGCTAAGGTTGCATTTGACAAAATGATCACACAAGATATGATTTCAACAACCAATGTAAAAGTGAACAATGATAAGGTTGTTTTAACAAAACCTGACGAAGGAAAATCTATTCCAGTCGTATTTATGGACTTAGATGAAACTGTTTTAGATAACTTTAAATTACAAAATTATTTTTTATTAAATGGAATGACATATGACTATAATTTATGAAGTGAATTTGTAAGTGCCGGTATATCAGAAGAAGTTCCTGGCGCAATTGATTTTATAAAATATGTTTGATCAAAAGGTGGAGTTGTAATGTTTAACTCTAACCGTAAAATGTCAGAACACAAGCAAGGTTCATTTAACAACCTTAAGGCTTTAAAATTAGAAGAAAAATACATGCCAGATTGAATTTGATGAATGAAGGGTGTGGATACAAAAAGTGCCACTCCTTGAACAACAACAAATGGTTTTGATAATAAAGAAACTAGAATGAATGCAGTAAGCGATAAGAAATTCACAATCGATGGAGTTGCAGATATTAGCTTTAAAGTTGTTATGAGAGTTGGCGATGACATTTCTGATTTTAATGATAATTTTACAAAATCAAAACAAATTAGTTTGCAATCAATAAATAGCGCATTATATTCTGATGAATCAGGATATGGAAAACTATTTGGTAATACAGATTTAAATAATAAATCAGTAACATATGATGACAAAACTAAAACCTGAACCAAACAACAATGAAGTGCAAGTTATGTATTTATTCCTGGAAATCAAGTTTACGGAAGTTGAATAAAACAAATTATTGGAAGCAATGATTTAGAATACGAAAAAAGCATTGAATTAATCAAAGAATATAGCTGAAAAAAATAAAAATTTAAAAGCCAGAATTCTGGCTTTTATTTTATCAATTCACAATCAATAGAAAAGTTATTAATTCTACTATGATAATCAATAATAATTTTTAGCTGCTTAGAGTTTGTAAAAACATTAAGCTTTTTAAACTCTAAACAGTCAATAACCTCGATAATTGGAATATAACTTTTGTTAACAATAAAAGTTAAAATATCATCTTCTATTTGATATCCTTGGCTAATTTTAGGGTGGTTTTTAATTAAGTCTCTAAGTTTTTCATCGCCTTCAAAATTAGCAAATTTTAAATAAATAGTTTTATCTTTATTTTCATTTAACTCTTTTAAAATATATTCAGTAGTTTCTTTATCAAGGTTTACTATATCGTTTATGTTTAGATTATTAACTATATTGTTAAAGTTAAGTGAATGTTTTTTCGCTAACGAATATAATATTTCTTCATCATCTAATAAGATATGATTAAAAAGAATTATATTTTCAATATTGTTAACTCTTCTTTTCTTTTCAAAAACGAATAATAAAATCATAAATAAAATTGTCAGAGTATAACAAGTATAGCCGATTGGATTAATAATATTGCTTATTGTTTTAGTATATGGAGTTAACAAGCCAAAAGAAAATGTAAATCCAAGAGATAAAGCTAAGAAAACATAATATAAAACGCTTAATATTGATGTAACTTTAGTTGATTTTTTGATTCTTTTATTTAAATTGACATATCTTTCGTTAATATTGTTCATCACTTCACTCCACAACTGAATTTTTTAAATATTTTTTATAAAATAAGCAACTTGATTTCAATCTAATATCGTTATATTCGATAACTTTTTTGGCTTGTAAAATGTTAATTTCATCAACTGATAATTTTGAATCAGTTAAATACTCACTAAGTTGTTTCATCACTTTTTTCAATGTAATATTAAAAAAACTTAATCTTATAAATACAAAAAATAAGGCAAGCCCTGCTGTTATTAAACTTAAAACTGTCATTGAATAGGCCACATCTGTTAATTTGATTTCAGATCTTTTCATAAAAACTACCATAGAGGCAATAATAAATAAAAAGCCCAATGAAGCTACAGATATATAATAACTAAGTAGATAGTTAAGTTTTTTTATAACTTTTTTCATAATTTCCTTTCTATATATTTTCAACCAAATAAAACGTGATCATTTTTCTAATTAGAGATGCTGATAAATAATCACATTCATCTTTGAAACTTCAATATGTTTTGCTAAGTCAATAAAGTGAGTTTAACACATCATAGTCCAATTTATCATTTGAATGATAGCGACATAAAAAACCGCCACGATGGAATTTAAAATCCACAATGTTATTTGTATTTTCGCATTCAGAACATTGCCCAAATATTGGATAAAGTCCCATCACTAGAAGTATTTTATTCAAGATATAAATAATTACCTTATCCTTTGAATTTTCAATATCTTCAATAATCTCTTCATATGTCGAAATTAACTCCTGACAATTTGTCTTTTCTATTTTAGATAAAAAGTATTTTAAATCATTAATTTCTGTTAATAAATTTGATTTTAAAGGGAAGCTTTTAATAGTTGTAGCACGTTTTAATCTTGGTAGAAGCGTATTAGTTTCAGTGTTTACTAGCTCAAAATTTGATAAAAATAACATATTTAAGCTAGGTGCATTTTTAGATGTTAATTTTCTTGTACTTTGAGCAAAAAACTTGATTACACCATTGCTTGATAAAACTGTAACTATTTCATCAAATTCGTTAATTTCTTTTTTATCAATTACTATTCCAACTATTTCATATTCCATAATTAAATTATAAATTAATGGCAAATAAAAAAGATAACATCGCTGTTATCTTAATTATTAATCTTCATAGCAAGGAATAATGTGAACATGTGTTCTGAATACAGATTGACCAGCTGATTCATTATTATTAATTTGAAGTTTAAAACCATCGGCATTTAATTTTTCAACTTGCTCTAAAGCTAAATTTCTAGCTACTAAAATTAAGTTTGCAAGTTCTTCATCCTTAATATCATATAAGTTCTCTGAATATTTTTTAGGAACAACTAAAAAATGTCCTTTAGTTTCTGGGTCAATATCTAAAAAGGCAATAACTTGCGCATCTTCATAAATAATTGTTGCTGGGATATCTCTATCTATAATTCTTTGAAATATGTCTCTTTCCATCTTATATTAATCCTTCTATTTTTAATATATCTAAAACGGTTTTATTCATTTTTGTAGTATCAAATTCAAATCCAATAAATTTAAAGTAAGCAACTGCATCTCTAAAAATTGCATCTAAATTATTAATAATAATATTATTAGCAATAATTTTTTGTTGACTTTCTTCTGATCATGGAGTGTTAGTGAATGATAAAACTTTTTTTGTAAGTTCTTTGCCTTCAACATCTAGTACTTTAGCTTCTTGATATAAAGGGGCTATTTTAACTACATATTGAGCATTGATTTGATTATCTTTAATAACATCTATTTTTGTTGGGTATTTGTCTAAATTAAATGCAATAGTTTCAGTTTGAGCGCTAAATGTTTTATTTGCTTTATCATAGTTGAGTTTAGCATTAAAATCATAATAATTGTTTAATGATAGCTCTTTAACAGTTAAACGCATTGGAATATTTAAAACTTGTCCATCAAATGAAATAGTACCTTGTTGTTTATATTCAACATTGTAAGTTTCAGAACCTGATAAAGTGACTGATTTTGTAAATAACGAAGTACTTTCATTATCTCTAGTTAAATTTTCAAATTCGAAATCATTTGCATTAAATGAAGTCAACTTATCTTGTTTAGCTTTATTATTTAAAGCTTCTGTAACCTTTGCATTAGGTTGGTTTATTAAGTTAGCTAAAATTGCAGCAAATTTAAAACTGTCTTGTGAATATACACGGTTATTTGTAGGATCTACAAAGCCATAAACTGGAGCTAAATTATTTTGAATTCCATAAAGTGATGAAGATAAAATTCCACTTGTGTAGCTATTTTTAATAATACCTTTATAAGCTAATAGATTATTCAAAACATCATTGCCTTCTGATTTACCAGTTGCAATTAATTCAGTTGGATATTTAGCTTTTGGATTTAAATCATATTGAGGGTTTCCTGACGGATTATATGAAGCTAAGGCATTAAATTCTGCAAATGTTGAAATATTAGCTTTTCCTCAACGTAAATTCATGTCCCTATTATCTGTAAAGCTTCATGATTCAAGTATTGGATTGTCAATTAAATATTTAACTAAATAAAGTGAATTATCAGCAAAGTTTAATGACTTATAAATATCTTTTTGTAACAATGATGTATCTTTATCTTCCATTTTTTTTGATAAAGATAATTGATATTTATCTTGACCTTTTTCGTTATTAGCTAATTTTCTATATTCGTCACGATTTTTTAATAAATATAAACGATTCAATAATAATTTTTGAATATCTAAACGAATATTAGTTGAGATTAAGTGCGAATTTGTTAACATGAATTTAAAATCTGAATCACTAGGGATTGCAAATGGCGCTGGGTTAAAATCAGATGTATCAATATTTGCATTAATATAATCTGATTTTAAAGCTCAGAAAAACTGAGGGTTAGTTTTTAATTTACTAGTTGCATAAAATTGAAATATATCTTTAGCATCGTTAAATAAATTAGATCCATCACGGTTTAATAAAACTAAAATTGGGTCATTTTTCTTATCGTTTTCTGAAACTGTTGAAACTTCGTCAGCATAAAAAGAAGTTAAATATTTATTTGTGATTGCGGTTAGAATTTGGTTCCTAGTTAGATTTTCTTTTAAAACTCTATCTTGATTTCCTGGGTTATCTTTTTCGACATCTTTATTACTACATGCCACCACTGCTGATGCTGGAATAATTGCCAAAGGTGATAATAACGCTAATATTTTATTTGATTTTTTCATTATTTTGTCCCTCCGTATATTCCTTTAATAAAGTTAATAATAGTATCAAACAAGTATTCTAATACATCTTTATTTGTATGTGGATCTAAGTAAAATTGATTTGATGCTGAGTCATATTTAAAGTCTGAATAAAGTCCATTGTCAAATTTTGATTTAATAAAATCTTTAATTTGATTTGCCTTGTTTTGAATTAAATTGTATCTCTTGCTTTCGTCAAGTAATTTTTCATAATTTAATGCTTTTGTAATATCATCGTCAGTAAATTTAACTTTCTTACCATCTAAATTAGTGAATTCTTGGTCTTTAATGTAGTTTTTAAATTCAGTTTGTGATAATAAATCATTTACCATAAAATCTTTAGTTAGAATTTCTGAAAAAATAGTGCTTAGGTTAAATAGTTGTGTTGTTAATGTATTTGTATAATTTGCTTTTGATTGAATAGCTAAATCATGAGTAATTAATCTCTCAACAGCTTCTTTATCATTTAATTGGAAAACGCTTTTAATTACAATTCCCGTACCAGAAACTTCAACATAATTATCATTTACTTTAATTATTGAAGAAATTTTATACTTATCATTTGAATCACCAAATGTATCTCTTAATGCAGTTCCAAATTTTTCATTAAATTCTTTGTCATCCATGTCGTTAATGAACTTTTTAATTGCATCATTGTATTTTGTATACTCTTCAACGTAGTTATCGGTTTTTTGTTTTGTTTTTGGTTCTCCAGTTAAAACTTCGTTAAATTTTTTCTTAGTTGTAGCATCATATGAAAATTCATTTTCTTCAAATAATGCAACTAATTTTTCTTTTAGTGTTTTAAATAAGTTATCATCTTGTTTGAATTTATAAATTCCAGATTCTTGATTTGCATCGCCTAATAAAATTGATATAAGTGGAATATATTTAGCTGGGTCATTACTTGAAATTTGATCAGCTATATTTTTATAACCCTCTGAACCATATTTTGACGCTGACGATTGATCTGAAGCAACATATTGAATTAATCTTTCGGTATTCTTAACTTTCAATTCTTCTTCAGCGGTTATAGTCGCTGATGATAATAAAGGACTAACACCACTAAAGTCTTTTAGTTTATCAATACCTAATGCCAATTGAACTTGGTTATTATTTGATAAATATGAACTAAAAGTCAATAGTTTAATTGCTTCAGCTTTTGTTATAGTTCAAGGCGCAGTGCTATCTTTTGCATTAGGATGCGCAGATAATGACATTGAAGAAACAATTGATTGCTTTCTAGCTATTCAAGGTGCGATAAATCTATCAGCATTTTTATATTCATTAATAAATGATCTGGTTGTAAAAATTGGAATTTTTATATCATCTTTATTATCTGTTTTTAATTCGATAGTATCCGCTGCTGGTAAAACATAGTTTTTATTTTCAACTGCAAATTGCAAATTAATAACATCACCTTTTTTAGCGATATCAACTCTCTTGCCTTCGTATGTATAAAAAACATCTTTGTTAGCAACAATACCATTTTTTAATTCATTATAGCTAAAATCAGTATTAACTTGAGTTTCATATCTTCTATAAGCATCTCTATTCAATCTCTCAGTAACCTTGTATTCGATAGCTTCAGATTTTGATTTTGAATTACCATATGCTGGTGATGATAAATCAGCAAGGAACTTTTCTTCTCATTTCTTTTCTAGACCAAATTGTTCTTGATATTTTTTTTCTAAATCATTTAAGCTTTTAGTAATTTCAGTTCTAATGCTTTCAATTGATTGTAATGCAAATTTACGTTCATCTTTTTTAGCTTTATCGGCATTATAAACAGCTTCATATCACAATGAACCCTTATATTCTTGTTCGTATAAATATTTTGTTAAATGGCTTTCAACACCAGTTGCAATATTTTTATTTGCATTTACAATTTCGTGAACAGTATTAACATCTCCTCATGTAACTTCAATCGCTTTACCATCTGGCCCTGTTAAAGTCATTAAAATTGAATCGTCTTTTAAAAGTGGAGTCGGTTTAGGTAATGCTTTTTGCGCTTGCACTAATGGAATCCCAATACCTGCAGTTAAAATGGCTGCACCAGCTATTCCAAACGTAATACCTCAAAGCATTTTTTTTCTTTTAGCTTTTTGTTCTGTTGTTCTTGTTTTTTTATTTTCGCTTGACATATTTCCCTTTCTAAATATACTATAGATAATTTTACCATTTTTTAAGCTATTTATTACATGCACTTTTAATGTAATAATTTATAATTATTTATTATGAATAAAGTCAAAGAAGAGAAGTATAAAATACTAAAAAAATTTAGTGACATCTGCAAACAAAATAATCTATGATGAAGCTTAGATTCTCATAGTTTGTTAGCCTTGTTTTCTGAAAATAATTTACTAGAAGAACTGGATCATTTTGATGTTATGATGGATATTTTTTCATATTCAAAACTAAAAAACATTGTTCCTGAATTAATTTTAGACTCAACCTTACATTCAGACTATTATAGTTTGCAAAATAAATTCCTAGAAAACCCTAATAATTTTTATGAAGAGCAGTCATTTATAAATATAAATTTAATCATTCCTACTAAATTAAAAAAAGTAAAACAGTATATTAAATTTTCTAATCGTTATAAGAGTTTTGTTAATTACTACGCAACCTTATCAAGCAGTAACGTTGGAAAACTTAACAATAAAATCAATCTCTCAAAATTATTAAAAAAACACACAAAATTAATAACCTACAAGGATATTGTTAATTCTTTATTTGATGACGCTCACGAAGGCTTTATCATCACTGAACCAATTATTAAAAAAAGTTCAACAAATAAATGAATATCTAATGTAAGCTATAAAATAAGTGACGATAAGATTCAAGATATTGATATTAAATATATTAACGAATATGACCAGTACTTGATTAATATTTATGGCGAAAAATACAAAAAGATTTCTTCTATATTTAACAATCTAATGTTTGTTAATCCAGTTGATATAGTTAAATACAATCAAAGCGATGCATTTGAAGATTTAGAAAATAAAGAAAATGACTAGGATTTTCCTAGTTTTTTTAGTTTAAGCCCCTTGTATCACAATGTCATCATTGCTATAAACGCTGGAATAATAGAAAAAAATTAGCAATACAAAAAAGCAAAAACTATTCCCTGATTTTGAATTGCGTTATAAACTAGAAAATCAGTAAAGCAAAACAACTACTTCAAAAGGGGCTGTGATTGCATATATCGGAATTATAAAATGCTTATTGATTGTTTATATTGCATAAAAGAAAAATATCCCTTAAAAATCAATAAAAAAGATAGCATTATTCGCTATCTTTTAATATTAAAATTATTCTTTTTCAGAAATTTCGCTTTCTATTTCTTCCGTTTCAAACGATACATAAGGATATTTTTCTTTCAATAAAGTTCAAATATAAGAAATATCTACATCTTTATTGCGTTCTTTTATAATTCTACTTTGTTCATAAGCGTTAATTGCATCATAAACAGCTTTATAATTTGAAACCCTAGATTTTTCTCATTCATAATATTCTGAAATTACTTTATTATCAATTTCATTTTCTGAAAAGTCAGGGAAGTAACAATGAACAATTTCATGAAGTAATGAATAAAATATATGACCTTCAAGTTTATTCATATCAGATAGAAAAATAAATCTTTTTGCACCTTTTTTTAGTGAAACAGCTCTAATTAAACTGTTTTTAATAAATGGCATTGTTATCAAAACGATACCTTTATTTAAAAGAACCTTTTTAATCGATACAAATTTATCTTTAAAAGTGATTGATTCATTACCGATGATATTCAAAATCTTTTTATAAAGCGGATCAAACATTGACTTTCTGAATGTTCCAAGCTGATTTAATCCAGAAATATTAGCAGCAGAAAGCTCACAAAATCTGATTCAAATTTTACTATTCGGATTCTCATATGTACTTGGTTCAGCCAATATATTTTCTTCTAAATATTTGTCGTAAAATGTCAAATCACTAACGCCATAAAATCTCTTTAACATCATAAGTTTAATATGTAGTGGTGTATTTTGTTTTATTGAAATATTAGCTGCTAGTGCTAATTCTGGATGTTCAATCAAAAATGGTGCTCCATATTTGTTAAGTTTATGCTCTATTCCTTCATTTTTAATAACTTCATTTTTATTGTTATATATGTGATAAACTTCTGTTAGCGTACCAGTTTCTAAATGAAAGGCATATTCCAAGGCTTCGATAACATTCATACTAATGTCATTTACTTCATTATTCATAATTGAATTAATATGTTTAATACTAATCCCTAATCTTAAAGCCAACTCTTTTTGAGTCATTGAAAATTTATTCAAATAATATTCCAATTCTTGTGTAAAGTCTTCTCCGTGCGTTTTTATGTGTTTCATATCGCATATGTGTTGATTAGCCATATTTCCCTCTATCTTCATTTAATATTGTTAAAATAATTATAATATATAAACACTTTTTTTTAACAAAATCGTTGTTTTTTTATGTAAATATTTAACTTAAAATCATAACAAAAAAAGTAAATCATCGGCTTTTTTGTTTTATTCTTATCAAATATTTGATTTTGCCGATCAAATGTAGCTCTTTGATTTTTCAAGATATAGTCAGTCGCATATTAACTAGTTATAATTTAGCTTTGCATTATTAAATAAATATACCTTTTATTTAATAGAACTTACGTTATGAACATATATTTGTAATTAAACTAGGTTTATAAAACTCCTCATAAAAGCATAAGATTTAACTAATTAATGATAATTTACATTAATTAAATTTCAATAATTCTAATCTACTTTTCAATATAAAAACACGAGATATAACTCGTGTCTTTTTAAAAATTAATTTGTTGCATTTTTTTCAATTAATCATTCGCGTTCTTGAATTGCAATTTCTTTTATATGACCTAATTCTAAATAAATAACTTTATCAGCCATTTTAGCAACATCAGGATCATGTGAAACAACGATAATTGTAGTTCCATAATCACGATTGATTTGTTGCAATATTTTTAAAACTGTTAAACCGGTTTTTTCATCCAAAGCACCAGTAGGTTCATCTGCTACAAGTATTTCAGAGTTTTTAGCGATAGCTCTTAAAATTGAAACACGTTGTTGTTGCCCTCCGGACATTTGTGAAGGATATTTGTACATACATTCTTGTAAATCAAAATCCTTAAATAATTTTTTAATATCCAAATGCTTTGATTTATCTTTTTGCAAATATGATCCAGATTCAACATTGTCATAACTATTTAAATTTTGCAATAGGTTATAGTTTTGGAAAATAAATGAAATATTTTCTCTTCTAAATAAAGTTTGTTTATTATCACTTAAATAAGGTAAGTTCACATTATTAACAATCACTTTACCCGAAGTTGGACGATCTAATGCGCTAATAATATTTAGTAGTGTTGATTTACCAGAACCTGATTTACCATATAATATCGCAATCTCGCCACGTTTAATTTCAAAGCTTATACCTTTTAAAACATCAGTCGCAACATTACCCGATAAATATGTTTTTTTAACATCGGAAACTTCCACAATATTATCGCCTGTATTTTTTTGATTATAGTCGGCGTCTTTTTTTCTTGGCTTATTATTAGCCTTTTTGAATTTTTTAAGTGTGGCAGCGTCTAAAACTTTAATTTTAACACCTTCATCTTTAACCTCGAAAGGTTCTTTATGTTTCTTAATGTTAATTAGATTAATATCTTGCAAAGTTTGTTCATCAACTAATTTTTTACTTTTTTTAGTCACTGATTTTTTTTCTTTAGACATTATTTTCCTTTCAAGGCATCAACAGCCTTAACTTTATTTAGACTCTTTCATGTAGCAACAGAAGTTGCAATAAATACTGATAAACAAATTACTGTACTTAAAATAATTGTTGAGGCGTGCAATACTAACGGAAGAACAATTTGACTTGTTACCATCATAAACGCATTAAAGAATGCAATTATTGAAAGTGTGACTGGAATCATTAAAACACAAGCTAATATAATTGCTGGAACAAAGTTAAAGAAGAATAAGAATATTTTTTCACGGTTAGTGTAACCCAACACTGAAAATGTTGCTATTGATCTTTGATTTGAAGCAATCATAATATTAGTAATAACAATTAAAATAATAATTGAAATAACTAACGAAACAATTATGAACGCTACTAAGATAGTATTAATTGTATTAGATATACCTGCTGTAAATCCTGCTTCGATATCTTTACTATTAACATCGAATGAAGCACCATACATTATGTTCTTACCATATATTGAATCTGGTTGAGTTCCATAAAATTTAGTTAGTATTTTACGTGCCAATACTTTATATTTCTCATTAGCATTAGCTTCTTTAACAATTTCTTGGAATTTTTCTTCATCGATATTTAGCAATTTAAATAACTGAGTTTTGTAATCTAGGTTAGCTTCTGGGTGAGCCTCATTATAAGCTTTAACATTATGTTCATATACAGAAACGTAATTTAAACTCTTATTAGAAATAAATATTCTCTTAAAGAATGTTCAAACGCTTTGGTCGCTTGATGAATCAACATCATAAGAAGCGGCCGCACCTCAGAATCCTGTTGATGAATATGTTGTTAAAGTGTCGATTGTTTGAACAGGAGTATTATCATTTGATAAAACACCATTAAATGCATCGTATTTTCTGTCAAATTCTCTTTTAATTTTTTCAGAATTTTCAGGGTTTAAATATATATCTTTTTCAAGTTCTCATTCTCTAGCTTTTTTCAATCTTTGACTTAGTGTGTCGTATCCAAGAATGTGGTCTAAAATATCTTTTCTAGTTGAAATTTCAGTATTGATATATGTTTGTGATATTCCGATAACTTTGAAATTATATCCAGTTCTTGGAGCTTGTTGTAATAAAGCTTTATGACTGTATCTATCAACGTGGTTCAATAATTCACCATAAAATACTGAACCTATATCTAGTTTATATTTACGTAAGGCAACTTCATTTATAACAACTGGAATTGCATCATTGCTATCAAAATGATAATTATATTCACGTAATTTTTTAGTTAAATCTTCGCCATTTTTATTTTCTAATTTAACAAATTTACTATCGTCGTAATATCCATAAATTCTATTTTCTTTACCATTAATTAATGCTTTTGCATAGGTATATTTTTCATTTGTAGGTTCGTTTCAGAAAATTCCACCAAATGAAACGAAGAAATCATTGCTATTAATTTTACGATATGCATTAACTAGAAAATTACGATATTCTTGTCTAAACCTTGCTGTTGTTACTTTTTTAGGTTTTAGATATATTTCATTGACAGGGTCTCATTCAACAAACCTGAATTGTTCAGTAATTTTGCCATCACCGCCAGATTGTTCAGTACCATCATCGAAGTAACCTGGACCCACGAATCTAAAGTAACTTACTCTGTTTGATAAATCTTCAGGCTTTCCTGAATTATGATCTTCAATAAATTTCTTAATATCTCTAACGGCGATTATGCTATCATCATCGTCTAATAACCCGTTAATAATATTTGTGTAGTCTTTGTTCGCTTTTAATTTTCTTAAATCGATTAAGAACTGAGTATTTTGCATTTCGATTGATACACGTTTAAATATCTGCGCAACCCGCGCTCTTTGAGTTTCTGGCATGTTTGCATATGTAACATCTCAAGGTGATAATTCAACTGATAAATCCATCAAAATGTCTAATGAAGATTTTGTAATAACTGTAGGATCATAAGGATGGTGAATAACATCAGTATTAAATGAGCCACCAGGTCTTAAAAAGTTCGGGTTATCATAATCCAATTGGCTTCCATTCGTTGATGTTCCACCCGCTAAATCGTTAGGGACATATAACAAATTGTTAATGTCATTTTTATTATATGTTGTATATGGACCACCCTCAGTTGTAGGGCTTTCTAAATCGAGCTTGAAATTATATAACCTATCTTTATATGTTTTCGATATAGCCTTATTAAATACATTATTCGATGATAAGAAGAACATCGAAATTAATGAAGTAGTTGAAAAGGCAAGAAATAGTGAAAACATTTTTCAGAAATTATTCAACGCCATCGAAGCTATGAATCTTGCTTTAACAGGTAATCTTCTAAATAAAGCCGAAATCTTTTGTCCGATGTTTCCTATTGAAACCTCTGTTAAACCGCTCATTAATTCAGTCGGTTTTTTTGATACTGAAATTCTTGTAATAATATAAATTAACACCGAAACAAATAAAATAGGAACCAATAATGTCGATATCATCGTAAGTGCATTAAACGGTATTACATTATTTTCTAGCGTTCAATACGAAGATAGAACTCTCATTGCAGGTAATTGTAAGGCAAATCCTAAAATATAGCCAAATAAACCACCAATACCAGCTGGCAATCAACCGAATGCACAGAATGAGAGAGCTATTTCTGTTGTTTTATACCCTTGGGCCCTTAAAATACCAACAACTTTATTTCTTGCTTCGATGTATCTCTTAACAATAAAGTAAACAATAAAGGCAACCAAGATAGTTAAAATAGTACTTAAATAAATTGTTGCATTTCTAATTGATGAGACAATTGATCTAATAGTTATTACTCTGATGTATCTTTCAGGGTTTATATTATCTTGTTCATCTTTTAAATAAACTTTTCTAGTTGAACTTGGCGCAACATTATCAATAATTTTGTTAAATTCAACTTTTAATTCTTCTGGAGTTTTATTTTCTAAAACCCTGCCTCTTGCATTGGTTGGTGATTTAACTAATGCATATGTTTTAACAGCAAATGTAGGATAAGCCGAATAAATTCTGTCAAAACCTTTTGAGTTTACATAGATAATAGCTTGGTTTTTGGTGTTAACTTGAATATTTTCTTCGTTAACAACTGGATATAGATAGTCAGCAGTACCGTCAATACCAATGATTAAATACTCTTGACTGTTAACTTTAATTTTATATTTATCTTCAAGCGAGCTAATAAATAATTGCATTTTATAAGGGTTTGATAAATATTGTGTAACGTCGCCTGTATAAACTTCTTTATTATTGGCATTCATGTATCCATAATTTACTTTTGCAAAATATGAACCGGAATCTGTGTATGAAATTAAGTTACTAATAACAACTGGTTTAATAACGTCTGCCAAAGCATTTCTAATCGTTTCTGAAATATTTAAATCGAATAATACTAAGTCTTTTCCGTTTGGAGCAACCAATTTTTGATTTAGCAAGTAATTAAAATATGAAATATCTAAGTTGACAGCTTCATCGCTTTTACTTTCAATTAATATAGGACCAGAACCAAATGATTGTGTTATCGAAATAATTTGGTTTTTAATATCTTTAATGTCTGCACCTTGAAGGTTATCTAAAAGTTTTTTAACAATATAGCCAAGATTTCCTTCATTAGGATTTGGGCTTAAAACATAGTACATCAAAATTTGTGGGAAGCTCATGAAAGTAAATGGATTCAATAAGTTCCTTGGAATATTTAATAATGATAAATGTTCAGGTAAATTTGTTGACTCTAGAGTTTGTGAGTATAAAATATCAAAAATAAAATCAGATGTTACTAAAGGTTGCAATTGAGTATTTGATTCTTTATTTGTAGTTTTAATAAATGAAGATAAAAATGTATTCAATGATTCTAAATAAAATGTTGGCATTTGATCAGCTGAAGCTATGTATCCAAAGTTATATGAAAGTTCATTTGAATTTCTAATAAATACGTCTTTAATTAGTTTAATAACTTCATCATTAATACCCATTTTTTTAAGCTTATCAAACATTGCTTTAAATGTTTGGCTGTCGTTAATTGCCTTAATTAATTCTTTGTTTGCATGTGTTGTTGAAGCATTTGCGTATGCGATTTTTAATAGTGTTGAACGATAGTTATTGTCACTTCCTAAAATACCCATACTTGGAATAGGATTAATAACAGCGTCGTAATTAGCCATTAAGTTTTTAATTTCAGCACTTTTAGCAGTGTTCAAAAGTTCATTTAGTATTAAACTAATTTGGTCGTAACTCAAGAATTTTTCATATGTATAATCCAAATATTTATCACCAGTTGTTGGGTCGGTAATGGTTTTTTCATGAGCAATTGCTAATCTATTTAGTTGATAAGCAATTTTTATTCATAGACTATACATTGCCAATTGATTTCTAATAATTCCTTCTTGGCCAGAGCCTAACATATCACCAACGAAATTACGTGCTAAAACGCTATGTAATGTTTGTAATATTTCTCCGTCATTTTTGTGTAATGGATCGTTTGGATTAATCAATGCTGAACGATAAGCTAAATCACCATAAGTTTTAATATCTTTATTTAATAGTCCACGATTATCAAAATCATATTTTCCATTTTGCGGTAAATAATTAGTAATAAATAATTTTGAAACAAAATCACGGTATTCAATAATTTTATTTTCTAAACTTTGTAAATTAGAAATGTCTAAATTATTCGCTTTAATCGGACCTCTAATAAAGTTGTATTCATTTTCGGTTAATTTTAACGAACCATTATTTTCTTTAGCATCTCTAATTTTTGACAAGACTTTATTAATATCATTTACATTGTATCTATTTATTGGTAATGTAATTGTAGTAGGTAAGTCGCTATTTGCAACGGAACTAGGAAATGCTAATGATGAAAGGGTTGGTAAATCTAAAAGAGATAATTTTTTATTATCTTGAGCAGGAATTGCTATATTTAACTCTTTAACAACATTATCAGTTTTTGAAGATAAGTTAAATATTTGATTAATTGCTTTTTGAATTTGTAAAATTTTACCGCTATTTACATTTTCAATATCAGCCGAGTTTATTGATGTTAAAAACGAAGCTAAATAATCAGGTTGAGATATGCTTTCAGTATTATAATCTGGATAAATTTTATTATTAGCAATAACTGGATATTTTTGATGTTGAATCAAACCTTCAAGTGATAATGTAAAACGAGATAAGTTAAAGTTACTAATTAAATTAAATAAACCTTTATTAATATTGCTATAAGGTTGTTCATTATCCTCAGCTCCATTTAACTTATTAAATATTTCTTTAACGTTATTTTTAGTTTCTTGGCTTAAATTAACTTGAGCAAGCTCATTAGCAACTAATCATCTTTGATAGTATCCAGTAGGTGATTCAGGGCTTAAAAATTTAGAAAAATCTACAGCGTTAATAATTTGTTGAATTGATTTTTTAATTGCATATTCATCGACAGATCTTAAAAAGCTAATAAACAATCTTGAAGAAGACATTGTTCAATAAGTATCTTTTTGAGATGTGAAAGGTTTATATGGATGCTTTTCATATCAGTCTTGAACTATTGCAGAAAACTTCACAAAGTCAATTGAATTTATAATCCCTTTTAAAACACTAAAGATAATTGACTTATCTTTTATTAGGTTAATTAAATCAAATAAACTTAATTTAAGTTGAGGAATTACATATAAATTTCTTAAGTTGATTATATTGTTTAAATTTTCTAATTGCTTAATTAAATATTCATCACGGCCAGCTGGCGTCGAAGAAGAATTATTATAAATATTCTCAAAGTAATCAATTACTGTACCTAACATATTTTTTATAAAGGTATTAGCATTCATATTATTGAATTCTAAATTCTTATTCTTACTATGATCAATTGGTTCATTTAAAAATTTAATAACGTCTAAAATTACTTTTTGTAAAATAAAGTTATTTGTCTTACCTACAGCTAATAAAGTGTGAAAGTCATTAGATTCAACACTTTTTGAGACTGCATTAAACACACGGTATAAATCGTCTTTTTTGAATAATTTAGCAATATCGGAACTCAAAATGATTGTTCTTACTCTTTCAATTAATCCGTTAATTGTTTTCTTTTGAATAATTTCATTAGTTAAATCACTTGAAATAGCACCGAACGCAATTGGCAAACTAATTGAGTTTTTAAATGTTGGATTAACTTGAGCTCAACCATTAGGGCCAATATCACCTCTAACAGTGTAATCTTGTTTAACCATAAATTCGTATAATTCATTTATTGTTAAATATTCTTTGCCATCAACTAAAACCTTATTTCAAACATTTCTTTCTGTAAAGTTTTTTATTGGTGAATATTTTAATAAAATATAGCGACCTTTGCTTGGCATTGCTATTGCCCCTATTAAAGTTGATCCTTTTGGATTCATAGGTTCTGCCGTTGCAGTTGTAATACCTAAAATTTTTCCATTTACTAAATAAGGAACTTCTGTTTTGGCTAAGAAATCATAATATTTTTCAAATCTAATATCAGGATTGAAATAATTGATATCAGGTGTAAACTTTTCAAATATTTTTTGAATAATTGAAAATGTGTAAACAGAAGGGATTTTTTGAATTAAATTCGAATTAGGGTTTGACTTCAAAATAAACTCATCAACGTTGGTATCTGTAATTGAAGAATTAAGAACTGATGGATTTAGAGTGTCATTGTATAATTTATCAACATTTTGTGTTATTCCCATTAATTTGTGATCTTTATCACCCATATTAACAAAATGGTAAACATTCTTTTGCGCTGTTTCTTCATTAACGGTTTCTACAGTTATACTTTGTCTAATACCAAGATTTTCTTCTCCAACTTGCTTTCTAATGTCATTAATAATTGAAGTCTTGGCATAATTATCAGAACCTGAACGAATAAAATTTTGATGCTCTTTTAAATTATTAACATTCGAAATTTTGTTATATTGCTCATTAGAAATTAATGAATCACCAAATTCGTTAAATTCAATTTGTTTAATATTGTGTAATTTTTTTCTTTCAATATTCTTGTTTTCAGAAGGAATTTTTGAATTTTCAGTTCCGCCATCTCATGGATTTTTAAACACTGTTAATGTATCTTCTTTTGTTATTGGAACTGTTTTAGTAATAACTTCTTGGTTAAGATTGGTTTTATATGTTGTAACCAAGGTTTTATTTCAATAAGTAAAATATGAATATTTTTTATAATCTTGTGGATATTTTTCTTTAAATTCAGAAATAAATTTGAAATACGAACCCTTTCAGTTTGATTCGTTTTCGTCGCTTGATTCATTTCAGTTCAAAATATAACGATATCAATTATAAGTTGTTAATGTTTCAGAAGATCTTACTCAACTTGCTGGTATTTTATAATTTTGATTAGCAGCTAATGTTTCGTATTGATTAATATCTTTGCTAATTTCATTTTTATCTAAATAAGAATTTAAGTTAAAGTTTAAAACTAGCTCATCATTGCCTTCAATTGTCATATTGTTAGTTTTAAAATTAGATGCTAATTTAATATCAGCCACTTTAGCATTTTCTTCATTAAAAAAGTATTTATCATGATTTTCTGCTTTTTCAAATCCTAACAATTCCATTACATCAGATCCTGATATAACAACTAAATTATTTTCAGCATTTCATTTATCAAAATCAACAGTATCAAATGATGCTTCGTTAGTTTGGATATTTATGAATAAAGGCGAAGGATTGTATAAAAAATCACTTTCGTTTTGTGCTCCATTAGCCCCTCTTGCGGCATAACCAATATTTGCAATATCACTTATTTTAAAGGGTTTTACAAAAGTTAATTCCTGATTCTTATTAATCGATACTTTTGCTGTATGTGGAACAAATTTGTTTCCATCTTTTAAATAAATTTTAAATTGACGGTCCTTACCAGAAAATGTAAAATTTCTTATTTTAGATTCATTAGGGTTGGGCTTTAAAATTTCAAAATCAACACTAGAAACAGAATTCGATCCTTCATAAAGAAATCTCATAAAATCTTCTGTACTAATGTAGTAATTTTCATTATTAACATTTCAATTTTCAAATGTGTCTTTTAATTTAATATAGTTTTGCTGAGATGGTAATAAATTAATTGAGTATGTCTTATTAAAACCATTATCAGATGACTCAAATTTAATTGGAGATTTTACAACAGTGTTATTATCTTCGCCAACTTGACTAAAGCCTGAATTGGGTGCAATTCCAGATGGATTAACATCTAAATCAACAGTTATATCATGTAATCTAGATACCTTATCATAGGCATTAATTGTACCTGAGTAACTACTTTTAACATTGTTTAATAAAGTAAATAAAAATGTAGTTAAAAATATTAATATTGTTAAACAAATTAATGTTACTTTATTTTTAGAAAGGGATTTAAACACCTCTTTAAACAATCTTTTCATAATATCTCCTCATTAAATTTATATTTTATTTATTACATAAATAAATAGTATAGATAAATATGGTAAATTATATACTTTTGGCGAAAAATATAAGAAAAAACCGCCTTATTTCAAGTTTTTTAACAATTTTAAGGCAGTTTTTATGTTATTTCTTGACAAAAATTAGGATTTATTTAAGATTATTTTTTATTATTTGCGCTCATTTTCTTGGTAAATCAGGAGGGGTTTTAATTGTTTTTTTATAGTAAACTAAATTATTTTCAATCGAAAAAAATACACCTAATTTTAAAGTTTCAAATGTTAAATTTAGTCTATTTTTTATTCATAAAGCATTATTAATTTCAGCTTCATAATTATTAGATTTTAAAAAGCAAAATGTTGAATTTTGTTTACCTAACTTATGTGAAATCTCTGCTAAATTTTTAAGTTCACTAACAGCTCTAGCGCTTATGAAATCAAATGTATTAAATTCAGAAGATTCTTCAGCTCTAAGTTTTTTTACTTTAATATTTTTTAGCTTTAATTTTTCAATCACTAGGTTAAGAAAATTTACCCTTTTTTGTTGGGGTTCATAAATGGTTAAGTCAAAATTTGGCGAGTAAATGAAATAGGGAACGATTGGAAATCCCGCACCGCTACCTATGTCTAAAATACTTTTAGAATCTAAATTCAATATATCTGCATCAATTTTTTTAAAAATTAAAATCGATTCAATCAAACCTTCTTTTATAAGTTTTTCATTATAAAATCCAGTAAGATTATACTTTTGATTTTCTTCTTCTATTAATGCATAGTATTCATAAAGTTTATTAAGAGTATCTTCTGATACATTACCTAAATGCTCTGTGAATAGTTGATTAGTTTCCGTGGCTGTAAGCATCGTATATTTCAGTTATTGAACTGTTGTTAATATTTGCCTGTATAACCATTCCTAAAAATTGTGCCATTGACAATTCTCTTAGTTTTTTAAAATGAGACATTGAACTGTGATCAATTGAGTTTGTAATAATAACTTCATCGATAATTTCATTATTTTCAAACATTTCAAATCCTTTTGAAAATAACCCGTGTGTTGCTGCAATAATAACCTTTTTAGCACCTTGAGCTTTTAAAGCTTCTGCAGCGTGAATTATTGTTCCACCAGTATCAATAATATCGTCATAGATAATTACATTTTTGTCTTTTACATTACCTAAGACACCCATAATTTCTGAAACATTAGGTCCTGTTCTTCTTTTATCAATAATAGCAATTTGTTCGCCAGTATTTAATAGCTCTGAAAGTTGTCTTGCTCTAACTGCACCACCGTGATCAGGTGAAACAATGACAAATTTGTCTTCACGTTTTCTAAGTTCATTAGAAAAGATAAATTGACCTCTCAAATCATCAACTGGAATATTGAAAAAACCTTGGATTGATGGATTGTGTAAATCAATTGTAATAACTTTAGCAGCTCCTGCTACCTCTAATAAATCTGCTACTAATTTAGCGGTAATTGGTTGACGTCCACTTGCTTTTCTATCTTGACGTGCATATCCGTAATATGTCATTACGCAAATGATTCTTTTTGCGCTCGCTCTTTTTAATGAGTCAATAAAAATTAATAAACTCATTAAATTTTCATTGACAGGTTTTGATGTATTGCAAACAATAAATACAGTTTTATTTCTAACGGTTGTATCTGAATATAATAATTGTTCCCCGTCTGCAAATGTTATTTTTTGTACCGGTGTAATTTCTCTATTTAAAAATTGACCAATTTCATCAGCTAATTTCTTAGAATTTTCCATTCCGAAAATTACTACATTGTCATCTACTTTTTTCATATTTCCTTCCTTATTCTTTTGTTTATATCTAAATATAAACATTTTGCTTTTTATATATAAAAAGTATATATATTTTTTAACGAAATTTAATCACTTTGATAAGCTTTAAAATAAAAATCGCGCAATAGCACGATTTAAATTATAAAAATTCTCTGTGTACTTTTCTATATATGATTTTAGTAACCTCAACCAATGTGATGTATGAACCCATAAACATTGCAAGTCATGCATAGAATATTGGAGGTAATGGTGACAATTGCAATCAGCTATTAATTGGTTTTATATAAGGTACAGCAGTAACGGCAGCAACACCTAATAAAGTCATTATAAATACAGGTGTTGATGCATTAGATTTAATGAATGGAATCTTATTTGTTCTTAAGAAATGAATTACAAAAGTTTGTGTTCACATAGAGGTTATTAGTCAACCTGCTCAGAATAATTTTCTAAACTCAGCTTGTTTTGCAATATCAGTTATTGTTTTATAAGAACCCATCACTTCGCCATTGTAATGCAAATTAGGAATTATTGCATAATATAGAACAACAAATGTCATTATATCTACTATTGAGCTAACCGGACCAAACCACAACATAAATTTCCAGATTGACTTATGTTCTCACTTCCGTGGTTTTTGAATAAATTCTTTATCGACATTATCTCATGGTAAAGTTCCGCACGATAAATCGTAAATTAAGTTCAAGAATATAATTTGAACAGGAGCCATTGGAATAAATGGCAAGATAAATGAAGCCATTAATACACTTAATACGTTACCAAAATTTGATGAAACAGTCATTTTTACATACTTGTTTATATTAGCATGAGTTTTTCTACCTTCAACAATACCGGTAGCTAAAACGTTTAAATCTTTTTCTAACAAAATAATATTAGCAGATTCTTTTGCAATATCAACTGCGGTGTCAACTGAAATAGAAACGTCAGCAACTTTCATAGCAGGGGCGTCATTGATACCGTCACCCATATAGCCAACTACGTGACCATTTTTACGCAAAATGCTTATTATTCTTGCCTTTTGATCAGGACTTAGTTTGGCAAAAATTTGTGTTTTTTCTACTTCGATAGCTAACTCTTGGTCAGTCATATCAATTATATCTTTACCAATTAAAATTCTGTCATATGGAATACCAACTTTTGCACAAACTGCTTTAGTTACAAGTGGATTATCACCAGTTAAGATTTTAACTTCAACACCTAAATTGTGCAATTTCTTAATTGCATCTTCGGCAGAATCTTTTGGAGGGTCAAGGAAAGTTAAATAACCAATTAAAGTCATATCGCTTTCATCAGCTACCGAAATTTTACCAACTGCATCTATTTGTGATTTTTTAGAAGCAATTGCGATAACTCTCATTCCTTCTTCGCCAAATTCTTCAACTCTATTTAGAACCTTACGAATAATTTTTTTATCCAATGGAACAACTTTTCCATCTAGATAAATTCTTGTACAAACGTTAATAATTTCTTCAACAGCGCCTTTTGTAATTAAAGTAACTTTGTCATTTTTTAATGATTTAACAAGAACCGACATTCTCTTACGTTGAAAATCAAAAGGAACTTCATCGATTTTTTCATAATGTAATTCTAAATTATCTAACGATTTTTCTTCATCTGCCAAATCTAGTGTCTTTTTAATAATTGATTTATCCAGTAGATTCTTTAACCCAGTTTGATAATAAGAATTTAAAAAAGCATATTTTAAAACGTGTGTATCTTCTTTTCCATTAACATCTAAATGACGCTCTAAAATAACTTCATCTTGCGTTAACGTTCCAGTTTTATCAGTACATAAAATATCCATTGCCCCAAAGTTCTGAATTGAATTAAGGTTTTTAACAATTGTTTTAGCCTTACCCATGGCAATAGCGCCTTTTGATAAACAGGCTGTTACAATCATTGGAAGCATCTCGGGGGTTAAACCAACAGCAATAGAAATACCAAATAATAATGCATTAATTCATCTTCTATTAACTGGGTCGTCAGTTTTAGTTAAACCAATAACTAAAAATACGATTGGTATGATAACTGCCATAATTACAGTTAGCATAATTGAAATCTTTTTAATACCTTTTTCAAAGCTTGTTTGAACTTGTTTTTCGCCCACTTTTGAAGCCACTTGTCCAATATAAGTATCATTTCCAGTAACAATTACAATAGCTCTTGCTGAACCGGAAATAATATTCGAACCCATAAAGGCTAAATTAGGACGGTCGGTAATATTGTCATAGCTTTTGTTTGGATCAATTGTTGCATATTTTTCAATTGGTTCACTTTCACCCGTTAATGATGATTGTGAAACAAATAAGTCTTTAGCTTGTAAAATTCTTACGTCGCCAGGAATAATATCTCCGGCAGCAAAGTGAACAATATCACCCACGACAATTTCATCCATTGGAATTTCTTTTAATATCCCATTTCGTTCAACTAAACAAGTAGTTTCAATAATTTCAATTAACTTGTTAGCCGATGAAGCACTCTTCTGTTCTTGAATAAAGTGAACTATACTACTTGCAAAAACCATTACTAAAATAATAATTACAGTTATATAGTTAGGTGAATTGTTTGGATCTTTTTCAATAATCGGTAAAATAACATCAACCACCAATGAAACCATTGATAAAATAAATAAAATAATGTTAAACAAATTGAAAAATGATCTAAATAATCTTTTTCAAACAGTATCAGCACCTTTTTTTGTAATCTTATTTACACCATATTCAGATCTATTTTCATCAATAATATCTTCATTTTTAATCCCATTAAATGATGTGTTATATTTAGAAAATAATTCTTCTTTTTCAGCAATAGAAGAATCAACTAATCGATCACGAATTAATTTATGTTGCTTTTCAATTTTCAAAGCCTTTGCCGACATTTTGTTTTGTTTAACGGCAATCGCTTTAACACTATTAGTATCTAAATTTTGCTTCATATTCCTCCTTCTTTTAAAAAATTAAGGAGAGCAGAATAAATTAAAAAAGATAAGTTCTAATAAACTTATTAACTAATTTATAACTCCGCTCATAACTAGGTATATCCATAGAACCTATCCTTTCGTTAATTTAATAACATAATTTTATAACAAATTGGCTCATAAATTAAAAAAGAGTTAAATAATAACTCTAATTTAACTTAATTTATTGATATTTATTGATATTATTCTTGATATATTTTTTTCAAATCATTTTCAGTTAATAAATCAGTATCTCCGATGTTAAGAATTTTGCCATTTTCGACATAGATATATTTTTTAAAAAATTTTTTAATTAAAGATAAATCGTGTATGTTAACTAGAATAGTTGTTTGATTTTCTTTTTGAATTTTAATTAATAATGACAAGACCTCTTCAGCATTTATAATATCCAAATTTGAAGTCGGTTCATCGGCTAAAATTATTGACACATCTTGTAAGAGTAACTTTGCTATTTCAACACGTTGTTTTTGTCCCCCACTTAGTTCTGAAACTCTTGTAAAACTTTTATCAAATATTCCTAATTTGTCTAGCGTTTGATAAATTTCGTGCTTTTGGTTTTTTGTTAATATTTTTACTCAGCTATATATAAAATTTTTGTATTTGGTATAGAAATGTAATATATTTTCGTAAACATTTAAATCTTCAATTAAATTAGGTTGTTGGCTTAAAAAACCAATATTTGCTAGCTCCTTTTTTCATTGTTTGTTTGTCATTTTTTTATAGCTACTGCCATTTAAAAAAATATCGCCGCTAGTTATCTTCAGCTGTTTTAATATTGCATTGAATATCGTTGATTTACCAGCTCCTGATTTTCCAATAATTGCTACCATTTCACCTTTTTTTATTTTAAAAGAGACATCTTGCAAAACTAAATCATGATTTTTTTTATACGTAGCAAACACATTTTTAAATTCTAATTGATTCATAAAAAGAATTATAACTTAACTAAACGCTATTTATAGATAAAATAAATCTATTGATAAAGTCAAATCTAATATAAATTAAATAATTAAATCTTTTAAGCAAATATATTGACAATAACAACAAAAAAGTTGGCAAACCATAAATGTTTTATTAAATATTAAAAACGCAGAATAAAAAATAGTGGCATCGCCACTATCTCAATAAAACTAAACATTAATTATTGTCTTCGTATTTAACACCTAAATTATTTAGCACTTCAATAACAGTGTTTTTCATTTCGGCTGAATATGAATCGAACATTTCTTGTTCATTTTCTTCTAATCTAATTTTTGGTAAATGTCTATATCCGTTACGTCCTAAAATTACAGGCAATCCGAAATAAACACCGTGATTTTTATATTCTTTAGGTAATTCAACACCTAATGAATAAACAGATTGTCTATCTGCTAAAATTGCATGAGTAATTTCGGCTAGGTTTTCACCAATACCAAAGTTTGTAATACCTTTACCTGAAATAATTTCAAATGCTTCGTTTTTAACTTTTTGGTTTAATCCTTCAAGTCATTCTTGTGTTACCATTCCGTTTGCTAATCAGTCTTTTAATGAACCTAGACCAATTCTCATTTTTGAAAATGGAATTAAGCAACGAGCGCCATGTTCACCAATTACAAAACCAGTAATTGATGAAGCTTTAACGTTAATTTTTTCGGATAAGAATTTTTTCATTCTGGCTGTTTCTAAAATGGTTCCAGATGAAATAACTTTGCTTGAATCAAATTTAGTAACTTGTTGATAAACTGATGCCATAATATCAACTGGGTTTGACGCAATAATAGTAATTCCTTTGAATCCCGCTGCTTTAATTTTGTTTCCAATTTCTTGCATTAATTTGGCATTGTCAGTTAGTAATTCTAAACGATCTTTTAATGCCCCATCTTTTGGTTTAACAGATGCGGTTATAACAACAACATCAGCATCCGATAAATCGTTATAATCACCTGTTTTAAATGTTGAACCACAGTTATTCATTGACGCTGCGGCATCATTTAAATCTTTAGCTTGTGCTTTAGCATAATCTGCAAAAGCATCAATTAAAATGTAATCTGCTTCTATACTTTTATTTAATGATGCATATAGATAAGCACTACCTACTGCACCAACTCCGATAATTCCGATTTTAGTCATTTTTTGAACCTCCGGCCAATTCGGTAATATTTTTAATTAATTCGACGTGATAAGATTTTACTCCTACATTATCGAATGGATTTATTTCTAATAAATTTGCACACATTAATGTCGATCATTGAATAAACGCTATAATTCAACCCAATGTTCTATAATCATAATTTTCAATGATGATTTTTAGATTCGGGATTTTAAAGTTATTAACATGATTATCGATTAACGTGTTATTAATAATCTTTCCTATTTTATTATATGTGAAATTATATAAATAGTTGTAATAATCATCGTCATTTTCATGTGATAGCGATATTGAATAGTCAATTTTTGGATTTTCGCAAATAATAGAAGTCTCGAAAGTTTTTATAAATGAATTGACTTGATTTTCAGAATAGCTATTCAAATCAGCGGGTTGTTGATTTGACATAACAATAATTCCTTTGTTTTTTCTTAATGAACCTTCAGTTAAATACATTTTGAATAAATTAGATAATTTTGCTTCTGAATTTGAATAATAATTTAGATGTTCTAAACGATATAAGTTGTCTCACAATATAAAACGAACTATGGCATATTGATAAGCTGAATTGTTTTTTAAATCTGCATTTTCATAATATTCATTAGCTTCAATTGCACCCTCTAAATACTCATCAATGTCAACACCTGAACATGCCAATGGCAGAAGTATTGCTGCAGAGTAGCTAAAAAACTTTTCAGTAGAGTTATCAAGCAAAATTAAATGATTATATTTATTTACTTGGACTTCGTTAAATAATTTTCCATAATTATTATTGGTTGTTATATAAATATACTTGGCAGCATTCGCCGATCCAACAGCTTTAGTTAATAATAATTTAAGTTCTCTAAAAATCAATAATATTTCAAACGATTCGCCATTTTGACTGATTACATTAATTGCAAAGTTTCTTGTTTCTAATAATCTAATTAATTGTGCAATATCACGACCATTGATTGTTTCATTAACAAAAATTAAATCAAGCTTTTTAGAAGAGCTTTCAGGATATTTTCCATTGACTAAATTAGTTAATGCTTGTGCTTGCAGACATACATGTTGAGGAGCAATAATTACTAAAGTGTCAATATTTTCTGATAACAATTTTTTAGGCAATTCTTTAATTAAATCAATTTGATTTTTTTGTTGATTTCTTTTTATTTTAAAAGAGCCTAAAAATTGGTGATACTCAACATCACTCTTTTTAAGTTTATTGCTTATTTTTTCAACTAAGGGGCGATACTTTTCAATTGAATGTTCTTTAACTGCTAAAGAAAAATCAAATTTAATTTTATCTTTACTTACCATAATTAATTCCTTTATTTGTAAAGTCAAGTAAAGCTTCAAAATTAGTATCTTCTTTATCTAATCTAAATTCAAATGGATTTCTCAATTCCTTAGGATGTATTCTTTTAAAAGAAACTACTAAATCTCCGTTTGGCATAACTTGAATGATTTGTACTTCTTTAATATCGTCAATTTTAAAAGTTAAATTTAAATTGTTTATGTAATAATCACTAACCTCATTAATGTTTAAAAAACATTTGCGATTATCTTTTGTTATTAAATTTACAACATTTTTTCAAACTTTAACAACTTTTGCTTTAATTATTTTTCCTTCATTATACTCCATGAAAACCTCTTTTCTAAAATCGTATAAACTAGTATATAAATTATATTAAATTATTTTGGTTTAGTTTCAGTTATATTATAATAGATATGTAAAAAGAACAGGGGTGCCGAATGGCTGAGATATACCCTCATTAGCTGATCCAGTTAATACTGGCGTAGTGAGTTTCTCAATTTTTAGCATCCTCAATTAGGAGGATTTTTTATGTCAAAATTTAGACATTTAACCGTCGCTACAGTTTTTTTAGCGACTTCTGCAGGATTAGTTGCAGCATCATGTTCACATAAAAGCGAACAAACAATTACATTTTCAGTTAACAAACCATGATATGGCGAAAATAAAACGGGTTTCTTTGAAAAAATTGAAGATAACTATAACAAAAATGAACAAAATAACACAAAAATCAAAATAACTACCGAATTTATTGGTGAAAATAATGACTTAGCAACTTCGCTATTAAAAGGAAAAAGTGACGTTGCAATTTTAACAAGCACATTATTTAACTTAGGTGATAATCCTAAGAAAATTACACCAATTATTCAAACAATGACTAAACAATTTGTTTTTGATAAACAAGCATCATTTTATGAAAACGGTTCAGAAAATGACCCTCTTCGTTTAGTAGCCGACCAAGCTTATGCATTGTTTGCTGAAAAACCATATAAGCAATGAACCAATGAATCATATGGATGAAACGGCAGTATCTACACAAAATTCTATGAAAAAGGTGAAGCCTTTACAGATTATTATCGTGGCCTAATCATGATTCAAGGTACTGATGAAGAGTTAAATAACATTACCAAGGCATGAAATGACAAAGATTGAAATGCATTTAGAAATTTTGGAATTGTTACAGGTTCAAAAGATAGTGGCTCAAAATATCATGTACAAGAAGCATTATTCAAAAAACACTTCAATAAAGAAGGCAATAAATTCGAATCATTTGAATTAGATAAACTTGCCAACTCTAATAAGTATATAGAAGGTAAGGCAAGAGATATTGGACGCGGCGCTTTAGCAAAATATCACATCGTATTTGATGAACTAGGAAGTTTTGCATATACAAAAAACAATAAAAAGGGCAAAGTCATAGATTACTATACACCAGAAAATGCTGAAGCAAAAATTAAATTTTTAACAGCTACTGATCCAATTAAATACAACGTTTTTGCAACTTCAAAATACCTTGACAAAAACATAGCTAATGGATTGGCAAAATCTATTTATGAAACATGAAAAGAAGGGCAAGACGATTACGGTCAAACCGTCGGATTTTTTGCTTATAAAATAATCAATGACCCTCAAAAAGAAGTTATTGATCCATACCATAAAACATTTGGAATATAAATATGAAAAACATACAAATAGAAAAAACATTTTTTAGAGAAAAAATATCTAATCAAAATATTAAGATAAGAGGTCCTTTAAGATTAATATGAAGGGCGTTATTTTGATTATTATTTTTATCACTAATTGCCTTTTCTATTTGAATGATAAACTTTTCTAATACCAAATATGGGTTAAATATATTTATAGATAATTTAAAAGATTTTTTTAGCCCACATAAATATAGTTCAATTTATAAAAATCAAAATTTATTTCTTTTGTCAATAAGTTTTTTATGACAGAGTATTAAATTAATATTTCTAGGAACAACAATCGGGTTTTTAATAGCTTCATTTACTGCCTATTTTTCAAATTTGAAAATGAACAGTAAATATATAGCAATCCCGATAAAAATATTTATTATTGCTCTAAGAATATTTCCAGAACTATTTTTTATTTATTTATTTACACAATCAGCCGATAAAGATTTAGCCATAAATTTAATATTTTCATGATTTACCTGGCTTTGATTACATGAATATTTTTCACAAGCTATAGAAAACAGCAATTTTACAATTTTCTATCACTTGCAACGCATTAAAACATCACGTTTTAAAGCGTTTTTATTAGAAATATGACCACAAATTAAAATAAAGGTAATAAACTATATCTTCTATGCGTTTGAGTCAAATTTAAGATGGTCTACCATTTTATCCAAACTAAGTTTTTTAGGAATCGGTCTTTTAGTAGCCCCATCTCAAAATAGTACTAAAGATTATTTTAATCAATTACTAACACCATTAATGGTATTGATTGTATTTATATTTTTATTAGAAATATTAAATATTGCCGTTAATAGCTTATTTAAATCACGAACAATGAAAGAAATAAATATTAAAAAATATGAAAAGGTTAAAATAATCAAAAGATTATTAATTGCTTTATTTTTTATTGCTTCAATAACAATTATTGCCTTTGCCGTAATTTCATTAAAAGATAATAAAATTTATTTTAACCAGGCTAAGCAATATTTTAGTGACTTTTTTAACCCTAATCTTTCAAGCATTTCATTTGCTTGAAACGAAAACGGAATAATATATATGGTTATTGAATTAGCGTCATTAGTTTTTTTAGCATTGACTATTATTCATTTAATAACACGTGTTAAAATGTTTTTGATGACAAAACAATTGGTAACTAACTATACATCAATATTCTTTAGATTTAGCAATAGTTTTGTTCGTGCTATACCGACATTATCATTATTTATAATAATTTCAGCTCTTTATAATAGTTCTTCAGCAGCTTTTGTATTAGCTTTTGCAATACATGGCGCTTCGACGCTTTCAAGAAGTATTGAAAGTTCAATAAGAAAATTACCAATTTCTGTGTTTAATCAACTAAAAAAACAAGGGCATAATATTTTTAAAATCTATTTTAACTATGTTCTTCCTTCAATTAAATTAGATTACATAACGCTTTTAAGTTTCGAAATCGAGAAAACTACGAGAAACTTTATTACTTATGGACTTTATTCTTCATCAGCGCTTGGTTTGGCTTCAACAGAGAACCGCATTAAAGGAACAAGCGACATTGCTATTTATTTATGAATTTCATTTGTAATTATTGCTCTTATTAACTTAGCCTCTTATTTAATTAGAGCTAAAATTTCAAACAACTTTAAGCTATTTAATTTATTATCAAGGCATAAAAATAATCAATATTAGTCAATAATTAAATTATAAGAAAAACCCGTTTAAACGGGTTTTAATTTTTTAAATTAACTATTCGCCTTCTAAAATTTTCTTAAATTCTTCTAGGCCTTTTTTATCATATTCGTTAGCAACTAACTCATCAATCATTTTAGAGATTGTTACTGAAATTTCTTTAATATCTTCATCTAATTCAACCAATGTTCCGTCATATTTAGAAATTAACTTTGAAACTTTAATAATTAAATCTTCTAATAATAAATCTGGTAATTTCTTAAGTGAATTAATTAGAGGTTCAATTCACTTAATTTCTAAGATTGATTTAACTTCAGCATCGTCTAGACTCTTAAGTTTTTCTTCAATTTTAACTTTTAAAAGAACGTTTTTCTGATTGATTTGTTTGCTAATCAACTTTTCTTCTTCTAATAATTTAGCAATCTCAACAATTTGAGCGTTTAATGAATTTTCTTCTAATTCGTTTTTTAATGATTTTTTTACAAATTTTAAAACTTCAGAGTTTATAATATCGCCATTTTCTTTGAATAATGATTGATAAGTTTTCTTATCCTCTTCATCTATTTCTTCACAAATTTGTTTATAAGCTTCTTTATTATTTTCAAGATATTCATTTAATTTATCAATTTCATTTGCTTCAGTTTTAAATAATGAATTTTTGATTGAATTTTCATCTAGTAAGTTTTTCTTTCAGTTTTCGTCACTTTGAATAACTTCAAGATCGTTTGAAATAATTTCTCACTCGTCATCAAATAGCTGATATGCTTTATAACTATCAACTAAAGGTATATCTTTAATTAAATTAAATATTTCATTCGTTAGATATTCCTTTTCTTTGCTTATGTTAATTTTTAAATAATCAAATAGCAATCTTTCTTTTAATAAGTCTCTAAAATTATCAAATTGTCTTTCGATTTGATTTTTAAATAAAATTACGTCTCTGTTATTATTAATAATTTCCTCAACATCACCTTCTATCGCATTAGAATAGCGATCATTTTTTACTTCAAATATTTGTTCTTTTAATGAAGGTAAGCCTTTTCAAACATTTTCAAATTGATTAATTTCGTGATTTGGAATGCCACCAAGTATTGAAGCATATAAATCATAAGGTGCTGATTTAGGTGATGAATCAACATAACGAGGAATATTTAAATTATATTTGTTACTTCTAATCTCTTCACGTGATACTTTTCTTGAAAATTTTTCAATATCCTGACGATTAATATATGCGTCAACAATTCTTTTTATATCAGATGTTTGCAACTGGTTATTTTTGCCCAATTTAACAAAATTCTTAGAAGCATCAATAAATAAAATATCATCATTTTGGCGTTTTTGTCTTAAGACCATAATAATGGTTGGAATTGACGTTCCGTAAAATATATTAGCTGGTAAACCGATAATTGCATCAATATTGTTTGACTCAATTAGATTTGTACGTATTTTTTCTTCTTCGCCGCCTCTGAATAGAACACCGTGAGGCAGAACAATAGTCATAATTCCATCCGGTTTTAGATGAAATAAACTATGTAATAAAAATGCATAATCAGCCTTTGTTTTTGGAGCTATACCATAGTTTGCAAATCTAGCATCTGAAAGCGCATCTTTAGGCTCTCAAGCTTGTGAATAAGGAGGATTAGATACAACAGCATCTAAATATAAAGTTTTATATGTTCCTTCTACATCATTATCTTCAAAAAAAGGTCAGTCAACTTCTAAAGTATTACCATTTCTAACAAAAATATTATCAACTATTATCCCTCTCATAACTAAGTTCATTCTAGTTAAGTTATAAGTTGCTGGAATTAACTCTTGAGCATAGTATTTAATTGCATCTTTGTTAGTCAAATATTTTGAAACTGATTTACCAATATTAATTAATAATGAGCCAGAACCAGAAGTTGGGTCGTATATATCGATAGTTTTACGATCTTTTAAATGATTAGCAATAATTTCTGACATCAAAACAGAAACTTCGTGAGGCGTATAAAATTCACCTGCCTTTTTACCGGCATTAGCAGCAAATTTACTAATTAAATATTCATAAATATAACCTAAAACGTCATAACCTTGTTTGCCACCTACAGGAATACTATTAATATTTCCTAATAAATCATTAATTAGGCTCGTTTGTTCTCCTACGGTTCCTCCAAGACTACGCATTAGTGACTGCAAACTACTAAAAATACCAGAAAAAACTTTTTTATGGCTATTAGAAACTAAACGCTCAAATGCATTTAATGCATCAGTAATGTCTGATACACTAAAATCTTTTCCTTTTTTTATTCAAGTTGAAAATAAGTTTTTATAAGAAATAAAGTATCCATTTTTATCTTGAGATCTTTTAATATTATCTTTACTTTCTTGAATTTCATCTTCAGTTAAATTTTCTTCAACATTATAATCAATCAAATCTTTTAATTCATCTTTTTCTCAACCGTCACTAATAAAAAATGATTCAATATTATCTGATAAAAATTTATAGAAAATAAAACCTAATATAAAATCTTTATAGTTATCTGAGTTAATTTTAGATCTTAATTTATCCGCAATTTTTCAGATTTCTGAAGCTAATTCTTGTTTATTCATTCAACACCTCTTTAATTTATAAATCAATACATTTATTATATCATTCTAATGTGCTAAATCTTTTTATTCAAGAAAGATAAGCTTAAGAAATTAAATAAAAAAAAATCAAGTTATTACCTTGATTTTTTTAAATGGTACGCCCTAGAGGATTCGAACCTCTGACCCAATGGTTAAAAGCCATTTGCTCTACCTGCTGAGCTAAGGGCGCTCTGGTGCCCAGAACTGGACTTGAACCAGCACGGCCATTACAGCCAACGGATTTTAAGTCCGTAGCGTCTACCATTCCGCCACCTGGGCAAGGTGTGTTTCAATGCTTAATTATTATATCGTATTTTTTTCATGCTGATTAAAAAAAATAAATATTTTCAATTTTTTTGATTTTTTGACCAAAAATCACAGATTTTAAGCAAATTTCTCTAATTTTCATTAAGTTTTATTTATTTTTTAATACCTAAAATATAATTTATTTATAAATTATGGAGATAATCATGAAATTATTTATATTTGCAGAATCTCAAGAATCAGAGAAACTGCTTAAACATTTAGAAATTATAGAAAATATTAAACTACCATTTAAAAATAATTATCAATCATTGTTAAAATGTAGTTATAACGGTAAATCTTTTTTAGTTGGACATAGTGGGGTTGGAAAAAGTAATGCAGCCCAATTTCTATCTTATGTTATTAGTCAGTACAAGATAAATCATATTATAAATTGTGGGCCTGCCGCTTATTTAAACAAAAAAGATATTGGGACGCCGATTAATATTATTAAAAGCCATTATTACGATGTTGATTTAACAGCATTGCCTAATTATACTATTGGAAAGTTACCAGACTTGGATCTATACTTTGGTTGTGATAAAAATTTATTACATAAACTTAATTATGAAATTGCTGCATGCGCAAGCGCTGATAAATTTGCCTCAGAAAATGATGGAAAATTAATAGCTCAAAACTTTGAATTAACAAAAGTAATAGACATGGAGTGCGCTTCTTATAATCAAGTTGCCAATAATTATGGAATATTATTTAATTCAGTTAAAGTGGTTTCAGATTGTCTAGATAATTCTAATAATTTAGAGTATCGTGAAAGCAAAAAGATATGAGAAGAAGCTATTGTTAATGTTATATTAAAAATATTGAAGGAGATTTTATAATGAAATATATTGACATTCATACTCACCCTTTTAAAGAATATTATGAAAATCCTCACGACGTTGTAAAGCAATGATATGAAGATAATATGGAAAAAATGTTTGTAGTCGGCACAAGTAGAGAAGATTCGGTTGAGCTAATGCAATTATGTCAAAAAGAAAATTACTTGCATCCGATAATTGGTATTCACCCAACTTTAGCTAAAGGAAAAGATGACGGCATTTTTTTAGAAAGTATTATAAATAAAGACGTAATAGGTATTGGCGAAATTGGGCTTGACTATCATTATGATGATTCTCCAAATGCCGAAATTCAAAAAGAAAGCTTTAGATCACAACTAGAAGTTGCCAAAAAGCACAATATTGTTGCAATGCTTCATATTCGTGATGCTTTGGAAGATGCTTTTGAAATAGTTACACAAAAAGAATATAAAGATCTTAAAATTGTTTTCCATTCATTTAGCGGAGATGCTGAATATGTTAGAAAATGTTTACCATATCCTAATATATATTTTTCAATTAGTGGTGTTGTTACATTTAAAAATGCCAAGTCATTACAAGAGGCAGTTAAATTAATTCCTGTTAATAGAATGTTTTGCGAAACAGATACACCTTATTTGGCCCCAACGCCAATGCGTGGAAAACCAAACATATCTCCATATGTAATGTACACATATAAATATATAGCTTCATTAAAAGAAATTAATGAAGAAGAATTTATTAAACAAATTCGCAGTAATGTAAAAGATGTTTTTGGAGTTTAATTATGGAAATAAAAGCAAAAAAATCATTGGGACAGAACTTTTTAATTAATAAAAATATCCAGAATAAAATTGTGCTTAGTGCGGAATTAGAAAATGAAGACGTTATTGAAATAGGCCCAGGCCTAGGGGCTTTAACTTATTTAATTATTCCAAAAGCAAAATCATTAGTCGCATATGAATTAGACAAAGAATTATATGAACGCTTTATAAATGAAAATCATCCCGAAAATATTAAATTTATCAACACAAATTTCCTAGATGTTGACTTAAATAATTTAAATAAAAAAGTGATTGTTATAGGAAATATTCCATATAACATCACTTCTGATATTTTGTTTAAATTATTAAGATCATCAAATAATATCAAGCATGCTGTATTAATGATGCAAAAAGAGGTATGTGATCGTCTTTTAGCCAAACCAAATTCAAAAGAATATAGCAAGCTATCAGTTTCTTTTCAAATCTATTCGAATATCAAAAAGATTTTAATAGCTAAAGCAAATGAATTTAACCCTGCTCCAAAAGTTGATTCTGCCGTTGTTAGAATAAACTTTGATTGTCAAGATGAATATCTAATAAATAATCAAGAAAAAATTTTAAACTTTATTAAAATTTGTTTTCAATTTAAAAGAAAAACTTTATACAACAACCTAATTACCAATTATTCAAAGGATAAAATTTTATTTAGTTTTGAAAAACTATGTTTATCGCTTCAAATTAGAGCAGAAGCGCTTGAAGTTAATCAATTTATCGATTTATTTAAAGCTCTAAATTAAGGGTAAAGAATATGAAAAATAGCAGCAGATGCTGCTATTTTATTTTATTATATTCCGAAGGTTATTTTCCTTTAGTTGCTGCTGGATATTTAGCTTTGAATTCATAAGTGTTAACAAAACGTAAATCATTTTCAAATCAAATGATGCTGAACCATTTTCAAGTGCACCTGGTAAATCTTTTAAGTTTGTTAATAAAATTAGCGCACTTGGCGCTGTTTGGTTGTTAGAAAAAAATTATTGGTCTAGCTTTTTGTTGAAAAGGTTTGAGTTATATAAGTTTGATTTTCATATTTAACTTCTACTGTATAAACTTTATTTTCTGTTAGACCATCAAAAGTGATTTCTTGTGAGTTTCCTCTAATTTTGAATACATTCATTTGTGGACTAGCAATTCAAGATTTATCTATTAATAAAACTTGAACTTCTTTGCCTTTAAATTTTTCGACATTTAAATTATCAATATTGAATGAAAGGGAATTATAACCTGAACTTTTTAATGAAAGTGTAGGCGCAAATTCTGCTTCCTCTCTATTAACATCTATTTCTTTTCTCATAGCAAAAACCGCTATTGTTGCCGCTGTAGCAATTGCGACGGAAGCGCCTAATGCTGTTGATAAAATTATTCTAGATTTTTTAGACATATTCCTCCCTTTTTCTTTTAAAAATTACAAAATTTAACAATTTGTAAAGCTTATTTTATAGTCTTTTCTATATTCCTGTTAAAAATTAAAAAAATAATTAAAAAAATGTTTGTTTTATTAACCTATTGGTTAATTAAAACGAAATTTTAGATTTTTTGTATTAAGTCATAAAAAAGAGTTTTTAAATACGATTCTTAATATTAAAATGTTTTTTTATTATTTATAACTACAGTAAATATAACTTAATTTAAGTTACTTTTAAGTATAGTACGAATATTTTACTGATGCTTATTTTTTAATATAAAAACAATTTATAAAATTTTGATAACTTAGCTAAATACATTAATTTTTAAAGTTATATTTTGTATAAAAAAATAGTGGATAAATTCCACTATTCCAGTATTAATTAATACAAAAGGTTATTTTCCCATTTGTTCAGCAACTTCCGCTGCGAAGTCAACAACCTTTTTTTCGATACCTTCACCAACTTCGAAACGAGTAGCGTCAACTAATTCTAAACCGCTATCTGATAAATATTGAGCAACTGTTTTTGATTCTTCCATTACAAATGGTTGATACATTAAAACGCCTCTCTCAACAAATTCTTTTTTCAACATTCCAGCTTTCATTGAAGCTTGAATTTTTTCTGGTTTTCCAGCTAATTTAGGGTCGTTTTCAATTCTATTATTAATTTCTGATAGTTCTTGTTCACCTAAGCAAGATTCAAATAAATGAGCTGGGTTTAAAGCTGCAATATGCATTGCTACGTGTCTTAGGTTTTCTTGATTTGATCCTTTAGCTAATAAAACAACAGCAACACGGTTATTAGCGTGTGTATAACCAGCAACAACTTCATTATCTTTAGCAACGTATTTAATTGCTCTTCTTAATGAAATTTTTTCTCCAATTTTAGCTGTTAATGTGTTTGTGTGTTCTTCAATAGAAACGCCATCAATTAAAATTTTTGCTAAATCTTCATTGCTTGAAAAATCAGCTTCAACTAATGCATTTGCTACCTTGTCAGCAAACTCTGTAAACATTTGGTTTTTAGCAACGAAATCTGTTTCTGAGTTTAATTCGAAAACTACTGCAACATTGTCTTTAACAAATGCTTTAACGATACCTTCAGCAGCAATTCTTCCTGCTTTTTTAGCAGCTTTAACGATACCTTTTTCTTGTAATCATTCGATTGCTTTTTCAATATCGTTTCCAGTTTCTTCTAAAGCTGTTTTACAGTCTAGAAAACCTGAGTTTGTTCTTTCTCTTAATTCTTTAACTTTTTGTAGATCTACAGCCATTTTAATACCTCGCCTTTATTAGTTTTGTTCTTCTTTTTTAGGAGCTTCTCTTTTTACAAATTGTCTTGGTTTTCTTTCGCTATTTTCTGATTTTTGTTCTTCAGGTAAAACGATTTTTTCGTTTGGTTGGTAAGCAAATAATTGAGCTTCTCCACGACCAGCAGCAATAGCGTCAGCTAAGATAGTTGTAATTAAAGTAATTGATTTAACTGAGTCATCGTTTGCTGGGATAACAAAGTCAACTAGATCTGGATCTGAGTTTGTATCTTGGATAGCAAAGATTTTTAAACCTTTTTTCTTAGCTTCTCTAATAGCAATTTCATCATCGATTGGTGATGCTGAAATCATAACTTGTGGCATAGCAGTTTTACCAGCTAATTTTCTAATACCACCTAAGTTTTTTTGTAGTTTAGCAATTTTTTTGTCCATTACTAAACCTTCTTTTTTGGTGTAACCTTTGTAACCATTTTTTTGTAGTTCTTCTAATCTTTCTAATTCTCTAACACTTCTAAAAATGGTTGATGAGTTTGTTAATGTTCCACCTAATCAACGTTCTGAAACATAAACTGAATTTGTTCTTTCAGCAGCGGCTTCAATAGCTTTTTTAGCTTGTTTTTTTGTTCCTACTCAAATAAATGAGATTGGTTTTTGAGCCATTTTGCTTAATAGTTTGTAAGCGTATTCTAAAGTTTTTTGTGTTTTAGCGATATCAATAATGTGAATTCCCATTCTTTTTCCATAAATGTATTGTTTCATTTTTGGATTTCATTGACTTGCTCTGTGACCGAAATATGTTCCAGCTTCTAATAATTTTTCACGTGAAACGATAACTGGGTCATTTGTTGCTTGAACTTTTTGTTCTTGTACTTTTTCTGACATTTTAATAATCCTTTTCTTATTTGTTATTCTTCCTATTGCTTCGAACAATATGCATTAATACAAATTAACACTAGCATTTGAATCCACAATAGTGTTTGATAAATTAAATGTATGTGAAATTTATTTGAATTTACCAGTACGTAAATGTACTGCTTTATTTTACCACAAAACTAATTTTTCGTTTAATTAAAATTAAAGATGTTAAAAAAATATTGATTTTCAAATAAAAAAATAGCCTGGTTATACTCTTGTTCCAAGCTAATTTTTAGTTATTTATTTCAGATAATTTTTCCCTGAATACGTTCTCTTTCTTTATCAACTTCAAGAATCTGAATCAATACATTATCACCGACATTTAAAACTTCAAGTGGGTGTTTAATAAATTGATTTTCAAATTTCTTCATATTTTTAATATGAATTAAAACGTTTTGTTTAAGTCCTATAAAGGCGAAGGCTCCAAAATCGGTAACATTTTGAATTTGTCCCATTATTTCTTGGCCAGCTTTTATGTCATCTATTGTTAAAACTTTATCAGAAATTATATAACCGCCTTTTTCGTCACGAATATCTTTTTCCGGAGCAATTAATGAATCAATAATGATATCTAAATCAAATATATTGATATTTAATTTTTCTGATAATTCTTTTCTATTTAAATTAGTTAATATTTCTTTATTTATATCATTTAAATCAATATTTAAGTATTTAACAACTTCGTCAGCTATTTTATAACTTTCGGGGTGAATATTAGTCTTGTCATAAAAGTTCTTTGAATCATGTATTCTTAAGAAACCAACGGCTTGTTCATATGCCTTAGGACCCAATCCCTTAACTTTCTTAAGTTCATCTCTATTTTTAAATAAGCCATTTTCATTACGATACTTAATAATATTTTCCGCGATTGAATTTGACAAACCGGAAATATATGACAAAATAACTTTAGTTGCTGAGTTTAAATCAACACCAATCATATTAACTACTTTGTCAATTTTATAAGCTAATTGACGACTTAACTCTTTTTGATTAACATCGTGTTGATATTGTCCAACACCAATCGATTTAGGGTCAATTTTAATTAATTCATTTAGTGGATCTTGAAATCTTCTTCCAATATTGATTGCCGAACGGTATTCAACATGTAAATTGGGGAATTCCTCTTGCGCAATTTTTGAAGCAGAGTACACTGATGCGCCCACTTCGCTAACAATTGCGTATTTAATATTATTTCCGCCATGTTCTTTTCTTTTCTGAATAAATTTAGATACAAATGCTTCAGTTTCTCTCGAAGCAGTCCCATTTCCAATAACGATAATATCAACATGATACTTATTTGTAAAATATAATAAAACATTAATAGCTTCTGATATTTTATTTTTATCATTAACGGTAGGGAACATGATACCTTTTTCTAAAAAATTACCATTTTCATCAAGCATTGCCAATTTACATCCATTGACATAGGCCGGGTCAATTGCTAAAACTTTTTTATTTTTAGTAGCAGGACCTAAAAGCATTTGTTCTAAATTCGAAGCAAAAACTTTAATAGCATCTTCTTCGGCTCTTGTAAATAAATCACTTTTAATTTCACGTTCAATTGAAGGAATAATTAAACGTTCTAGTGCATCTAAAATACTTTCCTGAATAATTTTTGCCGTTCGTTTTGATTTGAAATACATTTGATTAATGTCATAAATTATTTTTTGTTTATTAAATTCAATATCATAACTCAATATTTTTTTCTCTTCTCCACGACTTAAAGCTAAAACTCTATGATTAGGAATGCGATTAACTTTCTCATGATAATCGTAATATTGAGCAAATACTTGTTTTTCATCTTCTGCATTCTTTTTTAACTTGGCTATGATCGTTCCATATTGAAATAATTGGTTTTTAACATATTCGCGCACTTTTATGTCTTGTGAAATATTTTGAGCAATAATGAATTTTGTTTGTTCTAAAACTTCCTCTTCGGTTTTTAATTTATCGCTTAAATATTTTTTGGCTTCGCTGTACATATTAAAGTTATCTGATTTATTTTCAATAATAGCTTCAGCTAAAGGACTTAACCCTAAAGCAATTGCCTCAGATGCTTTGGTTTTTTTACCAATTTTAAATGGTTCATAAATGTTTTCAACTGCTTGCTTTGTATCAGCTAATGAAATTTTATTTTTCAAATCATCAGTTAATAAATCTTTTTCTTTCAAAATTTCTAAAACGTATTCTTTTCGTTTTTCTAATTCAACATCATATACATAAAACTCATTAATCTTAGCGATCATGTCTTCATCAAGGCCGCCAGTAGCCGCTTTTCTATAACGAGATATAAATGGAATTGTTGCTCCTTCAGATAATAAATTCAAAGTTGCCTCAACTTGTTTTTCGGCAAGCGATAATTTATTAGCAACATGTTTAATAGAATTACTCATATAATTGACCTCCATATTTATAGTATTAATATTATATAGTTATAAATTAAATGCCTTATTTATTTGCGAATTATTTGTGAAAATAAAAATCTCTTAATACTAAGAGATTAATATCTTAATTATAAATTTTTAAATTCTTCAGTAGCGTCAACTAATGCTTCAGCAATATTAGGTTCCTTACTTGAATGACCAGAAGCTTCTATTAGCCTTAAAACTGAATTATTTAAATTTTTATGCAATAAATAAGCTCCGATTGGACGGCAATCCATATCATATTGACCGTGAACAATAATAGTTTTAATATTGCTAATCTTAGAAATATTATTCAATATATAATTTTCTTCTAAGAATATATTGTTAATAAAATAATGATTCTCTAATCTAGCCAATTCTAAGTTAGCTTTTTTGTCTGATAAAATTTCTTCTAAAATTGGCAATTTATTTAATGTAATTAATCCCAATTCTCATTTTGCTCAATGATATGCTGCTTTTTCGGCAATTTCAGTATTTTCTGAATTTAAATATTTATGATAAGCTTTAATTAAATCAGCTCTCTCGTTTTCAGGAATAATTGAAACATATTCGTCATATTCAGCTGGAAAATAATATGAAGCGCCTTGTTGATACAATCAATCATCATCTTCTTTTCTACCCAAGAAAATACCTCTTAATATCATTGCTTTAACACGGTCGGGATGATTTATTGCATAAACTAAGCTAAGTGTTGAACCTCAAGAGCCTCCGAATAATATTCATTTTTCAATTTTTAAATACTCTCTTAACTTTTCAATATCATTTACCAAATCTTGAGTAGTATTGTCTATTATTGAGGCGCTTGGAATACTTTTACCACATCCACGTTGATCAAATAAAATAATACGGTAATGTTTAGGATCAAAATATTGACGATTTGACTCAGATGTTCCTCCTCCGGGACCCCCATGCACGAATAATATTGGCTCTCCCATTGGATTTCCTGATTCTTCATAATAAATCTGATGAATTTCGCTAACTTTTAAAAGCCCCTCATTATAAGGTTTAATTGGTTCATATAATTTCATAGTTTATCCTTTACTTATTTAAATATTTTAAAAGCTCTTCTCATTTTATTGGTTAATTTTAAATTCAGAAGTTTAAAAATGATTTTAATAATTTTTCAATTATATTTGTTAAACAATCTATAACCAATTGTTTTTGAAAATCTTTTTGCAATAATAGTGAAGTATTTAAATGGTTTTAGTTGTTTAAAATCTATAGAATCAAATAGCTTGCTTTTGATTGCAGCATTGTATAATAAATTAACAATGTGTTCAGTTGATCCTTGACTTTCTATAAATTCGAGTATTAAATCAATAATCTTATTTAATTTATTTCATTCCTTATGATTTAAATTATTGATTGGAATATTTAAAAATGACAGTAATATGTTCGCAAAATTTTCTTTACTTTTGCCATTTTCTAAAATAAATAACTTAATAATGTCAAAAAGTGTTTTTTTCAATAAAAGCTCATTTTCTCTTATAAAAGATATAAAAAAATCATCAAAATTTGCATATTTATATCTTTTATCTAAAAATGATCGAAACATAAATAATAGCTCTTTTATATTAAGTGTAATTTTTGAATCATAGGAAATAATTTTAATTAAATTTGTCAGTGTTTTTTCAGGTAAAATCGGGGTTAAATGATTTTCAAAATCAACAAGCGTAAATCCAATAAATTCATCAAGCATTTTTAAAGCAGTTTGATTTTTATCTAATAATTCTAAAAATAAATTATAGAAATTACCTTGATTTTCTTTAAAAAAAGTATTAAAGAATGCTGATAATTTTTGTTTTGGATGTCTTTTAAATATACTTTCAATTGAAGCTATAACTTTTATAATACTCTCACTTAATAAAACCTTAGCTAAAAAAGCAAGTATATTTTCATCTTTGAAAATACTTTCTTTAATGAATTTAACAATTTGGGAGTCTTTAGGCAAGTATTTTAAAATGAATACAACTCTTTCTAATGCCAATGAAGAAAGCGATGTGTACTCTTCACGACTTATAATTAAAGCTTCGTCACGTTCTTCTGATGCTATATTTTTAACTTCCCGTTTTAATAAAGCAAAGTAAGGATTTTGAATATTATTTTTAGAATCTAATCATGAACGTAATATATATACAATTTTGTTTATATTGTTAGGTATTGGAAAGATAAGTTGCTGATTATTTCTATTTGATATTTTTACATTATTTTTAATAGAAAAATTCTTAATTTTTTTATAGTATTTTTCATCTAAAGTATCAAATATTAACTTTTGCTCTAATATCAATTTAAAAGTCTTTCTAGCTATTTCTTGATAGCCAAGTTCGCTAGGATGAACATCTATTGTATTTTCGCAAAGTTTTGATGAATTATCCTTTCAAAATTTAAAATCAAAAGCCTTGATTCAGTAACATGACTCTTGTTCTGCCACAACTTCATTAATTTTGTTAATAGTTGATATAAATTTCTTAAATAAATCATTGTAAATTACCGGATTTATTTTTTTAAGTATTTCTTCATATCTTAATGAAAATGTTAAAAATGGAGGTATATACGAAATTAGTAAAATTTTAGCTTTTCCATTAAGCTCTTTAATTTTTCTAACCATCAATCTATACTGTTCAATGATTGAATTAGCTATCTCATCTAGTTGATTGAAGATTTGTTTTTTTAATTTTAATTGTTTAAAATAATTATTTTCTTTTAATATTGATCTAAACAGCGAAAATGGTACTGAACTTTGAAATTCATTACCACCAATTGAAATCGTTATCAAATCGCTTTCTTTTATGTCATCAAGAAATTTTTTAGCATAATCTGCGAAATTTTGCTCTTCAGTTTTTAAATTATCGTAATTTCAAATACGCTTTTGAATTTCAACATTAGCCATTTTTTCAATATTTTTATTCATTAAAACAATGTTAGAAATTTCTTGCGTAAAAGCGCCATTAACAAGCGAGTGAAAATCAGCGATTCTCATTACTGATAGCGCATCGTTTTTATATTGAAAGTTTTCTCAAAATTTTAAATATTCTTTATCTTTCTGGCTTATGCAGTAATCACGAACAAACTCCGTTAAATAATCACCATAACTAAAACCTTTTATGTACTCTGATTTTAATTTATGTCCACAAGCTCCGCAACCAATTTTACTATTAAAACCTTGAGCAATTGAATCACCAATTGCCAAATATTTAAATTCTTTATTATTCATACAAGAAATTATATATTTTAAGATTAAAAATTATCTAATCTAGATTTAATTATGAACTAGTTTATTGACGGTGTTTGATTTTTCTAATTCTAGTGTTACATTTCTTGCTCAATTGGTTTTTCATGCAACAATTTCAAAAATTGCTCATCTAATCAAATCAATAGAATAGAATAAAAAGTAAGCCAACTCAATTGATATTGCATTATTAGTGTTTTTTAATGGGTTAACTAAACCGAAGGTTAAAATAATTAATCAAATAAATGAAAGTCACTGTGCACTTAACATAGTTATTGATGCTATCATGTTTCTACCACCAGCTCTAGGCAAGGCGGCACTTGTGTAAAATCAACATCATACTGGGTTAAATGCTATAAAGGTAAGTGAACAAAATAGAAATGTGCGTTTAAATTCATCTGCAGTTAATTGCATAGCATGTGCAACAAAACTGTCATATTGACCGTTTTGTCCAATTTCAGGAATAGCACCTTGAATTATGTCTTTTGGATAATTACTAAATTCTCCATTAGCTAACATGTCTTTAATGTATTCTAGATTATGATTATCGTATAAAGTATTTTTAACTCCCTCAGCAGCTCCTCTTGAAGTTGCTGGAGAATACGCAATACCAAATACAACGCCAACCATAATTATTGACATAATCGAACCAGCCAACGTGTGAAAGCCTTTTAAAGCTTGCGAATGTTTTTTAGCTTCTTCAAACTGATTTTCTCCTAATTTAGTTGCAACGAAGTAAGAGACATTGCTTGAACAAACACTGGTAACAGCTGAAGCTATTGAAGATAAGCTTTCTACCAAACCTAAAATTGTTACAGCGTTTATTCCCATTCATCAATATCCTATACCCGAACTATTTGGAGCCATGCTATCTGGAAAAGCTCTACTTCATATTATCATTCTAAGTGGGATAGTTATCATACCAACAATGGTAACTAACATTGCAGGTATTCTAATTAATATTTGCTTAGCGATTGGTCTTGTAATATAAAACAACTTAAATAAATTAACAAAAATTGGCCTATCTTTAAAATAAGTTAACAATTGATCGCTTAATAAACAGACACATGCTCCAACAATTGAACCGATGGCAGCATAATACGATGGCATTTTAAAAGCATATAAACAAAGCGCATTAATTGAAGCATTCGTCACTAATGTAAGTGAAGCAGAAACGAATGCTAAATTTGAATGCCCAGTTTCATTAAGTTGCATATTTGTGTTAAAGTTAAATGATGTAATTATTCAAGATACAGTAATTAAAACTAAATAATTCATTGCATCAGATTTAACCGAACCTTTAATTTCAGAGCCACCAACTAAGTCAATCATATTTCCGGTAGCAGCTCAACACGGAATAGCAAAAAAGATAACAATGATTAAATACATCCAAATCCGTAAATTCATTATCTGGTTGACCTTATCATAATCTTTTTTACCATAATACTGGCCCACAAACATAGCTGCTATTCCTTGGATTGCAAAAAATATCGTATACATAATTCCTGTATATGTATTTGCATAAGTAAGGGCGTCAATACCGCCTTCTAAATGACTAACCATAAAGTTGTCTAAGAATCCATTTAAACAAAACAAAATTTCGCCAATGATAATTGGCATTGTTTTAATGAAATAAAGCTTTCAATCATTTTTAGATTGAGGGAATAAACCCCTTATAAAATTTTTTTTATTTTTAAAAAGTTTATTCTTTTGCATAAACCCCCTTATTTATAAAGTTCAAATTTTTTCTTTTAATTCCTTAATGGTTAATTTGTCATCTAGTTTTAAATTTTTAATTTGTTTTAATAATTCCTGTTTATAGCTTAGCTCTTTCAAAAGTTGCTCAGTTTGCTCAGGATGAGCAACTATATAGATCATCTTTACAACATCATCTTTTGAATAGCGATTTAATTCTTTTAATAATATTTTTTTATCTAAATTAATTAAGAATTTTTTTCTTTTATCGTTAGCCCTTAAGTTCTTTAAAGAGTTAGTATATAGTCAATATCCCGCAAATGATGCTATAGCCCCATTTCTCTCTCCTAAAGCATTGTTTAAGTATTTATCATTTAGGGCGCTTATAACTTTTTTAATTTTTGTAAAATATGGCTCTGAAAAAAATTTGGCAGTTAGTCTAGATAATGAAACAGTTGTTTTTGAAATTAATGCTCTAACTTCATTTTCCGGAAACAATCTTTTTAAGCATTTGTTTTCTAATACTGGGTTATGTCCAATAAATACTATGTCTTTAATATTTAACTTAGGGTTAATTTTATTAATATCTTTTATTATGCATTTTTTAATAGTCGATCACATTCCATTCTGAGTTTGGTGTTTATTAAAATCCATAATAAAAGTTTTAACTTCAAATTCATTTTTAGAATTCAAAAGACCCAATGTGTAAGCATAAGGCGTGCCACTGGGTAAATTAACTAATTTAGCAAACGGATTTGTTATTGCTTCAAAATCTATAAATACTTGATTATCTTGCATATAAAAGAATTATATACGCATTTATTTAAAAGTGCAATAATAAGGTAAGAAGTGTGAATTCTCAAATATTTTGCTACATTGTAATTCTCAATCATTTTGCAACATCCTATAGTTTAAAATCATTATAGGAGGTAAAGTGAAATATAAAAAAATAGAAATCCAGAATTTAACAGATTTTGAGAAAAAAAGAAAAGATATTTATACAGATATAACTAATGGAAAATTAAAAATAAACCAAATCGCCATAAAACACGAGGTTAGTCGTTTTACAGTTTCTAAAATTAAGAAATCTATAAATTTTGACGGAACATTTAATGTCTCGCACAAAAATAAAGGAAATAAATATAGACAAAAGTTTAGCGATAATCTTGTAGATTCTGAAATTGAAAGAATCAGAGATTTTAGCTCTTTTGTTTTTGATCAACCTACAGATAGAACTAAAAATGTTACTATGGCTATTTATTATAGAACAAAAGGTTCAATAATGTCTTTAAAAACTCTTTACAGACGTACTTTAAAAGAGGATATGCAACAGAACACTCGCACAAATCAACTAGAAAAGAAGCTAAAAGAAACGCAAGAAATATTTTAAATGACGCAGTTCCAGAAACAATATTTTATTATGCAATAAATAGCAGATTAGAGAATCTTAAAACAATAGAGAAAAATGCGGTAATAAAAAATACCTGGAAAAATCTTTCTCCAGGCATGATTGTTGAGATTGATGCTACGCCAGACACAATGGGGTTGGGTGAAACTTTTCATACTTACCACGCTATTGACCCTGCCACTGGTAGGCTTTTAGCAGTCCATGTGTCTAAAGAAGAAACCAATATTGGTTATATGAATCTGCTTGAAAAACTTTTTAGAACACACGGAATTCCGCAGATTATAAAGACCGATAAAAGAACAACTTTTTGAAAAAAGAGTCTTCATACACACCTATTACTGAGTATTTGCGATCTTTAGGCATCGAAGTTCAATCTTCTAGTGTTCCGCAATTTAAGTCTTTTGTTGAAAGGTCTTTTAAAACTGCTCAATTAAATTATCCCATATTCTTTAAAACAAAGAATATAAAACATTGAACAGAAATAAGTAAGATTGAAGACGAATTAATAAATCACTTTAATTCTATATCTCCAAAATTAGAAAGAAATAGTGATAAAAACTGTTTTAGAAAAATAAATGAAGGCGACCCTGGTTGGTATGTTGATTATCATTTTAAAAATAAAACTCATTCAGGTGCAGTTAAATACCTAAACGAATATTATGCCCCAGTTGATACTAACGGCAATAGAGTTAATTTTTCAAAAAAAATAAAAGTTTTATTTTGTATGAACTCAAGTGGTGAATATTTTTTCAAAACTCCAGAAAATCGTTACAAAGCAAGCAGTGATTTATCTAACTTTAACTCACAAGAGATTTTTTTAATAGGCAAAAATCTTGACGTTTGAGATGATTTGGCTTATAAATTAAGTTTGATAGTCGTAACGCATAAGTCAGTAGTTTCAACATTTACTGATAAGTTTAATTACTTGATTAGAAATTTAGAAAAATTTAAATTAAATACTTCGGGTTTAAAAGAAGAAATGAACCACTTAAAATCAATGTTTAAAAACGCAATTAAAGAAGTAGATAATAACCTATCTGAATATTTTAAGTAGATTTTAATTTTTATTTTAAGATATACAGATTTAAAAAAAATAATAGCAAAGTATAACACTTTGCTAATTTTTCCTGATTACTGGCTTAAATTTTTAGGTCTTAAAAAATAAATTTGATATCATAAGTTTAATAAACATTTTTAAACTATAAAAATGTTGCAATTTGATTAAGAATTAACATTAAAAGTGCAATAATAAGGTAAGAAGCAGACAAATTTATTGCAATTTTCTTATTTTTTTAACAAAAATATCAACATTTTTTTCAATTAAGAATACAATAGGGGTAAGAGGCATGACCTCGAAAAGAATTAAGGAGATTATATGTTACAAATGAAAGATAAATTCAAAAATGTTATAGTAAAACGTCCAGCCGCTTCGATGGTAAATGGGATCACATCAGCGCCTGAATTAGGAAAACCAATTTACTCACTAGCTTTAGAACAACACGATAAATATATTGAAGCTCTAAAAAGCTGTGGAGTACAAGTTACAGTATGTCCAAGAAACGAAGATTTTCCAGACTCATGTTTCGTAGAAGACACTGCAGTTATTGTTACTGGAGAAATTGCAATTCTATCAAACCCTGGAGCATCAACACGTAATGGTGAAAAATTAGAAATGTTACCATATCTAGAAAAATTCTTTGATGAAGACCACATCTTTAAAATCCAATCACCTGGAACCTTAGATGGTGGGGATGTTATGATGGTTGGAGACACATACTATGTAGGTATGTCAGAACGTACAAACCGTGAAGGTATTCGTCAATTCCACAACATTTTAGCAAAAGTAGGTAAAAAATGTATTCCTGTTCCTATGACAGAAATGCTTCACCTAAAAACTGGGGTTAACTACCTAGAACACAATAACTTATTAATTTCTGGTGAATTTTTAAACTACCCAACATTCAAAGACTTTAACCAAATCGTTGTAAAACCTGAAGAAGGATATGCAGCAAACTGTATTTGAGTAAATGAAACTGTTATCGTTCCAGAAGGATATCCAAACGTTTTAAAAGCTGTACAAGATTTAGGAATTTATAGAGTTATTACTTGTGATACTTCTGAATACAAAAAATTAGATGGTGGATTGAGCTGTCTATCATTAAGATTCTAGAATCTTAACATAAAATCTTATTAACGCATCTCTTTCGAGATGCGCTTTTTTTACTCAATATTATCCTTTTAAACTAATAAAAAATCTAAACACATAATCGTGTCTAGGTTTTTTGCATATATTTATTTAACAATTATGTTTATTAAACTGAAAACTATCTAACCAATAGCGATTCCCCTGTCATTTCAACAGGTTTTTCAATACCTAAATAGTCAAGAATAGTTGGGGCAACGTCTGCTAATTTACCATCTTTTAATGAAATTGATTTATCTGTTGTAATAAACATAACTGGGCTGGTTGTGTGTTTAGTTGCTGGCTTACCCTTGTCATCTTCAGTAATTTCGGCATTACCGTGATCTGCAGTTATAAATCAAGTTACAGTATCTTTATTATCAGCAACATAGTTTAATATTCTTTCAAATTGTTCGTCTAATATTTCGATTGCTTTAGTTGCAGCTTTTAAATTACCAGTATGACCCACCATATCAGGGTTAGCAAAGTTCATAATTACAAAATCAACATTTTTAATGTGTTCTAATAATTTATCTGTAATTTGTTCAGCAGACATTTGAGGATAATCTGCAAAAGAATCGACTTTTAAACTATCTACTAACACACGTTCTTCATTTTGATAAACTATATCAACTCCCCCATCCATGAAAAATGTTACGTGAGCATATTTTTGTGTTTCTGCTAATCTTAATTGAGTTAAACCATTAGCTTCTAAAACTTTTCCTAACGGATTAACAACTTTCATTTCTTCAAATGCTATTTCCGAATTAATTCCCTCATATTTCATCATAGAAACAAAGTGATCAATTGACTTTCTTTCAGCAGGTTGATATTGATATAAATCAGAGTTAATTAATAAATGACTTAATTGTCTTGCTCTATCTGGTCTAAAATTAAAGAACACAACCGAATCATTATTTTCTAAAAATAAACCATCTTTAGCTTGCGCAGGGATGAAAAATTCATCAAAAATACCTTTTTCATATTGATCTTCAACATATTTTTGGATATCATCAAAAGTATTTTTTGACTTGCCCAAAATAGTTTCGTATGATTGCATATTTCTTTCAAACATAGTGTCACGATCCATTCCATAAAATCTGCCACCAATACTTGAAATTGTATAGCCAAACTCTTTAACTAGCTTAACTAGTTCATCTAATGAATCATTAATTGATTGAGGCTTAACGTCACGCCCATCACCAAAAGCATGAACGCTAACCTTTTTAAGACCTTTTTTATGTGCCATTTTTAATATTTCAAACAAATGTCTATCAAGCGAGTGAACTCCACCATTACTTAATAATCCAATTAAGTGTAATGTTGTATTCTTAGCCAATACGTCATTCATAGTTTTATTTAAAACTTCATTTTGATCAAAAACATTGTCATCAATAGTTTTATTTATTAGTGAAAGTCCTGTATAAACAATTCTTCCTGCACCAATATTTAAATGACCAACTTCACTATTACCTATTTGTCCTTTTGGCAAGCCCACATATTCTCCAGATGCTTGTAAAACACTATTTGGACACATTGCAAATAAATAATCAAAAATTGGATGAAATGCTTGAGCATAAGCATTTCCTTGACTTTCTTTTCTTATTCCAAGTCCATCTATAACTGTTAGTATTATTTTTTTATTCATATGATTTCCATTTCTATAATTACTTTTAATTTAATTTATATATTCAATAAAAAAATTATATCAATTTTATAAAACACAGTTAAATCAGAAGATAAAAAAAACAGGCCAATTATTGGCCTGGCAAAATTTTCTGTGTTTATTTGCAAATTAAATTATAAACTATTTTTTAAGTATCTAATAAATATTTATTTAATCAGTTTGAATTTTGTGAATTCTCAAATATTTTGCTACATTGTAATTCTCAATCATTTTGCAACATGCTATAGTTTAAAATCATCATAGGAGGTAAAGTGAAATATAAAAAATAAAACACGTCAGTATTGACTAACTAATTAAAATCGCACTTTTAAATGTTAAAATTTAAATATGGACGAAGAGAAAAAACAAAAAGTTAGTATTTTTATCAATGTAATGCTAATTTTTTGTTTTTCTTTCTTTATTATCTCTTTTTCAACTTCATTGGTGATTTGAATCAGGCCTTTTTATTATAATTTACACCTTAAAAATATTGACATTGATAGGCTTGAATTTAAAGCGGGAAAATTAAATTATGATGAGTTAAAATATGCCTATGATGAGCTACTTGATTTTCTAACTTATTCTAGTCATTTTGGTATTGGTAAACTTCAAATATCTGAAAGTGCCAAAGATCATTTTTATGATGTTAAACTTTTATTCATTATTAACTTTGTTATTTTAGCTTTATCGTTTTCTTTTATTTCAATATCATTTCTTTTAAAATATCATTTAAAATTAAATATTTATATATTAAAATCTTGGTTTATCGCTTCAATATTAATTATTGTGTTTTTCATTGTTTTATTAGTTTCAATGGCAATAAATTTTGACAAGACTTTTGAAATATTTCATCTAATTTTATTTAGAGGAAAAAACAATTGAAGATTCAATTACAATAACGACGAAATAATCAAAATTTTAAGAGAAGATTATTTTAGAAACTGCGCAATATTTATTGGTTCAATTTCCTTTGCTTTGTGTCTATCTTCAATCATTTCGGTGCTTATCAAGAAGCTATTAAAGATAAAACTAATTAATATTTATAAATCAAATTTAATTTATATATGTTAAGTTTGATTTTTTATTTTAAAGTAAAATATTTATATGAAAAAAAGCTCAAAAAACCTCATAATAGCATCAACAGTATTATTTTCCTCAGTTTTAGTCGGATCAATTGCTACGCTTGCAGTTACTTTTACTAAAAAGAAAAAGTTTAATCATGATAAATACATCTTTTTATCTACAAAAGATATTGGTAGTGATTACATAATCATTGAAGTTAGCTTTCTTAAAAATAAATTAAATGAAAAAAATTCGGTTGAATTTTTAATAAATAATAATAAATATACATATGAATTTAATAAAAGTGATCAAGCAAAAGATAATAAATACTCATTCAAAATTCAATCTTTATTACCTAATACTCATTATGAAGTTGATGAATTAAAACTTAATAATGAAGTTATCGAAGAATTTAATAATTTCAATTTTTCAACAAAATAAAATACTTACCTTTATTAATCGGGGTAAGTATTTTTTGTATTATTATTTTTTAATTAGTTGGCCAAGAGTAAATCTTAGTTGTTTTCCGCCGTGGTTTTCTTCAAATAAAATTTGTTCAGTACGATTAGGGTGATATGAAATAAAATCCTTAGTTGCACGAATATATAAAGCTAAATCGAATTTTTCAGTAACTTTTTTATTTAGAGCTAAACTAGGATATGAATATAAATATTGACTAACTTCGATCGAAAATGGGTCCGGTTGCTTTGCTGGTTGGGAGTTATTAGTTACTTCTGCGCTTGTTCCAGAACCAAAAATTGGAAAGTCAACATTTGGTTTTGTATTTGTTCCTTCTTCGTTATTTGAAGAGTTGTCGTCTTCTGCATCCTCATCACCTGAATCCGACGAATCGCCACTATCTGCGTCTTCATCGTCTCCTCAATCAATATCCTCTTCAGGTTCTTCTATTCCTGTAGGTCCTTTGACTAAAACAGTCATGATAAAGCCATCTTCAGTTAATAAATATATTTTATAATCCTTGTAGTATAAAGTACTTTGATATTCTTGAATAATGTATTGTTTAACTTTAGTGCTGATTGGTCTGTAAATGGAACCGACTGAATTTTGTTTATTTTGTGGTGAATCACCTATTGCAGCTCCGGTTGATAAATCAAATTTATCTACATCTGAATAAAATGTAAACATAAAGCTGTTTAAATTAAATAAATATCACAATCAGTTATCTTTAACAAGTTTATTAACATTATCAGATGCTTTAGTTAAAAGGCTTGGTTTGGTATCGCCCTTGCCACCACCAAATATACTTGAAAAGTCGAATCCACCAAAGCCGGGAACAGAGCCAGAACCATCTGATCCTAATGCTGATACTGTACTAGTTGCATAAAATAATGATCAATTTAATAACTCTTTATATTGTTCATCATTAATGGCTTCTTGTGTTTTAATATACTCAGCTATTTTATTTTGATCATTGTGATAAACTAAGTTTAAAATTGTTTTAATATAATCTTGGTTTATAAAGTTTTTTCAAGCTGCACTATCTTTTTTATTTGTTTCTACTTCTTTTACTTCCGCTTTTTGAACATTAGCTTCTTTGGCTGTAGCACATGATATAGCAACGACTGGAGCAGAAATTAAAGTTGCTGCTGATAAAATTGAAAATACGCTCTTTTTCATTATTTATCTCCTTTGTAAAGTAAGTGCATTTGTGCCATTGGTCCATATCCTTCTTTTTTAGCGAAGTCATTTTCAAATCTGTCAAAACCGTCTTGAGTATAGTGAATTAAAGCACCATGAATTAAATCTGATATTAAGCCAATAGAAATGGTTGATTTTTTAGATAATGGAAAAGCAAAGAAATATGGGTTAATTACAACATATGGATTATCACCTAACGTATCACGAATTTGAAATCTGAATAAAACATTGTTTTTAGTCAAGTATAAGGTTGTTGCATCGGAAACTTCAGCTGATTCATCACCTTCTTTTAAATCGGTGAAATAATTATTTTTAAAAATAATATCAGCGGGTGCTGCTAAGGTATTTAAATAATCTTTATATTCCTGACTGTGTTTTCCTCTTCTAGGATTTTGAGGGTATTCTGGGAATAAATATCAGTGGCTAAATTTTCCATAAAATAAATCAATATTATTTAAGAAAAAGTATCAATTTTCATTTATAGTTTTTTGAATTTCTAAAGCTACTTGATATTTTTCTTCGTTAGTTTCTTTAGCTAAAAAGTCTTTAGTTAATTCTTTAAATCTTGCCTTAACTTTTTCTTGATTATTTTTATCATTTTGATTTTTTAAAAATTGAACTTTTTTAGCTTCACTCTTAAATGCTTGTAAAGTAATTTCTTTAATAATTTTTTGAGTTCTTAATTCTTCTGGTGTTGCGCCATTTTCAATAACATCGCGATCTTTAGGAATAATATTTTTAAAATCATCTCTTTTTGAATAAGTTGAACATGAAGTAATCATAACTGGTAAACTAGAAGCTAGTAAAGTAGAAAAAAGTAATATTTTTTTAGTCATTTACTGACCTCCATGTATATCTATAAATTTTGATATCTTCTTTTCATAATTTTTCAATTGCCGCTTGTATGAAATTTGCATAAGCTTCTTTTTCTAAAAATGTAGATGTTTTTCTATCATTATATTCTTGATAAAATTCAGTTTCATTAAATTCATCATAGTTTTCTTTTTTGTATTTGTATTCTTTTTCGACTAAAAGCTTTTTGGCATTAATAAATTCATCTTCAACTTTATTAAATAAAGCTAATAGTTTTTCTTCATCTAAGTTTTTATCAAACACTAAAAGATCTGGTGATAAAACTATTTTATTTTGATGATTATGTGTAAATGAAAATGCTCTAATTGCAATATTGCCTTCGTATACTAAATACAAAATTTTGTGATTAGAATAAACATTGTGAGCTTTAATTTGATCTAACATTTTTCATTCTAATTCATATACTTTTTTAATTTCATTATTTTTAAGCATTTGAATCATTGTTGGATTAACTTCTAATGTTTCGCTAACCATTTTTTTGCTATCCGCATTTGAGCGATATTTATCGCCATAAACGTTATATGCATATACAAATTTGTCTATATTTTTCAAATATCAATATCAATCATTTTCGATAGTTTTTCTTAAAATTTCTTTAGATTGCTTATTCAATACTAGTGTACTTGCAGCATGATTTTCAGCATTAATATAAAATGGTGGAAAGTAATTCATGGCATATCTTACTTCGTCAAATTTAGCATCTAAAATATTATTTTGGCTATCAACATATTGCTTGTTAATGCTTGCATTATCTGATACATATTTATTTACAAGATTTTTAACTATTTCAGAATTATCAAATTTATCAACTTCTTCAACTTTTTTATTTAATTGAAACTTTGGCTTTTCATTATTATTTTGATTAACAGAACAACTAATAGATAAAACAGGGATGGTAATTGAACTTAAAATTAAACTAGTTTTCAATAACTTTTTCATAGAAAATCTTTTCTAATGAACCATTTTTAGTTCCTGAGTATAACATTTTACCTTTATGAATAAGTGTATATGAATCTGTATACTTATCAATTTCAGTTAAAACGTGTGAACTAATGAATATAGTTTTTCCTTGACTCTTTAATTCATTTAAAATTGAAAATAATTCAAAACGAGCTGTAGGGTCTAAATTTGTTGATGGTTCATCTAAGATAATTAATTCAGGATCGTGTAATAGGGCTTGAATTAATAGAACTTTTTTCTTTTGACCTGATGAAAATCTATTTGGTTTTTCGTATTTAGCTGATAGAATGTTGAATTTTTCTAAATAATAATCTATTGTAGATTCAAGTTTATCTTTTGAAATATTTGAAAGCTTTCCTAAATATTTTAAATAATCATAAACAGTTAATTCTTCTGGGAAATATGCGTTTTCAGGCACATAACCGATAATTTGTTTCGATTTGGGATTACGATTGTTAATTCCTTTTATTAATATTTCGCCATCATATTTAAAATATGACCCGATAATTGATTTAATTGTTGTTGTTTTACCTGCACCATTTTCACCGATGAAAGCATGAAATTCTCCAGCATTTACACTAAAAGAGACATTGTCAACACCGTGTGATGATTTTGGGTAAATTTTGGTTAAGTTTTTAACTTCTAAAATTTTATCAGCCATTATCTACAGTCCTTTCTTGTGTACATGTGTAAGTTTATAAATACAAACATTGCTATAAATGCCAATCAAATTAATCAGTAAACATTTTTGTTAACTACTTGGCTAGATCTTTCAATGCTGTATACATCATCAGTTGCTTGGAATAAATAATTTTCATTAGAAGGAGTTAATTCATATCTAATAATTACTTTTTGTTGATTTGTGTCTTTATCTGTTGATACTTGAGTTTTTGTTGTGTATGATTCATAGCCACCGATAAAGTATTTATATCCGTCAATTGTTAAAGTAATTTGAGATGGTGCATATGTATTTTTATCTGATTCAGATTTGAATAATGATTTTAATAGTAAACCATTGTTATCTGAGAAGTATAGATAATAAAGTAGAGCCGAGCCTAAATATACTTTTCTTTCAACCTCTGAACTTAATTTTTTATCTTTAACTGCATTTTTATCAAATACAATAACATCTTTATCTTCGATTAAGTATAAGAATGAGTTTTTGTTATCTAATTCTTTAGAAATTTCAGCCAATACTTTAGCTTTAGCTTCTAAAGTTTCTTGAAGTGAAGATTTTTCGGTTAATTTAATATTAATTGCTTCATAGAATTCTTTTGCATAATAATTGAACGCTTCACTTCCTAAAATTTGTTGCATATAAGGTCATTCAATTTTACCAACTAGATTATTTGTGCTAGCAAATGAGAAGTTATCTTCAGCAAATGAAGCTTCAAAATCTGAAGCATTTTCTCTTGCATAAATTACTGATGAATTAATTTGATTAGAAATAGTTGAATAATCTTTTAAAACACCCGGTACAAAGTATTTTTGCACAAGTTTACCATTTTCAGTATTAACTAATAATTTAAGTAATTCTGGTTTCTTATTAACTTTATAATCGTAAATTGTGTTATCTAGTTTTTTATAGTAAACTGTGTTATTTAAATTCATTAATTTTGCATTTTCAAAAGAAAATACGTTTTCATTTTTTAAATTAAATATATCAACCATTTGATATGGAATTGATAATCATGAATATTTTTGTCATGTTGAAGAAGCGTTTTTAGCAACTTCAAGAGCTTTATCTAAGTAAGCAACTTGTTCTTTAGTAAATTTTTTATTTTCTAAGCCATTTGGCATAATGTATAAAATGTCTTTATTATTATTTAAATAAAATTTCTCTGCATCAATTTCATTTCCAGATTTGTGCAAATCATATTTAGTATTTAAATAATATGATGCATTATTTATACGAGTTGTTGAATTAGCAGCTATTACAGTTCCACCAATTGCCAAAGGAGCAAACAACATAATTGGTAGAGTTGTTGAAAATTTTTGATTTAATTTATAACTAATCAATGTGGTAACTAAGCCAAAAAATAGATAGCTTAATAATTGCACAAAGAAAGCCATAAATATAATCTTAGCAAAATCATTTGAAGGCACTAGATTTCAATAAACCAACATTCCGCCTAAAAATGATGTTGCTGATCAAATTAATCCCAATTCAAATAAACATAATATTTTTCCTCAATATATAGTTTTACGTGAGATTGGTTTTGAAAAGACTAGAAGCTCAATTCCTTCACTTTCTAAGTCTTTAAAAATGTTTAATGATTTTAATGATGAATATAAAACACCCATAACTAAAATCAATAAAGTGTAGCTATATAAAAATATATTTTTATAGCTTTCTTCAATTTTTACCGTAAAAAGAACAATACCTAATATTAAACTTATCACAAACTGAACTATAGGTAAGATTATCGTACTTTTCTTTTTAGAGGTGATTTTAAATATAAAATTTGAATAACTAACAAGCGATTTTTTCACTTTTCCTCCATTTTTTAATAACTAATATGTATATATATAATAACACAAACAACCATTTTAAATTACAAAAAAATATAATTATATTTATAAAAAAAATGTAATTTTTACATTAATTAATAAAAAAGCACCTTATTATTCAGTGCTTTTGAGAATTTTATATATAAAGGAACATTAATTTTGTTGGTTATTGTTTTGATTGTTTGGATCAAATCCTTGTTTTTTTAGAATTTCAAGTGCTTGAGCCATTTTTTGTTCGAATTCTTTTACTTTTATTTCTAAGTTTTCAAAATCTTTTTTCTCTAGAAGTTCTTTCATTTCTTTAACTTCTTTTTCAACTTCAGATTTTTGAGCATCTGGTAGTTTTTTGGCTTCTTCTGAATTTAAAGTCTTTTCAACTTCATGAATAATTTGTTCAGCTTTAACTGATAGTTCAATTTCTTTACGTTTTTTAGCATCAGCATCACGGTTTGCTTCAGCATCTTTTACCATTTTTTCAACTTCTTCTTTTGATAATGATGAAGTATTTTGAATTACTACTGATTGTTCTTTGTTTGTTTTCTTATCTTTTGCAGTTACAGTTGTAATACCGTTAACATCGATTGAAAAACTTACTTCAATTTGAGGAACACCACGAGGTGCTGGTTCAATACCTTCTAAATTAAACTGACCTAAAACTTTATTATCACGTGCCAATTCTCTTTCACCTTGAGTTATTACAATACTTACTGCTGTTTGATTATCCATCGCAGTTGAAAATACTTGTGATTTTGTAACTGGAATTGTTGTGTTTCTAGGAATTAAAGGAGCAACTAAATCACCTTCAACCACAATACCCAATGTTAGAGGAGTAACATCTAGTAATAAAACATCTTTAATATCTCCGGCCATAATGGCACCTTGTGTTGCAGCCCCAACAGATACAACTTCATCAGGGTTAATTGAGTTATTTAGTCGTTTTCCAGTTACATCTGCTACTAATTTTTGGACAGCTGGCATTCTAGTTGAACCACCAACTAATAAAACTTCGTTAATTTCATTTCAGTCTAATTTAGCTTCGTTTAATGCATCTAATAAAGGTTTTTTAGTTCTTTCTAATAAATCTGCTGACATAGCTTCAAATTCAGATCTTTTTAATTCTAGCTCTACGTTAACAGGTCCATTTGCGTTCATAGCTAAAAATGGTAGAGAAATGTTAGCTAGCATTGATTCTGATAATGTGATTTTGGTTCTTTCTGCTTCTTCTTTTAATCTAGCCATTGCCATTTTGTCTTTCGAAGGGTCAAAGTCATATTTTTGTTTAATTTGTTCAATCATTCAATTAACAATTTTGTGATCTCAGTCATCTCCACCTAAGTGGTTGTCTCCTGAAGTTGATAAAACTTCGAATGTTCCATTTTCCATTTCTAGAATAGAAACGTCAAATGTACCTCCACCTAAGTCAAATACTAAAATTTTATGGTTAACATCTTTATCTTTATCAACACCAAAAGCTAAAGCAGCTGCAGTTGGTTCGTTAATAATTCTAACTACGTCAAGTCCTGCAATAATACCAGCGTTTTTTGTTGCTTCACGTTGTGCATTATCAAAGTATGCTGGAACAGTAATAACAGCTTTTTTAACTGGTTGACCTAATTTTTTAGCTGCATAATCTTTCATGTATGAAAGGATCATTGCAGAAATTTCTTCTGGTTTATAATCTTTATTATTTACGTGAACAGTTTTATCAGTACCCATAAATCTTTTGATTGATGCGACTGAATCTGGGTTAGTTTCTAATTGTCTTTTAGCAGCTTCACCTACTACTATTTCGCCATTTTTAAATGCAACAACAGATGGGGTTGTTCTTTTACCATTTGGGTTTTCCAAAACTTTTGGACTTCCGTTTTCAATAACTGAAACTACAGAGTTTGTTGTACCCAAGTCGATACCTAAAATTATTTCTTTTGCCATATTTTTATCTCCTTATATTTTTATATTTAAGGTAAACATAAACTTTTTTCTATATTTACAAACAATATTTTAGCACATTTATTAGCACTTTGTAAAAAAGAGTGCTAAAAATTTGTTTTTAATAGAAAAAGAGGGGTTATTTTCCCTCTTATCATGAATTTTTAGATAAAAAAACCTTTAATTTTTCAACTGCGTCTTTATTAATAGATAAATATAATCCCAATTCGTTAGGTATTTCTTTAACATTAGGATTAATAGTTAAAATTGGGTTTTTACCTATTATATAACTTGTTTGTTTTTCAAAGTTTTGACTTTGTTCATTATATTTAAATGGTAATTCATAGATAGGAATTAACTTCATTGAATCTTGATTTCTTTCATAAACTATATATTTAACTTTTACATGTGATAAATATGCAAGAGAATTATTTTTAAAAAACTCTGAGTCGTATAAAGAAGATAGATTTGTTGAAGATAATTTATCTGAGTTTGTGTTAGATGAACTTTCATTATTAGATATATTAGAATTTGAAGATTCAATTTCGCCTTCATCATCTATAGTTTGAAAATCATTATATAAAATTGCATTTGAATACATTTCTGAAGCAGTTAGATCTTTTTCAATTGTTTGTATCTTATTATCCTTTAATTCTAGTGATAAAACGCTTTGAATATTTGAATCTTCTGATATATTGGTTTTTTCTGAAAATTCTAATTTAGCTTGTTCTTCTTCGTCTAATGATAATATAAATTTACCATCCTCTTCAGCTAATTTACTATCAGGAATAGTTTGAAAATTGTCATTATATTTTAAGACATTAATTATTTTGTTATTGACTGACAAGGTAAATAGTTTTAATTTGTTTGTTTTGATTTCTTCAATTGACAATTTTAATATTTCGCTTGCTATATCTTTTGCCATTTGTTCAACATCATTTAAAATAAAGGCATTTTTATCGACTTTTTCTTTAAAAAATTCGTCAATTTTTTTAACTATTAAATCGCCCAGTAAAGATGTAAAAGGGCCAAATTTTTTTAATGTTTTTGAAACGGGGTTATCACCTAATAAAAGTCCGTTAATAATTAATTCATTAATTGCTTGTTTAGCTCTTGGCAATAGATTTGTATCAATATCTTCAAAACTCGAAAGAATAGAACTTAAATTATTAATAACTTGGTTTTTAGCTTTACTTTCTAAATAATCATTGTTTAATATTTGTCAATAATTACTCAAAAATCATTCATAATCAGAGTTCTCTTCAATTTTATTAATTTTGTCTAAAAAATTATTAACTTCTGGTAACTCAGATTTTGGTATTAAATAATATAGTCTAAATAGCTTATTAGAAATTTTCTCGAAATTTTGATCAATTTCTAAAAATGGATTATTTACTGACATAAGTGCTTTAGCTATTTTAAATTTATTATTTTCAATAGAAAACGGTGTTGAATAATAATAAAATAATTCTTCTTTTGATAAATTTTGCAACTTTAAATAAGAAAATTCTTTTATTAATAAAACGTTATCTTCTAATACTGAACTATCAATCAATTCTGATAACTTTGTTTTAGTATCGTCATTAACTATTTCTAAATCTTCTAATACTTTATTTGAAGATATTAAAGTATAAGTCTTGGCTCTTCTAACATCTTTATAATCGTTGATTATATGATTTGTAATTGGTTTATTTTTAGCTTTTAGTATTTCAATTTCAGTTTTCAAATAGTCTTTAGAAAAAGTTTCTAAAATATTGATATTTATGCTAGCTTTAACTTCGTCATTAAAACTAAAAATTAAGTTGTTTTTACTGTCTTTAGATAATTCTTTAAAATAGAAAGCTCTTTCTTCATTTGTAAAAACATAGCCTTCTTGTTTCGGGCTATTAACTTTTTGAGCAGAAAACTTATTATTTTTTAAATATTCTTTAAGTACTTCAAGATATTTGTTTGCTAGATGACTTAAATCTTTGGCTCTATCACGTAAGTCGATAAAAGGATTTGATTGCAATTTATTAATAGTTTCTTTTCTTAAAGATACTAAACTTTCACTGCTTTTGTCACTTATAAAAGTTTCAATGTTTAAAAAGACAGGAATCATTGATGTATATTTATTTTGATATAACGTATACATTGCTTGATAAATAACTTTTTTAATCTGAGCCCAGGTTACTTCAGAGTTTTGATTTTTATCTAATTTTTCCTTTTCATATTTATTCAATAATTGATTCAATTCTTCTTTATAGTTATTTGCTATTTTTGAATTACTAATAATTTTTCTATATTGTCCTATGTCATTTTTTTCTTGATCTTTTTTAGCACATGAAATGGCTAAAAATGGTAATGTTGAAGATAATAATGCTGTTGATAATAATAATTTTTTAATTCTTGTTCTCATAATTTATATTTTACTAAATTAAAAACTAATAAATCATTCTAATCAACTTTTAAGCTATTTTTCTAACGAAAAAATCAATATAAATACAATTATTTGACCAAATGATACTTAATATCTAATTAAAATTTACTTTATTGATATTTTACTTTTTCTAGACTTATATCTTTTTAAAAATAAAAAGATGCATCACTATGGATACATCTTTATTCAAAAAAATATTATAAAGTTTGTTGACTTGTAATTGTTTTAGCTTGTTGTTTTTTAAAGTATTTTTTGTAAAGCATAATTGAACCTATTAAAGAAATTATGGCAATACCTAAAATTGTTCCTACTATTAATAAAATAAACTCTTTTAGATTGTTTTTATCTTCTATTAAAGAAACAGCACCTAAAATAATATTCAATATTTGTGTTGCTAATCAAACGAAAACAAAAACATAAACAGGTAACATTGAAATACTTTTAACTAAGCTTTTAACTTCCAAACTTAAGTTTGAAGCTTTTATTACTAAATTCAATAATATTAATATAAATGATATTGCTGAAAAGGCAATTGACACTGCATTTAGTGCAATAGTTGCAACCGTTAATTTTTTATTTTTAAACATATTCTCTCTACAATCCTTGATTAAAGTTATTTTGGTCATTTTGGTTATATGAGTTGTAATTATTTTGATTATAACTATTTAAATTAGATTGATTAAGCTGATTGTTTTGATCATCTTTAGAAATTTTTGCCAACCCGATGCAAACCCCGATAAATGCCAAAAGTGGTAAAAGAAATGCTCCAACTAAAATTAAAATCCCAACTCCTGAATATCCAGGTTTTGATACGAGAAGCGCACCACAAACTATATTTAAAATAAATGTGATAAATCCTAAAAAACTTCCAAATCCTAAAACCAAAAAGTAGCCAACACCTAGCAATGATAAACTTTTAATAAAGTCTTCATTATTATCTGATGAAGTTCCATTTACTGCAAAGTGTACTAAATACATCAATGAAGATATAGCGACGAAAATTGTACTTAATATTGATAAAATTAAATTAGCTATAAATATACCTTTATATTTTTTCATAGCATCCCTTTCTATATAATTTTTTTAACATTTTAATTATATCATACATGAATATTTGCTTTATTGGTTTTATAGATGAATCAATCAACTTAGCTAGTGTTTTAATAAACATATTTTATTGATTATCGCAATTAATTTTATCTATTAAATCCTTGATTTTATAGAGTTGTTCATCTGTCATTTCATCTCAGATAAAATGAGTTAGATTATCAAATATAATTAGCTTTTTATTAAGTTCGGCAGCCACTTCAATAACTGAATCTAAGGGAACAATATTATCAACAGAGCCTTCAATCAAAAGATAATTATTAGTATTTTTGTATAAAGGTTTTATTGACTCATCTAAATATTTTTTATTCAAAACTTCTTTAATAATAAAACTAAATAACATTTTGTTTCTAAATACATCTCTGAAGCCTGCGGCTAATTCTTTTAAACTAATTTTAGATGGCAAAATTCCATCACTATTCTTTGCTTCTTTTTTTATTGTTCGTATATTTTTAAATTGTCTTTCATAATTTTTTATTCAAGACAATGATATTAAATTAGTCTTATAGTTAAATGGCGATGTCAATATTCCGTATTTTGCAATTTTAGAATTTAATAGACTAAGAGCAGTAACAGCTCCCATACTATGAGAAATAACTAAGCAATTTTCATAGCCAATCATTTTTACAAACTCAGTAACTACGTTTGCATAATGCTCAAGTGTTATTTTTTCATTATATGAACTTTTACCGCAACCCGGCATATCCAAAGCAGCAATATCAAAATCCCTGTCTTTAATATCAATTAACCGATAAAACATTTGTCAGTAAGATCCAAATCCATGAATCAATAAAACTTTATAAGGCTTACCTGTATCTTCAACATAGGCATTAATTAATTCTCCGCGCACATTAAATAATCTTTCTGTAATCATTTTATCTCCCTTATATTTATAAATTATAAAAAAATTAACTTACTTCACCGTATCTATTTTCAATTAATTAACTGATAATTATTTAAACTAAGCGTTTTAAAAGTTAGGAATTTTATAATTAATGTCTGAATTCTAAAAGCTAATTAATATAAAAATCATAATAATATGAGTATGTTATAATAAATGTATAAATTATTTAAGGAGAAAAAATATGAAGAGATCTAAAAAAATATTACTATCATTGGTAGCGTTAACATCATTCGCTTCATTACCAGTTGCGGCGATTTCATGTCAAACACCTGCCAAACCAGAAGAACCAAAAACAAATGAAGTCGACAAAGAAAAAGACAAAAAACCAGAAGAACCAAAAACAAATGAATCACAAGTTGACCCTCTTGTTACTAAAGCAAATGAAAAAGCAAAAGCTCTTGCAGTTGATTCTAACTTCACTTTCAATTTAGGAAGCGATTATACAAAATCAACATTATTAGAAGCATTAAAAGCTCAGGGAGCAGTTTTAGCTTACAGTTACACAGCATATAATATTGCATTATACAATGGAAAACCTGATTGAAAAGAAGCTTCTCAAAAGCAAATTTTTGAAGTAAATAAATCATTTGTTGGCAGTGATAAAGAAGTTAAATACAACTTCCAAGTAGCTAACCCAGATTCACCAACCTACAAATCTTCAAAAAACAATCAAACAAAAATTAATTCACAATTGAAATTCACAATTAATGAAGCAGAAAAAACCATTACATTAGAATTCAAAGGTGCATTTTTCGTTCCTAGAAAAGAACCAGTTATTGGAACAGAAGTTTTCAGAGTTGTATTACCTATCCAATTAGAAGAAGCTACAACTGATGAAAATTCAGGAACAGATTCTCAAGGCGGAAGCGGCTCATCAAGCGACGCAAACACTTCAACAGGAACTGGAACAACCGATGGATCAGATTCATCATCTACAGTTAAACCAAATGAAGGAACAGGCAGCGAAGGAACATCAAACGGATCAGATAGCACTGACCAAGGAAACGGATCAACAGGAGATTCTAATAGTGCAGGAAATACAACTGGTGGAACCAACACAGAAGCAACTGGTGGAGACCAAAATGGTAGTTCAACAGGCGAAGCAAGCTCTTCAACAACTGAGGAAGGCACCGGTACAAATAATGAAAATGGTGGAACACCAGCTTCAGACTCATCAAATGGCACAGTAACAGAACCTACAACATCTACTCCAGGCTCAGAAACATCACCTACAGCACCAGAAGGCGGAGAAGCTTCAGGAACTAATGGTGAAACATCACCAAGATCTGAAACATCAGCTCAATAATATTAATATATATATTAAAAATACTCACCAGCAAGGCGAGTATTTTTAAAACTATTTTTTAAAATTAAAAGCTATAAAATTAATATTTTTACCTAGTTCATTAAATTTTTTCTCGTAATCAGTAAAATGGTTTTCTATTTCAAAATCACAATTGTGTAAATCAGTAGTTTTATAAATGATATTTGCATTAAATGCTTCCAATTCTTCTAATGCAAACTCATATAAACCATCGTTATCACTTTTAAAATAAATAATACCTTCTTCTGACAAAATCTCTTTATATTGTTTTAAAAAGTCACGATACACAAGTCTTCTCTTAAAATGCCTTTTCTTAGGTCAAGGATCTGAAAATGTTAATCAAATTGTATTAATTTTTCCTGAAAAATATTCGTTTATTTTAATAGCGTCGCCTATCAAAATAAACATATTCTCCAAATTATTCTCTTCAATTTTTTTAAGCGCTGAAAGCGCTGGAGTTGAATATTTTTCCAGGCCAATATAAATATTTTCTGGGTGGTTTTTTGCTAATTCAGATAACATTTTTCCCTTGCCCATACCAATTTCTAAAATGGTATTTTCTTTAATTAAAAAAGGGAGAGTTTTAATTGAATAATTACTTTCTTCTATTATATTAATAGCATCTTTATTATGTCTTAATCTCATATTAAAAATATTAAACTATTTTAAAAATAAAGGATAAAAATTATTTTTAACTTAACTCTACATATTTTTTTAAAACTAAAGTAATCGAAGTTAACTTATACAAAAACCGGGCAATGAGCGCTCGGTTTTTGTATATTAACCAAAATTAGTTACTGCTTTGTTTAAATTCTTCTTGAATATATTTTCCTTCACCGTCTTTCATTTGCCCTGTTGCTACTAAAATTATGTCGATTATAGTTCAAATTCCAAGACCACCTAATGTTAATAATTTAGCAATGCCAAGCCCTATTCTGCCCGCATAAAAACGGTCGACTCCAAACTTACCTAAAAATATAGATAATAAAAGTGTTACTAACCAATTTTTTGATGATTTCATTTAACTTTTTTCCTTTCAATTAATTAAATTAATGCTCAATTTATAAGTTTAACACGATAGTTATAAATAAGATTAAAATCGGCACTTTATTATTGTAATTTACAATATTTTTTAATAATTTATTTAAATATAAAACTATTATTAAGTTTGCATTAAAAAGTCTATTTACATTTGTAAAATTAAATTCTAGTCTCAAAAAAATATTGAAATCCTAGATTTTAACCTTATAGAATAAAAGCTTTTACCTTCTTTTAGTAATATTTGGTATTATTTAATTAGTGAATTAATAAAAAGTATTATTTCATTTAATTTATGTATTAACAAAATTCTAAATAATAACCGGGAGAAATTGTGAAGCTCGATAATAAAATAAATAGTTTTCAAGATCTTTTTAGTGGTCCAGACTATAGTAACAAAACTAAAAAAAATCACCGCCGTCTCTTTGAAATGGGACAAATAACGTCAATACAAGCATTTAAATATGATGGAACTCTTTATCGTCAATATGAGGGAGCAAAAATAGTTGCAAATCTTGACGATTTCGTTGTTGTTTTATTAGTCAAAAGTAAAGTAATGGAAGAAAATATTAATTGAGTTGTATCCGAACCAATTCTATTCTTCTTTGCGAAAAATAGATTTTATAATGCAAGTATAACTCTTAATAAATCAAAAAATAATTACACTTATATTAATCTAGCAAGTCCTTTTTATGTTGATAATGGGATTATAAAATATATTGATTTTGATATTGATGTAAAATGCTATGCTGATAAAGATTTTAATGTTATTGATTGACAAGATTTTAAAAATTCAATCGTTAATTACAATTATTCACTTAAATTAATTTACAAAATTTATGATGAGCTTGATTTTCTACATGAACAGCATAAAACTAAATCTGGTATTTTCTCAAAAAAACTAGTTGATAGTATACAAAAAATGTTAAAAGAAGCAGGAGATATTTAATCATTTATTTCTGTCATGACCTCGTTTGAAATAAACGAGGTTTTTTTGATATAATTTTAATATATTTTATATATTAACTCAGGAGAAATTATGAATAATAATGACGATAAAGAACAATACAAAAAATTATACGAAGATGACAATGAAAATTACGAATTTGAAGATGAAATAAAAAAGGTTTTCGTAGAAGAAGCGACTATTGAAGATGAAGAAGAGGAACTTCCACCACAAGAAAAAGAAGGTTATAAAGTTGAACCTAATCTTTTAGATTCAGAAGTAAATGGTTTGAGGCCAGCAGATCTAGCTTCAGTTATGAAAAGTTCATTCATTGAATATGCAATGAGTGTTATAGTTTCTCGTGCATTGCCAGATGCAAGAGATGGTCTAAAACCAGTTCATAGAAGAATTCTTTATGGAATGAGTGAACTTTCAATGTTTCATACCGCTCCGCATAAAAAATCTGCGCGTATTGTCGGGGATGTTTTAGGTAAATATCACCCTCATGGCGATAGTTCAGTTTACGAAGCAATGGTTAGAATGGCTCAAGATTTTTCACTACGTTATCCATTAATTGATGGTCATGGTAACTTTGGATCAATCGACGGCGATGAAGCTGCCGCCATGCGTTATACTGAGGCAAGAATGAGTAAAATTGCCGGAGCTATGGTTGACAGTATTAAAAAGAATACAGTTGACTTTATTGATAACTATGACGGAACTGAAAAAGAACCGGTTGTTCTACCAGCTCGTTTTCCTAATCTATTAGTTTCAGGAACAAGTGGTATTGCCGTTGGTATGGCAACAAATATACCGCCTCATAATTTATCTGAGGTAATTGATGCTGTTTGTGCTTTAGCTAAAAATCCTCAAATAACAATTGAAGAATTAATGAAACATGTTTTAGCGCCAGATTTTCCGACTGGGGGAATCATCTTTAATAAGGCTGGTTTAATTGAAGCATACAATACTGGTCGTGGTTCTATAACAATGCGTTCAAGAACTCATATCCAAGAGTTAAGCAATGGTAAAAGTAAGATAATTGTTACTGAAATCCCTTATGAAGTTAAAAAGACCGAAATAATGGAAAAAATTTCTGAATTAATTAAATTTAAAAAAATTGAAGGAATCGGAGATTTTAGAGATGAATCTAACCGTGATGGTATTAGAATTGTCATTGAAATTAAAAAGGGATTTGTGCCAGAGGTTATATTAAATAAATTATTTAAATTAACTAGATTGCAAACTAATTTTTCATTTAACATGATTTCGTTAGTTAAAAACGAACCAAGATTGTTAAATTTAAAACAAACTCTAGAAGTTTATTTAGATCACCAAGTAGATGTTGTAACACGTAGATTAAAATTTGATTTAGAAAAAGATTTAGCTCGTGCTCACATTCTTGAAGGTTTAAAAATAGCTATCGAGAACATTGATAGAGTAATTGAAATTATTAAAAAATCGAAAAGTAGTCAAGAAGCTCAAGATAAATTAGGTGAAGAGTTTTCTTTAACGGAAATTCAAACCAAAGCAATCGTTGAAATGCGTTTAGCTCGTTTGACTGGTTTAGAAATTGAAAAAATGAATGATGAACTTCGTGAAGTTCATGAAAGAATAGAAGAATATAGAAGAATATTATCTTCGTATGATTTATTAATTGAGTTAATAATAAAAGAATTACAAGACATTAAAAATGCTTATGGAGATAAGCGTAAGAGTGAAATTAAATGAGATCAAATGAGTGATATCAATAATGAAGATTTAATTCCTCAAAAAGATATAGTTATTACCCTTACAACAAACAACTACATCAAGAGTTTAAGTGTTGATGAATATAGGGAACAAAAACGTGGCGGTGTGGGCGTAACAACCGTTAAAACATACCAAGACGATGATATTCAAGACATTATAGTTGCAAATACACATACAGATTTATTAATTTTTACAAACAAGGCTAAAGTTTATAGAATTAGAGGACACGAAATTCCAATGGCTTCTAAACAATCAAAAGGCCAACCAATCATAAATATTGTTAGTGCAATTGAAAAAGATGAACAAGTTATTAAAATTTTAAAAATTGATGAATATTTGGAAAATGAATACTTAATTACCGTTTCTAAAGAAGGTATTTTGAAAAAAACAAGTATTTTGGAATATCAAAGAATTAATAAGAACGGTAAACTAGCTTTAAAAATAGGTGAAGACGATAGACTTATTGATGCTTTAATAGCAGATGACAATGATGAGTTATTTATAGCTGCAAGTAATGGTAGACTTAATAGATTTGACAACTCTGAAATTAGGGCTCTAAGTAGAAATGCGCAAGGTGTTAAGGCTATTAAATTAGAAGATGGCGATAGAGTTGTATCTGTATCAAATTCAAGAGATGGAAAATATATTCTAAGTTTAGGCGATGAAGGTTTTGGTAAACTAACATTAGTTGATTCATTTAGAAAGACTAAAAGAAATTCACGTGGAGTTTATGCACTAAATAAAGATAAAGCAGGAGATTTAATTTACTCTTCTTGCGTTCGCGGAGTTGAAGATTTAATCATTATTACAAATGATGGTGTATCAATAAGATTTTCTTTAAAAGACGTAGCAATTGTTGGAAGAAACTCTAAAGGAGTTAAATTGGTAAATCTAAAAGGAAGAAACACTAAAATTGTTGGTGTAGCTAAAATATTAGATCAAGAAGAAAATGCAACCGAAAGAACAATTAGCGAAGAAGAACTAAAAGTTATTACTACTGAAAATCAAGAAAAAATTGAAGAAAATAATTTAGATGAACAATAATTAACAAATTAATTTAAGAGCAAAATTAAGTTATTTAATATTGTGTAATTTGTTAATTCTTAATCAAATTGCAACATTTTTATAGTTTAAAAATGTTTATTAAACTTATGATATCAAATTTATTTTTTAAGACCTAAAAATTTAAGCCAGTAATCAGGAAAAATTAGCAAAGTGTTATACTTTGCTATTATTTTTTTAAATCTGTATATCTTAAAATAAAAATTAAAATCTACTTAAAATATTCAGATAGGTTATTATCTACTTCTTTAATTGCGTTTTTAAACATTGATTTTAAGTGGTTCATTTCTTCTTTTAAACCCGAAGTATTTAATTTAAATTTTTCTAAATTTCTAATCAAGTAATTAAACTTATCAGTAAATGTTGAAACTACTGACTTATGCGTTACGACTATCAAACTTAATTTATAAGCCAAATCATCTCAAACGTCAAGATTTTTGCCTATTAAAAAAATCTCTTGTGAGTTAAAGTTAGATAAATCACTGCTTGCTTTGTAACGATTTTCTGGAGTTTTGAAAAAATATTCACCACTTGAGTTCATACAAAATAAAACTTTTATTTTTTTTGAAAAATTAACTCTATTGCCGTTAGTATCAACTGGGGCATAATATTCGTTTAGGTATTTAACTGCACCTGAATGAGTTTTATTTTTAAAATGATAATCAACATACCAACCAGGGTCGCCTTCATTTATTTTTCTAAAACAGTTTTTATCACTATTTCTTTCTAATTTTGGAGATATAGAATTAAAGTGATTTATTAATTCGTCTTCAATCTTACTTATTTCTGTTCAATGTTTTATATTCTTTGTTTTAAAGAATATGGGATAATTTAATTGAGCAGTTTTAAAAGACCTTTCAACAAAAGACTTAAATTGCGGAACACTAGAAGATTGAACTTCGATGCCTAAAGATCGCAAATACTCAGTAATAGGTGTGTATGAAGACTCTTTTTTCAAAAAGTTGTTCTTTTATCGGTCTTTATAATCTGCGGAATTCCGTGTGTTCTAAAAAGTTTTTCAAGCAGATTCATATAACCAATATTGGTTTCTTCTTTAGACACATGGACTGCTAAAAGCCTACCAGTGGCAGGGTCAATAGCGTGGTAAGTATGAAAAGTTTCACCCAACCCCATTGTGTCTGGCGTAGCATCAATCTCAACAATCATGCCTGGAGAAAGATTTTTCCAGGTATTTTTTATTACCGCATTTTTCTCTATTGTTTTAAGATTCTCTAATCTGCTATTTATTGCATAATAAAATATTGTTTCTGGAACTGCGTCATTTAAAATATTTCTTGCGTTTCTTTTAGCTTCTTTTCTAGTTGATTTGTGCGAGTGTTCTGTTGCATATCCTCTTTTTAAAGTACGTCTGTAAAGAGTTTTTAAAGACATTATTGAACCTTTTGTTCTATAATAAATAGCCATAGTAACATTTTTAGTTCTATCTGTAGGTTGATCAAAAACAAAAGAGCTAAAATCTCTGATCTTTTCAATTTCAGAATCTACAAGATCATCGCTAAACTTTTGTCTATATTTATTTCCTTTATTTTTGTGCGAGACATTAAATGTTCCGTCAAAATTTATAGATTTCTTAATTTTAGAAACTGTAAAACGACTAACCTCGTGTTTTATGGCGATTTGGTTTATTTTTAATTTTCCATTAGTTATATCTGTATAAATATCTTTTCTTTTTTTCTCAAAATCTGTTAAATTCTGGATTTCTATTTTTTTATATTTCACTTTACCTCCTATAATGATTTTAAACTATAGGATGTTGCAAAATGATTGAGAATTACAATGTAGCAAAATATTTGAGAATTCACATAAGAGCAAAATTAAGTTATTTAATATTGTGTAATTAAAAAAGCGTTATAATTAATATATGCATTTAAAACGAAATTATTCTTTTGATGCATAGATTGTAGTTGCAAACACCCTATTGGGTGTTTTTTTATATAAAAAATGCAACACTTAAACCTAAATAATTTAAAGTGTTGCATTTAATTTACACTCTAAGTTCGATACTAATAAGTATGAATCTTATTTGAATAAAAATGTGTTTGTTTCCTAATAATTGTTAAAACTGGGAATATCGCAAATATTATAACTGTGTAAAAAGGAATTTCTAATAAACTTTTAAACATAATCGGAATTGCAAATATTGGGAAGTATTCTTTATAATCTCAATGTCCGCTTCTAAAACGGTTATGATAATTTATATAAGCAAATGGCCCTCACAATCATCTTGTTAATATTAATATAATAAATACAGATACTAGAATAAAAAATAATAGTGTCACATTTAATTTAACAACAACGCTTCTAGTTGTTAAATTAATTACTGTAAATATTAAAGCTGTGATTCAGATAAAAGTTAACCCCGTTACACCTACAGCTAAAACAAAACTTCATTTTAAAAGATTTTTTCTTTTAACTACAAAAGTATTCTGAGGTAAATTATGCCCATGTATTGCTAGAACAGATATGAAAACAGCGGTAATTGCTATTAAAAATATATATCCCAATATTCAAGTCTGATGTTGCTTTGTAAACATTATTTTTAATAATCAACCTGATAAAAAAGCAATAAATGCTGGCACAACAGCATATTCAATCATTCATGTACTTATTCCGTATATCAATTGATTAATCGTATCGCATAATATCCCTAATAAAGCACCTTTTCAAGGCCCTAAAGCAAGACCAAAAATTATAAATACTGCATAAGTAATACCAATATTAAACGCACCAGTAAAAACATATCTTTCCATTACTGATGCAATAATATAAATGGCTAGCATTATCCCAAAAACTGAAATATCATAAATGTTAAGCTTATATGATTTTAATTTCATTTTTCTTTTAATTTGTCATAATAGTGTCATGTTATACACCTCCACTACAATTTCAATATTTTACATTATAAAGGCAAAAAGCACGAAAAAAAGTCCCCTAAAAGGACTTTTTTAGTAAATTATAAAGCCATTTCAATTAATGTTTTTACCATTGCAAACATTGGCTTTTCATTGCTTTCATTTGTTCCAGCAACATCTAAGTGAATATACTCAACTCCGTTTGTAAATTCTTTTAAAAACATTGCAGCTGAGTTAGATCCACCCATACCTGTTAAATCGGTATTTTTTAAATCAGCAACTAAAGAACCTTTCATAAACGCTTCATATTCATCATCAAAAGGCATTCTTCAAATTAATTCATGTTGAGCTTTAGCTGCTCTTGAAATGTCATTTCATGCTTTATCAGTGGTTGCTCATGTACCTGTATATGTTTCACCTAGAGCCATAATCATTGCTCCAGTTAATGTTGCAACGTCAACTAATCTAGTTGCATATAAATGTTTAGCAGCATAGTATAACCCGTCGGCCATTACTAATCTACCTTCAGCGTCAGTATTGTTAATTTCAACTGTTTTACCACTCATTGATGTTCAAACATCATCAGGTAATGAAGCATCACCATTAACTCTATTGTCGGTTATACACATAACAGCTGATACGTTTGATTTAGGTTGTAATTGAGAAATTGCTTTCATAGCGGCAGCAACAATAGCTGAACCAGACATATCATATTTCATTCCTAACATATAACGTCCAGTTTTAATATTATAACCACCAGAGTCAAATGTAATACCTTTACCTACATAAACAGTTTTTTCTAATGAACCTGGGTTTCCTTTATATTCAATAACAACAACTCTTGGTTCATAAACTGATCCACGGTTAACTGAAAGTAATAGACCCATGCCTAATTTTTCAATTTCTTTTTTGTTTAAAACTTTAACTGATAAATTTTTGTATTGTTTAAAATCTTTTGCAACTAAGTCTGCTAATTGTTCTGAGTTTAATTCATTTGGAGGAGTAATACCTAAGTTTCTTGCTCAGTTTTGTGCATCAATTAAAACTGATGCTTTTTTAAACGCTTTTAAAGCCTCTTCAGTAGGTTGTTCTAACAATAAACTCAATTGGTTTGTGTTTTCTTTTTTTGTAAATGTTTTTTTGTTATATAGTTTTGCAGCTGCAAAATTAATACCTTTTGTAAAAGCATCAATTACTTCTAAAATTGTTAACTTTTCAACTAAAACAAATGTTGATAAATCAATTTGATAATCACGAGCGGCATTGTATCCTAAATTAACTGCTAATTCATAAATAGAATCATAATCAACTGAGGTTCTTTCGCCTAAATAAATGTATGCAATGTTTTTTGATAGGTATTCGGTAATTTTATTTTCTTTTTCAATTAAATTTTCTGGTAAGTTATCGCCTTTAAAGATAGCTTTTAATAAAGTAGCTTTTGATCTTTTAGTTTCTAATTGTTTGATTAATTCCATAAAATCTCCTTGATTATTTTTGAGTTTCCGCTAATTCAGTTAAAGTAGCAACTAAAACTCCAGTACCCATACCTTTAATATCTGCTGTTCCTGCAACATCACAGTGAATGAAATCTACACCATTAGTAAATTCTTTTAAAAACATTGCGGCTGTATTACAGTCTGATTTTTCTGAACTATTGTAGTTATTTAAATCTGCAACTCTTGAAGATTTATTAGGCTTGTGAAAATCTTCGTGCATTGGCATTCTTCAAACTTTTTCATGAGCTAATAAAGCGGCTTGTTCAAATGTTTCTCATCTTTGATCATCAGTTGAATAAATACCTGAATAAGTTCTTCCTAGTGCTCTTGTCATTGCTCCAGTTAATGTTGCAACATCAACTAATAATGAAGCTTTTAAGTTTTTAGCACCATAGTATAATCCGTCAGCCAATACCAATCTTCCTTCAGCATCAGTATCAGTTATTTCAACTGTTTTGCCACTTAGTGATTTAACAACCGATTCTGGCATTGTAGGATGAACATCAATTGCATTATCTGTTAACATCATAACTGCAGCAACATTAGCTTTAATTTCTAATTGCGCAATAGCCTTAACAGCATAAGCACAAATTACAGAACCTGACATATCAAATTTCATTCCATCCATGTGGTAACCCTTGGTATTGTAACCACCAGTATCGAATGTAATACCTTTACCAACGTATACAAATTTTTCTTTTGATTTAGGATTTCCGTTGTATTCAGCAACTAATACACGAGGTTGATGTGATGAGCCAGCATTAACCGCTAATAAAAGCCCCATTCCCAATTTTTCAATTTCAGATTTTGTTAAAACTTTAACTGTTAAACCTTTAACTTCTGATAAATCTTTTTTAACTTCTTTTGCTATGTATTCACTTGTAGCAACGTTTGGAGGAGTAATTTGTAAATCTCTGGCGGCATTCACGGCCTCAGCGATTGTAATTAATTTTTTAACAAATTTGACATATTGTTTATCTTCATAAAACAAAGTAATTTCAACTGGGTTTTTGTCTTTTGATTTTGATTTTTCTTTAGCTGAGTATAATTTTGCATCATTGTATACTAAACGATTTACAAATGCACGTAAAACGTCTTGTGCATTTAACAATCCTGTTTCAACAAACGATAAAATGTCAACTTGATAGTTTCTTCTTTTAGATAGAATAATTGAATCTACAACTTTTAAAAAATCATAGTAATTTTTAACATCTTTTGAGATGTATACATAAGCAACGTTTGATTCAAAATCTTCAGTTATATAATTATCTGATTTTGCAACATAATCTGGAAATTTTTGCCCTTCAAATGCTGCTTTTAATAGCATTGAATCATTACGTTTTGTTTCGTAATTCGAAATCATATTGTTCCTTTCTAGAAATTTATTTACTATTTAGTAAAATAGTATGCTTATATTATAACGTTTATTTTCGTAAACTATTAAATAAAAAATAGACCTTACAAAAAGTCTATTTTGTACTTCAATCAATTTCTGTTTTATTTTGCATTTTAAGCAATTCATTTACTTTTTCAAATACTCTTGATCCCTTAAATCCTTTTAAAAATCCTAGGGGAGATGGGTGGGATGTTTCAATAATTATTTGATTTTCTAAGTTTAACTTCTTTAAAAAATTACTTGCTTTTTTACCCAATACTAAATAAATAATATTTTTATGTTTTAAATTAATCTCAGTTAATAAATTCTGACTAAATATTTCTCATCCAATATTTTTGTGCGCCAAAACCTTGCCTATTTCAGTTGTTAATATTGTGTTCAACAATAATATTCCTTGGTCCTTTCAATTTTCAAGACTGTTAGAGTTGAATAAAGTCTCAGGATATGAGTTTTTAATTTCTAAAAACATGTTTCTAAGTGACATTGGAGTTTTTTTATCATTAGATGAAAAAGCCAAACCGTCTGCTACCCCTTGAGCTGGATAGGGGTCTTGGCCGATAATTATAACTTTTAGATTATTAAAATCAAAGCCTTCCAATGCGTAAAAAACTTTTTCGATTGACGGTGTAATATTTTTATTTAATAAAACTAATTCAATGTTTTTAAAATATTCTTTTTCTTTTTCATAATTTAAAAACTGTTCAAAATTAAATATCATGTTTTACTCTTTTTTTACCTTCAAATTGATATTCAATTAAATACAAAATTCCATCTTTAAATTTCAAAGATAAAGGTGATTTTATTTTTTTGTATGTTGCTCTAAAGATTTTTAGTCTCTTTCCATTATTAATTATAAAAGCTCCGGGTTGATCATTAAATGCTTTTATTTTCCTTAATGCTTCTTGTACTGTATTTTCAAAAAACAATTCGGCTTCTTCATTCGCAATTTTAGGCGCAAATGTAACCTTTGATTCATCTTGAATTTGCGCTTTGGCCCTGCCTTCATAAATATCTTTAATTCAAGTTGGTAAATTCTCGATAGCAGATTGCGCTAATTTTTCAAAAACTTCTAGAGCCGTATCGTCTTCTTCAATAGTAATCTCAGCCTTAGCAAACATATTACCAGCATCCATTTTATCAATCATTTCAATTAATGTAATTCCGGTTTTTTTATCGCCATTTAATAAGGCGTATTGAATTGGCGCTGCTCCTCGATAGTTTTCTAATAAACTTCCATGAACATTTAGTGGTAATATTTTTGGCAATTTTAATACCGAATTAGGAATAAATTGTCCAAACGATGCCGTTATGAAAAAATCAAATTCGATTGATGCTAAATCATCGTAAATTTCTTTTATTTTACTTGGTTGAAATAATTTAATACCGGTCTCATTTGCAAATTTAGCAACTTCTGTTTCGATTGGTTTTTTATTACGGTCTAATTTATTGTTCGGCTGACTAACTAAAGCAATAATTTCAAATAATTCATTTTCATATAAAGATTCAAAAATTTTTCTTGAAAAATCGCCTGTTCCAGCTAATACTAATCTTATTTTCTTATTCATAAACTAAATTATACAATTGATATAAAGTTTTATAAATATTTATATTAAATGCAAGAATGATTCAATACATAACATAAAATTAAAAATTAACAGATGTTAATATAAAAAACATTGATAATATCTATAGTTTTCAGTAAAATGCTTTTTTAAAAATAAAAAAAAGCATAGTTTTTTACTTGCTTTTTAAATCGTTATAATTGGTATAAAAGTTAATTTTAGATTCTTGTTTATTTATTATTCTTACATAATTTGGAACATGCTTTAAAATTATTAAAATTGCACAGATAACAATAATAATAGCATGACTTGGGTAAGGCGTATTTCTTTGCATAAAAGAAATAAAACTTTGCGAATAAATAATTGGTATAAATCCTAAATAAGGAACAACTAAAGCGCTTAATGCAGATGATAACGATACATATTTAGTAATTAGAATTAGAGCTATATAAATCATTACAAAAATAGTGAAAATCATTAAATCGAAAGCTAATACAATTCCGAATAAACATGCCACACCCTTTCCACCTTTTAATTTAAAAAATATTGGAAAAATGTGACCAACTAAAGCACCCGCCCCCGCTATTATGGGTAAAATAAAAACGTCATTTAATCAAGTTTTAATAGAAAAAACAATCATTATTGATATGTACGCTTTAAAAATATCAAAAATAAAGACAACTGCGCCGAACTTAATGCCAAAATTTCGCATAGCATTGGTTGCTCCGGCATTACCAGAGCCAACCTTTCTTAAATCTTTGCCACGTTTCTTACTCAAAATAATCGCCAAATTTATTGAACCAATAAAATAGGCGATCGCAAAAATTACTATATTTATTCAAACATATTTTCAATCAAAAGATAGATTTGATAAGTTTTCTAACATATTTGCTTTCTCTAAATTCATAAAAAATATCATACATTAATTTTTTTATTATTAATAAAAATGAGGCTCATGGCCTCATTGAAAATTATTCTATGATTCAAATTGCTTTGTTTTTAACGATTATGTTGTCGCCTTGCAATAAATCATAATTTATTGATATTTCATTACTGGTTATTTTAACTTCTTTTAAATAAAAATCAATATTTAAACTCTTATCTTCAGTAATTTTTAAAGAGTTTGTCACTCTTTGGTTTTTTATCATGTGCAGACTCTGGCTTGCATAAGATACAAAAACTTCGTCTTCACTAGCTTTTAAATTACATTCAAAAGTATTTTCATCTTTAAAATCAATACAAATGAATTTTCCTTCAACTCTTTCTATATAAGGAACAAATTGTGTTTCTAAAGGAATATCTTCTTTTATATTGTCTATCGTTGAGACTAATTTGTATTTTATTCGCATAATTTAACTAAACGTGACATGATTACTTCTTTACCAAATAAATAAATTGCTTTGGCAAGTTCAGGTCCATGTTCTTCATATGTGGTTGCCAATCTAATTGGCATAAATAGATCTTTACCTTTAACTGAACAAACTTCTTTTGTTTCGTCAATAGCTTGTTGAATATTTTCAACTGTAAATTCTTTTTCTTTTAATGAACTATAAAAACTTTTAATAACATTATTTAACTCTAGGTTCTCAGGTTCTTTGTCTTTAGGATTTAAATAAATTAATAAATTTTTACGAATTTCATCAAGAGTAGCTGAAGATTGTTTATATGTTGAAACGAATAAATTATTTCAATCGGCGCCCTTAGGTGAAAATAGTTTTTCAATAATTTCTTCATTAGGAACATTTTTCATATATTGTTTTGAAAATCATTCCATTTTAACAATATCAAATTTTGATGGCGATTTACTTAAACGTTCTGGGTCAAATTTTTGAATTAATTCCTCACGTGACATAATTTCGGCTTTATCAGCTGATGTTCAACCTAATAAAGCCAAAAAATTAAATATAGCTTCAGGGCGATATCCTTCATTTTTGTAATCTTCAATAAATTGTTTTAATGTCTTGTCACGCTTTGAAAGTTTTTTGCCTTCCATATTTGTGATAATCGTTAGGTGTCCAAATACAGGGTGTTCTCAACCAAAAGCTTGATATATTGCTAATTGTTTAGGAGTGTTAGTTATATGCTCTTCACCTCTTAAAACATTAGTAATTTCCATTTGATGGTCATCAATAACAACGGCAAAATTATATGTTGGATAACCATCAGATTTCATAATTACAAAATCACCAATATCATCGCTATTAACAGAAATTTTTCCTCTAACTAAATCATCTCATTCGTAAATAGTATTTTTAGGCAATCTCAAACGAAGTGAATATTCTCCCGCTGCATCTCTTCTTTGCTTTTCTTCATCAGAAATCTTCAATCAATCTGGGTTATATCTAAATGAAGCAATATTGGCTTCTTCTGATTCTTGGTGTTGTTTTTCTAATTCTTCCGAACTATCATAGGCCTTATAAGCATGTCCATTAGCAATTAATTCATCTGCATATTTTTTATATATATCTAATTTTTCACTTTGACGGTAGTTTCCATATTTAGCATTAGGTTTTAAAGGACTTTCATCAGGAATAATGCCAAGTCAAGCAAGGTTATTAAGTTGACTTTCTTCTCCGCCCTCAACATTACGAGCAACATCAGTGTCTTCTAGTCTAAAAATAAAGTCACCATTAAAGTGTTTAGCAAATAAATAGTTAAATAATGCTGTTCTGGCCCCTCCAATATGTAAATACCCGGTTGGCGATGGCGCATATCTTGTTCTTATCTTTTTCATTTAAACTCCTTTAATTATTCATTTTCAAATAATATTACAATTGGCTCTGCAGCATTCTTTCAAAATTGATCTTTACCAATTATATTTTTAAAATATGGTCAAGGAACCTCTTCAATTGGGTGGTTAGGAACATTTACACCCGGTCTAAATCTTTGTAATGTTTCAATTGATGGAACGACAAACTCGTTATATCAATTAACAGCTAATTCGTTTTGTTTTAAATTTCAATATAAAATGGCAAAAAGCGCCTTTTTATTATCTTTATATGGATAATATCTTGAATCTCTAGCTGTAGCTGGAAAGTTAGTTGTTAATTCATCTCAGGTAAATGTAAAAACACGATAATCATAGTTTGAACTTAATGACTCAAAATCTAAAAAGTCAAACATTTTAATAATCTTATATTTATGATTTTCTGGAGCCTTATTGTTAATAACTGTTTTTTGAATAGGAATTCCATCTTCTGGGCCTGATGCTTCAATTGGATAACCCTCAGAATTTTTTTGAACGATCTTATTTCCCCGTTCATCAACTGTAAATTTATAATAGTTCACTTCGCCTTTTGAATTTGTTAATCAAACAGGGTCGCCACTTTCCGTCACAACTTTCTTTTCAATTAAATAAAGTGGGTCTTCGCTCGAAATTGGGTTTTGAATTTGATAATTTCTTCAATTTCAGCTGCTAGCTGAACCTTTAACGTGATAACCGTTTTCTTTAAAATTTTCTTGTGCTTTTGCTGATATTTTAATTTCTGGACCTTTTTGGCAGGCTGCCGAAATTAAAGGTAGAATAGCCATTGAAATTCCACCACTTAAAGCTAATAAAAATGATTTTCTTAAATTTTTCTTTTTCATATAAAAAGAATTATAAATTATTTTAAAATCCTTTTTATTTTTAGATTAGTTTTCGCTATTTTTTCGCTAAATTTTCTTGATTTTTTCACATATAAATGACAATAATTAAAAACAAAATAATAATTTAGATATGAGAATTGACAAACAACTAGGAATTAAAGATTGTGGAATTTACGTTTTACAAGCTTATGCAAAACATTTTTATAATAAAAAATGCGACATTAACTATTTAAAGTTAAATGCAGAATATGACGCCAATGGAATATCACTTTCTTCTTTTGAATCATTAGCTAATAAAATAGGTCTAAATGTTAACATTCTTGAAGGAGACTTTGATTCGTTAATAAAATTAAATGATGTTAAAAATATCGCCACTATTTTAAGCATCGAAGGATTTCTCCATTATGTAATTATTCTTAAAAAAGATGATAAATCTTTTACCATTATAGACTCAGTTCGTGGTAAATTTAAAATGAATGTAGAAGAGTTTAAAAAATCTTATAACGGTTTTATTATAATCGTTGAAAAAAGTAACATAAGAGTTGACTTTCCAAAACAAAATTATCATTTAAAAATCGCAATACCTATACACTATATAATCTTGTGCATTATGTTAAATACAATTGTCTCGTGCCTATCATTCGGGGGATCGTTTTATCTAAAGTTTATATTTGATGCAATATGGCAATATAACAAAGAGTTATCTATATTAAAAATATTTGTCTTGTTTTTATGATTATTTATATTAAAAATAGTATGTTCAATGTTATCTGCTTTTTTTAATAATAAAATATCACTCGATTATGAAAGAAATATAAATATAGAGATTTTTGAAAATTTAAATAATTGCAAACAAAAAGATATTGAAATTCTTAACAAAAATGAGTTTTATCAACACCTAATGTTAGCTTCTCCGGTTGCTAAATACAAGGCTAATATTATAATTTTTTTAGTAAATAGCATTAGCTCTCTTGTTGCTGCATTTATCTTATTATTTTTAATAAATTATTACATTTTAATAGTGAGCATAGCGACAACTGCATTAATATTTTCTATAAATCTAATTTCGAACTTTTTTATTCACAAAAAATACCCAGCATTTATTAAATCACAAGAGCAATGAATTGAAGTAATGGGTGTTGTTTTTTCAGATCCAACCGAAAGAAAAAATAAGTATTTAAAAAATAAGAACCAAAAACTCTTTTTTAATAGCATTAAAAACATTAAGGATAGTACTAAATATATAAACTCTTGAAAAGAAAGTAAATCAAGAATAATTGACTTAATTTTTAACTTTTCTCAAATGTTAATAATATTAATCGGGGTAATGTTTTTTATTAGAGAAAAAATGCCTTTTGGTAATATTCTCTTATTATCTTCAATTTCGATTTTTCTTAACAACCCCTTAATCAATATTAGTAGTTTAATAAGTGAAATAAACATTAATAAAACAAATATAACAATGATTAAATTTTTATTAAAACTACCAAAAGAAATGCAAGGAAAAATGATAATAAGAAATAATTTAGATTGTATAGTTTTTAAAAATGTAAATTTTAAATATGCAAATAAATTTATTGTTAAGAATTTTAGCTGAAAAATCAAGGAAAACACAATTATTAAAGGTAATAATGGCAGCGGAAAAAGTACAATATTAAAACTGTTGTACGGTCTTTATAAACCTCAAAATGGTAATATTTCATTTAATAATATAAACTTAGAGGAACTCAATTTTGATAACCTAAGATCAAACATTTATTTTAATTTCAAAAACGAAATAAATCACGGCGGCAAAGTTATTGATTTAATATGCTTAAATAATGACGGTTTTTTTAAAACTTTTAAGGTTAATTATGAAAAATATGAACTATGAAAAGTTTTTCAAATTGCTAACTTAAATCCATATCAAAGTATCAATTTAAACGCTGACAATTTATCCTTAGGACAAAAGCATTTAATCTCAATTTTTAGACTGTTTATAACTGAATATAAACTGATATTATTAGACGAAGCTTTTGAAAATATTTCTAGCGATATTTTTGAACTTTTAAAAGACAAAATTATTGACTTTCAGAATAAGGCAATTTTTGTCGAGATTAGCCACTCAAACAAGTATATAAATAACAATGCAAAAGTAATGACTGTTTTTTTATAAAAAACAATTTTAACTAATTTTTACAAATAAAAAAATATTATTTATAATTTACGATATGAACAAATTAGCATTTAAAAACAATAGTTTTCACCGTTTCAAATTTAAAGAAGATTTTTTCAATATTTTAGAAGAGGCTAAAAAAGAATTTGGAGCAAAAAAACCACTATCAGTTGATGTTTGATTTGTCAACAAAAATAAGATGAAAAAACTAAACTTTGAACACAGAAATAAAAATTACACAACTGATATTTTAAGTTTCCCACTAGAGTCAGATATTGAACTATCTTTTTTAGAAGAAATTGAATTAGGACAAATAATAATATCGCCATGAAAAATTAAAAGGCAAGCAAAAGAATTTAATCATAGTTTAAGAAGAGAATTTTGTTATATATTTGCTCATGGTATTGCTCACTTATTTGGATATGATCATATGACAGAAGAAGAAGCAAAAGTAATGAATGATCATGTTGACAACATAATGAATAGATTAAATATTAAAAGAGTTTAGGAGAGAGATGAAAAAAGTTTGTATTGTTGGTTTAATTGGCAGACCTAATGTCGGCAAAAGTACATTAATGAATAATATTTTGGAATACGATTTATCTATTGTTTCAAATACTGCGCAAACGACTAGAGATGATATAAGAGGAATTTATAACGAAGGTGATTATCAAATTATATTTATTGATACACCCGGAATACACAAACCTGAATTTTTATTATCAGAAAAATTAAATCAAAAGTCATACAAAATTTTAGAAGAATCTGATGTTGTTTTGTTTTTAACACCCGGAAATGAAATTACTGGGAAAGGTGATAAATTTATAATTAACAAATTAAATGAACTTAACATTAAAAATAAATTTGCTTTAATTTCTAAAGTTGATTTAGTTAATGATAGAGAAAAGTTGAATGAAAAAGCTATGGAATTAAAAGAATTAGGTTTTTCAAAAGTTTTTGGTGTTGGTTTAAACTTGAAAAATACTTATATCGATCTTTTAGATGAAATTAAAAAACATACATATGAATCAGATGAATTGTATCCAGATGATCAAATTGGTGACGTTTCACTTAGATTTATGGCTAAGGAAATAATTAGAGAAGTTGCACTAAAAAACTTATACTTTGAAGTTCCGCATTCAATTGGAGTTATGATCGACGAATTCAAAGAACCAAATGATGAAACCAAACCTTATGTAATACATTCAACTATTTTTGTTAAGAAAGATTCTCAAAAGGCTATTATAATAGGTAAAAATGGTTCAATGATAAAAACTATATCAATGAATTCAAGAAAAAAAATGGAACAAGTTTTTGACCATAAAATATATTTAGAAATTAAAGTCAAAGTGAATGATGACTGAGTTGATGATGAGCAAAAAATTAAAAAATTAGGATATTAAAAATGGAATTCGAAAAAAGAAGAATAACTCACAGGACTCGATTAATACTTATATCCCTCATTGTGATATTTACATTTGGAATATTAGTTTTAATCACTGCTTTAAAATTAACAAATCCTTATAAAGTAAGCATTTACAATTACGAATCTTATTTAGATAAAGGCATTGTAAATAAATTGAAGAAAAATTATTCATATCACGTGTTTACTAATTTAGATGAATTTACGCGTGCTATAAATAACAAAAAGGCTGTTGCTGGGGTTGGAAGCGACTATCAAATTGCTCAGCTAGTTTTAGATAAAAAACTTAGAAAAATAAATTTTGAAAAAGCTTTTAATCGTAAATTTAATTCGGAAGATGAAATTACTAAATTATACCCAGAGCTAGTTAATGAACAATTTAGTTATTTCGATAAATGAATTATTGAAAAAATTAAGGAAAATAATCCTCAAAATACGATTCAAGAAAAATGAGAAACAATTAATTATGATTATTTCAAGCCTTTTTTATATTATGATCAAAGTAAAAATAACATTTTAGGTTTTGAAATCGATGGCAAAGCTGGTATTGATCATTTTTATCAGTTTTTAATACCTTACTTTATATTAGATAAAATGATTGTTTATAATATTGATAAAACCCCTGACGAAACAACTTCAAGAAATAATATTAAAGAAAATGCTACATTTGATGATGTTTCAAAACAAACTACTTGAGAAGGTATAATTAAACTTTTAACTTCAAAATACAAAAATCCTCACATTTATTGAACAAATTGATTTTTAGACAATGCAATGATTGGTGAGTTTTATGGATATGAATCAAATAAAGAACCTTCTTATTATGCAAATAATCAATGAAAAGATATAAATAAATCAAATTACAAGCAAATAATAGACTACTTTGTGGAATTGGTTAAAAACTCAACAGGATTTTCTATTAAAAACTCAAATGTAAATAAATTAGTTACAGACGGTCAAGAATTGGTTAGCTCTATTATTGAGCCGAAAAATGGTAAATCAGATATTTCTATTATGTATAACGGTGATGCATTAGATGCATACTATGGTGAAGATAATTTTGAAATATTAGGAACTAAGCCCCATATCAGTTTTATAAGACCAAAGAATAATTACATGAATATTGACGCCTGAATAATTTCTCGTGATACAGAAGATAAAGATGCTAATAAATTTTTAGAAAATATGTATCATGATGTTTTTAAGGGCAGTGAATATAGTTATGAAGAAATTGAAAAACAATACATAAATAATGTGTATGAATTATTAATGAAAAATGATAAAAGTAAAGAAAATGAGTACAAAGATAATTTATTTAACAACTCAGATTTAAATAAGACAAAATCTTTACACGAAATTGATAATAATTTTTTTGCTGAAAATTATAACTTTTTTAAAGAGGCATTCGCAAATGAAAATATGCCTTCAATATTAAATTTTGATACCATAAATTACACTCCAGGCTTCATTGGTATCAATGAATTTTTAGAAAAATGATATTTCCTAGATAACAATAAAAAAGTGGACACAGTTGCTCTTGAAATTTTCAATCCCAAATCAAATAAAACAGTAAAACATAGGGCATATCAACCATTAGACTTGGAATTAAAAACATTAGTTATTGATTATTATTATCAAAAAACTAAATCATAATAAAGTTATGAAAGGACAACAATGGAAAGAAAAGTTCGTAAAATCCTTAAAAATGATGAACCTATCATTGAGTTAGTTGACGTTGTTAAACAATTTGAAGAAAAAACAGTTTTAGACAATGTTAATCTTTCTATAGAAAAAGGTGAATTTATCACTTTGTTAGGACCTTCAGGTTCTGGAAAAACTACAATATTAAGAATTATAGGTGGTTTTGAATGAGTTACCCGTGGTGAAGTTAAATTCTACGGTAAAGACATTAAAGATTTAGCACCCCACAAAAGAGATGTTTCAACTATTTTTCAAGATTATGCATTATTTCCACATTTAAATGTTGAAAATAATATTAAATATGGACTAAGACTAAAAAGAATACCTAAAGAAGATATTCCTAAATCATTTCAAAACAAGTTAAAAGTTCAACAAAAGAAATGAACTAAAAAAGCTCAATTGGAGATGAAAAATCTTGACAAAACTATGGAACAATATGAGAAGCTTTTAGAAAATGAAAAGCTTTCACTTAAAAAACGTAATAAATACCAATCATGAATTGATGATCTTGATTTCAAATATTCATACTGAGAAAACTACAAAGACTTGAAAACTGAAGACTATGAAAAAAGGTACTTAACACGTTCTATTACTAACTCCGAAATGGATAAAGAAGTAAAAGAAATAATGAAACTTGTAGGATTGGAAGGAAACGAAAAGAAAAACGTTAATTTCCTATCAGGAGGGATGAAACAACGTGTTGCACTTGCCCGTTCTTTAGTTATTGAACCAGAAATTCTTTTACTAGATGAGCCTTTATCAGCACTAGATGCTAAAATTAGAGAAAAAATGCAATCATTGTTACGTGATATTCAACAAAAACTAAAATTAACTTTTATTTTTGTTACACACGATAGAAATGAAGCATTACAACTAAGTGATAGAATAGCAGTTATTCGTGATGGTAAAGTTGAACAATTTACAACTCCTAAAGAATTATATGACTATCCTGTTAATAAATGAGTTGCAAATTTTATAGGTGACTCAAACTTCTTTAATGCAGAATTTGTTAAAGAAGGAAAAGTTAAATTTATGAATAAAACTTTTGAAACAATTCATACAGAATTTAACCCGGGCGAAAGATTAGATGCCTTGATCAGACCTGAAGATGTCATAATTACAAGAGTAAAAAGTCGTGCCAAATTAATTGGTGAAATAATTAAATCAACATATGGTGGTAGTTACTATAACTATGAAGTTCAAGTTAAGGATAAAATTATTTATGTTGAAACTTCTTCGAAACATAATGTTGGTAAAGAGGTATATCTTGACTGAGATATAGATTCAGTTCATCTAATGAAAAAAGATTTAAAATTAGAAGCCGCAGAAAAAAATACAGTAGAAAATGAATAAAAAAATTTTTTCAGAGACTTCAAAACGTCAAAACAATAATAAATTAAGTAAAAAAGCAGTTAAGTGATTCGGTGGAATGACAAAGTTACAGGCTTCACTCTTAGTTCCATACTTAATATTCGCATTTTTATTTATTATTCTTCCTTTAATTTTAATTTTTGTTTATGCGTTCAAACCACTAAATTCAGAGCATCAACTAGAAAACTGAGAAATCGCTGGCAAATCATCAACATGATTAATTATCGGCCGTTCTTTAGGCACAGGATTGGTTGCTTCGATATTTGCTTTAATAATTGGTTTTCCATATGCCTTTATTGTCGCAAGAAGCAAATCGGTAATCTTTAGAACATTGGGACTAACTTTAATATTAAGTCCATTGGCAATTTTTACCATTTCTAAAGCACTTGCAGTTAGAGGTTTATTTTCTGCAATATTCGATGAAAATCAATTAAACAATAATTTCTTTATTATTTTTGGTATGGTTTATTTATTCTTACCTTTCATGGTAATGCCACTATATCAAGTTTTAAAAGATATGCCCAAAAATATATTAGAAGCGTCAGAAGATTTGGGTTATTCAAAATTTCAAACAGTATTTAAAGTAATTATCCCATACTGTTCAAAAGCAATATTAAGTGGTTTTGGTATTGTTTTAATGATGGCCGCCACTTCAATTATTATTTCTGACAAATTGCTACCTAATGGTAGTCAAAAACAACTTATTGGTAATTTAATTAACCAATTCGCTAACACAGCAAATCCATTCGATTTAGCAAACGCATCAACGTTAGTTATCATCACTTTAGCAGTACTACTAACCATTTATGGAATTATTTATGGTATTCCTTATTTAATTAGCAAGAAAAAACAAGGGGGTGTTTATGAATAAATTTAAGAGTTTTTTAAAACACTCATATGTTTTCATAATTCTTGCCCTACTTTACTTACCAATATTGTTTGGTACAGTGTACAGCTTTAACGCTCCATCAGATAAAGGTATATTCTCAGTTACAACCTGAAATAGAACTTCATTTGAAGCGTATACAGAATTATTCTCAAAATCACACGGATTAGCTTTCGTTAACTCTTTACTACTAGGAATTTCTACATCAATTTTAGTTATAGTAATTTCTTTATTAACATGTTTTTCTTTATGAAGACATAAAAATAAAACTTCAAGAACATTTGTTCAAGCCTCATCTAATGTTCCAATGATTAACCCTGATGTTATTACTGGTTTAACGTTGGCTATAGTTTTAAACTTAATTTTTTTCGGAACCTTAAAAGCAACAAACGAAGGCTTCTTTAGATCAATTATTGGGCACACAGTAATGTGCTTGCCATATGGAATTCTAATTATGCTTCCTAAAAGTGATAAGTTTTCTAAAAACATATTTGAAGCTAGCCAAGACTTGGGATATTCAAAGTTTAAAACATGATTTAAAACATATTTTGTATATATGTTAGGTTCAATCGGCTTTACATTTATAATAACAATGACACTTTCTTTCGACGATTTTATTATTACAAGAATCGTCTCAAACACCGAAACATTAGGTACACAACTATATGAAGGGCAATTCCAAGCTTGATCATTAGCAATTGGAGCTATATCATTACTTGTAGTAATTTTCGGAAATACAATTTATGTAGCAATTAAAGGATCGCAAGCAGCTAAAAATAAAAAAACAATTCAATTACAACGCAAAAATAAAACGGGCTTAAATGCATAACAAGAGGTAAATATAAATTGCGTAAAAAAATTTGAAAAGCGATTCTTTATGTATTATCTATAGTTATTATAATTGTTACCGTTTCAATAGCAATTGTTGTTAAAGCTACAAATCAATATAGACCAAGCGTGTATAACTATGAATCATATTTATCACCACAAATTATTCAAAAATTAAAAACTAAATACAATTACAAGGAATTTAAAGAAATAAGCGAATTTACACAAGCTATTACCCAAGAAAAAGCAATTGCTGGTGTTGGTTCGGATTTCCAAGCGGCTCAACTTATCATTGATAAAAAAATACAAAAATTCGACTTTGAACTTATTTATGGACCGGGCTCAAACGAATGAGAAAATAGAAAAAAATACTATACTCCAAATACCGTTAAGCATTTAGAAGATTTTGACGCTTTAATACTGTCAAAATTAGACCAAATGGAAAAAGAAGGAAAAGATACCGGGTTTATAATCGATAGAAATCAAAGCGGAGAAGCTTTAAATTATCGTATTAAAAATTCAGAACCTTCTAAGTTTAATGGTGGTTGAGATCATTTTTATGATTATATTCTTCCTTATTACACTCAAGACAAGGGCATAGCATACAACATTAATGAAAAGACCCGCCCAAATTTAAATGTTTCAAAAGCTGAAGAACAACTTAATGAAGCAACCTTAAAATTTGAATGACAACAAATATTCAACGTTTTAAAGGGTTCGAACTACGAACATTTTGGTTGAACTAATGCATATTTAGATAACCTAATGATAGGCGCAATGACATACGGCGAAGGTTGAGAAGAAAAATTTACTAAAAATGTTAAGGGAACACAACTATTCAATTTTGGTGAAGATAATTATAAAATTGCAATAGATAGTTTTAATAGATTTATTAAAACCGCTACCGGACACGATATAAAAGACACAAAATTTAACTTTTTAACATCTGACGGACTTGAATTATTAAATCATTTAATAGAACCTAAAAATGGCAGATCAGATGCTGCTGTAATGTACAATGGCGATGCCTTAGATGCTTATTATTCAGAAGATAATTTTTCAACCGTTGAAGAAGGTAATGTAAGATTTGTTAGACCAAAATACAATTATATATTAATGGATAATTGAATATTATCTAAGGGTCTTACAAAAGAGGAAGCCGATACATTTACAAAGACACTAGGCGAACTGTTATACCACAATAATCAAGGAAACGAAAATTATGACAGTAAACCAATGGCAACTTCAATTGCAGAAGTTGAAACTCAATTCTTTAAAGAATTTAAAGAACAACTTTCTGATCAAATAATCGAAGAGCAAAAACAATTATTAATTAATGAATTAACTCCTTTGACTAATGAGGAAAAAAGTAAAGTTATTGATTTAATAAAAGAAGAATTTGCGGACGCCGACATTACTCAAGACTCTTTTGTAAAATGAAATGAAGAAAAATTTGATAATTTTATTAATAACCCAGTAGATTCTAAAAATTATGAATGATTTCTAATAATGCGTGATAACTTAGAAAACGGTTATAAATTGTTCGAAGATGTCTTAGCAGATTTATTCTCAGATAGTTCTATTTCAGACATAGCAAACTTTGACTATGTATCATACACTCCAACAAATAGAATTACATATGAGTTTGTCTTAAAATGATATTTTGCAGGCGATGAAACCGCCATTACAATTTTCGAGCAACCAGAGTCAACTAATGAATATAAGTTATTCTCATACCCTATAATTGATAACAATTTAAGAACAAAAATTTCTACATATTACTATGAAACAACTAAGTCATAAAAAAATGAGGAATTAATCCTCGTTTTTTTATGACTACACATTAATTAGACTAAAATATATTTACATTAATATACAAATAATAATATTTATAACCATGTTCGTTTTCTCGATTATAATTTTATAAGTATATTATTAATTTTATTATATAAAAATATTTACAGGAGCAATATATGACAATTAAAACTATGTTAAAAAAAATAAACACCTTAACAGATTTACAAGAAATTACCGTAGAAGGTTGAGTAATATCAAACAGAGGTAATGATAAAATAAGATTCATTACCATTAATGATGGAAGTAGTGTATCAAATTTACAAGTTGTAATTAAAGGGGATTTAAATAATCAATTTAACACTGACAAAATCTTAATGGGAGCATCTCTTAAAGTTTCTGGACAATTGCATTTAACCCCAGAAGCAAAACAACCTTTTGAACTAAATGCAAGCAACTTAGTTTTAATTAATAATGTTGCTGAAGATTTTCCTATACAAAAAAAAGAAACAACTCTAGACTTTTTAAGAGAAATACCTCATTTAAGACACAGAACAAACTTATTTAGAGCAGTTATGATTATTCGTAATTCATTACTATTCGAAGTTCACAAATACTTCCAAGAACACGAATTTCTAAATGTTGCTGCTCCTATTATTACATCAAACGACGGTGAAGGAGCGGGAGAAACCTTATTAGTTGATGATGAAAGCAAAGATTACTTCTTTAAACAAAAAGCATTTTTGGGTGTAACAGGACAATTACACGCAGAATCATATGCTGCTGGATTTAAAAAAGTTTATACATTTGCGCCTACATTTAGAGCTGAAAATTCACATACATCACGTCACTTAGCTGAATTTTGAATGATAGAACCAGAAGTCGCTTTTTATAGATTAAATAACATTATCGACCTTGCAGATGATTTATTAAAAAATGCAATTAGAAACACAATTAACAATCACCCAGATGAAATGGCCTTTTTAGATAACTTGCAAAATAATGAATTATTACCTACACTAAATAAATTCTTAGATAAAAAATTAACAGTTATTGAATATAAAGACGTTGTCGAAAAATTAAAACCTTTTGCAGAACAATTTGAAGAAAAAGATATTCACTTTGGAATGGATTTGGCTTCAGAACATGAAAAATTCTTATCAGATAAAATAGTTAATGGACCTGTTGCTGTTATTAATTATCCTAAAGATATTAAGGCTTTCTACATGTATCAAAATGAAGATAATCAAACCGTCGCAGCTTTCGACTTACTTGTTCCAGGAATAGGTGAACTAATAGGTGGAAGCCAACGTGAAGAAAGATACGATAAACTTCTTCAAAGAATGAATGAATTGAAGATTCCTCAAGAACCTTTAAAATGATATTTAGATTTAAGAAGATTTGGATATGCTCCATCTAGTGGTTTTGGAATTGGTTTTGAAAGATTAGTAATGTATGTTACTGGTGTATCAAACATAAGAGATGTGATACCTTTCCCAAGAGTTGCTGGATCAATTAAAATGTAGTTATGAGCCAATCGAAAACACTTACATTAATCGTACCAATTTATCGTCCTTCAATAACTCTTGACGAAATATTTAGAAATTTAAAAAAACAAACCGAGAAAAATTTTAATGTTATATTAATAGTAGATCAACCTAAAGACGAAGATTTTAAGGCTATTGCAAAACTAAAATCTGAATTTCAAGACAATTTAAAAGTAATTATAAACTCAGCACATCAATTAATTGACATAGTTATCAAACAGGCAATGTCATTTGTTGAAACTGAATATGTTTATATACTATATTCATACACAGTTCTTAAAAAAGAATTCACCAAACGTATTAATTCCTATTTAGAAAAAAGTGCAGTGAAACCTGACTTTATTGAAATATTAGGAAGTGTAAAAGGTTTAGTAAACCTTGATTTTAATGGTGAAAATTTTGATGAAAATCTTGTAATAAATTTAAAAAATAGTGATGAGCCGATTTTATTTACAGCTCCCGTTGCTTTTAATATTGTTATTAAAAGTGAAATATTTAAAGATATTTTAAATGCTCAAAAATTTAAAAATATTAACCTTCAGTACACGCCTGCTAGCACATACAAAGGACTATTAAATTCGCAAACATTTGCTTTTATCAAAAACACCTGAGTTGAAGACTGAAATTATGATCCGATTTTATTAAATCCAAAATCGCTTGCTAAAACATGAACCACAATTATTAACCTAGCGCAAGAAAAATGCCCAGACAAAATAAATGCTCTAAGATTTGCCGAATTTATTAATATATGCTACTATGGAGCTGGTTATATTGGTATGTGTAAGATTAAAAGGAATACTCAAGAGTGACGTTCTTTGAAAAATATCAAGTTAGCTTTCGAAAGTGAAATTAAAAAACACCTTCCCGTTTGAGAACAAGAATTAGAAAAAAACCCTTACTTCGAAAAATATAATGCAAAAGAACTTTTAAAATTAGTTTTAGATTCTTCTAATTGAGAATCAATTTACAAAAAATTCAAATGATAAAAATAAACAAAAAGGCTGGGTTTTGAATAAGATTACTCGCCACCATTATTGACTTAATTATATTTTTGGCCGTTTTAATAGCAACGTCATTTTTAGCCTTTAATTATAAAACCGGGAAGTTTTATAATTTATTAAATTACTATTTGTGATTGTCAATAGCTATTTCTAGTTTATTAATAATTTGATTATTTATACCAATGTTATGAAATGGCAAAACTGTCGGGATGGCGATTTGCAAAATTAAAGTTATTGCAAAAGATCCAAAAACTAGTATTGTCAAAGCTATTTTTGACAGGCAAAGATTATTTGCTTTCATATGATTTTTTGTATTTATTGCCTTTGCAATTTTAGTTTCGCCTCAAACATTCGAACAAGCTGCATTAATAAACAAAAAAACTCAACCGTTAAATAAAGTACAAAAATTATTTTTATTATTACCTACAATTTTAGCTTCAATAGCCGCATTTGTCGAAACGTTTTTTATTTTATCAAACGCTAAAATAAGCAAAATTGGGCTTAATGATAAATTTTCGCAAACATACACTGTTTGAATAAATAAATTTGAAGAAGTTGAGGAACCTGATTTAAACGATAATTCAATTGTTCCAGTTTACAGAAAACTGCCAATAATTAAGTATGAAAATTAAAATACAAACACTTTTTTTGTGTTTGTATTTTTTTATGCAAATTAAGTCATTATAAAGGCCTAATTATTAACAAAAATTGCTAATTATTAAGTAGCGAAGTGTTTACTGGTTGTCAATATGTTATAATTATTATTATTAATTTTTAGGGGGGATATTCATGATTGATATCAATCTGTTAAACGAACAACAAAAAAGTGCAGTTATTTATAACGAAGGGCCACTTAGGATTATTGCTGGAGCAGGTTCTGGCAAAACTAGAGTTCTAACTTATAAGATTGCATACTTAATAGAAAACTTAGGAGTGGAACCTTCTAAAATTTTAGCTTTAACTTTTTCTAATAAAGCAGCAAACGAAATGAAACAGAGGGTTTTTTCAATTCTTGCAAATAGTAATATTTCAGAAAGTCCTATCGTTTCAACTTTCCACGCAATGTGTGCAAAAATTTTAAGAAAAGAAATTCACAACCTAGGATACAATAACGACTTTCAAATCATTGACGAATTAGATCAAAAAGAAATTCTTAAAATTGTTTACTCAGAATTAGAAATATCGCAAACAGAATATACTTACTCTTCAATTATTTCTTTTATTCAAAACAAAAAAAATCAATTACCTACATTTGATGATAAAAATCATATGCATTCATCAAACGATGATAATTATGATTCACTAATAGAAAAACAAACTCACGAAACTAAAGAATTAATTTATAAACACTACCAAGCTCACCTTGAAAGATCGCGTTCTTTAGATTTTGATGACTTGCTTCTTTTTGTTTATAAATTATTTTACGACCCTAATTTTAGCCAAATAGCAGCAAAATGAGAAAACAGATTTGAACATGTTTTAGTTGATGAATTTCAAGATACAAGTGTTTTACAATACAAAATAATGAAAAAATTAGCTTCTTCTCATCACTTAACAATCGTTGGTGATCCAGATCAAACAATCTACTCTTGAAGAAACGCAGATATTAACATTATTATGAATTTTGATAAAGATTATCCTGATTCAGTAACTGTAAAACTTGAAGAAAACTATCGTTCAACTAAAAAAATATTAAAAGTTTCAAATAATTTAATTGCTAAAAATAAATTGAGATTAGATAAAAAGTTGTTTACCGAAAATGAAGAAGGTGAAGAAATAGAATTTTATTGTGGTTTTAATGATGATGCTGAAGCACGGTGAATTGCTAATAAAATATCAGAGTTAAAAAGAAATAGAGTTCAACTTAAAAATATCGCTATTCTATATCGTGTAAACAGTTACTCAAGAGCTCTTGAAGAAGCATTAGTTAGAGAAAATACAATATACAAGTTATTCGGTTCAATTAAGTTTTATCAACGTGAAGAAATAAAAGACGCTCTAGCTTATTTAAGAGTAATACACGATGGTTCTGAAATTTCGCTTTTAAGAATAATTAACAAACCTTCTAGAAAAATTGGTGATGTAACAATCGAAAAATTATTAAACTTTTCACGAAGAGAAAACTTGGATCTATTCCGTTGTTTAGAAACTAAGTTTTCAGAAATCCAAGATGAGTTACAAATTTCAATATCAACATTAAAAAATATTGCAAGTCTAATTAACGAAATCAGATGAGCAAGAAGAGCAATACAAACTAACCCAATTTATTTAACTTTAAAAGAGTTTATGATTAATCGGATTAAATATTTCGAAGAGATTAAAAATTCTGAAGAAGAATACGAAAACAGAATGGATAACTTCACCTCACTAATTGAAGCTATCGAAGCATGAGAAAAGAAAAATCCTCACGGAAGTATTGACGAATACTTGCAAGAAATCACTTTAATAACCGATAGAGATGTTGAAGATGATGCAATGAGTTATGTTTCATTAATGAGCGTTCATAACGCCAAGGGGTTGGAATTTGACTATGTTTTTATTGCCGGACTAGCAGAAAATATCTTCCCTCTTAGAAGAGCAATCCTAGTGTCACCTCAAAAAGACTTCACATTTTTAAAAACTCAAACCGCTGAAAATTTAGAAGGTCTCGAAGAAGAAAGAAGACTTGCTTATGTCGCAATGACCAGAGCTAAAAAGAAACTTTTCCTTTCATTTTCAGTTGGTAGAAATGGTATTAATAAAAAAAGTCGTTTTCTAAAAGAAGCCGGAATCAAAGAAAGCAGATCAATAAACATCGCAAGTAGCTTTTCAATGGCTACAGAAAATAAAACCAATGAAAATTTAATTATCGGAGATTTTATAACTCACAAAACTTACGGTAAGGGAGTAATACTCGACATAATTGACGATATAATTGAAGTTAAATTCGATATTGACAAAAAAGTCAAAAAGTTTGCTAAAAATCATATGGCAATTAAAAAATGAGATGAAAATGAATAATCTTATAAAAAAAATAAATCATAGTAGTTCAAATGCAGACATTATTTCATTATGAGTTTTATTAATTGTTTTTATTATTTCAGTTACTTTAACTGTTGTTTACTTTATAACAAAGACTAAAGCAAATAAAATACAAAATTCTAATGGCAATTTAGTTTTATTAATAGATATGAATAAATTAAGAATAAAAATTGCTAACCCAGATTCAGCAATGTACAATGAACCGTGATTTTACAAAAAACTCAATATAATTAGCGGTCAATGAGTAAAACTAGACGACTTTATTGCAGTATTTGACAAATCTACTAAAGAAAAATTTATGGATATATTGCAAAATAATTTAAATGAATCTATTGATACTGAAATAACTTCTCCTTATGATTCTAAATTAATTACTTATGTAAACATAACCATACAAAATTATGATAACGATCAAATTATGGCTAGTTTTTCATGAGAAGAAAAAGATATTAGAGAAAACTCAGTTTTTGAAGATATTGAAACTAACTTAACCTTTTTATCGCAACCGAAAGAAAAATACACGGCTGTTTTATTCACACTCGATATCAAAAATATATACAATGTTCAAAACTTTATTAATCTATTTAAAGAAAACGCAATCAAAAACTCAATTCAAGGCGTAAAAGTATTTTTAGATTGAAATAAATTATTTTTTGTTTTTACCGAATCAAGATTTGGCAATAATAGAGCTAAATATGTCGCTTCGCAATTCGTCGAATGGTCTTATAACTATATAAAGCTTTATAGGCAAATATTTATTATTGATAGCTCGTTATTAATTGAAAAAACGAAAGATGAATTTGAAAAGTTTTTTGATTATTTAAAAATTTATTCAATTACAGACAAAAGATATAGGTCATTCGAGCCTGATAAAAATGTATTAGAAAGTGAAAAATACCATCAATTTTCATTGGCTTATCAAAATATTTTAAATTGGTCTGCCAATGTTAATCTTGAAAGTAAAAAAATTATTTTTAGAAATTTACAGGGCCAAAAAACAGAAATGAAAGAGCTGATAATACCAGATATTTTTTCTGAATTAGGCTGCGAAGACGCAGAAACGTTGACCCAGTTAGATATCTATAAAAATATATATGTGAACATTTATAGCCAAATTAGGCATATTAGACCTAATTATTCAATCATTACACTTAAAGACTTTATCTTCAATGCAATAGATTTCGAAAAAATTGCAAATGCTAATAAGTATTTTGATGGTTTTTTACAAGTTATTGAGTTCACAACATTTAAAGCAATTAAAAAAATAAAAGAAAATATTGTTAAAAGCGAAAAACAGAAACGTGGCTTTTGCTTAAAAATTAGCAGTATTAATGAAGACATTCTTTCAATAGTTGATAACTGAGTAAAATTCGTTATTATTGACTGTAAATTGTCAAGCAGATTAAATGAACCCGAAATCCTACTATTTATGAATGGTTTATTTGATAAATTAAATGCTAATGGCACAAAAATTATTTTCGAAAAGCTAGACTACAAAAGCTATCGTAAGATTTTATATAAACACACACAAGATATTTTATATACACAATAGGAGGCTATATGAATAAAAAATTAATAAAAGATGACTTTTTTGAAGCAATCAATGCTGAGTGAGCTAAAAAACACGAAATACCCGCACATAAAACTGCCATAGGTTCATTTTCATCAATTGATGATCAACTAGTAAAACTAAAGATTTCTTTATTTGACAAATGAGTAAAAGATGATAGTGAATTAAAAAACAATCCCGCAATGCTAGAAATGATCAAATATTACAAATTAGTTTCTGACGGTAAACAAAGAAGAATGAGTGGTGTTAAACCTTTATTGAATTTATTAGATAGAGTTAATAAATTAAACTCTTGAGCAGATTTAGAAAAACAATATGCAGAGTTAACATTATTAGATTTAGCAATGCCAATTCCTTTATTTGTAATGACAGATTTTAAAAATAGTGATCAAGAAACTATCTATATCTCTGACCCACATGCAATCTTGCCAGAAAAAAGATATTATGAAAATGCTGATAAAAAGGCTGAGCTATACAAAATTTGAAGTAACATGGCAATGAAATTACTAGCAAAGGTAAACAAAAATGAAGAAGAAAATAAAAAGCTAGTAGAGCTTGCTTTAAAATGAGATACAAGAATTTCTCCGCTTCTTTTAACAGCTGAAGAAAGTGCGGTTATGTCAAATATATACAATCCAGTAGAAATGGAAGAAGTTGACAAAACCATTAAAGCCTTTAAATTTAGCGCAATACTAAAAGAATTAGTTAAACAAGATGTTAATGTAATTATTTCAGTATCTAAAACTTTAGTTCAAAAATATAATGAAGTTTTAATTGCTGAAGCATTTGATGAATATAAAGCATTTTTATATATTCACACAATTATTGACAAAGCTCAATATTTGGATTATAAAACACGTGATATTGCTAAAGAATACCAAATGGCTTTAAGAGGTCAAAAGAAAACTCCTAATAACAAAAGACAAGCACTTGATGCCGTAACATTCGGATTTTACAAAATGGTTTATGGTAAATACTACGGCGAAACATATTTTGGAAAGAAAAATAAAGAAAACCTTGAAAATATGATTTTCAAAATGATTAATATTTACAAGGCTAGATTATTAGAAAACGATTGACTAGGTCAAGCAACTAAAGAAAAAGCTATCTTAAAATTAAATAAAATGGAAGTTTATGTAGGATATCCTGAAACAATTGATGGATATTATGAAAAACTAATTGTTAAAAATTACGAAGGATGAAATGATCTATTCGAAAACTCTTTAGAATTTACAAAAATTATTAAACAAGATCGTTTCGATAAATATCTTAAAAAGATTGACAAAACCTTATGATCAATGACACCAGCTATGGTTAATGCATACTTTAGCCCAAGTCAAAATAAAATAGTTTTCCCTGCCGGAATTTTACAAGCTCCGTTTTATAGCGAAAATCAATCAAGCGCTAAAAATTACGGCGGTATTGGAGCGGTAATTGCTCACGAAATTTCTCACGCTTTTGACAACAATGGTTCTAACTTCGATGAAAACGGAAACATGATTAACTGATGAACAGAAGAAGACAGAAAACAATTTGACATGAGAGCTGAAAAAATGGTTGAGCTATTCGATGGTGTTAAAACAGATGTTGGTAAATGTAACGGCCGTTTAACTGTTTCAGAAAACATTGCTGATGCCGGGGGTCTTTCATGTGCTTTAGAAGCTGCTAAATTAGAAAGTGACTTTTCAGCAAAAGATTTCTATACCAACTTCGCTTTAATTTGAAGAACAAAATACAGAGAACAAACCCAAAAGATGCTTCTTGATACAGACGTTCATGCACCAGCAAAATTAAGAGTTAATGTTCAAGTTAAAAACTCAGATGATTTTTATACAACATTTAACATTAAAAAGGGCGATAAGATGTATTTAGACCCTAAAAAACGTGTTAAAATCTGATAATTTTCAAAAAATAGCTTCGGCTATTTTTTTTAAAATATAATAGATGTATGAACAATAATAATAACAAACAATCATTAAGAAAAATTGAAGATATACATTATAGCTTTAAGATTTTTGCTCATACAATTTGAGGTGAAAGAGAACTACCGGATTTATTAAAACCAAAGGCTAAGCGAATTTTATTTTTACAAATTATCTATGCTGCATTTGTTGTTTTTGCTTGTACACTTTCATTTTTAGCCTTAATTAATCCTGGGCAAGCTTGAAGACATAACTGACAAGAGATGATGAAAATCTTTCAAATATCAGGACTTTGTATATTCATTTTTGATTACATTGCGCATTGAATAACTTATTCTTATATTGCATCATATAAAAAGGGTTATAAATATGAACACAAAATAGCTTGACTAAAATATTTAATTTCGGGGCCGGCAGTTATTGCGTTTTTATGTATCGTTTCTTCGCTAAATGTTATTTCTTATTTTACACCCGAAAATTCGCAAGAAAAAGAGGGCTTAAAATATTTAAGTGCTTTAAACATTATTAAAGTTTTCAGATTATTTCTTGTTTTAAAATTAATTACACCTTTCAAAGTAATATTAAATGTATTCTCTCGTCAAAGAAAAGTTTTGATTTACGTCTTTACAATCATCTTATTTCTAATTGTTATTTTTGCTTTATTAATTTATAACAACGAAACTCAATGACTAAATCAACAACAAGAATTATGAAAGGCCAAAAATAATGTTGAAAATCCCGAACAAAACCCTGAATATATAGCATTAGGAAATAATGTTGTAAAAAACATTTTTGAAGCAATTTACTTTGCAACAATAACATTAACAACTATTGGTTATGGAGATTTTGTTCCTCACTCGGTTAATGCAAGAGTTATAGTTATTATAATTTCATTATTAGGTATTGCAATCATTGCCATTCCTTCCGGACTAATCGCCGGTGCATTTATGGCGGACTTAAAAAACCGAAAACTAGATGAAAAAAGAGAGAAAATACCAGCTTGTGAAGAAGAATATAGAAAAAAATTAGAATCTAAAAATAACGAACCAAATGAGGCAGATTCACAAGAAGACAACTAAAACCCAGAATTAAGACTGGGTTTTAGTTTTTTTATTAATTTTTTTATTTATATAGCCTCCTATTGTGTATATAAAATATCCTCGGTGTGTTTATATAAAATTTTGCGATAGCTTTTGTAGTCTAGCTTTTCGAAAATAATTTTTGTGCCATTAGCATTTAACTTACCAAATAACGCATTCATAAATAGTAGAATTTCAGGCTCATTTAATCTGCTTGACAATTTACAGTCAATAATAACGAATTTTACTCAGTTATCGACTATTGAAAGAATGTCTTCATTAATACTGCTAATTTTTAAGCAAAAGCCGCGTTTCTGTTTTTCGCTTTTAACAATATTTTCTTTTATTTTTTTATTCCTAATAAAATGTATAACATCACTCTTTTTATTCTTGATTTTGTATATCGTTTCGAAGTACAAGCATTAACAAATTCTTCGTATGTCGGCATATCAATATTCTTTTTAAAAAGGTTTTCCATACCCTCTGAAACAAGTTGAATATTAGCTAAATATTCAGCGCTATTATTCATAACTATACTTTGAAATTCTTGATATTTATCTTCAATTTTGGGAAACGGATATTCTATTTTCATTGGAGAAAATCTTGATATATCTTCATTATTTTTTAGCATTTCTCTTAACTTTGTTGCTGATGCATAAATACCCTCTGTATCCAAAGAGTTATGTACAGCTGTTCTTTTGATACAATCAAGTTTTATATCAATGTTATTAAAAATAATATATTTAGTATATTCTAGACCCAAAATATCAGCTGGGATATTTTCTTCTCCAATTAAGTTTCCAAGGGCTAAATATGAGCTAAGAACATAAGACTTTCCTTCTTTAAGGTATTTTTTTACATCCACATTATATTGATCAATATTATTTTTTATCGCCATAGCCGCATAAATATATTTATTAATATCATCAGTGTCGCTAACACCAAAAATTAATGCATCAATTCCTTGCTTTAAAAGTAAGTCAATTGATCCCTTTGCAAAAACATGTGCCGCCTGAGTTGATGTTAAAAAGTCTAATTCAACAACTTTATCAACGCCATATTCCAATGCAATTTTCTTTCTTTGCTCAAAAGGAGCGCAAGCCACTTCTCCTCTCTGAACATAATCAGAAGACAGAGCAACTATTAAAAACGAATTATTATATTTTCTTTTAATTTCATTAATTAAATAAATATGTCCATTATGGAACGGGTTAAATTCTGCAATAAGTCCTATTTTCATAGTTACTCCTTAAATCTTGTTTTGTATTAAAATAAGTATATGATAAAAACATTAAAAAAACTTAAACACAATGACCAAATCGGAATAATTAGCTTATCAAGCGGGTTGCTCGGAGAAAAAAGTTGCCAACACCAGGTTCAACTAGGTATAAAAAGAATAAAAGAAATGAATTTGAACCCCGTATTTTCTAAACATTGTTTGTCAGGGCTAGAATATATTGATAAAAACCCAGACAAAAGAGCTGAAGATTTAATTGAATTGTCGAATAATGATAATATAAAAGCTATTGTCTGCGCAATTGGTGGTTTTGATACTTATAGAACACTGCCCTATATTTTAGACAGCAAAATCAACTTAGAAATTTTAAGAGACAACCCAAAAATATTTTTGGGTTATTCTGATACAACAATTAATCACTTGATGTTTAATAAATTAGGATTATCAAGCTTCTATGGACTAGCATTCATTACCGATCTAGCAGAACTAGATAGAAACATGTTGCCTTACCATGCGACCGCTTTTAATTTTATGTTCAAAGGTAAGAAAAAAACTTATAGGCCTTCTAAATATTGATATGAGGAAAGAAAAGACTTTAGCTCAAAGCAAATAAATATTCCAAGACCTAAACACAAAGAACAATATGGTTATATTTCAATTCAAGGTTCAAAAGCATTTGAAGGGATTTTAGTTGGCGGTTGTTTAGATAGTATTGATAGAATTTGTAATCCTGAAAATGTTGAAGAATACTCGATTAATCAAAAATATGACCTATTTACTAATAAAACTAACTTTAAAAATAAGATTCTTTTACTAGAAACATCCGAAGAAAAACCAACACCAAAAGAAATTAATAAAATGCTAAAAAATTTAGAAACAACAAATTGCTTTTCTAAACTACGTGCTGTAATAATTGGAAAGCCCCAAGATGAAGCTTATTTATTAGAATATATTGATGTCTTTAAAAACTTCTTTAAAAAATATCCAAATTTAAGTGTTGTATACAATATCAATATAGGTCACTCTTATCCAAAAATGATGCTTGCACTTAATAATAAAATTAAAGTTAACATTAATAAACAGAAAATAACAACATATTGACCAAAGTTAAAGTAGCGGTTGCTGCTTTTTTTATAAATCAAAAATTCGCACACAAATTTCAATATTTTTTCTCAATCGGAAATTTTTTTTGCAATTTAAACAAAGATAAATAAAATAATTAACCTCTTCATTTGATTAAGATTAAAATAAAACAAAAGGAGGAGCATTATGGATATAAAAACCTTTAAAACAGGGGGGGCTAATTTATTAGAATTTTCATTTTTAATCTTATTTTAAAACAAACAAACTAATAAGACATCAATAAATATAACACCAATTAGCACAACGGATTAAAAAATATAAAATCAGGAGTTTAATATGAAAAAGAAAACTAAAACTATATTAATATCAACATTAATACCAGCTTTTATAATCGGCGGAGTTTCTGCTGGTGTAGGAATCCAACTTGCAATCTCAGCTCACACAAGAAAAAATGAAGGCGAAATAACCATATATAACAAAAATTATCTAGAAAACCCTTTGCTATACACTGAAGGATATAAAGATAATGGTTTGTTAATTGAAAAACCTTTTAAAAAATACGAATTCAAAAGTTCTGAAAAAGTAGAGGAATTAAAATCTTATTTAGAAAGCATAAAAAAAGAAAATTTTTACATTGTTCCTCTAGAAATTTCATTAATAGAAAAAGAAAATAGTGATAAAGAAAGTTACAGAAAACAATTTGAAGAAAAACTTGCAAAGCTAGATCATGTTACTTTTTTCTATCTGCCAAAGAGCACTAATCACACTATTCCTTACGGTATAAATTTTGAAAAATGGTTTGAAAGCTCAATAGAAAACCTTGAGTATTTTAAAGTTTTAAAAACAGAAGCAAACACCGAACTAAGTGAAGAAGCTAAAAATTGACAAGAAATAACACGTGAACGCCCTTCGCATAGAATAGCTAGACACACCCTTGCCGAAAGTATTTATAAACATAAAGTTTCTTACAATGACACAAAATTAGAAGTTATAGACGTTTTGGGCTTTGGTTTAAAGAACGACAAAGACAAAGGATATTTAACCGTTTATACAAAAAGATATTTACCGAAAGATTATGAGAAAAATGATAACTATTACAAATTAAGCAAAGAAACCAAAAACAATTTTGTAGAATGAATCTACGATTTACACTACTAATAAAAAATCGCGAATTTATGAAAAATGAGATAAATTTGCGATTTTTTATTAAACATAAAATTTAAAAATAAAATGGTTCGAGCAAAAAAATCTCAAAAAAAATAGACTCACTCGTAGCAAAGGTAAAGTTTTAGACATTGGTGTTTTTAAATAAAAAAGTTATTAACAATAAGTTTTTAGCTAAAATTAAGCAATAAATTAAAGTTATGAACATTATTAACATACTTTATTAATATTTTTAATTTAAAAAAAATAATATTTTAACAAAATAAGTTCTTTTTAAATAATAAATTTTTAACTAATAAATAATATATATAATATATTATTATGATAATTAACGATACAATAGCAGCAATTTCTTCAGGAAACATTAATCAAGCAATTTCTATTATTAGAATTTCAGGTCCTGATGCAGTTGAAATAATTAAAAAAATATATACAGGAAAAATAGGAGAAGACAAAACAATAACCTACGGAAATATTGTTGACAATACAACTAACAAAATTGTTGATGAAGTTTTAGTTAACTGATTTATAGGGAACAAAAACTACACAGGAGAAGATACAATTGAAATAAACGCTCATGGTGGAATAGTTGTAACAAATAAAATATTAAATTTAATTTTAAGTAATGGTGCTAGATTAGCAGAACGTGGAGAATTCACTAGAAGAGCTTTTTTAAATGGGAAGATTACATTAGATAAAGCTGAAGCAATCAATAGTTTAATTCATGCCAAAACCAACAAACAAGCAGAAATAGCAATAACTCAATTTGCTTCAAAAGATAATGAGTTAATTGAAAAGTTAGAAGAAGAATTATTGCAAATAATTTCAATAACAGAAATAAATATTGATTACTCAGATTATTACGATATCGAACAATTAGATAAAAATAAATTAATACCACTTGTTAATAACTTAAAAACTAAATTAGATATTATAATCAATAAATCAGAAAATGCGTCTGATATTTATAAAGGTATTGATGTTGCAATTGTAGGAAAACCAAACGCCGGAAAATCTTCTTTACTTAATGCTTTATTAAAAAAAGATAAAGCTATAGTTACAAATATACCAGGAACAACAAGAGATATAATTGAAGGTGAATTTGAAATAAATGGAATTTTATTTAGATTAGTAGACACGGCTGGAATTAGAGAAACAAATGATACAGTAGAATCAATAGGTATTGAACGTTCTAAAAATGCTATTAAAGAAGCTAAGATAGTTATTCATTTACACAGTCCTTTCGATCAAGAAGATGAAGAAGATAAAAGAATAAAAGATTTAGCTCAAGGGAAAGAATATATATCAGTCATGAATAAAAGTGATTTATTAAAACTTAATGAATTGCCTAAAGATAAAATATGTATTTCTGCATTAAATCAAAATTTATGAGAATTAAAAAATGCATTAGTTAAAAAATATAATAACGTAAATTTAGATGATAGCGAACTTGTTTATAATACAAGAAAGCTTTCATTATTAAAACAAGCTTCTTTAGCTTTAAATGAAGCTAAAAAAGGCTTAGATAATGGTTTTGGACCTGAAGTTATAATTTTAGATTTAACAAAAAGCTGAGAATGCTTAAGAGAGATTTTGAATAAACAACATGATAATGAAGCTTTATTAGACAATATGTTTAGTAAGTTTTGTTTAGGTAAATAAAATGTATAAGGTTAATGATATTTTAAGAAGTGTTGAAACTAAAGAAATTAGCTATGAGGGATATGGAGTGATTAGATATCCTGATTTTGCTATTTTTGTTGAAAATTTATGACTTGACGAGGTTGCTGATATCAAAATATTTTGAGCAAACAAAAAAATAGCTTTTGCTAAGGTTTTAAAGCATTTAAAGGTATCTAATAAAAGAGTAGATAATATTGATAAAGAATTGATTAACTCTGGTTCAGCACCACTTGCAATATTGGATTATCAAGATCAATTAACATTTAAACAAGAAGTGATTGAAAAATTAGTAAATAGAAATTTAAAAAATGTTAAAGTAAAAAAAATTATAGCTTCGGATAAAACTCTAAACTATCGCAATAAAATAACGTTGCATGCCAAAGTTATTAAAGATAAAATAGAATTTGGAAATTACGAAAAGAATAGTCATAATTTAATAATCCAAGAGAAACTTCCGTTGGCTAATTTAAACATAGAGAACGTTTACTTACAAATAAAAGATGTAATTAATAATCTTGATTTAAATAGTAAAAAAAGTATAGAAAAAATAATGTTGAGATATTCTGAATATGAGGATAAAGCTCAATTGGTTATATATTCAAAAACTAAATTAACAGTAGATAATCAAATTTTATCTAATTTATCTGATATACCAAAATTAGGTTCAATAATAAACGAGTATGGACAAAATAAAATAAAATACGATATTTTGTTAGGTGATGATTCTTTAGTATTTAAGCTTGAGAATTTGTTATTTAAAGTTCATTATGATGCTTTTTATCAAGTTAACGATTCACAAATTTTTAAATTATATTCAGAGGCTTTAAACGGTTTAGATGATAATAAAAAATCAATAGTAGATGCTTTTGCCGGTGTTGGAACAATCGGTATGTTTTTTGCAAAAAGAGCCAAGGAAGTTTTGAGCATAGAAATAAACCAGAACGCTTCTAAATCGGCTGAAGATAATGCAAAATTAAATAAAATACTAAATATGAATTTCGTAGCTGCAGATGTTACAAAGTATTTTGCGACAAAAGATATTAAAGAGTTTGATGCAATTATATTTGATCCTCCAAGAGCAGGGATAGATAAAGAAGTTATAAAAGCATCAGCAAACACAAACGTTGATGAAATTATTTATATAAGCTGTAATCCTAGAACACTCGTAAGAGATATTATTGAATTCGAAAAATATGGCTATGTTTGCGAAGAAATTCAACCTGTTGATATGTTTCCGCAAACCTATCATATTGAAGCTGTAGCTGTGTTTAAAAATAATAAAAACAGGTAACTAATATCGAGTGTTGTCTAATCCTATTTTATGATATGTTTTTTAGAGAGACTTCACTTTTAAAATTAAACGTTTTTTTAAAACGCGACAAAAAAATTTAAAACAACCAACAAGAAAATTGTGGATAAATCAATTTTTCTTATTGGTTGTTTTTATTATCAAATTTAGTTTTAGCGATTGTTACTTTTTAAATCTCTTACTGGTTGGTAGCTAAAAATTTAATTTGCACATTTTTGCAGTGCTTAATCTTCTGCATAAGTGATTATATTATTTTTAAAAAAACAGTTAAAGTTTAATAATTGGTGATTATCACCTCTTCACCATTATCTCTATCTTGTGCTTTTGAGTTTATCATTCTTTTTGTTTTAATAACATGTATTTTAAAATCACTATATATATCCTTTATAAAAGGGGTGTTGTGATTTGATAGCATAACTTTTACACCTCTTTTTGTTAGTTCGCAAAAGCAATTTCTTAATCTCAATTGCTCCTCTCTACCAAATCCTTCCTTACTATAATTTACAAAACCATTTTTATCCGGATATATATCATAGGGTGGGTCAAAGTAAACAAAATCGCCTTTTTTAGCCTCAGCAACAACAATCTCAAAGTCATTATTTGTAATCTTGATTTTTTTATTAGATAGTAATTTTCTTAGATTATCAAAGTTTGAATCATCAAATGCATTTACTTTATCTTTTTTGCCGAATGGGACGTTAAAAAAACCTTTTGAATTTACTCTATACAAACCATTGAAACAAGCTTTGTTTAAATATATCATTCTTGCTGCTCTTATGTGTATGGGCATTTTAGAAAAACTATCTTCTTGGTCAAGTTTTCTAATTTGGTAATAATATTCTTCGCTGTTGTTTTCTTCGTGTTTTATTAATTCTGACTTTAAAAGTTCAAAATGCTCGTCATCTTCGAAGCATTGGTATGCACAGAAAAGTTCACTGTTTAAATCGTTAATATGTGCATATTTTGGAGAGATTGAAAAAAATAAAGCCCCACCGCCAACAAATGGTTCAAAGTATTTGTTATATTCGACAGGCATTAATTCTTTTAGTTTTGGTAATATCTGTGTTTTACCTCCTGCTCATTTAACAAAAGGGTGTGGTTTTTTTTCTAGTGAAAAAAAATCTAAAACAGATACCTCTAAAGCATTTGCCAACCTTTCAACTGTTTCTAGTGTAACGTTGATCTTACCTTTTTCTATTTTTGAAATCTGAGCCCTGTCTATAGACAATTTTTTAGCCAAATCATCTTGAGATAAAAACCTAGACTTTCTTATTTCTTGTAATTTATTTCCAAAATTTTTTTTAATCATAAAAACCTTTCTTATATAAATTATAACAAAAAAAGTGTGTTATAATTCACTTTTTTGTTGATTATAATTTATTTTATTGACTGTTTGTCGTTTGTTAAGATAATCAAATTAAAAAGGCTATTTATAAAATTATTTCCGTTTTGTTAAGATAATGAATTTTATTGATTTATTATAATAATAAGAAAAGAAAACTGTTTTTTGTAATTTATTTTGCTTAAATAATATAATTTTTTAATATCGAAATAGCCTACTTATAAATTTATTTATGAAAAACACGATTTTAATTTCTGGTAAATTAAAATTAATGACTACTCTAAATCTGAACAAGTTTTTTAAAAAAACAGGAGGGGCAAATGAGAGATTTTGATAAATGAATAGAAACCTTTAGGGACAGTATAGCTAATTATACGTATTACGTAGAGTTTGATAAAGTTTTTAAAAACACTTCAGAGTTAAGAAGAGAATTGAATTTATTAAATTCACTTATAGGTTCTACAAATATCGAATCGGAATTTAAAAAAATTGTTTCTTGCGAGCCGTCTGTTTTAAAATGTATACCAATTCTTATTGCAACAAGAGACACTAAGATTACTTGTACAGATGATGATGGTCTTTACAAATATGATTTTGAAAATATAAATTATTCAGTTGATGACTATGCTGTTTTTATGAGAAAAACAGGTATTTTTAAATTGCTGGAAGAAGGCTTGGTGGGAAACATTTATGATTATGTTATAGGTGTCGAGGCAGGTCTGAATTCAAATGCAAGGAAAAACAGAACTGGAAAGCTCATGGAAAATTTGGTTGAATTTTATATAAAAAAGGCCGGCTATGTTAAAAATGTTACTTACTATAAAGAGATGAGTGTTTATGATTTGGAAAAAATAAGTGGATTGGATTTATCTCGCTTGTCGAATAACAAAAGTGTTAATAAAGTGTTTGATTATGTAATAATTTCAGATAAATGTGTATATGCTTGCGAATGTAATTTTTATAGAAAACAAGGTTCCAAACTTAATGAAACCGCAAGAAGCTATAAGATGTTGGCTTTGGAAGCAAAAAATATTGAGGGTTTTAAATTTGTTTGGTTTACAGATGGCCAAGGATGAATTAGCGGTGCTAAAAATAATTTAAAAGAGACCTTTGAAACTCTTGAAGATATTTATTCTATAAAAGATTTACAAGAAGGAATATTAGAAAAGTTTTAATTTTTTACTAGTATGGTTAAAGTCTGAGGTACATTAAATTCTATAAACCTTTAATGCTAAACTTTTTATAATTATTACTTATTTAAGGTTTAAAAAATCCAGCATGATGCTGGATTATATGAAAATTGAATTACACAGTTAATAAATCTTTTTCTTTAGCTTTTGAAAGTTCGTTAATTTTTTCAATAGCTTTATCAACTTCTTTTTGGATGTTGTCTAAAAAGTGTTTTTGTAAATCTTCTGATAATTCGCTATCAGATTTTATTTTTTTATTAATATCTTGACGAGCTTGACGAACACCAACCCTAGCCAATTCTGTTACTTGGCTTAGTTGTTTTGTCATTTCCACACGCTTTTCAGTTGTCATTTGTGGGTATGTTAATCTTAATTGATGCCCTTCGTTAGCTGTTGTAACATTTATTTTATTATCCATTATTGCTTTTTCAATTGTTTTTAAAACACTCATGTCATAAGGTTTTACCAATAGTTGAAGAGGACTAGCAGCTGTAATAGCAGCAATTTCTTCAAGACTAATTAGTGAATCGTAGTAATTTATTTTAATTTTATTAATTAAAGCAGGGTTTGCTCTTCCAACAACTATTTTTGTCATTTGATTTTCAAAATTGTTAATTGTTTTACTGATTTCCTCTTCTAATTCCATTAGATATAAGTTTAATTCCATTATAACTCCTTATTTTTTGTAATTGTTGTGTTTGGTATTGAATTTTCTATAGCGCGCAATAATGCGTCTTTTTCGTTAATATCAAAGATAACAATGTCAATATTATTATCTTTAGCCATTGATGCGGCGGTTTGGTCCATCACTCTTAAATCTTTTTCTAGTAATTCATCATATGTAATTACTGAGAATTTAATTGCGTCTGGATTGAATTTAGGGTCCGAATCATAGACTCCGTCAACTCCGTTTTTACCCATTAATATAGCGTCTGCATTTATTTCAGAAGCGAAAAGTGTTGATGCGGTATCGGTTGTAAAGAAAGGTCTACCTGTACCTCCGGCAAATATTACAACTTCGCCATCTTTTAAATATTTTTTGGCTTTTTCATTAATATATACTTCGCAAACTTTAGGATCCATTGTTAAACTTGATAGAACACGGCATCTTAAATCATTATTTTCAAAGCCAGATTCTAATGCAAGTGCATTCATTGTTGTTGCCAACATTCCGATGTAGTCAGCTCTAACTCTATGGATTCCATTTTTAGCTGCGCTAGTCCCTCTTCAGAAGTTACCACCACCAACTACTATGGCAACTTCTATGCCCTTATCGATTATAACTTTAAGTTGTTTTGCAAAATTTTGAACAAGTTCGTAATCGATTGCAAGGTGTTTTTCTTTGTTTGCCAAACCTTCACCTGAAAGTTTGATTAATACTCTTTTATACGATGTCATTTATACCTCTTACGATATTTGAGTTATTTCGTAATAAATTTTATATTATTTAGATTTATTATTAATAAATTAGGTCTAAATTGGTATTTTAGAAAAGAAAAATTGCTAACTACCAATTTTTTTATTGATAGATAGCAATTTTAATTTAGCTTTTTTGACTGCATCGAATGCTCCGCTTCTAGTCATGGCAAGTTCCATTCCAATTTCTGAATAAGATAAATCTTCAAAAAGATGTAGATATAATGCCTGTTTTTGCGACTGAGCTAGAAACTCATTATATTTTTCATAAAGTTGAATTAATTGATTTCTTTCTTCAAGTGATTCCATTATTCGTTAAGACCCTTCATTAAACCATAAATATAAGATTCTAAATCAAACTCAGCAAGGTCATCTACTTTTTCGCCTAGACCTATAAATTTAACAGCTAGATTTATTTCATCTTTTATAGTTAGAACAATACCACCTTTTGAAGTTCCGTCCATTTTGGTTAAAACAATACCAGAAAGGTTTGTGGCCTCTCCAAATATTTTGGCTTGCATAATTCCGTTTTGTCCCGTAGTTGCATCTAAAACTAGTAAGCTTTCGTGTGGAGCGCCTTCAATTTTTGATTCTAAAACTTTGTTAATTTTTGCAAGTTCAGCCATTAAATTCGTTTTATTTTGCAATCTTCCGGCTGTGTCAATAATTAAAACATCATATTTTTCATCTTTTGCCTTATCTATTGCTCTATACACAACTGCAGCAGGATCTTTTTCGTTTTCAGCCGGTTTTACAATGTCGGCACCAACTCTTTTTGTTCAAATTTCAAGCTGCTCAACAGCAGCGGCTCTAAATGTGTCAGCAGCAGCTACTAAAACTCTGAAACCATCATTAATTAATCTTTTTGATATTTTAGAAATTGAAGTTGTTTTACCAGAACCATTAACACCAACAACCAACATTACGTTTAATCTACCTTTTTCTATATTTAAATTAGTATCGATTATTGAATTAGAAGCATAAATAGTGAATAATTTATCAGCAATGATTTCGTTGATTAATTTAGGATCTTCAATGTTTTCGTTCTTAACTTCTTTTTTACATTCATTTATTATAACTTGAACAAGTTTCATTGAAATATCAGACATTATTAAAATTTCTTCCAAGTCTTCGAAAAACTCTTCATCAATTTTATTGTGTCTGTTTTGTAATTCTTTAATACTTTCTGTAAAAGAAGTATTGGATTTAGAAAGACCTGCAATATAGTTGTCAAGTTTATTTTGCTTTTGCAATTCCTTTTGTAACTTCTTTTGTTCTTTTTCTTCTAGCTTGGCTTGCTTTTTAGCAACCCTTTCTTCTTTAGTTCCAAAAAGTTTATCTTTTAAATTCGATCAAAAACCCATAAGATTCTCCTTTAAATTTGAATATTACATTATATAATGTACATTTTTTAAATTTTAATATTTTTTAAGCGTTTTATTTTGTATTTTTTAGTAAAATAGCCTATATGTTTATGTCTAATGCAAAAAATAGAATAAAAAGCATATTTGGAGTCAAAGATTTCAAGTATATTTTTAAACTTACTCTGCCAATTTTTATACAAACATTATTTTTTGCACTAGTTTCTGTTGTTGGCTCATTGGCCACAAGTCTTTATTTAAAAGTTTGACATGTTGATGGTTCATATAACGGTTATTATTTTTATACATTTGCAAAAATCTTAACAGTTTATAAAATTTTAACTTTTATTCCACTAATTTATCAATTAGGTGTGCTTGTTGTGGCTTCTAATTTATTTGGGCAGAAAAAAGAAGAAAATATCCCTAAAGCCTTATGGTCTGCTATTTATCTTTCTTTAATAATTAATGCCGGATGTTATTTAATTATGTTTTTTGCTTCACCAAGCATATTAGCGGCATCAGGCGCTAAAGATAGCGCAATAATAGCTTGAAAAACTTCAGATGGATATAATCTTTATTTAGAAAATGTTAAAAAATTAAAAGATGCTAATTTGAGTATAAATGGTTTGAATATTGATGAAATTTATTTTGGTGGAGTATATCAAAATATAAAATTAGTTAATACGAATCCGTTTATATTAGAACAAAGTGAACTTGCTTTTACAATTAAATTTACTCGTTTAACAACTCTGGATATTTTTATTGCTTCAATTGCTCTTATATTTGTTTCGGCACTTCAAGCAATAGAGAAAAATAATTATGCTATTGTAGGTATTATAACTAGCATTTTTATTAGAACTGGATTCACTTATGTACTTTTATTTGCGCCAGCGCAACAAATAAATTTAATAATGGTAATTTCGTTAGAAACAGTGGTTGGGGCATTTATTAATCTTGTATTTTCATATGCTTTTGCAAATAAATTGATATTTAGAAAATATAAAACTAAATTATCGGAAACTTGAAACAATAAGTACATGAGGGAAATTTTAAAATTAGGTTTACCGATAGCATTAGAAACAGGAATATGATTTGTATCTCAATATATGATTGCTAGAGCTATTCCTTATGGTAACTTAGATGGTCAATATATAGGTCTTTGAAGAGCAGTAAATAATACATACGATATATTCAATTCTTTTGTGATGGCGTTGAGTTTTGTGACGACTGTTATTGTTGGAATTGAAATTGGTAAACAAGATTTTAAAAGGGCGCATTCGCTTGGAAATAGTTCTTTAAAATTGGCTTTTTATTCCCAAATAATTCTGTCGTTTGTTGGAGTAATATTGACATTTCCGGCGTTAAAAATTTATTCAATTGATAATGCTGTGATTGTAAGAGTTGGTTATTATGTTGTAGCGCTGATGATGCTTAAGGCAATATTTGATATTGGTAATTTAACAACACTACGTGCATTATGGGGCGCAAATGACGTTTGAATGCCAAACTTTGTTGCTATTATTACTATGATAGGTTTACAGCTTTCTGCTGTTTATTTGGTTGCTGTGTTTCAAAATACTGCAACTCATAAGTTGTCGCAAGGATTATATATCATTTTATTAACAGCGGCTACATTGGTAGATCCAATTGCAAGAACAATATTATTTAGCTTGCGCTGAGATAGTTATAGATGAACGAAATATGCAAAAAGATTGTAATTTAAGCAAGATTTTAGAAAGACAAAAAAATGATTGAAAATTTAAAAAGTAAATTAGAATTAGAAAACTATGAACTCACAAATCAAGAAATTGATTTTATGTTGGAAAATATAGGCCACGAAAGTAAAGAGATCAGAGATGATTTAATATTTGATTTATTTGCCAAGTCTTTTTATTTAGAACTATTAAATATTGATCAATTAAGATACATTTACAATAAAATTGTGTCCAAAGAGTTGGTATTTTTCAATATTGAGAGTGCTGATGTTAAAAACGCTCTAATAAGAAGTTATTCGATTTTATTATTATCTTTACTTATTAGCTTTAGCTCTAGAAAAGAATATAAATATTTCAATGCTTTATCAAAAAATGAGAAGTTAAAGATATTTGAAATAGCCAATAAATACATCGAATTAGAAAAATGTTTAGTTGGATACAGTTATCAATATGGTTGAGTTGATTGTTTTACTCATGCAGTTCAACTTTTGATTGATATTGTTAAAAACGGTGTTATTGAAGGCGAAGATGTAAGTAAAACAATACTAAATTCAATTAAAAAATCATTATTGAGTTTAGATGATGAGATTGGTGACGGTCAAGCTAAAAAATTTGGTAATTTACTTGCATCACTATATAAAAATTCTTTAGTAGACCATGATCAGATATTAGAGTTTATTAATGAACTTTTTGCTAATCAAGAATATGAAAAATTTAGTATTCAAAGGGAAAGAAGAAACGAAAACATTAATAACATGCTGATGCAATTTTCTTTATTTATAAATGATGTAGAGATTTTAAATAAGATAAAAAAAGTTAATATGATACCTGATTTGATAAAAATTATATAAGTATTAATTAAATGATAAATGGAAATTATTTCCATTTTTTTTATCCAAAATATGTATGCGCACTAATAATTTCTAAATAAAAAACTTTTTAAGTAAGAATTTTAAAAAGAATAAAATCTTACTAATTAATTATTAAGAATAATTATCTTTTGACTATAATTTAAATAACTATGAAAAACGTAAAATTAAGAGTTAAATCAGCATTAATATTATTTGCTATTGTAATACCATTTTTCTTTATTACTTATTTTGCAAAAGTACCGGGTAAAGTGATAGGAATGGCCTTTTTCATGTTCTTTTCTGCATGAGCATCATATGAGGTAATAGTGCATAATAAATTATCAAGATGGATAAATATATTAACGGTGTTTTTGGTCTGTGTAATCTGAGCCCTTCCGCTCGATTGATATCAAGCTACGATTAATGGCGAAGCTAACCAATTTTGAAGCACTTCAAAAACAGGAATATCGATTCAAGATTTATCACAGTGAATGAAACATGTTATATATTTTGGCAAGGATCAATTTACAAAATTAAGAGTATTAGGACTTGCTATTATGTTTGTTTTAGTTACTTTACTATTTTTAATAAATTTGAAAAAATATGAAACTACTGGTGCATTTTTGAAAAATTATTTAATAACATTATTTGCTTTAATTTTCATACCAACATTTTCAAAGATTTTATTTATGTTTAGCGTTGGTGGATTATACTTTATTTTTTGTATCTTTTTAATCCCGATTGTTGTTGATACAACAGCATATTTTGGAGGAAGATTATTAGGGCATAAATTAATAAAAAGAGGCTTTGCTCCACACATAAGTCCTAAAAAAACGTGAGAAGGTGCAATTGTATCTTATATATTTGGCGCACTGTTTGTTTTTGTTTCGATGTATTTGGGTAAATTAACCAATAATCAAACATTTACAATATTATTCAATTACAAGCAATTAATAGTTGCTATATTTATCTTGCCAGCAATTTCACAAATTGGAGACTTGTGATTTTCAGGAATTAAGCGTTTGTATAAAATAAAAGATTTTTCAGATTCAATACCAGGGCACGGAGGATTAATGGATCGCTTTGATTCAGTATCTTTTGTTGCTTTTGCAACATCTGCAATATTATTAATAAATTAAAATAGGGGTAGTTATGCGTTCAAAAGATGAATCATTTATAAAATTATGTGAAGAAATAAATTTTAATCCTGACGAAAGTTTTGATAGCGCAAAAATTATCAACGTTGAAATAGACAATAAAACTCACGAGTGATTTTTTAGTGTGGCATTTGAAAAACATATAGACATTAAAAAATATATAGAGTTTAGAAAGGCGTTAACTAATAGATTTCCTAATTCTCATTTTGAACTGATAATTGAAAATGTGCTAAGGGATAAGAAAATTATAGTTGACTATTTGAATTATTATTTATCAAAAAAATCAAAGGGGCTGTCAGCCCTTAAAGGCCACATTACAGAGGCTAATATTTCGTTAAGCGAAAACGAGCTAATTTTAACTGTTCCAAGTGATGCAGTTTATGACGATTTTTTGATTAAAAAAGACGCAATTAAAGAAGGACTTGTTAAGATCGGCTATGGTTTTTATAATTTGGTTATTAAACTTAACTCAAGTTCTGAATATGTTATAACCGATAATTTTATAAAAAAAATGGTGAACCAATTTACGGAACTTAAGAAAAATGATAATGAAGAAGTTTCTACAAAACCAACAAGACCGCAATATAACAGAAGAAGCGACAATACTTATGTTGATATTGATATAGCTTCAATATATGAACTGCATGAAGAATTATCTGTAGCAACAAAAGGTGAAATATTTTTACTAGAGTCAAGAAAATTGAAAACTGGTAAGACGTTATATACAATGTCTATTTCAGATTACAATGAAGCCATTGTTGTAAAAAAATTTTTAAATGAAGATGAAGAATTGCCACCTTTAAAAATTGGCGATACTGTAATAATTAAGGGTAGAGTAACCGAAGATAGTTTTAGTAAAACAAAAGTATTGATGGCTAACAATAAGGATTGATATATTAAAACTGATGGCTTTAATAATCTTGAAAAAGATTATGAAGAAGTTCAAAGAATTGAATTGGCAACGAGAACAAAAATGTCAGCTCAGGATGGGGTAACCGACGTTGATGATTATTTTAAAACAGCATCATTTTTTAATCAAGATGCGGTTGCCATTACCGATTTAGATACAATTCAAGCTTATCCATTAATTAACGGGGTTAGAAAATCATATAAGAACATTAAACCAATCTATGGCGTAACTTTAAGTACAGTTGATTCAAATAGTAATATTCTTTATGGATATAAGGAATTTGATTTAAAAAATGAAGAATATGTTGTTTTTGACTTAGAAACAACAGGATTGAGCCCTCGTTTTGATGAAATAATTGAATTTGGAGCAACGATAGTTAAAAATGGGCTTTTAAAAGAAAAAATTCAGTTCTTTATGAAACCAAGTCAACCGCTATCAGCTTTTACAATTAATTTAACAAATATTACTGATGAAATGGTTTCAAAAGGTCTTTCTCAAGAAGAAGGAATTAATAAAATTTACGAAATATTAAAAGGTAGAGTTTGTGTTGCCCATAACGCAAGTTTTGACATAAATTTCTGTAAGCAAAAATTTGTTGACAATAATTTAGATACATCTTATATTATTGGTATTGATACACTGGCTTTATCACGTTTTTTTAAACCTGACGAAAGAAAGCATAACTTAGGTGCATTGGCTAAAAGATTGGGTGTTTCATATGATTCATTGGTAGCCCACAGAGCTGATTATGATGCCGAGGTTTTGGCAAGAATCTGAGTAAAAATAATTGATAAATTGAAAAATGAGTATGGCGTTCTAAACTCTGAAAAATTATCAGGATTGAAGAATTTTGAAATGTTGGCTCGTCGTTTTTCTTATGAAAGTAGAGTATTGGTTAAAAATCAATCTGGATTAAAAAAATTATTTAAATTAATGTCTAAAGTTTTAACTGATCAATATAATGAAGGGCCTCAATTATATTTTAATGAGATTGGGAATGACGAGGATTTATTATTTGGTTCGGGCACACATAAATCGTATTTATGAGAACAAATTTTTAATGGAACTGATGAAAATATCAACAAGGCCATTTCGCTTTACGATTATATTGAACTTCCACCGATTAGTACGTTTGAATACTTGGTTCATGATGGCAATATTACATATGAAAATTTAAAATTTGCTTATAAAGATTTAATTGAAAAGGCCACAAAATTGAATAAAATTTGTGTTGCCGTTTCAGATTGTCGTTATATTTACGATTATCAAAAATTAGTATACGATATATATATAAATGCCCCTTCATTAGGTGGCGGAACTCACTGACTAAAAAAATATTCAAAGACACCGAAATTAAAATATTATTCAACAACTGAAATGTTAAAAGAATTTGCTTTTTTAAATGATGGTTTATTAACAAGGGATATTGTTATAAACAACACGAGAAAAATAGCTGAAATGATATCTGATGATATTAAAGTTATTAAAGACAAATTATATTTCCCTAATTTTGATAATTCACCAGAAAGACTAAAAGAAGTAGTTTATAAAAACCTTAAAGTAAAATATGGCGACAATCCAGACCCAACAATTGTTGAAAGAATTGAAAAAGAATTGAACCCAATTATTAAATATGGTTATTCTGTAACTTATTGAATTAGTTATAAATTGGTTCAAAAAAGTAACCAAGATGGCTATATTGTGGGTAGTCGTGGTTCGGTAGGTTCTTCTATTGTTGCTAATATTATCGGTATTTCTGAGGTTAACCCACTTAAGCCACATTATTTATGTAATCAATGTAAACATTTAGAGTGATACGAAGGCAATGATGTATTGTCTGGTTGAGATCTACCTAATAAAAAATGTCCAAATTGCAATATATTTATGAAACAGGATGGACATAATATTCCTTTTGAAACATTTTTAGGTTTTGAAGCAAATAAAGTTCCAGATATTGATTTGAACTTTAGTGGTGATTATCAGTCAGTAATTCATAATTACGTAAAAGAGTTGTTTGGCGAAACGCATACATTACGTGCTGGCACAATTTCTGCAGTTCAACAAAAAACAGCATTTGGTTTTTGTAAAAAATATGAAGAAGAGCAGAGAAAATCATTTAAACCTTGAAGTAGAGGATTTTTAGAATTTCTATCGGTAAAGGCAGCTGGTGTTAAAAGAACAACGGGTCAGCACCCTGGTGGTATTATTGTTATTCCTAAAGAATATGACATTGAAGATTTTACTCCAATAAATTTCCCTGCAAACGATGATGAATCTCAATGAAAAACATCGCATTTTGATTATCGTGCAATTCATGATAATGTTTTAAAATTGGATTTACTTGGACATGATAACCCTACGGTTGTTAAAATGTTAGAAGATTTAACTAATACTAATGTTGATATACATGTACCTAAATTTGACCCCGAAGTTATGAAATTATTTTATAGCACAGAATCAATGAATATTACTCCTGATCAAATTGGCGGAGAGACAACCGGTGCCTATGGCTTGCCAGAATTTGGAACGAACTTTGTTAGAAAGATGTTAAAAGATACTAGACCACAATCGTTTAATGATCTGATTTTATTATCTGGTCTATCTCATGGAACTGATGTTTGAGCAGGAAATGCCGAATTATTAGTTAAACAGGGTAAAGAATTAAAAGATTGCGTGTGTTGTCGTGATGACATTATGGACTATTTAATAAAAAAAGATATTGACAAACTTAAATCATTTGAAATCATGGAAAGAGTTAGAAAGGGAAAAGGTCTAACTGATGATCAAGAGCAATTGTTAATAGAAAACAATGTTCCTGATTGATATATTGAATCACTTAAAAAGATTAAATATATGTTCCCTAAAGCCCATGCTGCGGCTTATGTAATCATGGCTTGAAGAATAGCATGATATAAACTGTATCATCCATTAGCGTTTTATGCTTCTTATTATACTAATAGACCTGATGCTATTGATATAGAAATAATAAGTTCAGGAGCTAATGTAATTCAGAAAAAATTAGATGAGCTTCGTCAAAGAATGAATGGTAATGGCGAGAAATTAAGTGTTAAAGAAAATGCCTTAATACCAACATTAGAAATTACACTTGAATTATATGCTCGTGGCTTTAAAGTTAAGAATGTTGATTTAAAACGTTCTGAAGCAACAAAATGAATTATTGACGAAAAAGAAAAAGCTCTTATTCCTCCTTTTGTTGTAGTAGACGGATTAGGTGAAACCGTAGCACAAACAATTATTCAACAAAGAGATATTCAACCATTTATATCAATTGAGGATTTAAGAATGACAACTAGTGTTAATTCAAAAATATTGGGCGAATTACAACGTCTAGGCGTTTTAGATGAACTGGATGAAACTAATCAGATGACTTTATTTTAAAAATACATTAAAAACCGCAGTAAAAACATAAAAAAGTTTTAAATTTGGTTAAAAATATTAAATATTTAATATAATAATATTGTCCCGTCGCTGGGGCGATATTTCAAAAAAGCATAAAAAAAATCTCTCTAAAAAAAATTACACAACGGTTTTTAACGCACTCTCTCTATTTGTTTTTAAAATCATTGTTTTTAAACCTTGTATTGTTATATTTATTTTATTAATTTATTATTTATCTTTTTTATTAATATATTTTGTGTAATTTTCCAGCCTTTTGGCTGGTTTTTTTGTCATATTTTTACTGAGATTTCAATTTATTTCTATAAATATGGAATATTTGGTAAAATTTAATTGTTTTTATATACATAAAAAAGGAGCCAAATATGTCAAATAATGCAAAATGAAAAAATAAAAAAATCAATGTAAAAAATTATCAAGCAACCCAACAAAAACAAAAAAGAGAATTGTCTAAATCATGAAAAATAGCTTTAACAGGTTTATTTTTAATTGTCATCCCTTCATTCTTATTTTTCTTATTTATTGGAAAAGATGGATGAGTTATTAATGCGTTTAAAGATGCGAACCGTTGATCATTTAACTTGCCAATTGCGCTAGGAATACTAACAGTTCAATTATTTGTTGTTTCACTTTTAATTTGAAAATTTAAGGTTTATGGTTCTGAAGCTTTAAATTTCTTGGTTCCAGTTGCGTTAGCTATGAACTCATTTTTAGTTACAAGTGGAGTTGATAGTGCTGATTGATATATAAGAGTATTACCAGCTGTTGGTTTAGCTTTTATCGCTGTGCCAATTTTAATGATTAATAAGGCAGTTGCTAAAAAATCAGCTGAAAAAAGAAAATCAAAATTATTAGCTGAAGAATTGAAAAATAAATCATTATTAGATTAATAATTCGACTAAACTGTTAGGTTTAGTCTGTTTATTTTAAAGGAGAAATATGTATAAAAAAATAGCTTTATTAGACAAAAAAATCGCAGACTTAATTAATGACGAAAACCAACGTCAAGCAGATCATATTGAACTTATTGCTTCAGAAAATTATGTCTCTGAAGATGTTTTAAAAGCTGCTGGATCATGTTTAACTAATAAATATGGCGAAGGTTATCCCGGAAGAAGATATTATGGCGGATGCGAATATGTTGACCAAATCGAAACAATTGCGCAAGAAAGAGCAAAGCAATTATTTAATGTTAAATATGCTAATGTTCAGCCATATTCTGGCAGTGTTGCTAATGCCGCTGTTTACATGGCTTTATTAGAACCAGGTGATAAAGTTTTGGGTCTTTCATTAGATTCGGGAGGTCATTTAACACATGGTTACAAAATTTCTTTTAGTGGTGTTTTTTATGAATCTCACAGCTATACCGTTAATGAAAATGGTGTTCTAGATTACGATGAAATTTTGAAAAAAGCAAAAGAAGTTAAGCCTAAAATGATCATTTGTGGATATTCTGCTTATTCTCAAATTGTAGAGTTTGATAAATTTAGAAAGATTTGTGATGAAGTAGGAGCTTATTTATTTGCTGATATTTCTCACATATCAGGACTTATAATTGCAGGACTACACCCATCACCATCTCCATATGCTGATGTTATTATGACTACAACTCATAAAACTTTAAGGGGTACACGTGGTGCAATGATTATGACTAATGATGAAGAAATTTATAAAAAAGTTAATCGTTCAGTATTCCCTGGTTATCAAGGCGGCCCATTGTTTCACCAAATCGCAGCAAAAGCTGTAAGTTTTTATGAAGCTCTTCAACCTGAATTTATTGAATATCAACAACAACTGCTAAACAATAGTAAAGTATTTTGTCAAACATTTATTAATAAAGGGGTAAAGGTTATTTCTGGTCTTACAAAAAACCACTTATTTATGATTGATGTTAAAACATCATATGGCATTACAGGAAAATATGCCACTGAAGTACTTTCAAAAATAAATATTACTGTAAATAAAAATAGTATTCCTAACGATACTGAAACCCCAATGGTTTCAAGTGGTATTAGACTGGGAAGCGCAGCAATGACATCTAGAGGCTTTAAAGAAGATGAATTTATAATTATTGCCAACTTAATTGATAAAGCTTTGCGTGATCCTGAAAATGAATCTTTACTAACTGTAATTAAAAAAGAAATTGCCAAACTAACATCTTCATTCCCTATTAAAAGAAGTTATATTAAACGTTAGAATAAGAAGGCGTGTATGGAAATTGAAAATATCAGGTCTCTAATTTCTTCAACATTAGTAACTACAGCGGGAATTGTTGGCTTTAAATCACTTAATAAGGAAAATGATATAGATTTTGAAAACGATGGTATCGTTGTTTCTTTATCAGAAGAAAATGAAAGAATTGTTAATATTTCTCTTGGGCTAATTATCATGTCAAATATTAATGCTAAAGGTATTGTGGAAGAAATATACTCAATAATAAACTATTATTTAAAACAAAAAGACTTGATTTTAGGGTCTTTATCTGTATATATAAAAGGAACTAAATAATGAAAAAAATAGATGGACAAATGTGAAAAGAGGCTGTATTATCAGGTGCGAATAACATTCTGAATAAAAAGAATGCTATTAATGCTTTAAATGTCTTCCCTGTGCCAGATGGCGATACGGGTAGCAATATGGCTTCAACCATTGCAACTGCATCGGATTTAAAAAATAATGAAAATTTAACCTTAAATGAGGTATCAAAAGTTATTGCACAAAACATGTTACTTTCAGCCAGAGGAAACTCTGGAGTAATTTTAAGTCAAATTTTTAAAGGCTTTTCACTTGGTTTTAGCAATTTAGAAGAAGCTAATCCTTTTGAGTTAGTTCAAGCATTTGAGAGTGCTTCAAAATCGGCTTATAAGGCTGTTTTAAAACCGATTGAAGGAACAATTTTAACAGTTATTAGAGAGGTATCTGAAGGTCTTAAAACTGCAATCGTGGTTGATTCTAGTGTTCAAGATGTTTTTAATACCGCATTAGAGTTGGCCAGAAAAAGTTGTGATAACACCCCTAATTTATTGAAAGTCCTTAAAGAAGTTGGTGTTACAGACTCAGGTGGTGAAGGTTTATACGCCATTTTAGAAGGGATGAAATTATATTTTGAAGGTAAACCAGTTGAACTATCAGATAAAGAAGAAGACATCAATAAATTTATTTCAGATACAGAAGTATTTGAAGGTGAATTTGGATATTGTACAGAGTTTATTTTAGAACTATTAAAACCTAAAAAGTTTGATAAAGAATATTTAATTAAAAAATTAGAAAAATTAGGTGGCTCAATGGTTGTCGTGCAAGATGAATCAATTTTGAAAATTCATATTCATACACAAAAACCAGGCTCAGTTTTAAATAGCGTTAACAGCTTGGGTCAATTTATCAAAGTTAAAATTGATAATATGACATTACAAGCAAACAATAGTAAGGAAAATACCAAAAAGAATTCTAATGATGATGATAATGTTGAATTAGCAACTTGCGGACTTATTTCATGTAATGCGGGACAAGGAATCATTGAACTAATTAAAGAATACGGCGCATCATATGTAGTAGAGGGTGGGCAAACAAACAACCCTTCAATTCAAGATATTGTTGATGCGATAAATTCGGTGAAGGCTAAAACAGTTTTTATTTTACCTAATAATTCAAATATAACTTTATCAGCTCAGCAAGCAGCAACAATAGTTAGAAATAAAAAAGTAATTATTATTCCTACAAAATCACAAGCCCAATCTTTAGGCGTTGCAATGAACTTTAGCGCAGATAATAATTCAAAAGAAAATCATAGTTTAATGAAAGAAGCCCTAAAGAATATTCAATACGGTGAGATTGCACCAGCTGTCAAAGATACAAAATTGAATGGTATTAAAGTTAAAAATGGTGATTTCATGGTTATCGAAGCTGGCAAATTAGTTTCAACAGCTAAAACGCATAACCAAGCGGCTAAGCAATTAATCGATAGTATTGTTAGCGAAGAAACACAGATTATTACAATTTTATACGGCCAAGATGCATCTGAAGCTGATGCAAAAGAATTGCAAACATACATTGAAATCAATTACAACGTTGAAGTTGAAATTTTTTCAGGTGGACAAACAATTTATCCATATTTAATTTCTGCTGAATAAGGAGATTTTATGAAAAAAAGAATAGTATTTGATCTTTTAAATAACGACGGCGGTCAATTAAAAGCTATTGATGGAGCAAAAAGATTTATTCAAGAAAACCCTGATTATAAACTTATTTTAGTGGGCCAAGAATCAATAATTAAACAAAGATTAGGAAATCTAAGCGAGCAGGTCGAAATTATCGATTCAAACAATGTTGCTCATAAAGTAATTAGTCCGAGAGATGTATTAAGAAATAAAAGTTCGATGTTACTTGCTTTTGATTGTTTAAAAGAAGGTAATGCTGATGCTATTCTAAGTAGTGGTGATAGCGGTTCATATATCACTTTAGCTTCATTAAAAGTAAAAAGGTTGAATGGTGTTGCCAGACCAGCATTTATGCCTGTTGTTCCAACGGCGGAAAAAAATAAGAGTATTTTGCTTTTAGATGCTGGAGCGAATATTGAAATTAAACCGGAATATTTAGTTAGTTGAGCTAAGATAGCTTCACAATATTATTGAATAATTTTCGGTAAAAAAAGACCAACTATCGGTCAACTAAATATTGGCACCGAAGATTATAAAGGTACTGAGATTGCAAGAGAAGCATTTACATTACTAAAAAATGAAGAAAATGCTAATTATGAATTTAGCGGCTTTGTTGAACCAAACACCGCCATTAAGGGTGATATTGATATTTTATTAGCAGACGGATATGCTGGTAACATATTCTTAAAAACACTTGAAAGTTCATTTTTAAACTTCGCTAAGTTATTAAAAGGTATATATACTAAAAATCTTAAAAATAAAATTTCGGCATTATTAGTCAAAAAAGATTTAAAATCCTTTAAAAATAGATTTGATTATAGAAATGTTGGCGGAGCGTATATTGTGGGCCTTGATAAAGTTGTTGTTAAAGCACACGGTGGCTCTGACGAACTTGCATTTTATAACGCTTTAAATCAAATAAAAATAGCCTTAGAAAATAACGTTGTTGAAAAACTACAAACTATTTTTAACAAAGGAGAAGGCGATGAATAACGAATTTAGAAAATTAATTGCGGATAAATTAGAAAAAACAGGATTCGATCCTTCTGAGCTTGATAGTAATTCTTGAGAATATTTTGAACAAGCCTTTACTCATAAATCTTATTCTAACGAACATAAAAACGCCAAGAATTATCAATATTTAGAATTTTTAGGTGACTCAATACTTCAATTTTTGGTAACTAACGCAATTTATTGAACTTATCCAGAACAAAATGAAGGTGTTGCAACAGCATTAAGATCAGCAATCGTTGATCGTGAAAATTTAGGAAGATTAGCTAATGAAATTGGTTTGGTAGAGTGTTTAAGAGCTTCAAAAGGAACTTTTAATAATGGTAAAAATATGAAAGCTGATTCAGATATATTTGAATCATTCGTTGGCGCATTATATTGCGTTTATGGACTTGGAGCCGCAGAAGCATTTATTGAAGAATTTTTATTAGTAGATTTAGAAAAATTTTCTCATCAAAGTTTGAAAGACCCTAAATCAAGATTTCAAGAATTAATTCAAACATCTGGTAAAAATGAAATTACTTATGAAAATACGCCATTGGCAAACGGATTATTTGAAAGTAAAGTAATGGTTGATGATTGTATTTATGGTACTGGTGTCGGTAAAACAAAAAAAGATGCTGAAAAAGCAGCAGCTGACGAAGCTTTAAAAAAATTTCAAAAATAAAGACAATAATGTTGTCTTTTTTTATGCTGTTTTTTTGCAAAAATAAATATTATATATTTGCAATGTTAATTAATTTATATAAATTGAATTTATATGAGTTAAAAAGGTTTAAAATTAAATTGATATTTTTGCAAAACAAACTTATTATATAAAGGATTAAAATGACAAACCCAGGAACGTTATTCGTTGGTATTATGAGTAATACCGGTTTGTGAGGGGCCATAATTAGTACTATAGCAATTACTATGCTAGGTTTTGTTTTGTTCCGTACAAAGGTTTTAAACAATGAATCTTCAGGAGCAATACAAAAAGTTATTATTAATGTTATCATTCCGTTTTTATCTTTTTATTCATTTTTGAAAAACGCAGATAAGACAGATTTAAAAACATTTGGTATAGTCTTTGGTTTGAGTGTGGTATATTATGTGCTACTTACATCAATGGCGATTATCTGAGTAAAATATTTGCCAAAAGCAATACCAAAAAGTGTTATTGCTAGAGCTCAAAGAGATTTTGATGAATGACAAAGCAAAATCGAAATGGGTCAAAGACAAATATTTAATAGAGAATCGTATTTTGAAAGTCTTCAAAAGAAACATTTAGTAACTTGACTAATGTGTATCTATGGTTCAAATATTTTGTTTGCTACTCCAATAGTTTTAGGGGTATATCCTGGCGGAATTGAACTGGGAGCATTAAGTATTTGAAACGTTTTATACTACATTGGTGGATTCGGACTTTCATTCTCATTATTATCAGGAGTAAAATTTACAAAACAAGAATTCAAATTCACAATGAAAAAAGCTGTTTTAAATCCAGCATTTATCACAGTTATTGTGGCTATCATGCTTTGAGCAACTCAATTTATACCAGGCGCTGGTGAAAGAGTTACAAAATTAAACAAAGATGAAATTATTCCAGTTAAGTACGGTTTAGATTTAAAAACTGGTGAACCATTAATTCAAAATGTTTCAGTAAATCTAAAAGGTACATTTGGACCTAATTTCTCATCATTGTATGGAAGAGAAATTAAAAGAATATTAACTACAATCGATGGCAAACCAGTTGCAAAAACAATTGTTGAATGATTTACATACGACAAATTAACAAGCACTTGACAAGTGTATGGCGGTAAACCAACTGGTTGATTTGATTGAGGTGTAACAATGCCTTACTTCGCTAAACCAATTTCTATTTTAGCAGGATTGATATCACCATTAATCTGAATAGTAATTGGAACAAGTTTAGCTAAAACAAATATTAAACAAATGTTTGTAAGAGGCAGAAACTGATTATTCTTAGTTTACAAAGTGATTTTAATGCCATTATTAATATTATTAATGGTTTTACCACTCGTAAAAACAAAATTATTATCAGCACAAGTTGGAGCTATTTTAGTAATGACTGGTTCAGTTCCTCCAGGAACAACAGTTGTTATTTACTCACAACACTTTAAAGTGCACGATGATTACACATCGCAAGTAAGCTCTTTAGCTACTATGTTGAGTTTTATATTTATTCCATTGTGATTAGTAATAGGAACAGTCGTATTGAATTTAATTTAATAAAAAAATGCAAGTTACAAGCTTGCATTTTTTAGTTCTTTTTCTGCGATATTTTTCTTAGAAAAATAATGTTTGACAAGTTTTCCCGAACCAATCAATCCTAATAGACAGCCCAAAATGAAAAGTGAAATTAATAAAATTACTGCAGGTTTTCTATTTTTTTCTCATTCAAGACAAATAATAACGATTGTTATTATGTCTTTTACGAATGATATGGTAAATAATACTACTCCAGTAATACTGGTTAAAATAATTAATACTAGAGAAGATATTCATAAATTTTGAGGATTTATTGAGTCGAAATTATTACTTACAACTATACCCATTGCAATCAATAAACCTAAAAAAACGGGGAATATAAATAACGACAATGCGCTAAGTATTAGATTTGATAAGGATAATGCTTTCATGTGTGTCCTTTGTGTATTTGAAGTATTTGTTAATTATTATATCTAATATAACAAAAAATAATTTGCTAAAAGCCTGCAAATATATTTATAATTATTAAAGATTTTATGAAAGGATAAAGATGAAATTAATTCAAGTAGAAGCTCACGGATTTAAATCTTTTGCTGATAAAGTTACACTTAAATTTGATGGTGGCGTTGTTGCCATTATCGGACCTAACGGTTCTGGTAAGTCAAACATCAACGATGCAATTAGATGAGTTTTGGGTGAAACCAGTTCAAAGATGTTGCGTGGAGATAATATGGAGGATGTTATTTTCGCAGGTTCTAAAACTGAAAAAGAAATGAACCGTGCGGAAGTTATTTTAACATTCGATAACAGAGATAGAACATGTGATATTCCTCATGATATTTTTACTATTTCTCGTGTATTACACAGAGGAAAAGGAAGTAATGAATATTACATAAACGGCGAAGTGGCAAGACAAAAAGATATTAAAGAAATAGCAATGCAAAGTGGTATTTCTAAATCTAGTTTAGCTATTATTGCTCAAGGTACAATTTCTGATATTGCCGAAGCAACCCCGGAAAGACGTCGTGAAATTTTTGAAGAAGCCAGTGGTACTTCAATGTATCGTAGCAGAAAAAATGAGACTCAAAGAAAACTAGAAAGAACACAAGAAGCTTTAGAACAAATTAAAATTTTGGTTGACGAATTAGAAAGACAACTAAAACCATTACAAAGACAAGCTGAAAAAGCTAAAGTTTATAACCAAAAAGCTGCTCAACTTAAAGAAGTTGAAGTTAGCTTATTAGTTCATGACTTTCTTGCATATTCAGATCGTTTGGAAGAACTTCAAAAAGAAGCTAGAAATTACGACTTTTTAAAAGACGAATTAGAAACAAAATTGCGTTCATATAACGAAATAATTAAAAGAAAGAATGAAATTATTTCTGAATTAGACAATAATATTTCTAATTTAAATAAAGAATTGGATGACGTTAATAACGAAATTCATAATTTAGAAATAAGAAATGCTAGAGAAGAAAAACATCGTGAAATGTTAATAAAAGGAGAACTAATTGCAACTCCTAAAGAACAAGCTCAAGCAATAAAAGAAGAATTGAATAACTTAAGTACTAAAATATTAGGATTCAAAGAGTTTATCACTAACAAAGATAAAGAAATCACAAAGTTACAAGCTAGTGTAACTGATAAATCAACAAAACTAACTTCTCTAAGAAGAGAGTTGAGTGCAGAAGAAAACAAGATTAACAAGATTAAAAATAAACTTGACTATATCGAAGAAATGAGAACTAATAAAACAACCTTAGCAAAAGGGGTTAAAAATATTAGTGAAAATGCTCATTTATTCAGAGGATATAAAGGACTAATTAGCGAATTAATCAGTGTCGAAGCTAAATATGCTGTCGCTATTGAAACAGTTTTAGTTGGTGCATTGCAACACATTGTTGTTGATAATTCTGATACTGCAGTTAAGGCAATTAATTTTCTAAAAGAAAACCGCGGAGGAAAAGCGACATTTATTCCGTTAGGTTCAATAAAGCCAAAATTTGTGCATGAACAACATATTGTTGTAGCTCAAACACAAAAAGGATTTTTAGGCATCGCATCAGAGTTGGTTTCTGCAGATAGAGATCTTGATATTCTTAAAAAATTTTTATTGGGAAACATATTAGTTTCTGAAAATATTGAATCTGCAAATAAATTAGCTAATCTTTTAGAAAGAAGATACACAGTTGTTACACTTGAAGGTGATATCATTCGTGCTGGTGGAGTTATGTCGGGTGGTGAAAGCTCACAAAATGTCTCAACATTTGCAGCTTCTGAACAAGTTAAAGAATTGCAAGCTTTATTACCTACTTTAGAAAATAACGTAAGTAAAATAAATCAAGTTATTGCAAAAATGCAACACGAACAAGATAGTGAATCATCATTATTAACAAACTACATTTTAGAAAAAACCAAGGCTGATAAAGAATTGGAAACTATTCAAAATTCATTTGATGAATTGATGGTTAAGTATTCATCAATTTCAAAAGAAGTTGAATATGAAAGTCAAATTGTTGACATAACAGCAGAGATTCAAAAACTAATATTAAAACGTAGCGATTTAACCGCTTTAAGAATTTCTCAAAATGATTTATTTAGTACCGCTAAAAAAGAAGTTAATAATTTAATTCTTGAAAAATCTGAAATTGACAGTGATTTAAATCAATTACTAAAAGATAACGGACAAAAAATATCTGAAAAGGCAAAGGCTGAAGCGGCTATTCAATATGCTAAAGAAAGATTATCAGTTCAATATGGAATGCTATTTGAAGCGGCCAAAGAATTATATAATCCTGAAATCGATTTTGATGTAGCAAGAAAATTAGTAACAAGTCTAAGACAAGACATCAAAGAACTAGGTCATATTAATCAAGACTCAATTCAACAACTTGAAGAAGTTCAAAACAGATATAACGAAGTAAAAGAACAAGAAGAAGATATTATCAAAACCAAAGCAACAATTGAAGAGGCTATTGATGAAATGGATAAAATCATTGTTGAAAGAATTACTCAAACTGTATCACTTGTAAATGACGAATTTAAACATGTATTTGCAAAAATGTTTGGTGGTGGTATGGCCGAAATTAGATATACAGATCCAGATAATATTCTTGAATCGGGTATTGATGTTATTGCTCAGCCTCCTGGAAAATCTGTTAAGAATTTAAAACTATTTTCAGGTGGAGAAAAAGCTCTTATTGCTATTTCATTACTTTTCTCAATTTTAAAAGCAAAACCATTACCATTGTGTATTGTTGACGAAGTTGAGGCGGCATTAGATGAAGCTAATGTTATTAGATTTGCCGAATTCTTGCAAAGTCTTAAAAAAGATACTCAATTTATTGTTATTACTCACCGTCAAGGTACAATGGAAAGAGTTGATAAACTATACGGTGCCACAATGCAAAAACGTGGTGTTACAACCTTCTTTAGCGTTAATTTAGCAGAAGCTAAAAAAATGGTAGATGAAGAAGGCAACGCTAAAGTTTCTGATTAATTTGTAATTGGATTTAATAAAAACAGTAGATTATTCCTTATCACGGAATATATCTACTGTTTTTATTATAAGAAAAAGAAAAATTTAGTAAAGTTAACCTTTGTAATTTCTTAAAGTGCTTTAACAAAGGAAAATAACTATTTTTAATCAATTAAGGGTAAAAATTATAGTTTTATTATATGTTCAATATTTAAAAAATTATGACCTAATTTATATCTATGTTAAGGATTGCTGTATTTCAATATATAATTGTTGTGATATAATAATTAAGAATAAATCTAATGTTACAATAATATAATGAAATTAAGGAGGACTGTAAATTATGTACGGCTTAGTTTTTTATTTGAATAAAGAAGTTTTAAAACAAGCTTATGGCTCTGATAATAACCATAAACAAGCTTATGAAGATGTTAGAGATATTTTAAGACACTATGGTTTTCATTGACTATCTAATAGTTTTTATTTTTCAAGATCTATTAATAATTTATTACAGATTTTTAAAGCAATTGAACATTTGAAAAAAATGGATTGATTTGTTAAATCATTAGTTAGTTTACATGTTTTTAAAATGGAAGATTTATCAAACTTTACTGAATATATGACGATGAGTGAAAATTCATTGTCAGATGACGAAGAATAAAAGTATATGAAAACGCGGGACACCCGCGTTTTAATTTATATATTATTAAGAATTTGTTAAAGTGTAAAGAAGTTTAGGGTTTGATTCTTTTGCAGATTTTAATGCGTTTAAAATTCCTTCGTTATTTTGAACTGTGATTGCAACTTTTGTTGAGTTGTCGTTTGCGCCAATATAGTCGAATGTTTGAGGTGAGAAGAAAATTGTTGCTTGTGAAATTGTAACATCAGTTAAACTGTTTTGGGCTAAAGCACCACTCTCAACTCTAATAATATTGCTTAAATCAATTTCTGTTAGCTTGTTTTGTGAGAATACACCTTCGTTTAATATTGTAACTTTTGTTGCGGCGTTTAAATTTAATGATGCAATAGCATTTTGTGAAAATGCTCTTTTTCCAATGTAACTAACTGAGGCTGGCAATTCTAATTTTTCAATAGCGTTTTGGCTAAATGCTTCATCGCCAATAGTTGTTAATTTATCTCCAAATACAACAGTTTTTATTTTGCCTAACCCACTAAATGCGCCAGCTCCGATCTTTTCTAGACTTGCTGGTAAAATAAGGTTTTCAATGTTAAATCCGTTAACGCCAATTTTTGTGTTTGACTTGCTTAATTCTCAATCAACCAAACCGCTTGCAATATTTCCTATTGTAACATTACTTCCTGAACGAATTATTGCAAAATTCGATAATGCTTTAAAAGAAAATGCGCCATCTGGAATTTCTTTTATATCAGCTTTTGACAAGTCAAGTGTTTTAGTTTGTTCTGATCAATATTTTGTTGCATTTGAACCGTTTACAAATTGGTCTGCGAATTGGTTAGCTTTTTCTCCACCACAAGAGATGGCAACAATACCGGTAATTGAAGGTGTTAAAATTGCTAAACTACTTAAAAATAATACTTTGCTTTTTTTCATGTTTATTATTTTATCATAATATTACTAAAGTTAAAATAAAGGACAGCTTTTAAGTCATAAGATATTTAAAAATGTAAAATATTGTAAAATTTCAATATGGAAAAATTTGAATTAATATCTAAATATAAACCTTCTGGAGATCAACCTAAGGCAATTAAAGAACTGGTTGAAGGAATAAATAGTAATAAGCCACATCAAGTTTTATTAGGTGTTACTGGGTCTGGTAAAACATTTACAATTGCAAATGTAATTAACGAGGTTAACAGACCCGCATTAGTTATATGTCACAATAAAACACTTGCGAGCCAACTTTATAGCGAATTAAAAGAACTGTTCCCAAACAACAGAGTTGAATATTTTGTGTCTTATTTTGATTATTATAAACCTGAGGCTTACATACCTAAATCTGATTTATATATTGAAAAAACAAGTAAAAATAATAAAGAATTACAAGCAATGAGAATGTCGGCAATTAATGCATTGTCAATAAGACATGACACAATTGTTGTTGCATCAGTTGCTTCAATATATGGTGAATTTAATCCAGAGGAATATCGCAAGAATTTTTTTCCAATTGAGACAGGGTTAAAAATTAGTTTAAGAGATATAAAAATAAAATTAATTAAAATGGGTTATGAAAATGTTAAAACTGATTTATCAAGAGGACAGTTTTATAATAAAGGCGATATTATTGAAGTTTGTCCTGGTTATAATTTAGAGTACAACATAAGAATTGAGTTATTCGGTGATGAAATTGAAAGAATAACTTATATTGATCCATTAACAAAAGATTTAGTTGAAGTTAAAAAATCACTAACAATATTTCCAGCGACAACATATACAGTTAATTCTAATAATGTTGAGAAAATGTGTGAGGCAATTAAAGTTGAATTAGACGATCGTATAGAATTTTTTAAAAATAAAGAAAAATATTTAGAAGCGCAAAGAATTAAGGATAGAACTTTAAATGATATTGATTCAATTTTGGAATTTGGTTATGTCAATGGAATGGAAAATTATGCTAGATATGTAGATGGTCGCGATGAAGGAGACCGTCCATATACATTGTTTGATTATTTACCAGAAGATGCGGTTATTTATGTAGATGAAAGTCATTTAATGATTCCACAACTTAACGGTATGTATAACGGAGACCGTTCCAGAAAAGTAACTTTAGTCGATTTTGGGTTTAGATTGCCATCAGCCTTAGATAATCGCCCCTTAATGTTTGATGAATATGAATCATTTAAGTTTCCTAGAATTTATATGTCTGCAACTCCTGGCGATTATGAGCTTGAAAAAACTGAAGGCGAAGTGACAACTCAATATATTAGACCAACAGGCTTATTAGATCCTATAATTGAAATAAGACCTAAAGAGGGTCAAATCCAAGATATTTATGATAATCTTAAAGAACAAATTAAGAAAAATGAGCGTACTTTAATATTAACAACAACTAAAAAAAATGCAGAAGAACTTTCGTTATATTTACAAGAACATAAAATTAAATCTGCCTATATTCATGACCGTTTTAAAATATTTGAACGAAACGAGATTTTAAAAGGCCTTAGAATGGGCAAATTTGACGTCGTTATTGGTATTAATCTACTGCGTGAAGGGATTGACTTACCTGAAGTTAGTTTAATTTGTGTTTTAAATGCTGATAGCGCTGGCTTGATGCGTGATGAACGTAGTCTTATTCAGATAGTTGGTAGAGCCGCCAGAAATGACCATGGAAAAGTAATTTTTTATGCTGACGAAATTTCATCGAGCATGCAAAATACCATTGATGATAATAAAAAGAAACGTGAAATTCAACAGGCTTATAATTTAGCAAATAATATTATTCCCAAAACAATTATTAAGCCAATAGCCCCACCTATTCAGGGTAGTCTGTTATATGATGAATTGACAATTGAAAAAGAACGTTCAAGAATGATTCATAATAAGAAATTTATTGAAAACATGGTTAGAAAAATGAAAGAACTGGCTAAAAACAAAAAGTTTGAAGAAGCTATTGAAATTAGGGATTATTTAATAGAATTAGGAGTTGAACTTGATTAAAGAATTTATTAAAAAGATAAATATCAAAAATAATGAAAATATTCAAATTTTTGACATTTATTTTAGATGAAAAGAATTAAACTTAATGATAAAATCTTATTACACTAGAGGTTTAAATTTGCATGAAATTATAACCGAGACTTTATGTTGTATTATTAATGATTATAAACTAATGGCATCTAAGGGCGGAAGTGAAGATGCTATATCAAAAGATAATAGAAAAGTTCAAATTAAAGCAACCAGTAATTTCTATGACGATTTGACTTCTTTTGGTCCAAGGTCTGAATTTGATATTCTTGAATTTATGAGATTAGATATTGAAAATGATAGATTTTATTGCTATAGAATAGATATAAATTACTTAAATAATATTTTAGTAAATCACAATTTATCGTTTAATGAACAGAAGAAATTTGGAAAACGGCCAAGATTCTCAATTATAAAATCAATAATTAACAAAAATAATTTAAAAGAGTATGCAATAATTGATATGAATTCAGGTGATGTATATTTTAAAGGAGAGAATGATGAAGAAAATCAGAGCTGCTAGTTTTTTTGCAGGTGTGGGTGGCATTGAACTGGGATTTTCAAAATTAATTGATGTTGTTTACTCTAATGAATTTAATAAAAATTCGATTAAAACATATGAACAAAATTTTGATATAAAAGTAGATGATAGAGATATTCGTCAGGTCAATGAAAACGATATTCCAAATTTTGATATGTTATTAGCAGGTTTCCCTTGTCAAGCTTTTTCGATTGCAGGTTACCGTCAAGGATTTGATGACGAAAAGGGTAGGGGTAATTTATTTTTTGAACTTGAACGAATCTTTAAATATAGGAAACCTGAAATTATTTTCTTAGAGAATGTTAAGAATTTAGTTACACATGATAAAAACAGAACTTTCAAGGTTATTTTGAATTCTTTGGAAAACGCTGGTTATTATGTTAAACACAAAGTACTTAATACTATGAAATACGGAAATACTCCTCAAAATAGAGAAAGAATATACATATTGGCTTTTAAAAATAAGAAAGTTTACGAAAATTTTGATTTTCCAGACGAGATTGAGTTATCAAAATCAATATCTGATATGCTATTGCAAGATGTTGATCGAAAATATTATTACGATGAAAGATTTAAACATTTTGATTTAATTAAAGAAGAAATAACAAAAGAAAACACAATTTATCAATGAAGAAGAAAATATGTTAGAGAAAACAAATCGAATGTTTCTCCAACATTAACAGCTAATATGGGAACAGGCGGACATAATGTCCCCTTAATAAAAGTTAATGATAATATAAGAAAATTAACACCGAGAGAGTGTTTTAATTTTCAGGGCTTTCCAGAAGATTTTAAATTAGGCGACATTAGCGATTCACATTTATATCAACAGGCAGGAAACTCAGTTTCCGTTAAAGTTATTGAACGTATATCTGAAAAATTAAAAGAAGCTATTGAAAAATCTTAATGATGTTTTATAAAAAATATTGAACACACTTATTAAAAAGAGTGTGTTTTTAATTTATAAAAAACCAGCCAATTAGCCGGTTTTATTAGTAATATTTGAATTCAAAATATTGATTATTATTCTCATCTTTTTTGATCGAGATAACTCTTTGAGGCATCGTTCATGAAGCATAGTAGAAATAATTTCTGTAATTTGTTATTGTTCTTTTATTATGTTTTTCGACATTATAATAATCGTTTTGCTCAGAAGAGATGATTGAAGAGTTATTTAGTATACTTTCAACTTCATCTGCCTCAATTTCATTATTTTTATTTCTGTCAATTCAAAGATTGATGTTTAATTTTTCATTATGTGTTAGTGAATCAAGTTTTTTAATTGCAACCGAATCAGAGTAGTAAGCAACATATTCATAATTTTCTTCACTATTAAGTGAATATAAATCTTTTTCACTATATGTTCCTCTAACTCCATTTAAATTTACATAAGGTTGGTTTCAAAAACTTTTAGCAATGTAATTGTAACCAGTTTGATTTAACGAAACTTTTGTATTTTTCTTAGGATCATCATTTGTTCCTATTAACATTGATACCTTATATTTTAAAACATTTTTCTCATTAAGATCTTCGCGCTTAAATTTTAAATATCCAGCTAGATTTACATTGTCTTTATCCGGTGAGTATTCAAGATCATCATTTAGATTTCAATTGTTATTTCCAATGTAGCTTATAGCTTGTCTGTATCCCATTAAATCAACATAAGCTGAAAACAATTGTGCAAGAGCTCTATTTCTTTTGATTTTATAAAATGTGTATTTATTATTTTCGCTATAAAAAGATTTTAGTTCAGAATCAAAAACTCAATTAGATGAATAAATTTTAATATTGTTTTTAAAAGCCCTTGGAGCAACCATTTTAATGATATCATCTCCAATAGCAGTTAAATAAGGCTTGCGATTTTCCGGATTAAAGAAGTATAAATAATTATCAAACATATCGGTATTGTAATAATATAAATTTGGATTTGATGTATATGACATTTTTAAAAGTTCTCTAGGGAAAAGTTCTGCAAGTGAATAGCTATATTTAATGTCTTTTAATTTAACAGGATCTGAAAAACGAATAAGGTTATCTGATGAGTTGTTGAAATAGAAATTATTTTTATCAATTAAAGAATATAACTTTTCTTCTTCTTTATTCAGTGGAACATTGGCAATTTTGAATAAGTCATAGTTTGAGAATTTAGAAAATATAGCGTTGGGTTCAGTGAATAATCCTCTATTTAAACGAATATCATTATTATCTCTAACCAAAGGAGTAGATACGGTTTCTAGTTTATTGGTATTCGGAATTCTTTGAGTTGTTTCAATATATTTATTTGGTATTTTATAGTTTAAGGCTTCTATAAAATTATCAGTAAATTTTTTATTAACCGAAATTTGTTCATTATTACGTCTTTTATCAATGTAGTTATTGTTAGCATATGGGTCACTTGGTTTGACTGCTTGGTTATAAACATTATCAATGTGGTGTGAATATTCATGAATTAAAACCGAAAGTATCAGTTCAACTCTTTGTTCTAGGGTTAAATCGTAAACTTTGTATCCATATGTTTTTAAAATGTTTGAAATGTTGATATAAATAACTGAGGAAGTTGGCAGATATAAACCATTTACACCGTCTCAGATAGATTTTTCTGGAAAAGATTTATTAATATAAACTTTTCTTAAAGCGTTTATTTCGGGCCCGAAATTAGCTCTTAGTTTAAACATATTATTCAAAATTTCATGACCATGTTCACCTAAGAAATAATCTTTTTTATTTTTTTCGTCAATATGAAATGGGTATTCAGTAATACTTAAATTTCCATATGCATAATTTGGGTTAATAGTTTCAAATTTATTTTTTTCGTCATATATAACTTTTTCATTAGTTTTTAAAGCGTCTTTATCTAAATTTTTAACAATTGGGAATGGATTTGTTTCATTTATTACTAATGTATTCTTAAGAGCAAAAAAACCGAGAATAAACAAAATTCCAATGAACGTAAAAGAAGTTAAGACAATTAAAATTATTGCCCATACTGGAAAACTTCTTTTAGGTGTTTTGTTATTCTTTGGATATTTATTCATAATTTAACTCCTTTTTAAAGAAAATTATATTATATTTTGTTTTTATTGAATTATAACATCTATAATTGTATTAATATGTTGAGAATAATAGCAGGAAAATATCGTTCAAGATTACTTGAACAACCAAATAAATCAATTACCAGACCGACTATTGATAGGGCTAGAGAAGCGATTTTTTCATCAATTCAATTTAGTATTGAGGGAAAAGAATTTTTAGATCTTTTTTCAGGAAGTGGTTCGTTTTGTTTAGAAGCTTTGTCACGTGGAGCAAAACATGCAACATGTATTGAAAAAAATCGTGAAGCTTTCAATGTTATTTTAAAAAACAAAGCAAGTCTTGGTGAAAAAAATTTAGATGTTTTTAATACTGACGCTTTGAGCTTTTTGAATAAAGCGCCTTCTGAATTTTATGACTATATTTATCTTGATCCACCTTTTAAAGATAAAGAACTTTTGTTGGAATGCCTTAACAAAATAATAGAACGCAAAATCATTAAAAATGACGGATTAATTATCGTTGAAAGTGACTGATCAGATTTAAAATACGACTATCAAGATTATCGGATAACAAAAGTAAAAAAATATGGTAAAATTTACATCTACTATCTACAAAACAATTTTTAATTAATCATACAAAACAATATGGGAGGATATATGAACAAAAAATTAATTATCTTTGCCGGTCCAAGCGGAGTTGGAAAAGGAACAGTTGAAAAACTTCTTTTTGAAGACAAATCATTAAAATTGAAATTATCAGTTTCAATGACAACAAGAAAAGCTAGAGAGGGTGAAGTAGACGGAGTTCATTATTATTTTGTTTCTAAAGAAACATTTGACGCCTGTTTAGCTGACAATCGTTTAATCGAATATTCAATGCATTTTGATAATTACTATGGAACTCTTTATTCAGAAATTACAAGAATTTGTGAACAAAGTAAAATTCCATTTTTAGAAATTGAAACAAACGGAGCAAAACAAATTATTGACTACTATAAAAAAGAAGGTAAACAAGACGAAATTTGTTCAATTTTTCTAATGCCACCTTCATTTAAAGAGTTAGAAAAACGTATTGGTGGAAGAAATACAGAAAGTGATGAATTAATTAATAAAAGATTGAATAAAGCTCACGAAGAAATAGGTTGCTCAACATTATTTCAATATGTAGTAATTAATAATGATATTGAGCAAACTGCAAACGAAATCAAGGAAATCATTAAAAAAGAATTTAGCGATATTCTAAATGCTGAAGAAGAAGTTTCAGAAGGAAGAAAGGCTTAATTAACAATTATGGAAGTTTGCATAAAAAGCGAAAAAGGAAATTTTAGACCAGAAAATCAAGATTACGCCAGCTTTATTAGTAAAGGCGATTGAACTTTTGCTATTCTATGTGACGGCATGGGCGGACATTTTGGTGGTTCTTTATGTTCAAAATTAACATGTGAAAATTTTAAAAAAAGTTTCGAGTTAAATTTTGATATCGATATGCAAGCTAATGATAGTTTGAAAATTAGTAAATGATTTAATAAAACATTAAACTTCGTAAAAGAAGTATTAATTAATTATGCAAGAAAAAATAATATATTTATAGATATGGGAACAACATTAACTGCTGTTCTCGTTTTTAATATAACTAAAAAGATGTATGTATTTAATGTTGGGGATTCACGAACATATGTGTATGACAAAAAGTTAATTCAAATTACTAGAGATCAAAACTTTTTTAACTATTTGGTAAATGAAAAAAAATGAAATGAAGAAGAAGCTAGATTACACCCGGATGCCAATAAATTAGTAAGCTGTTTAGGCCCTAAAAAAATTATGCAGTGAGATTCATTTTGTATTGAACCTTCAGGTTTGTTAAAATATGTGATTTTAACATCTGATGGTTTACATGATAATGTTGATAGCGAAGAATTTAAAAGTATTTTAAATAGCGATAATAATTTAGAAGAGAAGGCTTCAAATTTAATAAATAAGGCCATTGAAAATGAAAGTAAAGATAATTTAAGTGTTGTTATTTTGGAGTTATAGATGAATAGTAAAAATGAATTTAAAGAGTTAAGTAAGTTTGAAAATCTTAATAAGAATTTTGAATCTTTTGAAAAAATTGGTAGCGGCGGTTACGGATTTATATATTCGGGTATTTTTAAAAAAAATAATAAACGTTATGCGATAAAAATATTGAATCTTGGTGATGATTTAGATAGAAAAAGAATTGACCAAGAACGTTTTAAAAACGAGATAAATATTTTAAAAGTTATTAATTCGCCTAATATTGTTAGAATTCTAGGTTCTTATATTAGCAATAATGAATGTTATTATGCAATGGAATTAATTGATGGGCAATCACTTAAGTCAATTATTGCAAAACAAAGCAAAATTGATGTTCAATCTACTGTTAATTATTCAAAAGAAATTTGTATGGCATTAGAGAAGATACATGATAAAAATATTATTCACCGTGATTTAAAACCAAGCAATATATTAATAGAAAACGGGACCAATGTTGTTAAGCTAATTGATTTTGGAATATCTTTATCTGAAAATAGTAATCGTGTTACTGCTGAAAATAAAGCAGTAGGTTCAATACAATATTTAGCACCCGAGATATTGAGTAGAAAATCAAATGCTTCAATCAAAAGTGATATATATTCTTTAGGGATTATGATGTATGAAATGTTGACTGGTAGAGTTCCATTTAATGGCAGTGATCAAAATGAGGTTATGTTAGCGCATATTAATGATGACTTACCTTCGATAAACGAAAAAAATCACATCGTTATTCCACAGGCTTTAGAAAATATCATAATTAAGTGTACGGCTAAATACCCAGATCAAAGATACGAAAATGTCAAAGAAATTTATGAAGATTTAGAAATGTGTTTGTCAGCTAAAAGATCTAATGATAAAAAAATTAATTTAAATAACAAGACAATAAAAAAAGATACGCCAACATTTAGACATAAAAAGATGTTAACAATATTTTTATCAATTGGTGGAATACTGATTGCAATTGTGATTGTTTTATTGATATTATTATTAAAAGGAGTAATTAAATTTTAGTTATGGAAGAGGGAAAAATTGTAAAATCTGTTGCCGGTTTTTATGATGTTAAATCTTTTAAAGATCATCAAATTTATCGCGTAAGAGGTTCAGGAAAATTGCGCTTACTAGATATGAAGCCAATTGTTGGCGATAATGTAGAGTTTGAAAAAGGTGAATTAATACATAGAATTTTAGGAAGAAGAAACTTTTTTATACGGCCAAAAATTGCAAACGTTGATCAAGCAATTGTGGTTATGTCACTAGTTGAACCTGAGTTTAGTTCATTATTAGTTGATAAATTCTTAATTATTATTGAAAATAAAAATGTAACACCAATTATTGTTTTAACTAAAAAAGATTTGACTAGTGAATCAAAAATCAATTTTTATAAAGAACAAGGTTATCAGGTTTTTGAAATAAATTATGAAACTAATCAAGGCTTTGACGGACTAAAGGAATTATTTAAGCATAAAACAAGTTTTTTTGTAGGTCAAACTGGAGTTGGAAAGACAACATTAATTAATTATTTAGCAAATACGAAATTTGAAACACAAGCGATATCAAAGGCTTTAAACCGTGGTAAGCATACGACTAGGGAAGTCAGTTTGATTGACTTTAATGGTGGCGAAATAATTGATACGCCAGGTTTTTCATCAATAGAATTTAATCTAACCGTTGATGAATTGCCAAAAGCATTTAAAGCCTTTAAAGAAGCATCAGTTAATTGTAAATTTAGAAGTTGCAAGCATTACATGGAATCAGAAAATGATTGTGAAGTAAAAAGACAAGTTTCTGAAGGTATAATCAAATTAGAAAGATATAATAATTACATTAGTTTTTTAAAAAGATTAATCGACGAACCAATTAAGTATTAAAGGAGAAGTATGAAAAAAATTAGTCCATCAGTATTGGATGTTCCTAAAAATAATTTAATAAGTTATATTACTCAATTAACTGAGTGGGGAGTTAATAATGTACATTATGACGTAATGGATAATAAATTTGTTCCTAACTCAGCGTTAACTTTTGAAGAAATTAAAAGTGTTTATGAAAATTGTCCTAAGCACATTATGGATATACATCTAATGGTTGAAGATGTTGAGTTATATTATGAAATGTATAAAAATATTGGCGATATTTTAACATTTCACTATGAAGCAATGGATAAAGAAAAATTAACATCTTTAATTGCTAAAGCTAAAAAAGATAATGTGAAAATTGGTTTAGCAATTAAACCTTCAACAAATGTCGAAGTTTTACGTCCATTTATTAAAGATTTATCACTTTCATTAATTATGAGCGTTGAACCAGGATTTGGCGGTCAAAAATTTATGGAAATAAGCTATGACAGGGTTAAAGAACTAGAAGGTATTATTAAAGAAGAAAAAAGCGCAGCAATTATACAAATTGACGGCGGCGTTAAACAAGAAAATATTAAATATTGTTTTGAAGCTGGTGTTAATTTAGCTGTTGTCGGATCATATTTAGTCAAAAATTTTTCAAAACAAACAGTTGACGATTTATTGACAAAATAATTGAATTTTTACTGATAAATGTAATATTTTTTAAAATATTAAGTGTTAATTCTTAATCAAATTGCAACATTTTTATAGTTTAAAAATGTTTATTAAACTTATGATATCAAATTTATTTTTTAAGACCTAAAAATTTAAGCCAGTAATCAGGAAAAATTAGCAAAGTGTTATACTTTGCTATTATTTTTTTTAAATCTGTATATCTTAAAATAAAAATTAAAATCTACTTAAAATATTCAGATAGGTTATTATCTACTTCTTTAATTGCGTTTTTAAACATTGATTTTAAGTGGTTCATTTCTTCTTTTAAACCCGAAGTATTTAATTTAAATTTTTCTAAATTTCTAATCAAGTAATTAAACTTATCAGTAAATGTTGAAACTACTGACTTATGCGTTACGACTATCAAACTTAATTTATAAGCCAAATCATCTCAAACGTCAAGATTTTTGCCTATTAAAAAAATCTCTTGTGAGTTAAAGTTAGATAAATCACTGCTTGCTTTGTAACGATTTTCTGGAGTTTTGAAAAAATATTCACCACTTGAGTTCATACAAAATAAAACTTTTATTTTTTTTGAAAAATTAACTCTATTGCCGTTAGTATCAACTGGGGCATAATATTCGTTTAGGTATTTAACTGCACCTGAATGAGTTTTATTTTTAAAATGATAATCAACATACCAACCAGGGTCGCCTTCATTTATTTTTCTAAAACAGTTTTTATCACTATTTCTTTCTAATTTTGGAGATATAGAATTAAAGTGATTTATTAATTCGTCTTCAATCTTACTTATTTCTGTTCAATGTTTTATATTCTTTGTTTTAAAGAATATGGGATAATTTAATTGAGCAGTTTTAAAAGACCTTTCAACAAAAGACTTAAATTGCGGAACACTAGAAGATTGAACTTCGATGCCTAAAGATCGCAAATACTCAGTAATAGGTGTGTATGAAGACTCTTTTTTTCAAAAAGTTGTTCTTTTATCGGTCTTTATAATCTGCGGAATTCCGTGTGTTCTAAAAAGTTTTTCAAGCAGATTCATATAACCAATATTGGTTTCTTCTTTAGACACATGGACTGCTAAAAGCCTACCAGTGGCAGGGTCAATAGCGTGGTAAGTATGAAAAGTTTCACCCAACCCCATTGTGTCTGGCGTAGCATCGATCTCAACGATCATGCCTGGAGAAAGATTTTTCCAGGTATTTTTTATTACCGCATTTTTCTCTATTGTTTTAAGATTCTCTAATCTGCTATTTATTGCATAATAAAATATTGTTTCTGGAACTGCGTCATTTAAAATATTTCTTGCGTTTCTTTTAGCTTCTTTTCTAGTTGATTTGTGCGAGTGTTCTGTTGCATATCCTCTTTTTAAAGTACGTCTGTAAAGAGTTTTTAAAGACATTATTGAACCTTTTGTTCTATAATAAATAGCCATAGTAACATTTTTAGTTCTATCTGTAGGTTGATCAAAAACAAAAGAGCTAAAATCTCTGATCTTTTCAATTTCAGAATCTACAAGATCATCGCTAAACTTTTGTCTATATTTATTTCCTTTATTTTTGTGCGAGACATTAAATGTTCCGTCAAAATTTATAGATTTCTTAATTTTAGAAACTGTAAAACGACTAACCTCGTGTTTTATGGCGATTTGGTTTATTTTTAATTTTCCATTAGTTATATCTGTATAAATATCTTTTCTTTTTTTCTCAAAATCTGTTAAATTCTGGATTTCTATTTTTTTATATTTCACTTTACCTCCTATAATGATTTTAAACTATAGGATGTTGCAAAATGATTGAGAATTACAATGTAGCAAAATATTTGAGAATTCACATTACTGATAAATGTAATATTTTTTAAAATATTAAGGGTTTTTGTATATAATAAAGGTACTATTTTTATACAGATTTGAAGGGTTGGCCATTATTGGCTAACCTTTTTCAATAAAAATGGTAGGCTTAAATATTAAAAAGGAGAATAAAATGTCAGAATCAAATAGTTCAAATCAAAAAGCAAATGAAATTTTTACACAAATTTATAACTTATCTCAAATCAAAAGAATCGACGAACAAAGTATTTTAAATTTATTTAAAGATGCTATTTCTAAAGTTATTTTAGAGCAGTACGATGAAGAAGCTGAATTGGAATTTATCTTTGATAATGAAAATCATAAATTTAATATTATCAATCACAATAAAACGGTTGTAGAAGATCCAATTAATGACGAAGAAAAAGATATGCTAACACCATGTGTCGAAGTGGCATTTTCTGATGCTCAGAAAATTAATGAAGATATTGAAGTTGGAGATCATATTTCAACAGAAATTGATTTCGAAGCTTTTACAAAACGTGATTATATTAAAATTCTTTCAGTATTTAATCAATCACTAAGAGAGCTAGAAAAGAAATTAGTATGTCAAAAATATATAGACAAAGTTGGAGATATTACTAAGGCAAAAATTACATCATTTAATAAAAGTGGAATTATGTTGGAATTAATTGATGGTACAGAAGCATACATGCCCCCTTCATCAACAAACCATAGATTTATTAGTAAATTAAAACCAGGGGACGTTATTGATGTTTATATAGAAGAAGTTAAACCTGAATCGAAACATGCTCAGGTTGTTGTTTCATCAGTTGAGTCTAAATTAATTCAAAATTTAATGGCAAAAGAAATTCCAGAAGTTGCGCAAGGCTTTATTGAAATTGTTAAAATTGCTCGTATTCCAGGAGAGAGGGCAAAAATTGCAATTAGAAAATCACAAGATGCTCCAGAGGGAATGGAAGAATTAGGCGCAATAATTGGAACAAATTCAGAAAGAATTGAAGCAATTTCAAGACAACTAAAAGGCGAAAAAATTGATATTATTTTATATTCAGATGACTTAAATACATATATTAAAAATGCGATTAGCCCTTCAAAGGTTATCGATGTTATAAAAGCTGGTGAGGGCAAAGGTAGTTATCCTTCTTATACAGTTATTGTTCCAAATACGCAACATACATTGGCTATTGGTAAAAAAGGACAAAACGTTACTTTAGCTTCAGAATTAACAAAAGCAAGATTAGATATTTTTTCACAAGCTCAGGCTGATGAAAAAGGTATTGAATATAACTTTGATCATGGAAACGTTTCTATTGAAGAGCTAAAAGAATTAGAAGTAGGTAGAAAACTTGAAACTACATTTAAGAAAAAACCTAAAGCTAAAACACCAAGTTTCAATACATTTGAAAATGATTTTAACATTGATGAATTTGACCAAGATTTAGCAGAACTTCGTCAAAAAGCACAAGAAAGAGACGATAAATTTGAAAAACAAATATTTGCAAGCGATTTTGATAATGTTATTGAGGAAACTTTGAAAACTATTAAGGAAGATTTAGAAAATTCAGAATCAGATGAAATTGATGATTACGATCCTTATTCAGAATCAATTGCCGAAATGGTAAAAAGAGAAGAAGAAGAACGTGACTATGAAAAAATAACATCTACAAAGATGAAAGATTTCAAAAAAGATGATGATTTAAGTGCTGGTCTAGAAAATATTGATCTAAGTGATTTAGATAATGAAGACTGATAAAAAATATAGTCGTAAATCGATTGTTGATTCGCAAATATATGATGTGAATTTAATGGTTAGATTTGCTAAAAATAAAAATAACGAAATTAGTTTCGATCCATATTTAGAAAAACCAGGACGCGGTGCCTACTGTTTAAAAAATATAGAACAGATAGATACGGTTTTTAAAAAGAAATTATTAAATCGAGCATTTAGACAAAACGTTAGTTTAGATGCATATGATTCAATACGGAAAGAGGTGGAAGAATGAGTAAACAAAACAACAAAAGAAAATCAAATGTAGAAAGTCTTAAACAACAACTTAACGTAGTTGAAACAAAATTAGAAGATGGTGTATTCATTTTTAGTGGACCATTAACAATTTCTGAATTTGCTAATAAGATTAAAAAATCAGTTTCAGAAATTTTAACTCACTATTTTAAACAAGGTTTATTGAAAACAATTAACACGACATTGAACGAAGAAGAAATCGCTGAGTTATGTTTACACTATAATTTAGATTTCAAAAAAGAAGACAACGTCGATGCACAAAATTTATTTGACAAGTTAGAAATTGTTGAAGATCCTAATGATTTAGTTAAGAGACCTCCAATTGTTACAATCATGGGCCATGTTGACCACGGTAAAACAACACTAATTGATAGAATTAGAAAAAGTAATATTTTGGATAGTGAATTTGGTGGGATTACTCAACATACAGGTGCATATCAAGTTGAACATAATGATCGTAAAATTACTTTTTTAGATACACCAGGTCATGAAGCATTTACAGAAATGAGATCTAGGGGAGCTAAAGTTACTGATATAGTAGTTATTGTTGTCGCAGCTGATGATGGTGTTAAACCTCAAACAATTGAAGCAATCGACCACGCTAAAGCTGCTAATGTTCCGATTATTATATTTGTTAATAAAATGGATAAACCAGGTGCTGACCCTGAGAAAGTAAAAAGTCAACTTTCAGAGCATGATATTATTTGTGAAGAATGAGGTGGTGAATACCAATTTATTTATGGTTCAGCAATGAATAACCACAATATTGATTCTTTACTTGAAGCAATATTTTTACAAGCAGACTTATTAGATTTAAAAGCAAATTTAAACAGAGATCCAATTGGAACAGTTGTTGAATCACGTATTGACAAGGGACGTGGAGTAGTTTCAACTATTATTGTTCAAAACGGAACACTATTGCCAAGAGATTTTATAGTTGCTGGTGGACAATACGGTAATATTAGAAGTTTAACAACTGTTGAAGGAAAACCTTTGGCAAAGGCTTTACCAGGTACACCTTGCGTTATAACTGGTCTTGCAAAAAATCCTCAATCTGGAGATAAATTTATTGTAATTAGCGACGAAAAATTTGCTAAAAAATTAGCTGAAGAAAAAGCGTATCTTGATAAACAAAGAGAATTAAATGAAAAAAATGCATTTTCAATTCAAGATGGAATTAAAACGGTTAATGTTATTATTAAAACTGACGTTCAGGGTACAGCTGAGGCTATTAGACAAACACTTTCAAAGATTAAAAATGAAGAAATCGCCGTTAATGTTATTCGTTCAACAGCAGGTGAAATTACAAAAGCCGATATTTTATTAGCAGAAACATCGAATGCTAGAATTTATGTGTTTAATAACGCAATAAGTTCTGAAATAAAAAAATTAGCCGAATCAAAAGGTATAAAAATTGCAAAACACAACATCATTTATAAAATAGTTGAAGAACTAGAAGCTTTAATTACAACAATGAAAGAACCAGTTTATGAAGAAAAATTAATAGGAACTGCACAAGTTATTCAATTGTTCTTCTATTCAAAAGTTGGTACAATCGCAGGATGTATGGCAACATCGGGTCAAATTAAAGAATTCTCTAAAGTTGAAGTAGTTAGAAGAAATAAAGTAGTTTACAAAGGACAAATAGATTCATTGAAGAGAGAAAAAAATGATGTCAAAGTAGTTGAAAAAGGTTTTGATTTTGGGACTCATATAAAAGAATTTGATAAAATAGAAGTAGATGATGAATTAAAATTTTATGAGGATGTATTAGTTTAATATGAACACAATTAACCACGAAAGAAAAACCCAATTATTATTAGAATTAATCGGAAATAGTTTTTATGAGCTACAAGATTTTGATGTAACTAACGTTGCAATTAATGACGTTATTTTATCAACAGATGGATCACATGCAAAAGTTTATGTAACCTTATTTAAAGATAAAGCTAGATACTTTGAAAAATTAACTTCAATGTCTCCATTTATTCGTTCAGTTGTTGCTAAAACTTGAAAGTATAAAAAATTACCAGAAATAGTATTCTTAATTGATGAAGTTGAGCCTAATGCTCAAAGAATTGAAAAAATTCTTGAAGAAATTAAGAATTAATTAGAAAAGGAAAAATAATGAAATCCAATTATGATGCCATAGTAATCGGTGGTGGTCATGCTGGAATTGAAGCAACATATGCTTTAGCAAAAAGAAACTTTAAAGTTGCTCTTGTCACTCTAAACACAAAGAAATTAGGTATGCTACCTTGCAACCCATCAATTGGTGGTTCTGCAAAAGGTATTATTACTCGTGAAATCGATGCGCTTGGAGGTGTGCAAGGGCTTTTTGCTGATAAAGCAATGATTCAAATAAAGATGTTAAACACATCTAAGGGCCCAGCAGTATGATCACTACGTGCACAAATAGATAAAGATAAATATTCAGAAATTATTTTAGAAGATATATTAAAACAACAAAATATTACACTTATTGAAGATGAAGTAAGCGATTTAATTGTTGACAATAAAGTATGTAAAGGGGTAAAAACCCTTGAACATGGTGACCTTGAAGCAAAAGTCGTTGTAATGACAACTGGTGTTTATATGAATTCTCGTATTTTAAGAGGAGAGGAAATTAAATACGACGGACCAGATGGAGAAAAAACCAGTTCAACACTTTCAAAAAACCTTGAAAAATATGGCTTCGAAATTTTACGTTTAAAAACTGGTACACCATGCCGTATATATACAGACAGTATTGACTTTTCAAAAGTTGAAAAAGAAGTTTTAGATAAAACAGAACTTTCATTTTCAACAAGAAGCAATATTAAATTAGATGAACAAACATCTTGTTATTTAACACATACAACAGCAAAAACCAAGGAAATAATATTAAGAAACTTAGATAGAAGTTCACTATATTCAGGAATTATTAAAGGGATTGGCCCACGTTACTGTCCTAGTGTTGAAGATAAGATTGTTAGATTTCAAGAAAAAGAAACTCACCACATTTTCTTTGAACCAGAAACAGCTCGTGGAGACATTATGTATATTAATGGTTTATCAACATCTATGCCAGCTGACGTTCAAGATGAAATGATCGCCTCAATTCCCGGACTTGAAAATGCTAGAGTTCAAAAATATGGGTATGCAATCGAATATGATGCTATTAATCCATTAAATTTATATAAATCATTGGAATCGAAAATTATTGCAAACTTTTTCTCTGCCGGTCAACCTAATGGAACAAGTGGCTATGAAGAAGCAGCTGCTCAAGGGTTGATTGCTGGAATAAATGCTGCAAATAAATTAGATAATATGCCAGCTATGGAAATTAAGAGAAATGATGGATATATTGGCGTATTGATTGATGATATAGTTACCAAAGGTACAAACGAACCTTACAGAATGTTAACTTCAAGAGCAGAGTATCGTTTATTATTGAGAAATGATAATGTCGATGAACGTTTATCGAAGTATGCTCACGACAATAAAATGATCTCTGACGAAGAGTATAATAAGGTTATTGAAAAATACGAATACATTCAACAAACAATTGAAAAACTAAAGAATGAATATGTTTCGTCAAAAGGTTACTTGGGTGAAAAGTATAATGTTGTTAACGGTATATCTTATTTAAAATTACTAGCAAATCCTGAAGTTGATCCAGTTGATGTTTTAGGATCAGATTATCCTTATATTGACGAAATAACAATACAGGTTAGACTATTTGGTTATTTAAGAAAACAAGAAACAGCAGCTGAAAAAATGCTTAGATTAGAAAAACTAAGACTACCTGAAGATATCGATTATTGAAAAGTCGACAATTTAGCAACAGAGGCTCGCCAAAAGCTTTCACAAATTAGACCGACAACAATTGGACAAGCATCGAGAATTAGCGGTATAAATCCAGCAGATATTCAAATGTTAATGTTTTATTTAAATAACAGAAAGAAAAATATTGAAGATTAATATTATAGCAGTAGGGTCATTGACAAAAGAATTTAAAACTCTCTACGATTCCTATGTAAAAAAAATATCTTTTTTTGCTCAAATTAATTTGATTGAAATTAAAGAAGTTATTAATGACAATATTGAACTTAAAATTAAAAAAGAAACAGATTTAATTTTAGAAAAAATTCCCAAGAACTCAAAAGTCTTTTACTTATCATTGAGAGGTAAAAAACTAGATAGTGAAGGCTTTTCTGATTTATTAATTGAAGATAATATTACATTTATAATTGGCGGTAGTAACGGCGTTGATGAAAGTAAATTTGATAGAAAAATTTGTTTTTCAGACATGACATTCCCACACCAACTATTTAGAGTTATGTTAATTGAACAAATCTATCGAGGGATATCAATTAAGAAAAATATTAAGTACCACAAATAAACAAAATCCAGTCAAAGGCTGGATTTTGTTTATTTAAAATTTGTTTTAACTGTGAAATTTTGCTTGCTTTGCTTGAATTGTGGTAATCTTTAAATATATACAATATTTGAAAAGGAAGGAATTTAATTATATGAAATCTCAAAAAGATTGACTAACAACTCTATTATTATCAATATTTTTAGGAGGATGAGGAGTTGATCGTTTTTACGCAGGTAGAATCGGATTAGGAATATTAAAATTGTTAACGGCAGGAGGTTTTGGAATCTGGACTTTGATTGACATAATTTTAGTAGCTACCGGGCAAATGAAAGACGGAGAAGGGGCTTATATTAAGCAATAGTTTATTATATAAATATGAAGTTCGCCTTGAGCGAGCTTTTTATTAAATAATTTGCTCACCTCCATTTTTAAATTTATCATAATTATAAGAAAAAATAAAACTCAGACAATCTATGCCCGAGTTTATATTTAAATTATAAATTCTAACAATATTAAATTAATTAGATAGATCTTCATCTTCTTCATTTTTATTATTTTTTGAATTTTGTTCTTTTAATTCACTTTCCAATTGTTCTTTATAATTATCAACTTTAATATTTTTTTGTCCCAATACTTCATTGAATAATTCGTTAAATTCTTTTTCTGAGTATTCAGTTTTTAATTCTTCTTTAACTTTATTTAATGAAGGAGGTAATTGCATATTCTTTTCGATATATTCAATTTCTTCAGCAACAATTGTTTCGTTAATTACAAGTGCATCTTTAATAAGTTCTAATAATTGTCTATTTTCAGAAATAATTTCGTATGCCTGTTTTTGAGCCATCAAGATAATTTTTCTAATTTCTTCGTCAATTTCTTGACCGACTTTATTAGAAAATGAAACGCTTTTCATATAGTCACGGCCCAAGAAAGGATTTTGCGAATCTTCTTCATATTTGATTGGGCCTAAATCAGAAAGACCTCATTCAGTAACCATTCTTCTTGCAATGCTTGTAGCCTTAGCAATGTCATCACTTGCACCAGTAGATACATTTTCAGCTCCGTAAATTATAGCTTCAGCTACACGACCACCCATAAATGAAGTAATCATTGCAAGTAGTTCACTTTTTGAACGATTGTATTTTTCTTCCTCTGGCATCATTAAGTTATATCCGCCAGCTTGACCTCTAGGAATAATTGTAATTTTTTGGACTTTATTTCCACCTTTTAATTTAATACCAACAACAGCGTGCCCGGCTTCATGATATGCAACGGCAATATTTTCTTTTTCAGATATAGTTCTGCTTTTCTTAGCTGGACCGGCCATAACTCTATCAATAGCTTCATCAATTTGTGAAGTTGTAATATAGTTTGTTCTTTCCCTTACGCTTAATAATGATGCTTCATTAATAACGTTTTCAAGTTGAGCACCTGAATATCCTGGTGTTCTTCTTGCCAACATTGCAAAGTTAACATCAGGAGAAATTCTTTTACCACGAGCATGTAATTTTAGAATTGCTTCACGCTCTTTAATATCTGGCAAGCCTACTGTTATTGTTCTATCAAAACGACCTGGTCTTAATAAAGCAGGGTCTAATACGTCAGTTCTATTGGTTGCTGCCATAATTAGAATTCCACTGTTTTCTTTAATACCATCCATTTCAACAAGTAATTGGTTTAATGTTTGTTCACGTTCGTCATTTCCTCCACCAATACCTGCCCCTCTAGATCTACCAACGGCGTCTAATTCGTCAATAAATATAATAGCGGGTGCATTATCTCTGGCTTCAGCGAACATATCACGAACTCTTTTTGCTCCAAGTCCTACATACATTTCAACGAAATTAGATGCTGAGATAAAATAAAATGGAACATTAGCCTCACCAGCAGTTGCTTTCGCTAAAAGAGTTTTACCTGTACCTGGAGGGCCTCCTAATAAGATACCTTTAGGGATTCTAGCTCCCGCTGATTCGTATTTTTTAGGATATTTTAAATAATCAACTAATTCAGAAACTTCTTCTTTTGCTTCTTCGTTACCGGCTATATCTGAGAATTTTTTATCTGTGTAAATTCTTTGAGCAAGAGATTTATTATTAAATGGATTTCCTAGCGAGTTTCCTCTAGAAAGCATTATTTTTGTGCCGATAATTGTACCTATTATTGAAGAACCAAATAGCATTACTATCATTGCTGGTCATATATAGGTGCTAAAAATTGAAGGTTTAGGTACAGGGGCAAAAGTAATTTTGCCCAATTCATTGCCATTATTTTTAGTTAATTCTAGTAACGCATTTCAATAATTATCAATTCCTGTTCAGTTCTTTACTGAGTTTGCTAAAGAGGAATCGAATGCGCCACCTAAAACAACGCTAAATGAATATGTATCACCAAAATATTTTGTATTGCCCAAAACTGCTCCAATTTTTTCAGCAGGTCCAGAAACAACGACACTTAAAATTCCTGAATATTTATTTTCATACCATTGCTGAATATAAAAGTCATCATTTGGATTTTTAGTTGCTTTAACAAATTTTTCTAATTGAGAAAACTGCACATAGTTAGTATTTACTTCAATGATATAGTTATATAGAAAAATAATAAGCGTAGTAAAAAATATGACTAAGAATAAAATTAAAAACCAATATAAGGGTGAAAATTTTTTCTTAGGTTTTTTTTCTTTTTCCATTTATGCTCCTTTCTTATAATTAATAAATTATAAATTATTTGTAGTTTTTTTCACTGTTTTAAAAATGTAGTGTTTAAAAAATAACTTTGTTTTTAATTTTTATTAAATAATTATTATTATTCAGTTTGAACTTAGATGTTCGATTATTACTTTTCAAAAAGTCAATAATATTGATAATTTTATTTTTAGAAAGTTCTATACCTTGATAATTTTGGTTTATAGAATAGTAAATTAAATTTAATAATTTAGGACTTTCATAATCAAGTTTATCGCAATCAAATTCTTGATTTTTTCAGATTTCGTAAAGGTTTTTAATTTCAATTTCTTGTTGTTTATTTTTATTATTGATTAAATTGAATTGTTCAATTAGATTGTCTTTGTATTTTTTATCTTCTGCTTTTAATGTTAGACGTATTTGATTTCTTGTATAAATTGGTAAATCGTTAGTGTAATCACTTGCAAAAAGTATTGAAAATTTATTACATAGGTCTTTAATTTCATCTTTATAAAATAGTTCAATCATAGGTCTGAAAATCAGCATTTCATTTATTACATTTGTTGTTTTTATTCCATAAAAAAGTGGCTCTCTTTTACTATTTTTTTGCATTATTGCAGTTTCGATAAAGTCGTCTTTATGATGTGCTAAAATCAGATAATTACAATCATGTTTTTTATATAACTCTTTGTAAAATTCATACCTTTCGTCTCTGGCGATAGTTTGAAAATTTCCTTTTGCGTTATCATCTGAATGGGATAAGTTTAGAATTTCACACGGAATATTATTTTCTAAGCAAAACAATCTAACTAATTTTTCATCGTAATGGCTATCATATCTTTTGCCGTAATTTACACAAGATACAATAATATTAAAGTCTTTTAATAAATATAAAAGCCACATTGAATCAGGTCCTCCACTGATTCCTAGTAGCATTTTTTTGTTTATATCAACGTTGTTATTAATAAAAACTTTTTTTAATTGATTAACAAGGTCTATATATTCTGTTTCTAAAATTTTATTCATTTTATAACTTATTTGAATACTTATTCATTACGTATCTGATGTCGTTGCCAATGAATGATATTAATGCCTCACAAACATTGTCAATGACTTTGTCAATAATTTCAAAATCGTTATGTGAAAATTTTCCAAGTACATAATCAATGACATGTTCAGATCTGCCAATTCCAATTTTTACTCTTTTAATTTGATCTGTGCCTAGCTTTTGTATAATGTCTTTCATTCCATTATGGCCGCCTGCCGAACCTTTTTGCTTAATTGAAGCCTTACCAACAATCAAATCCATATCATCATAAATGACTAATATATTATCTTCTGGTATGTCATAGTAATCTTTAATTGATCTAACGAAATCGCCACTTTTATTCATATATGTTAAGGGTTTTGCTAAACAAATTTCATTGTCTTTGTAATAAGTTCCATTAAATTTCTTTTCATCGAGTTTGACATCTAGTTTTTTAGCTAATCTGTCAATAACCATAAAGCCGATATTGTGTCTAGTTTTTTCATATTCAGCTCCTGGATTTCCTAAACCGATTATTAATTTCATATTATTCTTCTTTCTCTTTTGCTCAAAGTTTTGCAATATTTGTTATACGATTTGAATCGCTATCGTTTGATATTCCAGTTTTTAATGTTTCAGTTTCACCTAAAATAACACTGTAATTTTTAGCTCTGGTAATGGCAGTATATATCAATTTTTTACTTAACAATCTTTTCGCTTCTGAAAATAATACCGTGATTACAACCTTACATTCAGAACCTTGATATTTATGAACGCTTGTACAATATGCAGGATAAGTATTTGCTAAAAATTCTGATTTAGTGTATGTTACTGATTTATCGTCATATTCAACAGTAATATGACTAATATCCTTTTCAAATGAATCTTTTTTATTTACAAATGTAAATCATGAAATATAGCCAATTTCGCCATTGAACACTTTCGTTTTTGAATCATTAACTAAGTTTATAACTTTATCGTCTATTGCAAAAGTACGTTCACGATATTTATAAGCGTCTTGATTATCAATTAATCTAAAATAAGCGCTCAATACGTTATTAAGTTCATCAATACCTGTTTCATAGTTGTACATTGGGCTCAATATTGCAATGTCTTTTTTGTTGTAACCTTTATTAACTAAATCTTTAACAATATTAATTAAACTGACGTGTAAATCTTCACGTTTAACTTCAATAAATTTTGAATTATTGCCAGCAAATTCAGGCATTTTTCCTTCGTTTATAGCCATAGCATCGTCGATAATATCAATATTATCTTGTTGGCGATAAACCTTTTTTAGTTCGATTGTTTTAAAAATATTATTATCAATAAAATCGTGAATTAAATAACCAGGTCCAATTGCAGGAAGTTGATTTTTATCTCCAACCAATATAATTTTTTTAAGATATCTAGAACTAATTCCTTTTAATAAAGCATTAAATAAATCTACTGAAACCATCGAAAACTCATCGATAATTAAGCAATCTATTGCTTTTGGCGATTTTTCATTGACACTAAAATTATTATTATCAGGGTCTCATTCTAAAAAACTATGTATAGTAACGGCTTTAGCTTCTTCTTGATTGTTATTGATATTAATTGTTGCTCTACCGGTCGGGGTTAGTATTGCAACTGAATCTTCGTGATAAATTTCTAAAAGTTTGTTAATGATACGATTAGTTATTAAAGTTTTACCCGTTCCAGGACCACCAGTTATTAAAACTAAATTATCTTCTAATGCTGATTTAATTGCTTCGTTTTGATATTGGTGTAATAGTTTTTCGTCTTCAAAATTTATTTTTTTAAGACCTGAATTATTTTTTATTTTGTATAACCTTTGAATAATGAATTTTTCCATTTCATATATTTTTTTGGTTGAAATAAACTCGTCACCATCGTAATCTTCTTTTATTAGATAATTACTTTGGATTAATAAATCTATTGCTTCTTCAAATTTATTAAGTTCACGTGGTCATAATAAATCTATTGAGGCAACTCTTATTATTTCATTATAAATGTACCTACGTTGAATTCTTGTATTTCCACTATCAAAAAAATAGTCGTTTAAAGCCTTATAAATATGACTGGCACCTTTAAAATTAGCTTTATCAAAATTAAAATAATCAGTTAATTTATCCATATCGTCAAGCTTGATTTTATAGTTATCAGAATCTAGATAATATAAATAAAAATTGTCTTTATATTTTTGATAAAAGCCATCGAAATTTTTAAATCTTTTTATGATTTCTTCGTACAGTGATGTCGATAAATTTAATTTTAAAAACAAAATTTGATCTTCTACTAGAGTTGGATTGCTTTTTAAATATTCTTTGGCAACTTCTCAACTTTCAGAATTTATTCCTATTTCTTTATAATCAATTTCACCATTGTCGTTTGCTATTTTTTTAAGTGCATCAGCGCCTAACTTATCAACAATTGCTCATGCTCTTTGTTCGCCTATACCCTTGAATTTTGCGCTTTTTAAAAACTTTACAATATATGATTTTTGATAACTTTCATTGTCATCAACTAAATCTACAGAATTTAAAACATAACTGTTCGGGTATTTTGATTTGATGGCAGGGCTTACACTTACTTGGTAGTTTTGTGTATTTAATATAATATTATTTTCGTTAAATAAGTTGTTTTTAATAGTGATTGAGATTGAGTTAAATTTATTTAGCGAAACTGGAGTTGCGCCATCGTTTGTTAAAACTTTGAATGTCGCAATAACAATAGATCCATCTGTTGAAGATCATAAGATTTTGTTGAATGTGCCCGTTATTAAACTATTTTTATTTTCCATAATTATTTTAAATTTTAACACATTTTATTTTTTGGCTTGCTATTGACTTTTAAAAGCTTGATAAACTAAGTTTTATATATAAAAAAAAGTTTATAATATTTAAGATTATTAAAAATAAAGAGGTAAAAATCATGTTAGACTTAAAATATCTTTTAAATAATAAAAAAGAAGTTGTAAAAAAACTTTCTAGTCGTAATTTTGATTTGCAAATCATTAACGAAATTTTAGATAATGGTGACAAAAGAAACGTTTTAATTCATGAACTTGAATTATTGCAAGCAAAAAGAAATAAACTTAGCGAAGAAATTGGAATTAAGAAAAGAAATGGTGAAGATGTTAGTTTATTGCTAGATGAAGTTAATAAAGTTAAAATTGAAATTGATGAAGCTGATAAGGCAGCTGATGCTTTAGTTTCTAGAGTCAATGTTTTGATGCAACAAGTTCCTAATTTACCATATGATGATGTTCCAGTTGGAAGAAATGATGAAGACAATGTCTGCGTAGCGGAACATCCTAATTTAGGTCGCGGACTTGTTAAAAATGTTGAAGCTCACTATGATATTGCGACAAAATTAAACATTATTGACTTTGTAAGATCAGTTAAATTAGCAAAAACAAGATTTGTATTATACAAAAATGATGGGGCAAAATTGGTAAGAGCATTAGCTAACTTTATGCTAGATTCACATATTGAAAAAGGATACAAAGAAATTATGCCAGCCCATTTAGTTAATTCAAATATGTTATATGGTACTGGTCAATTACCTAAATTTGGTGAAGATTTATTTAAAATTGAAGGAAATGATCTTTGATTAATTCCAACAGCAGAAGTTCCTGTTACAAATTACCACTATGACGAAATAATTGACTTATCATCTCCAATTAAATATGTTTCTTATACAAAATGTTTTAGATCAGAAGCTGGCTCAGGTGGAAGAGATACACGTGGACTAATCAGACAACATGAATTTCATAAAGTCGAGTTAGTTAAATTTGTTTCTGAAGAAGATGCTTTAAAAGAGTGAGAAAAAACTGTTAATGACGCTAAGAGCATTTTAGATAAGTTAGAAATTCCATATCGTGAAATGTTACTATCAACTGGTGATTTAGGTTTTGGTTCAGCTAAAACTATCGATTTAGAATTATGAATTCCATCAGAACAAAAATACCGTGAAACTAGCTCAATATCAATATACAAAGATTTTCAAGGTAGAAGAGCAAAAATTAGATATAGAGATGAATCTGGTAAAACAAAATATGCATATACAATTAACGGTTCTGGATTAGCAATTGACCGTGTTATTGCAGCAATTTTAGAAAATTACCAAAATCCGGATGGTAGTGTTTCAATCCCTAAAGCATTAGTTCCATACATGGGAAAAGAAATTATTAAACCTGAATAATTAACAAAATCAATAAAATCTGACTTTCAAGGTTGGATTTTTATTTTTTAATTTTAATAAAAGCAAAAAAGTGATTGTCAAGATAAAAGATAATATAAAATAAGACAAAATAAAAAAGCCCAAGTTATGCCTGAGCTTTTTTATTTTGATTTTTAATTAATATTTAGTATTCGTGTGTTGTAATGTTTAAACTGTCAACAACGATAAATTTATCACCTTTTTTAACACCGTAATTTTCTAATACTTTTGAACCTGCTGCGTGATCGTGTTTGATTAGATTTCTTACAGCAACTGAATGTTTTTCACAAAATACTCCAGCTGTAATTCCGAAACTTCAAACTAATTTGTCATCACTAACAACACCGATAATATTTGAGTTTGGTCTGTATCTTGAAACTTCTTTTAAAAGTTTACCTGTATGGCTTAAAACAATTGCGAATTTATATTCACCACTTTGTAGTATTTTAGCAACTTCGTAAGCAATAAGCATACGTGATTCTGGTTGAGTAGCAACTTTTTCAATTTGTTTGTTATAGAAGTGTTCTGTATAATATTCTTTTTCTGCTCTTCTTTGAATTTTTGCCATTGTTTTAACTGCTTCAGCTGGATATTTACCACTAGCAGTTTCTCCTGATAACATGGTTGCGTCAGCTCCTAATTCAACAGCATAGTAAACGTCTGTTACTTCTGCACGTGTAGGCATTGGGCTATTTTCCATTGAGTCAAGCATTTGAGTAGCAACAATAACTTGTTTGCCGGCTAAACGGCATTTACGAATAATTTTCTTTTCATAGTATGGAACATCGTAATAAGGAATTTCTAAACCTAAATCACCTCTAGCAATCATAATTCCATCACTGGCTTCAATAATTTCATCAATATTGTTAATTCCAAATTGTGATTCAATTTTAGAAATAATTTGAATATGGTCTCCGCCGTTAGCGTCAAGAATTTCTCTAATTTCTTTAACGTTTTTAGCTGAGTTAACAAATGAAGCTGCAATATAGTCAACTTTATATTTTGCTCCTCAGGCAATATCGTTTTTATCTTTTTCACCTAGGAATGGCAATGAAAAATCTACACCAGGAATATTGATTCTTTTGTTAGTTTTTAATTTGTGGCCATTAACTGTTTCAACAGTAATTTCCATTTCTTTTACTTCTTTAACAACGGTAACAAGTTTACCATCATCTAATAGGATTTTGTTTCCTGGTCTTACGTCTTTATCCATACGATAAGAAACTGTTATTGTATCGGCGTTACCAATTAAGTTTTTGTATGAATACTCATCTGTTTTGATTTTTAGTAATTTTTTAGCAGGAATTTCGACTGCATCATTTTCCATTTTACCAATTCTAATTTCTGGACCTTTGGTGTCAAGCATAAGTGATATTGGTCTGTCTAATTCTTTTGAAATTTCCCTTGCAATTTCAAATTTGTGTTTGTGATCGTCGGGATTTCCGTGCGAAAAGTTTGCTCTAATAGTTGATACACCAGCTTCAACTAATAAACGCATTGTTTCATAGTTGTCAGAAGATGGGCCAATTGTGGCAACAATCTTCGTTTTATTTTCGTTATATTTCATATATCTCCTTTTGAGTTGAAATATTTAGTTAATTTCTAATATATTCATTTTAATTTTACCACAAAGATTTTTATGTATAGTCAAGTGCTTTCGTTTGAACTTAAAAAAATGATTTTTGGAGTACAATAATAAATGTAAACATATATGTTTTAATAAAAAAATAATTATTGATAGTTATAGTTTAAAAATTCAAGGAGATAAAATGCCTAAATTTAATAGAGTATTTTTCATCGTTACTGATGGATTGGGTATTGGTGAAGAACCAAGACAAGAAGAATTTGGAGATAAAGGGGCAAATAGTTTACTACACGCTTCTGAAGCATTACCTTTGGAAATACCTACATGAAGAAAATTAGGAATTACTGAAGTTGCTAAAGTTTCTGGACATGTTACTAGAAATAAAAATCCATTAGCTTACGTTGGAAGAATTCACGAAATGTCAAATGGTAAAGATACACTAACAGGACACTGAGAAATGATGGGGATTTATACTAAAGTTCCTAACCCCCAATTTACTGAAAATGGTTTCCCTGCTGATCTTTGTGAAGAGTTGTCAAAAGCATTTGATGGTCGTAAAATTATAGGAAATAGAAACGCATCTGGTACAGTTATTTTAGCTGAATTAGGTCATCAACATATGGAAAAAGGAGATATGATTATTTACACATCTCCAGACTCAACATTACAAATTATTGGTGACGAAAAAACTTTAGGAGTTGAAAAGTTAACTGAGTATGCTAAACGTGCAAGAGCAATTTGTTCATCACGTCCAGAATGAAACGTTGCTAGAGTTATTTCACGTCCATTTGTTTACGAAGATGGTAAATTTACAAGAACATTTAACCGTCATGACTTTGCAAATAAACCAACAGGACACATTATTTTAGAAGATTTACAAAAAGCTGGTGTAGAAGTTGTTGCAGTAGGTAAAATTAATGATATTTTTACACATGTAGGAATTGACAAGGTATATGGACCTGCATCTGATGATGAAAATATGGATGTAGCAATTGAAATCGCTAACTCAGATTCAAAAAACCAATTTGTTTTTGTTAACTTAGTACAATTTGACAGTCATTATGGACATAGAGAAGACCCTATTGGATATAGTCAAAATGTTTCAAGATTAGATGTTAAATTAACAAAATTAATTAACGCAATGAAATCAGATGACTTATTAATTATGACATCAGATCATGGTAATGACCCAACAAAAGGTCCAGATCATACTCGTGAAGCTTTACCTTTAACAGTATTTTCTAAATCATTTAAACAACCTAAAGCATTTAAAGAACCTTTGAAAGGTTTAGGTACTGCTGGAAACATTGTTGCAAGAAACTTTGGAGTTCCAATTACTGAAACTGGTGAAGATATTTTTGACGAATTAGTTTAATTTATAGCACGCAATAGCGTGCTTTTTATATTTAAATATGTATAATATTAAATTATGAAAAAATTAGAAAAAATTACCCCACAAAGCGAAAACTTTGCACGTTGATATACTGATGTTATTCAAAATGGAGATTTAATGGCTTATGGTTCTACTAAAGGGTCAATTATTTTTAAACCATTATCATTTGGAATTTGAGATAACATAAGACTTAATCTAGATAAAAAATTTAAATCTGTTGGAGTTCAAAATGTTAACTTGCCATTATTAATTCCTGAAAGTTTATTACAAAAAGAAAAAGACCATTTGCAAGGATTTAATCCTGAGTTAGCAACAGTTACTGAAGTAGGCGGTAAAAAGTTAGCTGAGAAATATTATATAAGACCAACTAGTGAAACATTGTTTGGAGAGTTTTTCAAAAATGAAATTAACTCATATAATGATTTACCTTTAATTTATAATCAATGAGTAAATGTTTTAAGATGAGAAAAAACCACAAACCCCTTTTTAAGAACTAGAGAATTTTTATGACAAGAAGGTCATACAATTCATTCATCAGAAGAAGAAGCAAAATTATTGACAACAAAAATGTTAAATATTTATAAAGAATTTGTATCAGATTATTTAGCTATACCAGTTATGGATGGGCAAAAAACTGAACATGAAAAATTTTCAGGTGCAGACTTTACTTTTACTATTGAAGCAATGATGAAAGATGGTAAGGCATTACAAGCTGGAACAAGTCATTATTTAGGTCAAAATTTTGCTAAACCATTTGATATTTCATTCAAGAACAAAGAAAACAAATTAGAGTATGCATATGGAACTAGTTGAGGTGTTTCAACAAGATTATTAGGCGCTTTAATTATGACACATGGTGATGATAGAGGAATTATTATTCCACCTAAGATTGCTCCAACACAAGTAGATATTATCGAGCTGTTTGCTAATAAAGATCAAAGAGTTCATGAGGTTGCTTCTCAAATTAAGTCAGATTTATTATTGAAAGGTTATGAAGTTAAATTAGATGATTCTGATAAAGGAGCCGGTTTTAAAGCTGCTAATTCAGAAATTCATGGAACACCTTTGAGAATTGAAGTTGGGCCAAGAGATCTAAACGAAAATCAAGTTTTATTAGTTAGAAGAGACACATTAGAAAAAGTATATTGTCCTTTAGGTAATGTTGTTGAAACGGTTGAAAAATTATTAGTAGATATTCAAAATAATTTATTTAACGAAGCTAAAAAAAGATTATTGTCAAATATAGTATCAATTTCTACTTACGATGAATTTAAAAAGGCGATTGATGAAGGCAAATGAGTTTATGCTCCATTTGATGGCGATGGTGAAGACGAAAAGAAAATAAAAGAAGAAACCGGAGCTTCAACTCGTTGCATCCCATTTGTAAAGCCGTTAGAAATTGAAAATGATACATGTTTTTTCACTAATAGAAAAACAAAAAGATTAGTAATATTCGCAAAATCTTACTAAATTTGCTAAAATTAATGTATTATAACAATACAATATTATTTTTAAAGGAGAAAATATGTTAAAAAAATTAAGCAAAGATGATTTACAAAATCAACATTTAAACGGAAAAGCTATTTTGGCTTTTAGAGCAACATGATGTCCTCCTTGCCAAATGATGGGCCCAGAATTAGAGAGATTAACAAAAGAACACGAAGATATAAATGTTTTTGATATCGACGTTGATCAAAATATTGAATTTGCTCGTGAAATGGGTGTGCAAGGAATTCCTTCATTGTTTTTATACAACAATGGCGAAATTGTAAACCACACTGTGGGATATCTACCAGCAGACGAATTAGTTAAAAAATTCACAAAATAATATATATAAAAGTCTGGCTTGAACCAGATTTTTATTTTGCATTATATAGCTGTGAAACTCAGAAAATGCTGTCTATCATTAAATTAAAAACATGACCACCATATTAATCGGTGTTCATGTTTTTGAAATAAGTTATTAATTTGAATTATTTTCTTCAATTGCGTTGTAAAACTTAGGTTTTTTAGTGAAGTTTTCACCATCATATCTTTCAGGGTATAGATAAGATAATAATCTAGCTCTTTCGTAAAATGATGCGGGATTTTGAGGAGTTGTTCCGTCGCCAAAGAATTTGTATTTTTGTCCATCAACTACAAATATACCAGCTACACCTTGTTCATCTTTTGATGCTCCACGAGTTGATTCAACTATAAACCCAGCAATTTTTCCGTTAGAATCATAAACGGTTGTTCCTGATGATCCACCTGATGAATCAATTAGTTTTGTATCTCATTTTACCAATAGATTTCTAGACGTTGCTCCTAAATAATTGACACTATCAAATATAAAATCTGTATTACCTAATAAATATTCACGATAACGTTTTCCCTTAAGCGAATCTTTGTTATTTGATGCTAAACCTGGGTATGTTGCTGTAAATCAGTTAAGGTTGTAGTATTCACTTAAATGTAGGTTATAAGGGCTAATTTCTTCCATTGGTAATGTTTTTCAATTTAAGAAAAATTTAACTATTTCTTTTTGTCTATCATTTAATGGATGGCCATTATAAGAAGCTTTGTTAATTGTTTCTAAACTGAAGTTTTGGAAAAAGAAACTCATATCTACTTTTGCAACAATTAAATCAGCACGACCAAGTATTCAATGATCGCGACCACTATTTATTTTTATTGAGTCGCCGTAAGTATCTTTGAATATATTGGCATTAGGGTAAAAATTGTCATTATCAAAATCAACAACTGATTCAAGTTTAAAATCTACGCCGTCCAAGTTTCATGTATCAGAGTAATTGAAATGCGGTTGAACATGAGGTAAAGTTTTATCAGCAGGTGCATCAAGTACAATTGGTATTTTGAAACGCGTATTGCTTAAAATTTTATATTCATTACCATCAGCAGTAATTCCTGATGCAGGTGGGAAAACTTTTCAAACATGCGAGTTGCTTATTACATAATAGTTATAATCATTGTCATCATGTGGCTTAACTTTTCCTAGTAAACTTCATGTTCCATTTGAACCATTATGGAAGCTAAATGAACGCTTACGCATATTATCTATTGCATAGGCAACATCGTCTTTATATAATCTTTTTGCACTTTCATCTTTATTTTTTAGTTTTATTTCTTTTTCGAATAATTTATCATTTGGTTTATTTGTATTGTCTATGAAAGTTTCTTCTAAATCAATTGAAATATTATTATTATTTAAAGGTGTTGCTCTGAACGTTATTTCATTATTGTTATTTTGTGAATTAATTCAGTGTAATGTTGTTGAAACGTTCCCAATAAAACTCGAGTTTGCTAATGAAAAATAATGGTCATATAAGGTATCAAATATCAATACATTATTATACTTTGGTATTATTTCTAATTTTATTTTATTATTTTCCAGACTAACCTTGAATTTAAATCTATCGTTTAGTTGTTTGTATATGGTTTCGTGAACCCTTATATCTCCACGAGTTTGTAAAAATGAAAAAGGAGCTTCTTCAATTACACGTTTTTCTTTGATATCTTTATAACTAATGGCGACATTTACAAACGATTTTGCAGATGTTGAAGCAGGGTCTAACGGGGTAGTTTCAGATAGTTTTCTTTTATGATTATCTAGTTCCATTCTGAATATAAATATTGCACTATCTTTTATATTTTCTAAACCAGTATATTGGTCAAGGTCTTCTGTTATTGTTACTTTTTTGTGATCTTCACTGACAACAGGAATAGCGTTGTTTAAAATTTTGCGTCCAGCAATTAAACGTAAATTAACTTCATTTCCATTATCATCGACCAGTATAAAGTTTTTCCTTGGCTTAATATCTCCGACAACATTTTTATAAAAATGATAACGTTCATATTCGATTAAAGCCCAATGATTTTGAATTGAGTATGGTATTTTAGATTTTGTCTCTTTAGATAATCAAATTTTAATTAAATCTTGTTTAGTTAAATTCTTACTATTGGTAATTAAATTAGAATCACTTAAATTAGAATCTTCATAAACTTTATTTTTGATCAATTTGTTATTATCTAAATCTTGATATTCAAATTTGTAAATAAAACTTCTATTATTACTTGAAATAGAGAAATTATCGTAATAATTATTTTGTGTAAACGGTTCAATCGCCTTAATTGATTTTAGAATATATTTTGTATTTTCGTAAAAGCCATTTAGTCCAAATTTTCACAATTTTTCAAACGGAACATTAATTTTATATTCTTTAACGTAGTTTAGACCGTAATACTCTTCTTGACCTTCATTAACTTCTGGTTCAAAGATAAATTGAATTCATTTGCCCCTTAAAAATTCCATGTCATTTTCATCTAAATTGAATTTAGCTGAAGCAAATAGTTGTTTATTTTGTTGATCCTTTATAATTTTTAAGTCTAATAAATCAATTGTTTTACTGTTTGAAACATATTCAAACTTGTATTTTGAATTTAATCCATAATTTATTATTTCATCTCCTAGTTGAGTAGAAACAATAATATATTCGGAAATATTTTTAGCAATTTCATCGTTATTAAATGATGCAATTTTATTGCTATGGTCAATTTTTGCATTAACTATTTTTGACCAAGGTTGAAATGGATTTAAACTCTTTATTAAAAATTTAACAGAATCTATTGAAATATCAATACTATTTAAATAGTTGACTTGTATTTTATTATTGTTTACGTTTACTGAGCTGATATTAAAATTAGAAACTGATTCGCTTTCACTGCCATCAACTTTTTCTATTTTTCTGTTTAAGTTAGTTACATCAAAATATTCAGAACCTTTTTTCAATGAAAGCCCCAATATTTTATTAACCTTACTTTTTGGAAAGTATGCTTCAGCAGTTCTTTGGTCGCCTTCAGATTTATTTTTGTAGCTTAAATCAATATATTCAACTTCATTATCATAATTAACTATTTTTAGGGCAAATGCTTTTGGCCAATCTATATTTGAAACTGCTTTGTATATGTTTACAGAAAATGAATAAGTTTGTGAGTTTGCTACTCATAGTTTTCAATCGTTGTAATTTGTAAAACTAAACTTATCAGATTCGTTAGTTGTTTTTTTGTTTTCAATATTATAATTTTTGTTTTTGAAGTTAGAGACTTCATTTTCACCATTAAATAAGCCGATAACTTTGATAGTTTCCCCGTTTGTAATATTTTCAATTAAAAATTCAGCAACTTTATCTTCTAGTTTTGTTTGGTTAATTGTTTGGTCAGATTTACCTCTTTTAATTTTTAATGCAAGACTACTATCGAAATTATCAATAACTTTTACTTTAATAATTAGGGAATTATTTTTAAATTCGTGACTAATAATTTCATTTTGAGAATATTTAGGAAATTGTTCATTTGGAGTATTAGAATCGGTTTTTTCAATGAAAGTGAAGTAACTAGAAAGTGCAATATCATTTTTAATATCAGCAAATGTAGTGCTATTTTTTTCCGATACATTTAGCTCGCTTTCATAAAACGGTGTTCTTGAAACGATTGACGGTTCATTATCGGGCGTAGTTGGATTTTCACTTTCGTGTTCATTACTATTACTATCGCCGTTATTGCTATTGTTTTGGACTTTTTTTGTTTTAAAAGAAAATATATAGTTATTTAAGATTGATTTGTTATTAACTTTTAAGTTAGTTATTTGATAATTAGTTTCAGGTGAAAGGTTATCAAAATTAAAGTCAACATATTTTTCGGCTTGATTAAATTCTGAGCTTGCCTTTTCTATATTATTTGATAAGGACATTATAAATTGACTATTTTGACTGTTATTTGCAATTTCAGAAAAATTAACTCTAACTTTGGCCGATCCGGATTTTAAATCTAATATTTCAACATTATTTATTAAAAACTCTTTTTTGTTATTTTGATCTGGATTTGGTTGCGGATTAATAGGATTGTCTTCATTTCCACTATTAGAGTCTTTAATTGTACTGAAAGAGTTACTTGTACTATTTAAAATTACTCTAATTCCTTCTAAAGTTATATTTTTCAATTTGTAAGTTGTATTTTCTTTAAGGTTTGTTAATTTGAAAATAGCTTGGTTGTTTGCATTTGATAAAAGTGAAACATTTACTGCTTGATCAAAAACAAAACCTGCATTACTTAGTTCAACATTACTATTACTTTTGTAATTTAGCTTTAATTTTGCCTCATTATTTTTAATATCAAAAAATTCAATTGAATTTATAGATATTTCTTTTTGTTTTGGCAATGTTTGAAAATCAATTTTTAACTCATTTGGTATATTAATTTTTTGGTTATTAACAGTGATTGAAGTTATAAAATATCTTGAATCGGGTTGTAGATTTTTTTCGAAGTAAAAGTAAACTTGTTTATTTTTTACTTCAACTTTTGTAGAATAATGAGTTGAATTTACAATGTTTGTTAATTCAATTTTAGTTTCATCCTCTTTAATTAGAGTTGGTTCGTTTAATTTAATCGTAATAGAAGCTGATGTTGTAGTGATTGAATTAAAAGTAATATCTTCAATAACAGGAACTTTATTTTCTTTATCAGTTTTTCTAATACAAGAGCTTACAAATGGAACGCTTAGAGAAAAAAGAGAAACTAGAGCTGTAGATTTTATAATGTTTTTTAATATGGACTTTTTCATACTAATCCTCCTAATACTAATTCTTATATATTTATTATAGTTTAAAAAAATATTTAATATAGAATAAGGAAAATAAAGCGAAAATAAAAATAAATAATGTTATATTGATTGACTATTATTTGAAATACTAGCGTTGAAATTGATGGCTAATTTGTAAAAAAAGAAAAAACCGCAGAGGGAGCGGTTTTAATCTATATTTTTGAAATATGAATAAATTATATATTTTTTATTTTTTTTATTATATTTTTAGCTTATTTTGCAGTGAATTTTACACAAATTCTACCAATAGTGTTTTTTAATAATTGTTCAAGCTTGTTTAAACCGTCATTTTCCTTATTTTTTGAATTGGCAATTAAAGTCTGATTATCTTTAATAAAATCAAGGGGAGAAGCAATAAAAACGGGCTTATTTCTTAGTTCTCTTTCGGTTAATACATTTATTAAAAAGTTGATGAATCATTCTGGTTTGCTTCCTAATCCGAACCGATCTAAGAATAAATAATCAACATCAATCAAATTTTTTTGTATGCCGTTTATTTCGGCTGATCCATTTTTAAAATTTGAAATTAAAAATTGATATAGTGCTAGTGAATCCAAAAAGGCAACAGTTTTATTTTTTTGCACACCCATAATGAAAGCTATATATTTTAAAATGTGTCTAGCGTTAATAAAATTTTCATCAACTAAATATAAACCAAGATTATGTTTTATTCCAGTTATATTCTTAATTTGCTTTTGAATATCTTCAGAAAAGTGCATTATGCCATTGTGGCTATTTTTCAAAATTTCATCTGGCTTTTTGATTCTTATCATATTAAAATATTCATATCAACTATCATCAAGAGGAGTAACTGATGTTAGTCAAAAATTACTCAATTTTTTTTGTCTTAATAGATAATCTTCATTGCTAAAATCTATGTCTAATAAACCATCATTGTTAACAAAAAGTTTTCACGAAGGTTCTTGATTATCATGTTGTATTAGATAGTCATAATATTTTTGCAAATAGTTCATACCTCATGTAATTTGCATATCATTTAAACTTAGATCTTCGATTAGTTTAGCAACTTGAGGATATGAAATAACTCTTTGCTTTTCTTGTTCTGGATCAAAGTTTTCCGATTTTAGACTATTTAGTAAATTATCAAAATAGTTATTCATTAATCATTTTCCTTTCTAATCATCTCAATCTAAATCTTCGGTGATATTTCTCATGTAATTTAAAGAGTTTTCAAACTCTATTGACTTATTAAAGTATGTTGATTTTGTTACATTCTGATTTGATTTTAATAGATATGCATTGTTTAGTTCACTAGTGATGTCTGAGGCTAAAAAAATGTTTTTGCTTGCATAATCTTTGGCGATTTTTTCGATATACGAACATACTATTAAATTATTAACCTTAATTGAATAATTAATAAATAGATTAATGCATTCATCAGAAAATTTTAAATTTCTAAGATTTTTAAGCATTAAATTTTGAGTTGGGCTAGTTTGTGACTTAGTAAAGTTTTCGATAAATTTTTCAGAATCTACGGTTTTTGCATAAGATTCTAAATCACTAACAAAAAAATCAAAGTCGCTTTCTTCTTTTTTATATATATCATCATTTAATTGAAAAACGTCAAAGTACTTTTTAGAAACATCTTCAAAGTTATCTTTTTTAAATGAAAAACTTGCCTTAGCATTAATAATTTTTTTATAAGCCTCTTCTCCGATCTTATCTTTAATTAAATTATTAATAAAAGGGTTGTTAACAATTTCATTAGCGTTTAGTGGTTTGATTAATTCAAATAAATACCCGTTTTCTTCATTTTTATAAGTCTTTAATAAACCTACTGCTTCTAATTTATCTTTAGATTCAATTATTAAATCATCGTTTAATAATAAAAATTCGGATGTTTCTTTAAAATCATATTTAGTATTAGCATTATATATATTTTGTAAATCTAATAAATATTGATATAAGCTAATAGCGTTTGCTCCGATAATTGGACTATAAAACATTCTTAAATTTTGGAGGTCATTACTTGATATATCATTATTATTTTCAACATAAAAATATTTCATGCGCTTACCTCCTTTATTTGTCGTTTAAATGTAATCTAATTTTAGGAAATAGTAACGAAAAAAAGGTGAAAATTTTGAGAAAAAAGCTATATAAACACTGTCATCTTCTTTATTATTAACATTTAAAAAAAGCGAGTTTTTGCTTAATTTAAGCGATATTTTAAAAATATTTTAGTTTATTAACATTTGAAGTTATATAATCAAAGTTACAAAAAAATGTAAGAATTGGTTGGTTTTTATGTAAAAACTGTTTATGCCCAAAATATAGCTTAAAATAAGGCAGATTTTTAAAAAAATCCTTTGTAAATTATCTACTATTTATAATGTGCTAAAATAATTATGGAGACTTATATGGATTATTTTATTATATTTTTGTCATTAGCTTCGGTAATGTTAATATCTTTATTTTTAATTTTATTTTATGAAATTCCATATTATTTAATAAAAATATTCTGAATAAAAAAACTTGTTAAAGAAAATAAATTGCATTTAAATAATAAGTATTTTTCATTTGTTTTTAAAAGACTTATCATCCCTTTTATTTTAGGCTATGTTTTGTTTATTTTGTCGTTTGTATTTTATATTTTGTTATACAAAACAAATATTGATATGACCTTAAAATTTATCGCACTTTTTTATTTATTAGCGTTGTTAATTTTATTTGTTTTAATTCAAGTTCCAGTTTTTATTGTGCTTGATATGAAAATTAAAAACAAAAACTATCAAACAGATTTCTTTGATTTTAAATTAGATCAAGAAAGTGATCAACAAATTGACATTACAAAAGAAAAAATAGTTTTTTATATTTCTAATAACGAATATTTTAGAATTAAGGGTTTATTTATTAATAAAAAAATATTGAGCAATAATAAAAAAGTTAATAAAGATTATGCATATTATTTATTAGTTGTAAACGCTTCAAAAACCTATATACTTTCTAAAAAAATAAGTCAAGGCAATTGAAATAACTCGGCTAGAAAATATTTGGTAAATTATTAGATTAAAAACTGGAATAAAACACAATATGGCTCGTATTGTGTTTTATTTTAATAACAAAGAATACAAAGATTAACATGTTTAGTTTATATGGTTGTATAATTAAATGATGCGTAAATTAAATTTTTCGCATCATTTAATTAAAATATTTTACCTATTTTATATAAACGAAAATTTGCGAAGAGTTTAATATTCATAACATGACAGTATTAAATATTTAAAATTTTTTATAACGATTATTTCGGAGTTTATAGAATAAACAATAAGGTAATTTAGGAAAATTTAATATGTTATATTTTTGCCCCTACTCATTCATTCTTTGCTTTCAAAATTTTTTTGCTTATTTTGGAGCTAATATCTTATTCGATAGAACATATTTTATTCAAAACAAAATAAAAATTACCAATGAAAAATATTTTTCATTTCTATTAAAAATGACTAAAAAATCAATGTTATTTGGTTCCTTTTTAACAATTTTGATTTATATATTGATTAATGGAATTGCTACTATTTTGTGGTTATTTACACCCCTTCTATCGATTTACGACTTAGTAATTTCATTGTCAATAGGATTTCCCTTTATCTTAGCCATTTTTATTATGTTTATTTGTTGTTTATGCTTTATAAGGTCGTGAAAGAAAATAAACAAAACTTTTGAAGTAACGTATGAAAAATTTTATGAAGAATTGTCTAATAATTGAGAGAACATTAAAGACATTGATCTTAGTATTTTAAAAGCTAAAAGATTAATGCTTAAGACTGATGGAAAATTTTATTCGGTAAGACGAATAATGTCAATTGAGCATATGCTTAGTTTGATTAAAAAGAATAAAGACATTTTTTCTATTAGTGATATCGTTGATTTTACGTTTTATCAAAGATGAGAAAAATTTAAAATAGATAATAGTTATTTTAATTTTAAAAATTATGATTCAACAAAACAAAAAATAGTTGAAACATTAAAAGAAAGTTTAAATATCGTAAATTAATAGAGGAATAGAGATAGCTTTTTAAAGCTTCTCTATTTTTTATTATCATGTTAATAAATTTAAAATATTTATAAAAAAGTAGTCATATGTATTTTTTGTATAATCTAAGATTCATTTTGTAATAAAATTTATTACATTATTTAATATATTAAATAATTCTATGTACTAAAGTGAGAAATATGAAAAAGAAATTGAAACTATTAACAGCAGGCCTATTCATTCCATTAATTTCTTCTTTAACACTATCTGCTTATGTATTTAGTGAAAAAGATAGAAATGAATATAAAAATGGTGCACATGCTTATTACAATAATGAATACCACCCATTTGATATTAAAGAATATAACTTTTCAAAATGAATGGAAAATGTAAATGATAATAAAAATCTTTTTGATATGTCTATACCTGGAACACACCGTTCAGGAATGGATTCTGGACAAGGAGCAAAATGGTTTTTTAATAAAGGCGCAGCAAGAACTCAATCACTAAATATAAAAGATCAATTAGAATCTGGTATTAGAGCTCTTGATCTTAGATTAAATGCTGATATGGCAATAAAACATGGTGAAGTTTTTTCAAATATTGGTCTTGAAAATGTTTTAGATAGAGTTTCTGAGTTTTTGACAATTAATCCTTCGGAGTTTGTGATTATTAAAGTTAAAGAAGAAGATATTAATATTAAAAATTATTCACAAACAGATAAAGCCAGCCAAAACTATAATAGAATATTAAACTTGCAAAAGTTTCAAAATTTTTTATTTAATATAGAAGGTAGGGATTTAGATCCATATAATTATAATGTAAGAAATTTAAGAGGAAAGATTGTTATTGTTAACAATTGACATAGATTTATAAACAACTCAAGAATTGGTGGATTTTTATATAATGATTATATTTCTAATGATTTCTCTGTTCAACAAAGAGATCATGTTTCTGCTGATGAAAAAGTAACAAGATTCATCAATTTAGTTGATCGTTCAAATAATTATTGAAGGTCAAATAATAATGATCAATTTTTATTTTTAAACTATACATCAATTAGTTGAAAAGATATTTCTAACAAGCCTGATAATTTTGCTGCCAATGTTAACCAAAGAATAAACGGTTGATTAAATGAAAATGAAAATGTCACTAAATTAGGGATAGTTTATATGGATTTTCCAGGAACTTCTGTTAATCAAGCAATCTTTAAAAGAAATTATTTTATTAGTAATGAAGAATTAGAAAAAGGTATTTTAGGAAGATTAATTTCTAAAAACGAGATATCTATTGATGAGTTATTTGCTGCTGATAATCAGTTAACTATTCGTGGGCCGTTAGCCAATTTTAAAATTACAATCAAAGATGGTCAAACTATTTTAAAAGAAATAATAATTCCTGAAAATTATTCTGAAAATTCTAAAGTTATTTCTCTTGAAAGAGAACTTAAAGAGAATCAAAATTTAACATTTAGCTTTAGCAAAACAATAAAAGAAAACCAATTCTATTCAGCTAGAAATTATAATGAGATAAAAATAGATAAATCAGTTGTTTTGTCAGAACATACGATTAGTGTAAATGATTTAAAAGAAGAGATTTCTTTATATGCTAAATACTATCCAGCTTCATTAGCTGTTGTATCTGAGTATTTGAAAAATGCATTTACTAATAAATTAGAAAATCTAAAAAGACCTAGTCAAGAAAATATTAATAAATATCAAATTATTAAAAACGGATGAAGAAATTTAAGAACTAATTTAGAAAATTTGAAAAATCAATATATAGAAATTTCAACACTGATCTCAAATTTCGAGTCTGATTATTTTAAAAACCAACAAGTATTTGATGAACAAACAAAAGATAATGTCAAACAAATGTTAACCAATTTTATTGCTTTGGTAAACGCTGATTTTAATATTACAGAAATTAATAATGATATAAATTTTGAAAAATATAATACGTTAATAATAAATATTAAAAACGGCTTAGATAAAATTAGAGAAATAGAAAACCTGGCGCATAATATTGTTACAGGTAATGAATTAAATGAGTTTGAAAATATTTTTTCTAATTTTGATTATGGTAAAGCATATTGAATTAATATTTTAAATAATATAAATAACGACTTTCTTGTTCTTGTTAAAGAAATATTATCTAAATCCAAAAGTAATGTAGAAATAGCTGAATTTTCTAATATTAGTGAATATGCTAACAGAATTTCTAAATTACTTGAAGCAAAAGAATTTTTGAGATTAGAAATTCCTAAAATAAAGCAAAAATTAGCTGAAGTAAATATTGGAAATAAAATTACACACTATGAAAATTCTCTCCAAAAGAATATTAAGTCTTTAGTTTCATCACAGCTAATATTAGATGAGTTATCTAATTTTAAAGTCAAACTAGACGAAGCTAAGGATTATATTGATAATGTTGATCAATTTATTGAAAATAACAGTAATAATAGAAACCAAGAATTGAAAGATGCTTATGTTAATGCAATTAGGCAACTAGAAAATAAAATTAATGATAACGAGAATATTATTGACTATAATACATTGCTAGTTGAGTTAGAAAATATTAAAGATTTACAAAATAATATTGTTGCTGGAAATGATTTTGTTACTTCGAGAATATACATTATCGATAGTCTTACAGAACTTTTTGAGGGACAAAAGAATATTTATAAAGAAGAAATAAGATTATTGCCTGCAGATTCGTATTTAGAGATATCAAATGTTGTGCGTAACGCACGTTCATTAAATGCCAATGTTTATGTTTCTAATATAAAAAATCTAACCTTTATTACTGAAGCTAGAAAACAAAATATTAATGAAGTTTTCGAAACTACAGTTGATAATCAAGTGCTAAATGTTTTATATAAAGAAAACAAAAAGATAAATGATTTTGTAAATGAATTAACAATGTTGTTGCTTAGTTTTCAAGATTATAGCGATTATGAAGGTTATAGATTGTTAAGCGAAACAAGAAAAGAAGCTTTTGTTGCATCATATACAAACTTAGATAAAGCAATTAAGAGTCAGATATCATATGAAGATTTAAAAGAAAAAGCAGATATTTTTAATACTTTTTCTTTTATAAAAGATGAAGAATTATCCAGAAAGCTTGCTGAAGCTATAGATGATATTTCTAATGATAATGAACTTTTGAATTTTGCTAAAACTCAATATATTTATAGATTAAAAAATACAATTTCTAATAAAACTGATTTAGCTAATTTGATAAAAGAATATAATGACTTTAAGAAAACTCATAACATTAGTAAAATAGTGTCTGATTATACAAATTTAAATGAGATTCAAAAAGAAAATATTACTACAAAAATGCAATCAGTAAATTCCTTAGAAGAATTAGAAGAAATAAAAAATTCGGCTGATTTACTTAATGAAACGATGCATGAAGCTTTAACTATTAAAAAACAGAATGAGAATTATCAAAATGAAAGTTGATATGCTTCTAATAGTGAAGATTTAAAAAGCGATTTTAGTAATGCATATAATGAGTATGCCAAGCAAATTTTACTAGTTGATGATAGTATAACTAAAGTAAATACATTGATAGAGGAATTCAATAGTTTTTTAAATAATATAAAGCAAAATTATTTAGAGCTAGTCAATAATTCTGAATTAATCAAGGCAAAAGAACGTTTTAATAATGCATTAGAGATACTAAATGACAAAATAAATAAGTTGAATATTGATTATTTAGATAAACAAAAAGATCTTAAATTATGAAGAACTGAAATTAAGATTTTGTCTGATAAAGTTTCATTTGCTTTTGAAATTGAATTAGTTGATAAATATATTGATGATTTAAATGAAATAACAAACAACTTTGAAAGCAAAAAGCAATGGCTTGAAAATAGAATAAATGCCTTAAATGATGAGTATCTTCACAAAGTTAAAATTGTTAAAAATAACATCAACGGATATTTAAAAAGATTCGTTGATAATTTAAAATATATTGAGCTTATAAGATCTGAATTTAACAATTTATTATCAATAGAAATCCAAATAAATAATATGATATTGCTTGAAAATCTTATTGATAAATTAAATACTTTAATAATTAATGTGGATGAAGAAACGACCCAAAGAAATGACTTTGAAAATAAATTAAGACAAATTTATTTTAAAGTAGAAGATTTTGATAAATCACCTTCAAATATTTCTGAAGAAGATTTGATTTTGAAAAATGAGTTCGAATCCATTAATGTTAATATTGTAAAAAGAAAAAATGATGATCTAGCAGGAAAAATAGAACTTAATTATGAAGTTTCAAATGCTAAATATAAGAAAATAAAACATCAAATTATTGCAGGTTTATCAGTTGATATGGTTGAGTCAAATTTAGAAAAAGATCAAAACCAATCTAAGAATAGCAAACCATCTCAATATTTAATATATGGATTAACAGCCCTATTTTCTATAATAGCAGTAGCCTTATGCGTTTCAATTCCTCTAATTATTAAAAAAGTTAAGAAAAATAAAGGTAAGTAGTTATTTATACAAAATTAAAAAAAGATTTATTTTAATACACTAAACCGTCTTAAAATTATTTGAATATTTATATTTGAATTTGTTAATAAAGGTAAAATATACCTTAATTTAAGTAAGATTTTTTTAAAAATTAATAATATAAAAAATAAAAGTCAATTTCCAAATGATAGTGAAATTGACTTTTAATATATTAATTGTTTATCTTTGTAAGTGTTTATTTGCTTCATTCAAAGCTTCAATGTGTTGGGCTTCTTTTATTTTTTAACCTTCGATTTAATTTAGAAGTTCTTTTTTTGTTCATCAAAAATTTGATTAATTTTTTCAATAGCTCTCTCTTTAGCTTATTTTAGTTTACGTTTTGAAGTGTAGTAAATATTATTTTTTTGTATTTGGATTTATTTCAACGGTTGCTAATGTTTCTAAAGATCTACTTCTAAATTCGGAAGGGTTTAATCTGTTAAGAATTTTAATTGTTTTTTTCTTATGTTCTATCTGGTGAGGTATCGCCATTTTGATCGTTTACTTTTTTAGCTTCTTTATAAACATCTAGCATTTCATCATATGTTTTATTTTCTAATTTAGAAATATATGAATTTTTGTCAGTCAAGTTTTCTAAGGCATTTATCTTATTTATTATATCTTGTTTTTCTTGTTCTTTAGCTTCTGTTATTTTGGCATCTAAATTAGCAAATTCTTCATTTGAGTTAAACGAATCGCCAACAATTCTATTTGTTTTATTCAATAGTTTAAATAATCTTTCTTTATTAGTATCTGATAATTTATTAATTTTTTCTGTATAGTTATAAATTTCTTTTGGTACATTTAAACTTAATAATAGCCGTTTTTGGAAAGTTCATGATTTATATTCATTAAAGGATATATTGCTTTTATTATTTAAGTACGAAACCAATTCATTGTATTTGTTAGAAATTTCAGTCATAGCTTCAACAGGCTCATCACCTTGTTTGTGATATGGTAACATTGATAAATATCACTCAAAATTTAAATCGAGAATATCAGAAATTGGACCATATGAATCTAATCTGTAATATTTTCCTGATTCTTCACTTTTTGTATACCTGATATCTTTAGGGGTTTTTAAAACAACATTACTTAGTTTTTCAATATATGAATTTAACAATGCTTCATCTGGGTTATGATATGGGGTACGAGTTATTTCTATTGTTTTAAATAGTGCCATTTTGGCTTTAATTGTTTCATAATCATAGAATGTTTCTGCCTTGGAAACATCATTTTTTAAACTTTGTTTGAACTTTTCATTATCAATTACATCAATAGCATTTTCAACTGACCCTTTATTATTATTAAATATTTTTGTTGCTTCTTTTGAAGCTTCATTTAATTCATTTTCTGTGGAATTTTTATTTTCTAAAATTTTAATTAAAATTGGATATTCTTGAGCACCCTTTATTTTATTAATAGAAACTGTAGCGTCATCTCTTGCTTTTTTAATAATAGCAATTGCTTCATCTCTTGCTTGAATTGTTTTTTCCAATGTTGCATCATTTGAATTAACTTTATCTAATAATTCAGTTTTTTTGTTTCCATCTTTTAATTTATTAATAGCTTCTAATGCTTGGTTTTTTGCTATTGCTAATTTTTGCATATTTATAGTTTTTTCTAAATCATCAATATCTTTTTTTAGTTTGCTTAAAGCCTCCACAACGGCTTTATTTGTAACTTTTTCATATTTGAAATAAGTTGCTTTTGCACTATACAAATCACTTTCTGAACGAGCGATTTTATATTCAATATTTCGGTTTTCTGAAATATCTTTTAGATCTTCTAAAATTCAAAAATCTTTTATTTGGATTTCTCTTAAAATTATTTCTTCTTCTTTTGGGCCACAAGATTTTACCAGTATAGCCGTAACCATTGTAGACGCGGCAACCACACCTAGTGTTGCTAATGTAATTAGCATTCCCTTAGATTTTCTTCTGCTCATTTTTCCTCCTTGTATACATTAAAATTCTATAGAAAAATATTATAAGGATTCATTTTTTTTGTAGAATTTTGAGATTTTTTACGCAAAAATTTAATTAACAACCGTTTTTTTTTTTTTTTTTTTGAAAAGCTTGCGCTTTTTTTCAAAAAAATAACAATGTTGAAACCCTCATTTTTCAAAGCAATTTTTAATGTTTAAAAAAAGAAAAGCCAATTTCTAAATGATAGTGAAATTGACTTTTAATATATTAATTATTTAACTTTGTAAGTGTTTATTTGCTTCATTCAAAGCTTCAATGTATTGTGCTTCTGTTACTTCTTCACCTTCGATTGAATTTAGAAGTTCTTGTTTCTTTTGTTCATCAGAAATTTGATTGATTTTTTCAATAGCTCTGTCTTTAGTATCTTTTAGTTTACGTTCTGAAGTGTAATAGATATTATTTCTTGTATTTGGATCTAATCCAACGATTGCTAATGTATGTAAAGATTTGCTTTTAAATTCCGAGGGGTTTAATCTGCTAACTATTCTAACTGTTTCTTCTCATGTTCTATCTGGCAAGGCGTTGCTTTTTTGATCGTTTAGTTTTTTAGCTTCTTTTAATCTATCTAACATTAATTTAACCATGTTATTAGTTTCGGAAGTGTTAGAAAAGTCGGGAGTATTTATGCCTTCTTTGAATTTTTCTATTTCTTCATCAGTTAAATTACTGAAGTTATTTTTTGTCATTTTTTGATCGAAGACTGCAAGTTTGACATTGTTAAATAAGGCTTCATTCATATCATTTATTGTCTGGTCGTTATTTGAAACTAAAATTTCTTTAGTTATAACGTCGTCATAATTGTTTCCCTCTAATCCTCAATTATCGTGCGCATCTGAAATCAACTCATTTCATTTTGTTAAATATTCAGAAAGATGATCAGGAACAGATGCAGTAATTTCTTCTGCAGTTGCTTTATTATTTAAGGATTCTTTTATTGCATCTTTTCCTGTTTTGGTTATAGATGATCCTGAATAGTTAGGATAAGGTAAAGAATCTATTTTTTGAATTGTTGTTTTCAACGCTTCTTTTATAGCATTTATCTTGTTTAAATTTTCTTCAAATAACTCATCAGACATCTCGTTATATGAAGAAGGTAAGGCGCTAATCAATGTTTCTTTTGCTTTGGCATTATTATCAGGATATGGCAATTCATTTATTTTAGCTTTTAAATCTTCATATCTAGCTTGTTTATAAACATCTAGCATTTCATCATATGTTTTATTTTCTAATCTAGAAATATATGAATTTTTGTCAGTCAAGTTTTCTAAGGCATTTATCTTATTTGTTATATCTTGCTTTTCTTGTTCTTTAGCTTCTGCTATTTTGGCATCTAAATTATCGAATTCTTCATCTGAGTTAAATGAATTGCCAACGATTTTATTTGTTTTATTCAATAGTTTAATCAAACTTTCTTTATTAGGATTTGATAATTTATTAATCGCTTCTACATATTCATTAATTTTTTCTGGTTTAATTGAACGTAACTGATTTCTTTTTGAATTTCATGAATTAAGTTCGTCAAAGGATACTTCGTCTTTATTATTTAACTGTAAAATCAATTCATCGTATTTATTAAACATTTCAGTTATAGCTTCAACGGGCTCATCACCTTGTTTAGGATATGGCAATGTTGATAAATATCACTCTAATTCTAGTCTAAGAATATCAGACATTGGACCATATGAATCTAATCTAGAATATTGTTCTGGTTGTTCATTTATTTTCACATACTTGATATTTTTAGGAGTTTTTAAGACAACATTATTTAGTTTTTCAACATATGAATTCAATACTTCATTTGGGGTATTATTTGCTTTTAATTCATTAAACATTGACATTTTTTTCATAAGTGTTTGATAATCATAATATGTTTCTGCTTTGATACTTTCATTTTTTAATCTTTGTTTAAACTCTTCATTATCAACAAAATTGATAAAAAAACCATTTGCATTTTTAATGTTATTAAATATTTTTGTTGCTTCTTCTGAAGCTTCATTTAATTCATTTTCTGTAGAATTTTCTTTTTCTAAAACTCTAATTAAAATTGGATATTCGTCAGCACCCTTTATTTTATTAATAGAAACTCTAGCGTCATCTCTTGCTTTTTTAATAATAGCAATTGCTTCATCTCTTGCTTGAATTGTTTTTTCCAATGTTGCATCACTTGAATTAACTTTATCTAATAATTCAGTTTTTTTGCTTCCTTCTTTTAATTTGTTAATAGCTTCTAATGCTTGTTTTTTTGCTATTGCTAATTTTTGTATATTTATAGTTTTTTCTAAATCATCAATATCTTTTTTTAGTTTGTTTAAAGCCTTAACAACAGCTTCATTTGTAACTTTTTCATATTTAAAATAAGTTGCTTTTGCACTATATAAATCGCTTTCTGAACGAGCGATTTTATATTCAATATTTGGGTTTTCTGAAATATCTTTTAGATCTTCTAAAATTCAAAAATCTTTTATTTGGATTTCTCTTAAAATTATTTCTTCTTCTTTTGGTCCACAAGATTTTACTAGTATAGCAGCAACCATTGTAGATGCAGTAACTACACCTAGTGTTGCTAATGTAATTAGCACTCCTTTAGATTTTCTTTTGCTCATTTTTCCTCCTTCTATATACTAAAAATTTTATAGAAAATTATTTTAAGGATTCATTTTTTATAGAATTTTGAGCTATTTTTCACAAAAAATCAATTAACAATCGTTTTTTTTTTTTTTTTTGAAAAGCTTGCGCTTTTTTCAAGAAAATAACAGTGTTGAAACCTTCATTTTTTCAAAGTAATTTTTAATATTTAAAAAAGAAAAGCCAATTTCTAAATGATAGTGAAATTGACTTTAATATATTAATTATCTAACTTTGTAATTGTTTATCTGCTTCATTTAAAGCGGCAATGTACTGGGCTTCTGTCACTTCTTCGCCTTCGATTGAATTTATAAGTTCTTGTTTCTTGTTTTCATCAAAAATTTGATTAATTTTTTCAATAGCTCTGTCTTCAGCTTTTTTAAATTTACGTTCTGTTGTGTAATAGATATTATTTCTTGTATTTAAATTTATTCTAACGATTGCTAATGTTGTTAAAGATATTTACTTCTAAATACAGAAGGGTTTGTTCTGTTAACAATTTTAATTGTTCCTTCTTATGTTCTATCTGGCAAGGCGTTGCTTTTTTGATCATTTAGTTCTTTAGCTTCTTTTAATCTATCTAACATTAGCTTAACCATGTTATTAGTTTCAGAAGTGTTAGAAAAGTCGGGAATATTTATGCCTTCTTTGAATTTTTCTATTTCTTCATCAGTTAAATTATTGAAGTTATTTTTTGTCATTTTTTGATCGAAGACTGCAAGTTTGACTTTTTCAAATAACGCTTTATTCATATCATTTATTGTTTGGTCGTTATTTGAAACTAAAATTTCTTTAGTCATAACGTCATCATAATTGTTTGTCTCTAATCCTCAATTATCGTGAGCATCTGAAATTAACTCATTTCATTTTGTTAAATATTCAGAAAGATGATCAGGAACAGAAGCGGTAATTTCTCCTGCAGTTGCTTTATTATTTAAAGATTCTTTAATTGCGTCTTTTCCTGTTTTGGTTATAGAAGATCCTGAATAGTTAGGATAAGGTAATGAATCTATTTTTTGAATTGTTGTTTTCAATGCTTCTTTTATGGCATTTATATTGTTTAAATTTTCTTCAAATAGCTCATCAGACATCTCGTTATATGAAGAAGGTAAGGTGTTAGTCAACATTTCTTTTGCTTTGGCATTATTATCGGGATATGGCAATTCATTTATTTTAGCTTTTACATCTTCATATCTAGCTTGTTTATAAACATCTAGCATTTCATTATATGTTTTATTTTCTAATCTAGAAATATATGAATTTTTGTCAGCCAGGTTTTCCAAGGCATTTATTTTATTTGTTATATCTTGCTTTTCTTGTTCTTTAGCTTCTGCTATTTTGGCATCTAAATTAGCAAATTCTTCATTTGAGTCAAATGAATCGCCAACGATTTTATTTGTTTTATTTAATAGCTTAATCAAACTTTCTTTATTAGGATTTGATAATTTATTAATTGCTTCTAAATATTCATTAATTTTGTATGGTATACTTAAATTCATTAATTCTCTTCTTTTTGTACTTCATAATTTAAATTCGTCAAAGGACGCTTCGTGTTTATTATTTAAGTACGAAATCAATTCATTGTATTTATTAGAAATTTCAGTTATAGCTTCTATAGGCTCATCACCTTGTTTAGGATATGGTAATATTGATAAATATCACTCAAAATTCAAGTTAATAATATCAGAAATTGGTCCATATCAATCTATTCTTATATATTTTTCTGGTTGTTCGCTCATTTTCACATACCTGATATTTTTTGGGGTTTTTAAAGCAATATTATTTACTTTTTCAATATACGAATTCAATACTTCATCTGTGGCATGATTATATATTAATTTTTTAATTAGTGAAATTTTGGCTTTAATTGTTTCATAATCATAAAATGTTTCTGCCTTGGCGCTTTCATTTTTTAAATTTTGTTTGAACTTTTCATTATTTATTTCATCAGTTATTAGTAAATCAAGATAAGTTTCGATTGTTTTTTTATCGTTATTAAATATTCTTGTTGCTTCTTTTGAAGCTCCATTTAACTCATTTTCTGTGGAATTTTCATTTTCTAAAACTCTAATTAAAATTGGATATTTGTCAACACCCCTTATTTTATTAATAGAAACTGTAGCGTCATCTCTTGCTTTTTTAATAATAGCAATTGCTTCATCTCTTGCTTGAATTGTTTTTTCCAATGTTGCATCATTTGAATTAACTTTATCTAATAATTCAGTTTTTTTGTTTCCATCTTTTAATTTATTAATAGCTTCTAATGCTTGCTTTTTTGTTATAGTTTTTTCTAAATCATCAATATCTTTTTTTAGTATGTTTAAAGCCTCCACAACAGCTTCATCTGTAACTTTTTCATATTTGAAATAAGTGTATTTTGCATCAGATAAATTACTTTCTGCACGAGCAATTTTATTTTTGATATTTTCACCTTTCGAAATCTCTATTAGGTCGTCCAAAATTCAAAAATCTCTTTCTCGAATTTCTTGTAAAATTATATTATCTTCTTCATGTCCACAAGATTTTACTAGTATAGCCGTAACCATTGTAGATGCGGCAACCACACCTAACGTTGCTAATGTAAGTATCATTCCCTTAGATTTTCTTCTACCCATTTTTCCTCCTTCTATATACTAAAAATTTTATAGAAAATTATTTTAAGGATTTATTTTTTTATACAAAATCAAGCTATTTTTCACAAAAATTCGATTAACAATCGTTTTTTTTTTTTTTTTTTTTTAAAAGCTCGCGCTTTTTTCAAAAAAATAACAATGTTGAAACCCTCATTTTTAAAAGCAATTTTTAATGTTTAAAAAAAGAAAAGCCAATTTCTAAATGATAGTGAAATTGACTTTTAATATATTAATTATTTAACTTTGTAAGTGTTTATTTGCTTCATTCAAAGCTTCAATGTATTGTGCTTCTGTTACTTCTTCGCCTTCGATTGAATTTAGAAGTTCTTGCTTCTTGTTTTCATCAGAAATTTGATTGATTTTTTCAATAGCTCTGTCTTTAGCTTCTTTTAGTTTACGTTCTGAAGTGTAATAGAAATTATTTCTTGTATTTGGATTTATTCCAACAATTGCTAATGTATTTAAAGAATAGCTTTTAAATTCCGAAGGGTTTAACCTGCTAACCATTCTAACTGTTTCTTCGTGTGTTCTATCTGGCAAGGTATTGCTTTTTTGCTCGTTTAGTTCTTTAGCTTCTTTTAATCTATCTAACATTAATTTAACCATGTTATTAGTTTCGGAAGTGTTAGCAAAGTCGGGAGTATTTATGCCTTCTTTGAATTTTTCGATTTCTTCATCAGTTAAATTATTGAAGTTATTTTTTGTCATTTTTTGATTGAAGACTGCAAGTTTGATTTTTTCAAATAACGCTTCATTCATATCATTTATTGTCTGATTGTTATTTGAAACTAAAATTTCTTTAGTCATAACGTCATCATAATTGTTTGCATCTAATCCTCAATTATCGTGAGCATCTGAAATTAACTCATTTCATTTTGTTAAATATTCAGAAAGATGATCAGGAACAGAAGCGGTAATTTCTCCTGCAGTTGCTTTATTATTTAAAGATTCTTTAATTGCGTCTTTTCCTGTTTTGGTTATAGAAGATCCTGAATAGTTAGGATAAGGTAATGAATCTATTTTTTGAACTGTTGCTATTAATGCTTCTTTTATGGCATTTATATTGTTTAAATTTTCTTCGAATAGTTCATCAGACATATCATTATATGAAGGTAAGGCGTTAGTCAACGCTTCTTTTGCTTCAGCATCATTATCAGGGTATGGCAATTCGTTTATTTTAGCCTTTAAATCTTCATATCTAGCTTGTTTATAAACATCTAGCATTTCATCATATGTTTTATTTTCTAATTTAGAAATATATGAATTTTTGTCAGTCAAGTTTCCTAAGGCATTTATTTTATTTGTTATATCTTGTTTTTCTTGCTCTTTAGCTTCTGCTATTTTGGCATCTAAATTAGCAAATTCTTCATTTGAGTTAAACGAATCGTCAACAATTCTATTTGTTTTATTCAATAGTTTAAATAATCTTTCTTTATTAGGATCTGATAATTTATTAATTTTTTCTACATATTTATTAATTTCTCATGGTGTAATTGAATTAAATAATTGAAATCTTTTTGAATTTCATGATTTCATTTCGTCAAAGGATACTTCGTCTTTATTATTTAAGTACGAAATCAATTCACTGTATTTATTAGAAATTTCAGTTATAGCTTCAACGGGCTCATCACCTTGTTTAGGATATGGCAACGTTGATAAATATCATTCTAAATCTAGTCTAATAATATCAGATATCGGACCATATGAATCTACTTTATAATATCGTTCTGGTGATGTATTTATTTTCACATACTTGATATTTTTAGGGGTTTTTAAAACAACATTATTTAGTTTTTCAATATATAAATTCAATACATCATCAGGAGCTTTATATGCCTTTAATCTATCAATTAATGACATTTTTAGACTAAGTGTTTCATAATCATAATATGTTTCTGCTTTGGTACTTTCATTTTTTATTCTTTGTTTAAACTCTTCATTAGAAACTGAATTGATACTATGTTCTATCGATTCTTTAATGCTATTAAATATTTTTGTTGCTTCTTTTGAAGCTTCATTTAATTCATTTTCTGTGGAATTTTGATTTTCTAAAGTTTTAATTAAAATTGGGTATAGATTAGCTCCTTTTATTTTGTTAATAGAAACTGTAGCGTCATCTCTCGCTTTTTTAATAATAGCAATTGCTTCATCTCTTGCTTGAATTGTTTTTCCCAATGTTGAATCACTTGAATTAACTTTATCTAATAATTCAGTTTTTTTATTTCCATCTTTTAATTTATTAATAGCTTCTAATGCTTGTTTTTTTGCTATTGCCAATTTTTGCGTATTTATAGTTTTTTCTAAATCATCAATATCTTTTTTTAGTTTGTTTAAAGCCTTAACAACAGCTTCATTTGTAACTTTTTCATATTTGAAATAAGTTGCTTTTGCACTATACAAATCACTTTCTGAACGAGCGATTCTATTTTCATCATTTTGGTTTTCTGAAATATCTTTTAGATCTTCTAAAATTCAAAAATCTTTTATTTGGATTTCTCTTAAAATTATTTCCTCTTCTTTAGGACCACAAGATTTTACCAGTATAGCAGCAACCATTGTAGATGCAGTCACTACACCTAGTGTTGCTAATGTAATTAGCATTCCTTTAGATTTTCTTTTGCTCATTTTTTCTCCTTCTATATACTAAAAATTCTATAGAAAAATATTATAACGATTCATTTTTTTATTGAATTTTCAGCTTTTTTTTACAAAAATTCAATTAACAATCGTTTTTTTTTTTTTTTGAAAAGCTCGCGCTTTTTTCAAAAAAATAACAATGTTGAAACCCTCATTTTTCAAAGCAATTTTTAATGTTTAAAAAAGAAAAGCCAATTTCTAAATGATAGTGAAATTGACTTTTAATATATTAATTATTTAACTTTGTAAGTGTTTATTTGCTTCATTCAAAGCTTCAATGTATTGTGCTTCTGTTACTTCTTCACCTTCGATTGAATTTAGAAGTTCTTGCTTCTTGTTTTCGTCAGAAATTTGATTGATTTTTTCAATAGCTCTGTCTTTAGCTTCTTTTAGTTTACGTTCTGAAGTGTAATAGAAATTATTTCTTGTATTTGGATCTATTCCAACAATTGCTAATGTATTTAAAGAATAGCTTTTAAATTCCGAAGGGTTTAACCTGCTAACCATTCTAACTGTTTCTTCGTGTGTTCTATCTGGCAAGGTATTGCTTTTTTGCTCGTTTAGTTCTTTAGCTTCTTTTAATCTATCTAACATTAATTTAACCATGTTATTAGTTTCGGAAGTGTTAGCAAAGTCGGGAGTATTTATGCCTTCTTTGAATTTTTCGATTTCTTCATCAGTTAAATTATTGAAGTTATTTTTTGTCATTTTTTGATTGAAGACTGCAAGTTTGATTTTTTCAAATAACGCTTCATTCATATCATTTATTGTCTGATTGTTATTTGAAACTAAAATTTCTTTAGTCATAACGTCATCATAATTGTTTGCATCTAATCCTCAATTATCGTGAGCATCTGAAATTAACTCATTTCATTTTGTTAAATATTCAGAAAGATGATCAGGAACAGAAGTGGTAATTTCTCCTGCAGTTGCTTTATTATTTAAAGATTCTTTAATTGCGTCTTTTCCTGTTTTGGTTATAGAAGATCCTGAATAGTTAGGATAAGGTAATGAATCTATTTTTTGAATTGTTGTTTTCAATGCTTCTTTTATAGCATTTATCTTGTTTAAATTTTCTTCGAATAGTTCATCAGACATATCGTTATATGAAGAAGGTAAGGCACTAGTCAACATTTCTTTTGCTTCGGCATTATTATCGGGATATGGCAATTCATTTATTTTAGCCTTTAAATCTTCATATCTAGCTTGTTTATAAACATCTAGCATTTCATCATATGTTTTATTTTCTAATCTAGAAATATATGAATTTTTGTCAGTCAAGTTTTCCAATGCATTTATTTTATTTGTTATATCTTGTTTTTCCTGTTCTTTAGCTTCTGCTATTTTGGCATCTAAATTGGCAAATTCTTCATCTGAGTTAAATGAATCGCCAACAATTTTATTTGTTCTATTCAATAGTTTAATCAAACTTTCTTTATTAGGATTTGATAATTTATTGATTTTTTCTACATATTCATTAATTTCCCCCGGTTTAACCAACCTTAACTGATCTCTTTTTGAATTTCATGAATTAAGTTCGTCAAAGGATACTTCGTCTTTATTATTTAACTGTAAAATCAATTCATCGTATTTATTAAACATTTCAGTTATAGCTTCAACGGGCTCATCACCTTGTTTAGGATATGGCAATGTTGATAAATATCACTCTAATTCTAGTCTAAGAATATCAGACATTGGACCGTATGAATCTAATCTAGAATATTGTTCTCGTTGTTCATTTATTTTCACATACCTGATATTTTTAGGGGTTTTTAAAACAATATTATTTAGTTTTTCAATATATGAATTCAATACTTCATCTGAAACATGATTTGCTTCTAATTTACTAAACATTGAGATTTTGGCAATAAGTGTTTGATAATCATAAAATGTTTTTGCTTTGGTGCTTTCATTTTTTAATCTTTGTTTAAAATCTTCATTAGTAATTGAATCGATACGATTTTTTATTCATTCTTTAATGCCATCAAACATTCTTTTTGCTTTTTCTGAGACTTCATTTAACTCATTTTCTGTAGAATTTTTATTTTCTAAAGTTTTAATTCAAATTGGGTACGGAACAGATCCTATTACTTTATTAATAGAAATTCTAGCGTCATCTCTTGCTTTTTTAATAATAGCAATTGCTTCATCTCTTGCTTGAATTGTTTTTTCCAATGTTACATCACTTGAATTAACTTTATCTAATAATTCAGTTTTTTTGTTTCCATCTTTTAATTTATTAATAGCTTCTAATGCTTGTTTTTTTGCTATTGCTAATTTTTGTATATTTATAGTTTTTTCTAAAATATCAATATCTTTTTTTAGCTTGTTTAAAGCCTCCACAACGGCTTCATCTGTAATTTTTTCATATTTAAAATAAGTTTCTTTTGCATTAGACAAATTTCTTTCTGAACGAGCGATTTTATATTCAATATTTGGGTTTTCTGAAATATCTTTTAAGTCTTCTAAAATTCAATAATCTGTTCTATAAATTTGATGCAAAATTATGTTATCTTCTTCAAGCCCACAAGATTTTACTAGTATAGCTGCAACCATTGTAGAAGCAGTAGCCACACCTAGTGTTGCTAATGTAAGTAGCATTGCCTTAGATTTTTTTCTACCCATTTTTCCTCCTTCTATATACTAAAAATTTTATAGAAAAATATTATAAGGATTCATTTTTTTATTGAATTTTAAGCTTTTTTTCACAAAAATTCAATTAACAATCATTTTTTTTTTTTTTTTGAAAAGCTTGCGCTTTTTTTCAAAAAAATAACAGTTTTGAACCCCCCTATTTTCTAAAATTAATTTTTAATATTTAAAAAAAGAAAGTTACTGCAAATCTTTTGTTAAATAACATTTTATTATGATTTTCACAACAATTTTTTAATAGATATTAATAATATATAATTAATGTATATGAAAAAGAAATTAATAAATTTACATTTGAATAGCACATATTCATTTTTTGAAAGTTGTATACAAGTTGAAGATTTTATTTTTGATTTGAAAAAAAATAATCAGGAATATTTTTCAGTTACTGAGCACAATAACTTATATAGTTTAGCAATAGTCAATAAATTATCGAAACAAAATAATTTAAAACCAATTTTTGGCGTTGATTGTGATGTTGTTATAGACGGTAATGTTTATCGTTATATTGTTTTTTCTAAGTCAAAAGAAGGATTCGAAGATCTTAAACTATTGTCTTTTGAAGTTTTAAAAAAAGGTTATATCGATTTTAACAAATTTATATCTTATAAAAATTTAATTTTTATCGAACATCCAATATTTGGTTATTATGAAAAAACGAATAATATTATTAATTTAGAAAACTATTACTTTTCTATGCAATCAGTGAATATTAAGCAAGAACTTATTAATAATCATTTTGACAAATGTTTATTAATTAATCATAATTGCATATTATCATATGATGATAACGAGATTATAAATGTATTAGCAAAAATGAAAAATGAAACTAAATTCATTGATGTTTTTGAATCATATTCTCCTGAAATTGAATATGAAAAAGAAGTAATTGAGGCTCTAATAAATAAAACAAATGATTTTGCAAAAAAAATATATTTTGAAATTGAAGATGTATCTTATTTATTGCCAGTTTTCAAAAATGACAAAAACTTATCATCTTATGAATATTTAAAAGAAATTTTAAAAGAAAATATTGTTAAAAAATTTTCAAGAGAAGAGTGAAATGAAGTATATTCTAAAAGACTTGATTATGAACTTTCTGTTATTAAAAGTTTAAACTTTGCTGATTATTTTTTAATTATTCAGGATTGAGTTAGATGAGCTGAAAATAATGATATCTCGATTGGTCCCGGTAGAGGATCTGCGGCCGGCTCATTAATTAGTTATTTGCTTAATATCACTAAAGTAGACCCAATTAAGTATGGATTGATATTCGAAAGATTTTTAAATCCACAAAGGGTTACTATGCCAGATATTGATATTGATGTGCAAGATGATCGAAGAAACGAAGTAATTGACTATCTTGTTGAAAAATACGGCTATGAATATGTTTCTAGCATTGTGACATTTTCATCACTTGGAAAAAAATCAGCAATAAGAGATGTTCTAAGGGTACACAATGTATCACCTGTGAAAATTAATGCAATATCTAAGCTAATTAGTTCAGATGATGTTTCGCTTTTAGAAGAATATGAAAATAACAAAAAATTTGCATTTGAACTATCAAAAATAGACAGCAATGATCTTAATCTTTCTTTAAAAATATTAAACCAAGCTAATCGTATATCCGGATTTTATAGACAGACCGGAACACATGCTGCGGGTATTGTTATTAGTGATAAAAAACTTATCGATATTATCCCAGTGCATGACGTTGAAAATAATATGCTTCAAACCCAAGTAAGTATGGAATATCTTGAGTCATTTGGTTTAATCAAAATGGATATACTGGGTCTTAAAACTTTATCTACTATTAAAGAAATTATTAAGTTAATAAAACAAACAAAAAATATTGATGTAGATCTAACTAAAATTAATTTTAATGATTATAAAACTTTAGAAATATTAAATAATGCAAACACAGCTGGCATTTTTCAATTAGAAACACCGATAATGGTTAGAGCAATTCAGAAAATTGGAATATCTTCTTTTGATGATATTGTCGCTACAATATCACTAAATAGACCTGGGCCAGCTTCAAATATTCCAAAATACGCTAAACGTAAGCAAGGGAATGAAGATATTCCGAAGATTGAAAAAAAATATGACGAAATAGTTAAATCGACTTATGGAATTATTATTTATCAAGAACAGATAATGCAAATTGTTCAAGCAATAGCAAACATGTCTTTTAGTGAAGCGGATACTTTAAGAAGAATAATTTCAAAGAAAAAAGCTGATGAGATGCAAATTGTAAAAGAAGAATTTATTAAAAGAGCTATTGAGAATAATTATGATAAAGCAATAGCTAAAAAAATCTTTGACAGTATAGAAAAGTTTGCTGATTACGGATTTAATAAGTCACACGCAGTTTCTTACTCTATTTTAACTTATCAAATGGCTTATTTAAAAGCTCACTACCCGCAAGAATTTTATGCCGCATGTATTAGCGGAGCTCATGGCGCCCATGAAACAATTTCGAAATACGTAAATGAGGCAAAAACTATGAAAATAAACATAGTTGCTCCGAATATTAATTTATCTGCAGAAAATGCGTTGATTATTAATGATGGAATTATTTTACCTTTAACAATGATTAAAGGAATAGGACCTGAAATTGTGAAAAATATAGTTGAGAATAGAAAACAGTATGGGCCTTATAAAAACTTTTTTCACTTGTTAATTTGTCTACTAAAAACTAAGTCATTAGGAATTTCTGTTATTGAAACTCTAATAAAATCTAATAGTTTGAAATCATTGGGCGATTTCAACCAAGCAACTTTATTAAATGAAATTAAACAAGAAAATAGCGATACAATGTTGCTTTTAAAAATTAATAAAGATCAAGAAATTGAAAGTTTATCATCTTTAATTGATTCATACCAACCATCGCAAATACTTGAGGCTAATATTGAAGAAGAAAAAGAAAATGAGATTAATTTGCTAGGCCAAAATTACCATCAAAAACTAAATGGAATGGCCAAATATAAAAACGCTACTACATTTTTAGAAGCTCATGTTGGCAATGAATACGTGGGAATTGCATATTGCAACTTTATTCGTTCAGGTATTGCTAAAAATGGTAATAAATACTATTTACTTCAATTTGAAGATGAATCACAGAAAATTAGTTCTTTTATTTTTAAAGATGATGATTCTATTAAAGAACTAGAAAAAAAATATGTCGAAATTACATATGTTAAAAAAGATAAAACAACTATATATTTAAGAAAATGAAAAATTAAGGAATAATTATGAAAAAAACACTTTTAGTTGTTGATGGAACTTATTTAGCGTACCGTTCATTTTATGCAACAGCTTATGGGAATAATGCAATATTAGAAACAAGCGATGGCATTCAAACTAATGTTATAGTCGGTTTTTTCAATACATTATTTTCATTAATTAAAACTTATGATGTTGATGGTATTTATATTGCATTTGATTCTCGGATTAAAACATTTAGACATGAAGTATTTGCAGATTATAAAGCCGGAAGACAAAAAGCTCCAACAACTTTTTATACGCAACTTAATATTATTCATGATTTATTAGATGCTTTAAATATTAAAAATTTTAATTACGATGGTTATGAAGCTGACGATATTATTGCAAGATGCACTAAAACTTACGATGCTGATATATTGATATATTCAGCTGACCAAGATTTAAATCAATTAATTAATGATAATGTAAGCATTATTAAAAAAGTAAAAAGTGAATACATTATTTTAAACAGTCAAAACTTCGAAGATTATTATGATTTTAAACCAGATCAAGTAATTGATTATAAAGCTATGGTAGGCGATTCTAGTGATAATTTTAAAGGCATACCAGGAATTGGTCAAAAATCAGCTTCAGCTATGTTAAAAGAATTTGGCTCAATTGAAAATATTTATAAAAATATTAATAATGTTAAACCATTATGAGCTAAAAAGTTGCTTGAATTTAAAGATAATGCCATGAGAGATAAATATATAGCAACATTACAATTTGACTTTGACTTAGTGATGCCTGAGTTTAAAGATTTGTCAATTTTTAACATTGATTTATCAAATGAAGCAAATATTATTTTGGATAATTTAGAACTTAAAGCTTTAAAACGTAAAATAAAATCATCATTAATAAATTAAGCAATTTAAAAACCCACAACTTAACAAGTTTGGGTTTTTAAATAATTATTTGTGAAGTTGAGATAAGGCTTTGGCAACACCAGATTTTTTGAAGTTGCCAACAACTAATTTAGCTTGTTTTTTAACATTTTTTGTGGAATTTTTCATTGCAACAAAAGCTCCGATAAATGGAATGGTTGTTGTATCATTACCTGAATCTCCAAAATGAATTGCGTATTTTGGATCAATGTTCATAATTTTACATACAAATTCCTCAGCAATACCTTTAGTTGCATTAATATCATTTATTTCAATTGAATAACCTTTTGAAACGATATGGAAGGCCAAGTTTGAAAATTCTTTTTGAAGAATATCTCTAACGTTTACAATACCTTTTTTACTTACTTTACCGAATGTTAAGATTTTAGTCGAGTCAGCAAATTGTGGTAAATCTTCATAGGTGTGACGGTTCAATTTTTTGATTCAATTTCTAATAATTTTCATTTTAGCACTTGGGCCATAAATGTCTTTATTACTATTAAAAATAAAACACATTTGTTCGTCTTTTAAGATGTTGACAACTTTGATAACAGTATCTTTTTTAATTTCTTCTCTTTTTAAAATATTATTATTTTTATCAACAACGATTCCACCGTTTTGGCAAATTGCATAAGGTGCGTGAATTTCATTAGTTAATCATAAAACAAATTCTGAATTTGATCTACCTGTAGCTAAAATAAAAGGAATACCTGCATCATTTAATGCTCTTGCCGCTTGAATATTTTCTTTTGAAACTTTATCTTTTTCATTTTTAGCTTTTGGATTATCAATAAATGTTCCATCTAAATCTGTAAAATAAATTTTTGCTTTAAAATCGATCATAGTAACTCCTTATTAGTTGTTTGAACTAATTATTTTTTCAATTGCTCTTTTAACTCCTGCATTTTTATAAGAATTAGCAACTCATTTAGCTGCTTTTTTAACGTTTCTCATACCATTTTTCATAGCAACAAAAGCCCCGTTATAATCTACTGTACTAATATCATTGCCAGAATCACCAAAATGAACTGTTTTCTTGATATCTATTTTTAAAATTTCATCACAAACATATTTGTTTCCCGCACCTTTTGTTGCATCGTGTGTAGTAATTTCAACAGCATAGCCTTTTGAAATAATATCAACACAAAGATCAGGGAAAACTTTTTGCAATTTGTTTTTAACTTTCTTAATTCCACATTTAGTCAACTTTCCAAAAGCCAAGACTTTTGTAGCTGGTTTAAATTCGGTCATTTCTGAATATGGCAATAATTCTAAATTTTTAACTCATGGTCTAATAGTTTTCATTTTACCTTTATTTCCATATATCTTATTACCTGAACTAAATGTAATAAACATATTGTCTAATTTAAGAATCTCAGCAATTTTTTGAGTCATATTTGCATCCATTTCAACTCTTCTTAAAATATTATTGTCTATATCAACAATAAGTCCGCCATTTTGACAGATAACATATTTTGAATTAATTTTTCTAGCTAATGACATAACAAAGTCGGAATTTCCTCTACCAGTTGAAATAATAACATGTGTTCCGCCATCATTTAACTTCTTCATGTATTCAATATTTTCGTTTGATATTTTTTCTTTTGTTTTTGGTTCGTCTAATAATGTACCATCCAAATCAACAAAGTATGCAATTGGTTTAAAATTTAACATTTTTATCCTTTCTAAATTACGTTAATAAATTATTATATATTATTAGAATAATGAGTTATGCGATATTAGTAAAACATTTTGTCTAATAATGCGTTTTTGATATCCTTTTCTTACACACAAAAATATAAAAGACAATATTTGAATTAACTTAATTGCTCTGATCTTTAAATCCATTAAATCTTATTTTTGACAAATACTTTTTATTGTTCATTATAGATAAATTATATAAAAGAATAAATCTCATTTCTTTAAAGACTAAACCTTGAAATTCAATCAAATTTGAAGAATTTTTTATTAGGCAATAAAAAAATATTTAATATATTAATAGTGATTTAATTTGGAAAAATAAAAATTATTGCCTATAAACTAGATTTTTTTACATTTTTAAAAAAATATATTATAATAATTATGCAATTATGCCAAGTGTTGCCACCATAGCCAAACGGCCAAGGCATAGGTCTGCAACACCTCGATTACCGGTTCGAATCCGGTTGGTGGCTCCATATTATGCGCCCGTAGCTCAATTGGACAGAGTGTTTGGTTACGGCCCAAGAGGTTGCGGGTTCGACTCCTGCCGGGCGCGCCATATCAAGAAATTGTACAAAATGCCAGTCGGCATTTTTTTAATTTTAAAAAATATTAGCAATATAAGTTATAAAGTGCTAATTTAATGCTAAAATTATATTATTAAAAAATAGAGGAGTGTAAATGTCTGAAATTAAAAATAAAAATTTAGGCGAAAAACTATCTAAGTATTTTAAATTAATTGTTGATATGTATATTAAAACTGGAGAACCTGTTGCTTCTAAAAAATTAGTAGCAGAATGTGGCTTAAATTGTAGCTCTGCAACCATCAGAAATATGATGGCAAGCTTAGAAAAAATTGGCTTTTTAGAAAAGCAACATGTTTCGGGTGGAAGAATTCCTTCAACAAGTGGACTTGAATACTATGCAAAATATTTAGCTTACAACGCCAAAGATTACTTTAATCAAAAGTTAGAAGATTTATTGGCTAAGCGAAGATTGAGTGTTGATTCAACTTTAGATGAAGCGGCTAACATTATTTCAAAAATGGCTGGTTTTGCAGTTGTCGCCACTTCTAATAATCAATCTGAAACACTTAAAAGCATTCAATTAACGCCATTAAATGAAACTTCTGCAGTTGTAGTTATGGTAACTAGCACTGGTAATGTTCAAAATAAACTATTTACTTTAGACAGTTCAATTGAAATCAATGATTTAAAAGTAGCAATTAGATTATTTAAAGAAAGACTAATTGATACACCGTTAATTGAACTTGCGCAAAAAGCCATTGCTTTAGCACCTGTTTTTGCTCAACAAGTTAAAAACTACGAAGTAATTATTCAAAAGTTTATTAAGAATATTTTCCATTTTGAAGAAAAAATCGAGACACGTTCATTTAATAAAAACGCTATTATTTTAAAAGAAGATATTTCAAGAGAAGAAATTGCAAAAATTTTAGAACTAATTGAAAATCATTCGGTATGAGAAGCAATTGAAAATAACTTAGATGAAGATAATAATCTAAAATTAGATTTTTCACGCCCTAATTTAAGCATTATTTCAAAGAGAATTAATTTTTCTAATAATGAGAATATTAAAGAGATTAGCATTGTTGGACCTAAAAATTTAGATTTCAACGAATCATTTGAAACGCTAAAAATCTTAGAAGATTTAATAAAGGATAAGAAATAAGGAGGAAATATGAGCGATAGTATATTTAAACAATATGATTATGTTTCAGTTAAATTACTTAATTTAAAAGATAAAACTGAAAATGAATATCAAGGTTTTATTAATACAAATTCATTAGATAAAGAGATTGAAGAAGCTTTAATTAAAGGGAAATATAACAAAGAGAAAAACGAAATAAAATATAAAAAAGATAGTAAAACACTAACCTTGGTTATATTGAAACATAAAAAGACTGATCCTGTTTTCCATTCTTTATTTGAAGAAAATGCGAAGCTTTTAGACAAAAATGAATTGTTAGAAAAAAATATAGAATATTTAAATAAAGAAATTGATAATTTGAAGAAAAATATTTCAGACAACGAACATATCTTTAAAAAGCAAGTAGTCGAATTACAAGAAAAAGCGCAACAACAAATTAATGAACATCGTAAAAAAAATGATGAACATATAGCTAACGAATTAAAAGAAAGTAAACAATATGCATTGCAATCGTTTTTAGAAGATTTGATTCAACCATTAAATAACTTCGATATTGCAATTAAAGCTGCTGAAAATATTGATAATGCGATTGTTCAAAATTTCGCCAAGGGATTTGATATGTTATATTTACAAATCGAAAATGTTTTATCTTCCTTTGGAATAAGTAAAATAATTCCAAAAGTTGGAGAAGCGTTCGATGCTAATATTCACCAAGTTTATGAATTAGTGGCATCTGATTTTGATAAAGATACAATATTAGAAGTTAAAAATATTGGCTACAAATTACATGATAGAACTATTAAACCAGCACTGGTTATAGTAAGCAAGTAAATTATGTTTTCGCTAATTTTTCCCGATATGAAAAGAAGCGAAAAATAATATATATAATAACAGTAGATAATTTTGAGAGAAAAATTATTTATTAATAGAAAGGTAAATTATGATAAGTAAAAGTCCGTTTATAGCAATTAGAAATCAAATTTCAACGCCATGAACTCTTGAAAAAATTAAAGTTGGAAAACTTAATTCAGTTTTAGCTTTAGAAGAAGCTAATAAATTTTATGAATCTTCTTTTGTTTTAACATTTATTAAATCTGATGTTGCTAAAGATGCTGAAATTACATCAGTAGATCAAATGCATCCAATTGGTATGTTAGCCAAAATCGTTGAACAAGAAAACAAAAAAGGTATTTATTATTTAGAACTAGAACTATATAAACAAGTAAAAATTGTATCTATAGATAAAGAAAATCTTGTTGACGGTAAGAGTGTTTATATTGAAGCTGATTTAGAAAATGAAGAATATTTTGATGCTTCAGATGAACAAATTAAATTATTACGTGACAATTTATATAAAGCTATTAAAACTGCGTCACAAATGGGATACGATTCGGAAGGAATGCCATTAGCTGATCCAATCACTAAAAAAATGATGGACTTTATTAAAAAAGTGGGTGACTCAGGACCAACAAGCAGAGATGACTATTCTGCCGAAGTATGAACATTATTGAATTTAATCGATTCGGAATATACTAAAGAAGAATTAATTGATTTAATTAACAAAAACTCAATTTCAGAAACTTATTTATTTGCAATTAGAATTATTCAAAGAAAAGCTCACATGAAATCATTAGAAGAAGAAATAAATAATGGTTTACGTGGCGACATGGAAGAACAACAAAGAGATTTCTATTTGCGTGAAAAAATGCGCCAAATTAGAAAAATGCTAAAAGAAGACGAGGGCGGAAGAAAAGCTGAAGAGATTGAAAAAAATGACGATCTTAAAAAACAATACCCAGATTACGTTTTAGAAGCTTTAAAAGCCGAACAAGCTCGTGTTGCATCAATGATGCCTTCAAGTCCTGAGGCAAATATTTCTAAAAATTACATTGACTTAATTTTGGCTTTACCTTGAAGAAAAGTAAGTGCTGAATTAATTGATATTAACCATGTAAGAGAAGTTTTAGATAAATATCACTATGGTCTAGAAAAACCAAAAGAAAGAATTTTGGAATTTATTTCGGTTTTAACACATACAAAAGGCAAAAACAGTGATAACGAATATTTAGCAATTAAAAATGATCCAGAACACTTCGTTGATACTAAATTATTTGTTAATAAAGCAGGGCAAACAACAAATAACCCTGTAAATAATATTCCTATTTTAACATTAATTGGCCCTCCAGGAACTGGTAAAACAACAATGGCAAAATCAATTGCTGAAGCACTAAAACGTAAATTTATCAAAGTTTCATTAGGCGGAGTTAAAGACGAATCAGAAATTAGAGGTCATAGAAGAACTTATGTTGGAGCAATGCCAGGTAAGATTATTTCAGCTATAAAAAAATCAGGAGTTTCTAACCCAGTTATTTTATTAGATGAAATTGATAAAATGTCTTCTGATTTTAGAGGCGATCCTACTTCAGCAATGTTAGAAGTTTTAGACCCAGAACAAAATGCTAACTTCCAAGATCACTATTTAGATTTAGAATACGACTTGTCAAAAGTTCTATTTATTGCAACAGCAAACTACTATGATTCTATTCCAGCCGCTTTAATTGACCGTGTTGAATTACTTGAATTATCAACATATACAGTTAAAGAAAAGATTGAAATTTCAAAATCACATTTATTACCTAAAGTGTTTTCACAAAATGCATTAACATCTGAACAATATCAAATTAATGATGAAGTCTTAGATTTTATCATTAGAAATTACACAAGGGAAAGTGGTGTTCGTGAACTAAAAAGAATTTTAGACAGCATTGCTAGAAAAATTGTTGTAAGAATTTTAGATAATAAAATTAGCGACAGTTTTGTAGTTGATAAAGATGTTGTAGTTGATTTTCTAGGACCAGTTAAATTCGAAGACGATGAAAATGAAAATAAAGCACAAGTGGGTGTTGTTAATGGTTTGGCATACACAAGTTTTGGTGGATCAACTTTAGCAATCGAAGTGACGACATTCCCTGGTAAAGAAGGCTTAAAATTAACCGGGCAACTAAAAGATGTTATGAAAGAATCGGCACAAATTGCCTTAGCTTATGTAAGGGCTAATGCTAAAAAGTTTGGTATTGATTTTGATTTTGATAATAATTCAATTCATATCCACGTACCAGCTGGAGCCATTCCAAAAGATGGCCCAAGTGCTGGAGTTACATTTACAACTTCTATTATTAGTGCTTTAAGTAAAAAACCTGTGCCAGCAAATATTGGAATGACTGGAGAAATTACTTTAAGAGGTAAAGTATTGCCAATTGGTGGACTTAAAGAAAAATCTTTAGCAGCCACTCAATTTGGAATTAAGAAAATCTTTATTCCATGAGATAATAGAAAAAATCTAGTTGATGTACCTGCTGAAGTTAAAAAAGAAGTTGAATATGTTCCAGTTAAATATTACGACGAAATATTCGAACAAATTTTTAATGAAAAAAAATAGATAATTAAAACCGTAGCGAGATAATCGCTACGGTGTTTTTTAATTATAAACTATTTAACTTTAGCTAAGTGTTTTAATGTTCTAATGTATTGATTTACAAATGAAGATTCGTTGTCATATCATGAATAAACTTTGTATAGTTTTTTACCATCTTGTTCGATGATTTTTGTTAGTTGTGAGTCAAAGATTGATCCAGCTTTTGATCCAATAATGTCGCTTGATACTAATGGAGCGTCTGAAAATTCAAATGATTCTGAAGCTGCTTTTTTCATAGCTTCATTAATTTCTTCAACAGTTGCATCTTTTTCAAGCTCAACAGTCAAGTCAACAAATGAACCAGTAATTGTAGGAACACGTAATGCAATTCCGTCTAATTTACCTTTTAATCCAGGAATAACTTTGCCTATTGATTTAGCGGCACCTGTTGATGTAGGAATAATGTTTGAAGCTGCTGCACGAGCTCTTCTTAGATCTTTGTGAGGAGCATCTTGTAATCTTTGGTCAGCTGTATATGAGTGAATTGTGGTCATGAAACCAACTTTAACACCGAATTCTTTTTCTAAAACGTTAACAACTGGTGCTAAGCTGTTTGTTGTACATGAAGCACCTGAAACAATAACGTCTTCTTTGCTTAAAATGTCTTCGTTAACTGAGTAAACGATTGTTTTAACACCATCTGATTTAGCTGGGGCTGTAATTAAAACTTTTTTAGCTCCTGCGTTTAAGTGAGCTTGGTTATCTTCTATTGTTAAGAATCTTCCTGTTCCTTCGACAACGATATCAACTCCCAATTTACCTCATGGTAGGTTTGAAGGATCTTTTTCTGAGAATACTGGGAATTCTTTTCCATTAACTACGATATTGTTTTCTTTAACTGAAACTTCTGCGTCGAATTTTCCGTGTGCTGTATCGTATTTTAGTAAGTGAGCTAGTGTAGGAGCGTCTGTTAAGTCATTAATACCTACAACTTCTAGTTCAGGGTCATTTATAATGTTTCTAAAAATTAAACGGCCAATTCTTCCGAAACCGTTAATTGCTACTTTAGTTTTCATATTATCCTCCGTGATTTTTTAAAATTAATACAACATAAATTATAATTTATTTTATTAGCATTTTGCATTTATTATTACTTATGAGCGTTTATTTGAGAATTCACAAAGATAATAAAAAAATATTTTTTTGTAAAAGATTTTAAAAATGTGTATAATAATACCATAGCAACCATAACGAAGGGGTCCCACCTGATTCCATTCCGAACTCAGCAGTTAAGCCCTTCAGTGCCGAAAATACCAAGAGGGAAGATAGGTCGTTGCTTTTTTTATTATCTTTTTTTATTATAATATTGTATTAGGAGGTTAATTATGCAACATTCATTTAGTTGAGAAGTTAAAAAAGAACTAATTGCAAAAAATTTAAAAACTAGCGATAAAAAGAATTTACTAAGCGGAATTATTGCCTGCTCTAATTTTGATAATGAAACCTCTTCTTTTATAATAAACAATGAAATATTATTTGAATATATTAAAAAACTATTAGACTCATTATCAATAAAATATGAAAATCCAAGAAAAAATAGTTTTTTAATCGATTTATCTTCATTTAATAATAATAATTTAAAAAAAGAGCGTGACTATTTTTCAGGAATATTTTTAGTAAGTGGATCAATTAGTGACTTGTTAAGTACTTCAAATCATTTGGAATTAAAGTTTTATAATAAGGATACTGCTGAAATTATTTTAGAAATTCTTAATAGTCATGACTTAGCTTTTAAAATGATTAAAAGAGTTAATCGTTATATCTTATATTGTAAAAAAATTGAAAGTATTTGTGATTTTTTAAAAGCTATCGAAGCGATTGATTCATATTATAATTTTGAAGATTCAAAGATTCAACGTGATTATTATAATAATATAAATCGAATTACAAACTTTGATGTTTATAATCAACAAAGAATAGCGGACGCAAATGTTTTGTTTATTAAAAATTTTGATTTTATTAAAAAGAATAATCTTTTATCTTTATTTAAAAATGATGAAGTATTCTTTTTTGAAACTAAGTTAGAGAATATTGATTCAAGTCTTTCAGAACTTTGCAATATTTTAGAATCTAAAAATGTTTTTAAAACTAGGTCGTCACTTAACCACTCATTAATTAAATTGAAGAGAATAGTTGGCAAATATGACAAACAAAAAAATGGGAAATATTAGTTCTCATTTTTATTTTTTTGATCTAAATAATAAAGCAAAGGTAGTGATGCTAAATTATTTCTATTTTCAATTATGTCTTTAACATCTTTTTCTGACATTCAAATATTTTTAGAAATTTTTTCCATTAAACTTCCATCAGTTTGAGGAATTTCATTTTCTAAACCTGTAATGTCAAAAATATAACCGTAAACTGTTTCATTCATTTGCGTTGTGGCAAAATACTTTAATTGGTTAACTAAATTGTTTTCGCTTATTTTATATCCCGCTTCTTCATAAACTTCTCTAATTGCAACGTTTAAAGGTCTTTCATTTTCTTCAAATGATCCAGTAATAGGGCAAGGGTATAATTCGTCTCAACTTTTATTATCTTCGACTTGAACAAGGGGTTGAAAGCGAATTAAATAGTCTTTTGAATTATCAGAATTTTTGCGAAAGCATAAAGCTGCAATGCTGTCTTTATTTCGTCTTTGAGCGTATATTATCCCTTGTTCAGTTTCATAAACATTAATTCTTGAGGAGTTAAATAACAACTTATCTTTTTCGATATTTTTCATTGTTTAATTATATAAAAAAAGCATTTAATTAGTAAATAAAACGTTTAAATGCATAACTGCAAATAAAAATGTATTTTTCGATTAATTTTTAGGTAATATTTAACATTTTTTTATTATTTATTTATAATTTTGTCAAATACTTAAAGGGAGGTATTTAAATGTCTAAAATATTAGTTATAAATGCTGGTTCTAGTTCAATTAAATGAAATTTATTTTCAGATAAATTAGAAGTAGAAGCAAAAGGCGTTGCACAAAGAATAAAAATGGCAAGTGGAATTTTAACGTTAGATTACAAAGGAAACAAAACTGACACAATTACTGAATTGCCAACTTTTTTAGTAACAGTTAAAAAATTAGTTGAAATGTGAAAACAAGAAGGAATTATTAGCAATTTCAACGAAATTGGTCAAGTAGCCTTTAGAGTTGTTAACGGTGGACCAAATCTTAGAAAAACAAGTGAAGTAACTGAAGAAAATTTAACTCACTTAGTTAATTCAATTGATTTAGCTCCAGTTCATAACCCAGGTGCTATTGAAGCAATTAAAGCTTTTAAAGAAATGTTGCCAAATGCAAAGATGACAATGCATTTTGACACAGCTTTTCACAGCACATTACCAAAAGTTGCTTACACATATCCTATTAACTATTCAATTACTGAAGAGTTGAATATTCGTAAATACGGATTTCACGGGCTAAATCACCATTATATTGCCTTAAAATCAGAAGAAATTTTAGGTAAAAAAGGTGTAAACGTAGTTAGTTTACACATCGGAAATGGTGCAAGTTTGTGTGCTATACAAAATAGTCAGTCGATTGACACATCAATGGGATTTACACCATTGGCAGGTGTTATGATGGGAACAAGATCGGGAGATATTGATCCTTCAATCATAGCTTATATAATGAAACAAAAAAACATGACAATTGATGAAGTTATGAAAATGTTAAATGAACAATCTGGAATGTTAGGCGTTAGTCAATTATCATCAGATATGAGAGATGTTGGCAAGGCCAGATTAGAAAACGAACAAGCTCAATTTGCAATGGACTTATATGCTCAAAGAATAAGCGATTATTTAATAACATATTTAAATAAGATAAAGGGTAAAGTTGATGCAATCGTATTTACTGCGGGAATCGGTGAAAACGATGATTATGTTCGTGAAAGTGTTATTAAAAATATAAATCTATTGAAATTAAAAATTGATGACGAGGCTAACAAAAATCGTAACTTTAAAGACTATAAATTAATATCTACAGCAGATAGCGAATTACCAATATACGTAATTAGAGCTGAAGAAGAAATGTATATAGCAAAAGAAGCAAGCACATTTTTTAAATAAAAGCGTGTTGCTTTTTTATTGAAATTAAATATTAAATGAAAAGGAGGTACAATGCTTAGATTATATAAATACATGGATGCAAAGTTCAAATGACTTTCTTGGCTAGCCGTATTTCTGACTTTTATTCAAGTAGGTGCATTTTTATTAATACCTATATTTGTTGGTCACATGACGGGTTTTATTGCTCAACAAGCAGTAATGAAAGTAAATGGTATACCTGATACTTTTAAACAAACTGTTACTATTTTAAAAATTGATTTTGAATATGCTAACATTGCAGAAGCTTTAAAATGACTATCAGTAAGCTTTACAATAGCATTAATTTTAGGAACAGCATCAAGTATATTAGCTGCTATTATAGCCTCTTATGTTAATACTGCGGGAGCAAAACAAATAAGATATAGACTTTGAAAACATTTAGGTGAATTATCAGAAAAAGATATTGAAGCATTTACTCATGCGAAAATTTTAACTAGATTTACAATTGATATAAGCCGTATTCAAGCTGGATTAATGACATTATTAAGAACAATGATTATTGGTCCGTTTAATTTAGTATTTGGTTTAGTTTTCTCATTATTAACGGATTTAAAATTATCAATTGTATTAGGAGTTTTAATTCCGGTTTTAGCAATTACAATTATTGCTTCGGGAGCTTATTTAGTTCCTTTATTTAAAAAAGAACAAAAATTGTATGACTCAATGAATGTTGAAAGTCAAGAAAATATTCTTGGAGCTAAGGTTATTAAATCATATAACATGGAGATGTTGCAATCTGAAAAATTTGAAAAAGTTAATTTAGGTTGAAAAGCCGTTTCTAAAAAATCATGGGCTTCATATAATATTACTTTTAACTTAATTAATATATTTGCAAACTTGGCAACAGCCTTTATTTTATATGTGGTTGGTTTGAATTCGAGATCAATAGAAGACCCTGTTCAATTCAAAAATGTTATAACAAATACAACAACATTTACAAACTACGTAATGTTTATAACAATAGGTGTTGTTATGTCTTCATTTGTTATTTTTACAATTTTTAGAGCTAGTGTAGCTTCTAAAAAGATTTTAGAAATCCTGAATAAAGAAGCAGATATTAAATTTATTAAATCAGATAAAGTTATTACCAATGGAAAAATAGAATTTGAAAATGTGTCATTTAGATATTATGCAAATTCAGAAAAAAATGTTTTAGAAGATATTTCATTTTCAGTAAATCCTGGAGAAATTTTAGGGATTATTGGACCAACTGGATCTGGAAAAAGTACTATTGCAAAACTAATTAATTTAGACTTTAAATCGCAATATGGGCTAATAAAAATTGATGGTAATGATATTAGAGAAATCGATACACTATCGTTGCGTAATAATATATCACACGTTTATCAAAAGCCTGCTCTTTTAAGTGGAACTATTAAAAGCAATTTATTATTTGCTAAACCAGATGCAACTGATGAAGAAATAATTAATGCTTCTAAAAATGCTTGCGCATATGAATATATAAGCAGATTTAAAGAAGGTTTTGATCACAAAGTTGAACAAAAGGGTGTTAATTTATCAGGTGGCCAAAAACAAAGACTTTCAATTGCTCAAGGCATTATAAGAAGACCAAAAATTTTAATTCTAGATGACTCAACTTCTGCTTTAGATGCTAAAACTGAGGCCTTAGTTAGATCAAATATTAGAAAAGAATTCAAAGAAGAAAAAATAACAACAGTTATTGTTGCACAAAAAATTTCTTCAATTATTGATGCTGATAAGATTTTAGTAATTGAACATGGTAAAATCATTGCCCAAGGTACACATGAAGAATTATTAAAAACAAACAGTTTATATAATGAAATTGCAGTTTCTCAGTTAGGAGGTGAAGATGCTTAATTTAGATCCCCTTAAATCTGATAAAAAAATTAAAGATATGTCTAAACTTGAGAAAAAGGCTTTTTATAAAAAACAATCTTCTATTAAAAAAGAAAGTTTTAGAAAATTGATTAAATATTTAAATTACCGTCGTGGAATGTTTTTTGCAATAATACTGACAACGTTTATTTCGGCAATGCTATCAAGTGTAGGAATTTATTTTATGGGCTATATAATGAATAATTATTTAACTATTAACTTCTTACATTACAATTTTGATGCTCTAACATTTTTAGGAGTAATTTTAGGGTTAATTGCCATATATATTGTTCAGCAAATATTTGGATATTTATCAAGTGATTTATCCGTTAGGGCGGGAGTATTGACGGCTGTAATAATGCGAAACGATGCATATAAAGCTATTATGAATATGCCAATATCATTTTTTGATTCTGTTAATAGTGGTGAACTTATGTCAATATTAACAAATGATATCGACAACGTTTCTAATGGTCTTAGCGGATCGCTTAATGCTATTATTTCAACTATATTTACTGTTTTAACATCACTTGGATTCATGTTATATTATTCAATTTATTTAACATTATTCGTATTAGTTTTATTTCCACTATTTTTCGGTATTGCATTTATTATTATGAAAAAAGCAATACCTCAATATGGAAAAACTCAAAAAAGAGTAGCTAATTTAAATGGTTATATTGAAGAACACTTAGCGGCTCATCACATTATTAAATCATTTAATCAAAATAAATCAATTAATGAAGAGTTTGAAATTAGAAATAAAAAACTTTTTAAATCAATGTATAAAGCCAGTCTATATTCAGGTGTGATTTGACCATATGCTAATGCTGTTACAAATGTTTTACAATTAATTATTGTTGGTATTGCTTCGGCATTTACTTTAGCAGGAATTGGTACAGGTTCTAATTCTTCATTTAATGGTGGTATAATTGCTTCATTTATGATTTATATTAGAATGATGTCAAACCAAATAGGACGTACATTTGAAAACCTTGCTGGTATACAAACTGCATCAGTGTCAGCCACTCGTGTATTTGCAGTTATTGCTTTAAAACCTGAAATTGATGAGTCAAAATTAGGTCTAATTGATAATATTAAAGGTGATGTTGAGTTTAAAGACGTTTCATTTTCATATGATAAGAAGAGTGATAAGTTGCAACTAAAAAATGCAAGCTTTAAAGCTAAAAAAGGTGAAGTATTTGCCATTGTTGGCCCAACTGGTGCAGGTAAAACAACAATAATTAATTTATTAAGCAAGTTTTATTTACCAAATTCAGGTCAAATTTTAATTGATGGTTATGATTCATCGCAAATTAATGAACACAGTTGAAGAAACCAAATGTCTATTGTTTTACAAGATACATTTTTATTTAAAACTTCAATTATGGAAAATTTAAAATATGCTAATAAAAATGCGACCGAAGAAGAAATAATGCAAGCCGCAAAAATTAGTAGAGCTTCTGATTTTATTGAGCAATTAAAAGACGGATATAATACAATTGTCGAAGAAGGTGGCTCGAACTTTTCACAAGGCGAAAGACAGCTTTTAGCAATTACTAGAGCTATTATTGCTAATAAAAATATCTTAATTTTAGATGAAGCAACCTCAAATGTTGATACTAGAACTGAAAAAAATATTCAAGCAGCTATGTTTGAATTAATGAAAGGTAAAACTTCATTTGTTATTGCTCATAGACTTTCAACAATTATTAACGCTGATCAAATTTTAGTTATAAAAGACGGAGAAATTATTGAAAGAGGAACTCATAAAGAACTACTTAAACTTGGTGGTTTTTATGAAAAACTATACCACTCTTCGTTTGATGAAGATGCATAGAATAATTAAAAATCTGAACTTTATTTTGGTTCAGATTTTTTAATATTTCTATGCCTTTAGTATTTTTAGTAAAAAGTTATTGCTTTGATATGTTTTATCTGTTTTTTTCAGTATTTCATTGAGTTTTTCTATTGAACTAGAGCCGTATATGTAAAAATTATGTTCAGAATCATTTTTAATTTCCTGACCATCAACATTGACACAAACAATTGCCAGTGTGATTTTTAAATTTGAGTTTAAGTTATTTTTTTGTATATTTTTTATATTCTTCAATCAAAATTTTTGTCTTTTCTTTATTGATATCTTCCTCGTATTTCTTGACTTCTAAATATATATAATGATCATTTTTAACAACAATAAAATCGGGGTAACTATTTTTTACTTCGAATTCAGCTATATATTCAAAATTTATTCCACTGTGCACTGGGTTTTTAGTTCACAATTTTATTTTCATAAATTACTGCAATGCTTTTATACATTTTATTACCTTAAACTAAAATACTCTTACATGTGTTTTAAAGTAATTTAATAAAGATTCACAATATCTTTATAGGAGTATTTACATATTCATGTATTTATAATAATTTCCAACTCAAGGGCGTATTAAAATTAATAAGGATTTTATACATGAAAATTACTCTTCTATGATTAATTTGGTAAAATTTTATAAAAAAATAATGATAAAACAAAAGGAGCAAAATGAAAGAGAAATTATTAAGAGATTGTCAAAAAAAAGAAAAATTAAATACTGTTTTAGGAATTCTTGTTTTTACAATTTATCCATTTTTATATATTATTTTTATGGTTGTGTCCATATTTTTAATGCATTATAAAACTCCTGTAGAAAAATTTATTAGCATAACAACTATTACAAGTGCAACTCTGTTAACATCGTTTATGGTTTTATTTATTGTATACATAATATTGTATATATCAAATACTAGGCTATTATATTTTTGCAGCGCTCTTGTTTGCGAAGACAAGTATTCTATATTTATGACTTATAAAAAACTTAAAAAAATAAGAATGATAAATTCGTCATATAGAAAGTTAGAAAAAGAAATTGAGGTATTTATAAATGGAATTTAAGACTTACAGAAAATGAAAAAAACTAATTTATACATTCAATTTTTTATGCTTAATAAGTTCATTAATTAATATAGTATTTTGATCTTCGGCATTTATTTATTTGCCAATTTTAATCAATCCTTATTCAATTACTTTTATTATGGCTTTATGAATATTTATTTCAGTATTTTATACTCTTAAGAATTACTATCATAAAAAAATAAAGAATAATATTGGTAAGTTAGCCTTTTTAGTCAATGAAAAGTTTGAGTTGTTGTTTAATTTTAAAACTAAAAAAGTAAAAAAGAATATCGAAGTATTAAATATGACTGCAAAATCAGGCGGATTAAATTACATTTTATATAATGATGATTATAACCTTGCCCTTGATGAGCAAATGTTAAAATCATTACAAGATTATTTGAAAAGTTCTGGTAACCCATTTTGTAATGTTGTGTTTAATGAAGACATTAAAAATATAGATGAAATAAAATCTGATTTAATCGATGTTATAGAAGTAGATAAATTAACTTATAAATTTGTTTTTAAGGTTGAAAATTTAGATTACTATAAATTTTTAATTTGATTAAAAACTAATGATATAAATAAAATCGAAACGAATGATAATATCTTAAACGAATTAATTAATTTTCACAAAATTAAAAACAACGAGAAAATTGTTGTGGATGCGCTTAGATGACAACGAAAAGTCTAATAAATTAAGTTATTGTTTATTTATATAAATTTTTGGGCAGTTTTAAACTATCCTAACTTATGTTTAAACCCCAATTTAATATAGCTGAATAGCACATTAAAAAATAAAATAATCTAGGCTTTGGTGAGCCTAGTTTTTTTAATAAATTTTTAGTTCATTTTGTTAATCGTAATATTTGTTTTATTTCTTTAATTTTTAGCTTAGATATGTCTAATTATTTATTTTTAAATTAAACAATAAATCAATTTAAAAACACACTTAAATCGTTTTTTATAAAAAAAGCCAAGTTTAAAATATAATTTTAAAGAATTATGACAAACAATAAGATTAGAAATTTTGCTATTATAGCCCATATCGACCATGGGAAAAGTACTCTAGCTGATAGAATTTTGGAATTCACTAATACAATAACCGCCCGTGAAGCTAAACCTCAAATTTTAGATTCTATGGATTTAGAACAAGAGAGAGGAATCACAATTAAACTAAATGCAATACAAATCAAATATAAAGATTATGTATTTCATTTAATTGATACACCAGGGCATGTTGACTTTACTTATGAGGTTTCAAGAAGTTTAGCAGCTTGCGAAGGTGCTTTATTATTAGTTGACGCTACTCAAGGCATTCAAGCTCAAACATTGGCTAATGTTTATTTAGCTATTGAAAATAATTTAGAAATTATTCCGATTATTAATAAAGTTGATTTGATTAGTGCTGATCCAGATAGAGTAAAGAAAGAAATTGAAGATATCATAGGTATTGATGCCTCTGATGCTATTTTGATATCGGCTAAAACGGGTTTAAATATTGATCAAGTTGTTGAAGCGATTATTCAGCGTGTTCCAGCCCCAAAAGAAGCGGATACAACCAAACCGCTTGAAGGATTAATCTTTGATAGTTATTTTGATAACTATCGTGGCGTTGTGATTTATACAAGAATTTTTAATGGTGAAGTTAATATTGGTGATGAAATTTATTTCATGCAAACCAAGAAAAAATATACAGTTACTGAACTTGGTGTTAAAAACCCTAACGAGATTAAAACAGATAAATTATCAGCTGGCGAAGTTGGCTGAATTGCCGCTTCAATTCGTGATGTTAAAGATGTTGCTGTTGGGGATACAATAACACATGCTAATAATCCAGTAGCATTCCCATTACCCGGCTATAAAAAATTAAAACCTGTTGTTTATACTGGTTTTTATCCAGTTGATACTCGTGATTACAATGACTTAAAAGACGCATTAGAGAAAATTAGTCTTTCAGATTCATCAATAGTATGAGAACCAGAAACTTCAAAAGCACTAGGTTTTGGTTTTAGAATTGGTTTTCTAGGTCTTTTACACATGGATGTTTTACAAGAAAGATTAGAACGTGAGTTTAATTTAGATATTATTGCAACAGCACCTTCAGTTGAGTTTGTCATTACATTAACAAACGGAGATATTCAATATATAACTAACCCTTCATTATTTCCGGATAGAAGTTTAATAAAAATGATTGAAGAGCCTTATATTAGGGCAAATATTATGCTTACAGAAGAGTATTTAGGTTCGATTATGGAACTATGTCAATCGAAACGTGGCAAGTATGTGGACATTGAATATCTAGATGATACAAGACGTAGATTAATTTACGAATTACCACTTAATGAAACAATATTTGACTTTTTTGATTTAATGAAGAGTTATTCTAAAGGATATGCATCATTTGATTATGATTACATTGGCTTAAGAGAAAGTGACTTAGTAAAAGTTGATATTCTTTTAAATGGTGAAAAAATTGATGCCTTATCTATGATTGTTCACCGTGATTTTGCTTACAACAAAAGTCGTGAATTAACCGAAAAATTAAAATCTGTTGTTCCGAGACAAAACTTTGAAATTCCGGTTCAAGCAACAATTGGATCGAAAATTATTGCAAGAGAAACTATTAAAGCTTATCGTAAAGACGTTACTGCTAAATTATACGGTGGGGACGTTACCAGACGTCAGAAGCTTTTAAACAAACAAAAAGCTGGTAAAAAACGGATGAAACAAATTGGAACAGTAGAAGTTCCACAAGAAGCTTTCTTAGCAATATTAAAAACTGATACATCTAAGAAAAACTAAATATTAAAATCCATAATTATTTAGCACTTATGTTGCAACTTATTTATGGTATAATGGTTTTAGTTAATTTATTAAATAATAAATAATTAATTTATATATGCATTTGGAAAGGAAAAATATGGTGCCAGGTTGAGCAATTGCTTTATTAGTTATCTTACCTATTTTATTTGGTGCTTTAGGAGCATTTTTAGGTATTTGAATTACTCAAAAGAAATTTAAAAAACAACTTAAAGAAAATCCGCCTATTACTGAAAAAATGATTAGAGTCATGTTTCAACAAATGGGAAGAAAAGCTTCAGAAGCGCAAATTAAACAAGTTATGCGTTCAATGAAAAACGCAAAATAATAATGAAATTTTAAAATCGGAAATGTTCCGATTTTTTTTATTTTAATGCGAAATAATACATTAAAAAATGCTAAAAATGAAATTTTTTATATATTTTTAGTATAATGTTTGAGCATTAAAACATTAAATTAAAAGTTATAGGAGAGAATAATATGGCAAAAGTATTAGTTTTATATGGTTCACCATTACCAAAAGAATATTCAGTTTCAACTGCAGTATTAGACTATTTCGTGAACAAATATAAAGAATTAAACCCAAATGATGAAATTATTACATTAGATTTAAACAACGAAGAAATGGCATTAGTTTCACAATCATCAAACAATATGATGAACACATACAACGAAGAACTATCAGGAAAATATATTGATTTATTAAAAACTGTTGATAAAGTTATTATGAATGCACCAATGATTAACTACAACGTTCCAGTAACAATTAAAAACTTCTTTGACAGAATTTCAGTTCCTGACAAAACATTTTCATACAAATATTCAAAAAGCGGCGGATCAATCGGTCTATTAGACAATTTAAAAGTTCAAGTTTTAGCAACACAAGGCGCTCCTTTAGGATGATATGCATGAGCTAGCCACGTTTCATTTTTAGAAGGTATTTGAAACTTCTTAGGTGCTAAATTAAACCCAACATTTCTATACCATGGTGTTAAAGTAGCTCCATTAAATGAAAAAACACCAGCTGATTTAGTTGAATTAAGAAAGTCTGAACTTGACGAATTAGCAAAATCATTTTAATAATATTTAATAAGTCGATTTTTCGGCTTATTTTTTTATTGTTTTTCTAGTTAAAAAATCGCTAATGGGTCATCTTTAATTGTTTTGTGCTATAATTGAAAAATATTTTTAGGAGGTTAATTATGAAAAAATCTTTAAAATTGTCATTTTTAATAGCTGGTTTTTCTTCGTTGTCAGTGTTGCCAGTTGCGGCAATATCTTGTAATAAAGAACAACCAAATAATGTAGATGATAATCACAAAACAGAAGATAAAAAAGATAAAGAAACTGAAAATATAAATAAAAACGATCAGAAAGCAGAAGAATCCAAACAAGATTCAAATGCAAATACTGAAAACAAAACAGAAGAAACAAATAAAAATGATGACTCTTCAAATACAGACACTGGAACTAATGATAAAAAAGATGAAAATCAAGGGACTGATCAAGGCGGTTCTTCTTCTAATCAACCAGAAGGTTCAACAAATGGAAATGAAGGTTCGACTGGTGGCGACGCAAATCAAAACACACCTGAAAAGCAACCTGATTCAGGAGCAAATCAAGGACAAGATTCTAATGCTGGTGAAGTAGATAAACCTAAAAACTCAGCTAACGAATACAATACAAAAGAAAATATAAAAACTAATTTTATGTTGAAATTAATAGAGCATGTAAATAATAGTCTTGAAGAAAAAATGAACACTAGATTAGATGCAAACTATAACGAGTTCAAAACTGATTTTATAGAACCAAATAAAGCAAGTTTACAATCAAATGACCCTATTTATCAAAAAGAGACCTTTGACGTAGAAAAAGTTAAAGCCAAATTATTAGAAGTTAATTCTTCATTAGAAAGCAACAATGACTTTAATAACAATTTATACTATATTAGTGTTTCACAAGAATTCAAAAAATATTCAGAAAAATTAATAGAGTTATATCAAGCTGTTGAGGTTTTAGATTATCCATTATCATTTGAAGATAAGACTCAAGTTTCAACTTTATTAACGAAAGTTCAAGAAGTACTAAATCAAGATAAATTTACTGCCTTAAAAGAATTTGTTAAATTAGCAAGTCAAAAACCAGCTCCATCAAATTATTTCTTTATTGACGATTTAACAAAAGAAATTGTTTCTAAATTTGTAGCAAAACAAAATGCATAATATAAAAAATATTCGGCGTAAAACCGAATATTTTATTTTTTGAATGTAGCTTTTAAATTAGAAAATGATCGACTAAATTTTATTTAAAAAAACAAAAGAACGTGATCCGATCTTTTGTTCATATGGCGATCATGGCAGGAGTTGAACCTGTGACCCTAAGCTTAGGAGGCTTATGCTCTTCCACTGAGCTACATGACCATTAATTAATATTTTACTTGCTTTTTGTATTAAAATTTACAAAAATTAAACATAAAAAATGTTAATTCTTAATCAAATTGCAACATTTTTATAGTTTAAAAATGTTTATTAAACTTATGATATCAAATTTATTTTTTAAGACCTAAAAATTTAAGCCAGTAATCAGGAAAAATTAGCAAAGTGTTATACTTTGCTATTATTTTTTTTAAATCTGTATATCTTAAAATAAAAATTAAAATCTACTTAAAATATTCAGATAGGTTATTATCTACTTCTTTAATTGCGTTTTTAAACATTGATTTTAAGTGGTTCATTTCTTCTTTTAAACCCGAAGTATTTAATTTAAATTTTTCTAAATTTCTAATCAAGTAATTAAACTTATCAGTAAATGTTGAAACTACTGACTTATGCGTTACGACTATCAAACTTAATTTATAAGCCAAATCATCTCAAACGTCAAGATTTTTGCCTATTAAAAAAATCTCTTGTGAGTTAAAGTTAGATAAATCACTGCTTGCTTTGTAACGATTTTCTGGAGTTTTGAAAAAATATTCACCACTTGAGTTCATACAAAATAAAACTTTTATTTTTTTTGAAAAATTAACTCTATTGCCGTTAGTATCAACTGGGGCATAATATTCGTTTAGGTATTTAACTGCACCTGAATGAGTTTTATTTTTAAAATGATAATCAACATACCAACCAGGGTCGCCTTCATTTATTTTTCTAAAACAGTTTTTATCACTATTTCTTTCTAATTTTGGAGATATAGAATTAAAGTGATTTATTAATTCGTCTTCAATCTTACTTATTTCTGTTCAATGTTTTATATTCTTTGTTTTAAAGAATATGGGATAATTTAATTGAGCAGTTTTAAAAGACCTTTCAACAAAAGACTTAAATTGCGGAACACTAGAAGATTGAACTTCGATGCCTAAAGATCGCAAATACTCAGTAATAGGTGTGTATGAAGACTCTTTTTTCAAAAAGTTGTTCTTTTATCGGTCTTTATAATCTGCGGAATTCCGTGTGTTCTAAAAAGTTTTTCAAGCAGATTCATATAACCAATATTGGTTTCTTCTTTAGACACATGGACTGCTAAAAGCCTACCAGTGGCAGGGTCAATAGCGTGGTAAGTATGAAAAGTTTCACCCAACCCCATTGTGTCTGGCGTAGCATCAATCTCAACGATCATGCCTGGAGAAAGATTTTTCCAGGTATTTTTTATTACCGCATTTTTCTCTATTGTTTTAAGATTCTCTAATCTGCTATTTATTGCATAATAAAATATTGTTTCTGGAACTGCGTCATTTAAAATATTTCTTGCGTTTCTTTTAGCTTCTTTTCTAGTTGATTTGTGCGAGTGTTCTGTTGCATATCCTCTTTTTAAAGTACGTCTGTAAAGAGTTTTTAAAGACATTATTGAACCTTTTGTTCTATAATAAATAGCCATAGTAACATTTTTAGTTCTATCTGTAGGTTAATCAAAAACAAAAGAGCTAAAATCTCTGATCTTTTCAATTTCAGAATCTACAAGATCATCGCTAAACTTTTGTCTATATTTATTTCCTTTATTTTTGTGCGAGACATTAAATGTTCCGTCAAAATTTATAGATTTCTTAATTTTAGAAACTGTAAAACGACTAACCTCGTGTTTTATGGCGATTTGGTTTATTTTTAATTTTCCATTAGTTATATCTGTATAAATATCTTTTCTTTTTTTCTCAAAATCTGTTAAATTCTGGATTTCTATTTTTTTATATTTCACTTTACCTCCTATAATGATTTTAAACTATAGGATGTTGCAAAATGATTGAGAATTACAATGTAGCAAAATATTTGAGAATTCACATTTGTATTAAAATTTACAAAAATTAAACATAAAAAAAATAATATATTATAATATTCAAAGTTTTCAAGGAGTTTAAATGAGCAAACAATTAACTTTATTTAATTTTGTTTTATTAGCATTCAGAAATGAATGCTCATTTAAGCTTGCACGGAAGAGTTTGGGGTTAGGTTTATAAAACCTACCTAATTTTAAATGTATTAGGTTTATCCCCATTGACGTTTATTTTTATAATAACTTATAACACAATATACCAATTAATAACTAATAATATATAATTTAATTAATTGACATAAATGTAAGTCAATTTTAATATTAAAATTAAGGAATCAAAATGGAAAGAAAATTTACAGAACAAGAACAAGTTAGAAGAGAAAAAATCGAATCATTAGCAAAAAATGGAATTAGAGCATTTAATGCAACTATCAAACCAACAACAAACTCATTAGAAATTGAAAAACAATTTTCAAATTCAACAAGAGAAGAAATTGAATCACAAAACTTAACTGAAACAGTTAACGGCCGTGTTGTTGCACAACGTGGACCATTTATCGTTTTACAAGATAGATACGGAACAATCCAAGTTTACATCGATAAAAAAACATTAGATGAGCAAACATTAGAATTATTACACCAATTAGACTTAGGTGATATTGTTTCTGCTACAGGTTTACTATCAAAAACACACACCAACGCTTTAATGGTTAAAGCTCAATCTTTAACATTATTAACAAAAGCATTAAAACCTTTACCAGATAAATACCACGGCTTAGCTGACATTGAAGATAGAAGACGTTATAGATATGTTGATTTAATTGTTAATGAACAATCACGTCGTACTTTTGAATTAAGAACAAAAATTATTAAAGGTGTTAGAGAATACTTTGATAATTTAGATTATTTAGATGTTGATACTCCTGTATTACACCCTATTTTAGGTGGAGCAGCAGCTAGACCATTTGTTACATTTTACAATGCATTAGATCGTAATTTTTATTTAAGAATCGCAACAGAATTACCACTTAAAAAATTATTAGTAGGTGGACTTGAAAGAGTGTATGAAATTGGTCGTATTTTTAGAAATGAAGGTGTTGATACAACACATAACCCTGAATTTACATCAATCGAATTTTATGAAGCATACTCAGATATTTGAGGAATGATGGACAGAACAGAAGGTGTGTTCAAACACTTAACAGAAAAATTAGGCATTAATAAAGTTACATTTAACGGTATGGAAATCGAATTTAAATATCCATTTGCAAGATTAAATATGGTTGATGCTGTTTCTGAAAAAGTTGGAGTTAATGTAAGAGAATTAAATGATGAACAAGCAATTGCGTTAGCTAAAAAACACGGTGTTAAAGTTGAAAAATACTTTAAATTAGGACACGTAATCAATGAATTATTTGAAAAATATGTTGAAGAAACTTTAATTCAACCTACATTTGTATACGGACACCCAATTGAAATTTCACCACTAGCATTTAAAGAATTAGATGATGAAAGATTTACTCAAAGAGCCGAATTATTCATCGGTAAAAAAGAGTTTGCAAATATGTTTACCGAATTAACAGATCCAATTGATCAATTAGAACGTTTTGAAGCTCAATTAGAAGAAAAAGAAGCTGGAAACGAAGAAGCTAATGAAATTGATTGAGATTTCGTAAATGCTTTAGAATATGGAATGCCTCCTGCTGGTGGATGTGGTATTGGAATTGATCGTTTAGTTATGTTATTAACTGAAAATGATTCAATTCGTGATATTCTTTTATTCCCACAACTAAAAGATTCAAAAGAATTGGGCGGAAATTAAACTGGTTTAAACCAGTTTTTTTATATTCATTTAAAATAATAATAGAGGTAAATTATGCAAATTGAAGATAATGAAAAATTAAAGATTTTTTTAGTTCATAGTTCATGCGCTATTGAAGGCAATAGTTATAGTTTAGACGAATGTTATGATTTAATACTGAATGATCAATATAATAAAGATAAAACATTAATTGAATCATATGAAATAAAGAATTATTATAATTGTTTGTCATATATATTCAACCGTTATAAACACCTTCAAATTTCTAATAATCTTATATTAGATTTACATTTTATGCTGATGAAGAATATTATTTCTGATAATGGTAGATTTAAACAAAACAACAATAAAATATCGGGATCAAAATTTCAAACATGCGATTATAAAAACGTCTATGGTGAGTTAAATACTATTAATTTTGAATATTTAAAAGATATTAGTTTGGCAAAAACTGACAAAGAAAAGTATTTTGCCATTTATAAATATCATTGAAAATATGAATGAATTCATCCATTTAGTGATGGCAATGGCAGAAGCGGAAGGCTTTTAATGATGTTAATGTTTTTAGCAAATGATTTAAAAATTTTAAATGTACCATATCAAGATAAATATAGATATTATGACTTTTTAAATAACTTTAAAGAAAATGAAAGTCTAGAAGTTTATGAAAACTTTCATTCATTCTTAGAAGATTTCACTGATTAAAAATATTGATGCAAAAAGTTCGCATAAGAATAAAATTTAATTATTAAAATATATTAGTACAGAGAAAATTAATATCAATGTAAGCATCTAATTTAATAAATTGAAGAAGCTTGCATGATAATGATTTACAATTATATAAATACTCGTTTAATAGTAATATATCGAAGGAAAGGACTGGGTTATGAATAAGAAAATTCAAGTAATTTTGTTTGTTAAATATCTGTTGCAATTAGCATTATTTTGCGCTATTGGTGTTTTATTTTTTCTAAGCATTAAAAACATCAATTTAAGGAGCGATATTAAAACCAATGTTTATTTTTGATCGACAATTTCTTTATCGATTATATTTATATTGTCGAGTGTTAATGTTTATTATTGGTCAATTATCTGCTTTTCTATTATTTTAAATGACAAATTTTCTCAACGCTGACTGGGAAAGAGGCTGTTGATATTTAAAATGGATTTATTTTATTTATTTATAAGAAAGGAATATCGTGAATACTTATCAAGAGTTTAAAAGATTGAAAAATAACTGAAAGAAATTTGAGATTATTCATTATATTTCCAATATCAATATTCTTTTATTTATTCCTTTCTTTATTTTGTTTATATTTGGGTGAAAAAGCTTTCAACAAAAAGTTATGCCGAGTCTTTATATAATTATTCCTTTCTTTATCATGTGTGCGTATATAGCAATATCGGGAGTTTTATATTTTGTTTTAAAATCAGATTTTGGTCATATTAATAAATTAATTACCAAGAAAAATAAATTGTTATTAGACTTTAAAAATAATAAATTTAATAAGAGACTTATTAATGTAATACTTGAATCATCAAGATTATCTAGTCTAGATTATATTTTTAATTTCGTTGCTTCACAACCCAAATCTCCAAATCCAAATTTATTATTTTTAGAAAATTATTTCAAGAATTCATTTAACCCGTTTATTACTATTAAATTTGATAATGAAGAAAAAGTTATTAAATTAGAAAATGAATATATAAAAGTTGAAAAAAGTGAAGATGATATTTATAAAATAACTTTTTCAAAAGAAAATATATTATATTATGAGTTTTTGAACTTAATAAAGCACTTTGATAATATTCAACTTATTTCAACTAATGACAATATCTTAAAAGAGCTTTTAGCTTATAAAGGTTTTGATATTTCTAACTTAGAAATTAAAGATGAATTAGAGTGACAAAAATAGAAAAATAAAAAAAATAAATTTTTTGTAAAACATTTTAAAAATGTGTATAATAATACCATAGCAACCATAACGAAGGGGTCCCACCTGATTCCATTCCGAACTCAGCAGTTAAGCCCTTCAGTGCCGAAAATACCAAGAGGGAAGATAGGTCGTTGCTTTTTTTTATTATCTTTTTTAATTTTAAAACTCCGATAAAAATCGGAGTTTATTTTTTATATTGTATATTTTTTGATTTGCATTTCGTTAATAACTTCGTCTTCAAGTTGATCTAGTAAATTTAGCTCTTCTTCAAGACGTCTAGCTTCTTCACGATTAGGTTTGGTAACGGGGTTTTTAGGAGCAAATAGTTCGCAAGTTTCGCAAGCTCTTTGAATTGAAATTTCCATTGTGTCAATTTTTTCAGCTATTTTTATTGTTTCATTTTTATCAAAAGAAAGAAGTGGTCTAAAAATAGGCAAATCACAAACTTCTGAAATGGTATAAATTGATTCAAGGGTTTGTGAAGCAACTTGGGCTAAATTTTCTCCGTTAGATATAGCTTTGATATTGAATTTATTAGCAATTTTATTAGCAATACGGTAAAAACTTCTACGCATTAATGTAATTTTATATTTTTGATTTGATACTAAGCCAATGTAGTTCATAATCTTTGTGTAATTGATTTGGTATAAGGTTGCTTGCCCTTGATATTTAGTAATTTGATTAATGATGCGATCAATTTTATCTGTTGTCAATTTATCAGTGTGAGGTGGCGTAATAAAGTTTAAAAAGACAACTTCAAGACCTCTTTTTTGAAGTAAATGAGCCGCAACAGGTGAATCAATTCCACCACTGATTAGATGCAGTGTTTTACTTGAGCTAAATACTGGCATGCCACCTAGACCATAAACATAGTCGATAAAAATATAAGCACTATAATCTCTAATTTCAATATAAATTTTAAGGTCAGGTGATTTTAAATTAACTGTTTTATTTTCAGTGTTTTTTAAAACCACACCACCAAAATGCATATTTAATTCCGATGAACTCATGTGAAAGTTTTTGTTGTGTCTTCTTGCATCAATTGCAAAAGAGTTGAATGTTTTTTCTTTAATAATATTTTTAACAACTTCTTCAATATCCTCTAAATTGTTTTTCACTTCAAAAACGGGTGAATATGAAGAAATTCCAAAAATATATTTAAGTGCTTCGAAATTTTCAGGACTATATTTTATAAACGCACGATCATATTCAACTTTTATGTCGTCTTTTTGAATATACATGGCCAAATTCTTTTTAAGTTGTTGAATAAAATCTTTTTTATTATCGCCCTTTAAGGTTAGTTCGCCATATCTAATTAAAATTTTTTGATACATATATTCTCCTATTTAGTTAATACTATCTTTAATAAAATTATCAACTAATGAAATTGCTTCTTCATTTTCATTTTGATTATACTTTTCAAGAATTTGTTTATATAAAGTCATAATGTTTTTATCTTGCCCTACATATCTAGCAAGCTCTTTAATTAAGCTGTTAAGCAAGTCTTTAGTTTCTAATCTAATTGCTATATTATAAATAAAAATGTTCATTTTTAAAATCAAAATTTCTTTATACTCATAATCTAATTGATTGATTTTATTCTCTTTTATCAAAGATTTTAAATAACTAAAGTACTTAGCTTCTTCAGTTAATAGTTTTAGATTTTTTATATTTATCTGAGCAAGCAAAATATTGATTAACTTTTCATACGATAAAATCTTTGAATTAAGATTATTTTCATCGCTTGTTAGTTTATTTTTTATAATTTTGTTCTGTAAATCACTAATTAATAAAATTTCTTGAATGAAATTAATAACCTGCTTATCAAAACTATCTGGATTGTGTTTAATAAGTTTATCAAGTCAATTTTCTAATTGCAATATTTCTATTATGGATTGATTTTTCTCTGCTAGGTTTTTATATTTATTTAGATAGTTAATGTCTATATTATTTTTTAAATTAGCTAGTATAACATCATGATTTCTTTGAATTTTTTTAAAAATAATTACTATTTGCGAAGCTTGTTTTTTAATTAATAAAACCTGACTTATTTTTTGATATATAAAAGTTTTAATATCTTTAAACTCTTTTAAAAAAATATTAATGTATTGATCAACTTCGTTTTCTCAAAATTCAATATCAAATTTTTCTATGTGATGTTTAGTTTTTTTAATAAGATCAATAACATTTTGTTCTATTAATTGCTCGACTTTACTAACAAAAATTGAGCTAAAAATATTCTTATTTTCATCAAATAATTTGATGGTATTTTGATAATCTTGCATACAATAGATGTTAATAAACTTTTGGTATTGAAAAGTTTTGTAAATTAGCTTGCCATAGTGTTTAATTAAAGATCTTAAAGTTTCTAATTTTTTTTCAATTTCAATATCATCACTATGTAAATAATTATCATTGTTAAATCATGTTATATTTTGAATGATTAAGTTTTGAAGTTTAATAACTTTTCCTTTAATTAGTTCAGTATATTCATAATCAATATTTTTTTTAGTAAAATCTTCGATTTGTTTATAAAAGTTATTATATTCAGAAATTAAAGAAAAAATTTTGCTTATTTTTTCAAAATCAAAATTTGAAAAATTTTCAATATCATTATAAATTTGATCCATTTGTTTAAATAATTTATTTGCTTCTTTTTTCTTAATCTTAATCTTTTTTAAACACTTAAATTCAAATGCCTTGTGGTTTAAATTGTGATTATCAAACTTGCTTTTTATTTCATCATAGTTAATTATGAATTGTTTAAAAAGTTGTTCAAACTCAATATATTTTATGGAAGTTTTTTGATCAAGCTCATCAATTTTTTTATTTTTTTTAGCTAACTCAGAAAAACGATAAGACATTTTTTTAATAATTTTGTATTTTGAATTTAATTGTTCATTTCATCAATCAAATTGCTCTATGCTCTTTTGCAATTTGTCATTTAAAATGTAATAAATCAACGCTATTACATACAAGATTGTTAAAAGTACTAAAAAAAATATTAGAATTCACATATCTAATATTATAAAAAATAATATTATTATTAAAATTCATTAACTTAAAAAAATAGTGTTAATTCTTAATCAAATTGCAACATTTTTATAGTTTAAAAATGTTTATTAAACTTATGATATCAAATTTATTTTTTAAGACCTAAAAATTTAAGCCAGTAATCAGGAAAAATTAGCAAAGTGTTATACTTTGCTATTATTTTTTTTAAATCTGTATATCTTAAAATAAAAATTAAAATCTACTTAAAATATTCAGATAGGTTATTATCTACTTCTTTAATTGCGTTTTTAAACATTGATTTTAAGTGGTTCATTTCTTCTTTTAAACCCGAAGTATTTAATTTAAATTTTTCTAAATTTCTAATCAAGTAATTAAACTTATCAGTAAATGTTGAAACTACTGACTTATGCGTTACGACTATCAAACTTAATTTATAAGCCAAATCATCTCAAACGTCAAGATTTTTGCCTATTAAAAAAATCTCTTGTGAGTTAAAGTTAGATAAATCACTGCTTGCTTTGTAACGATTTTCTGGAGTTTTGAAAAAATATTCACCACTTGAGTTCATACAAAATAAAACTTTTATTTTTTTTGAAAAATTAACTCTATTGCCGTTAGTATCAACTGGGGCATAATATTCGTTTAGGTATTTAACTGCACCTGAATGAGTTTTATTTTTAAAATGATAATCAACATACCAACCAGGGTCGCCTTCATTTATTTTTCTAAAACAGTTTTTATCACTATTTCTTTCTAATTTTGGAGATATAGAATTAAAGTGATTTATTAATTCGTCTTCAATCTTACTTATTTCTGTTCAATGTTTTATATTCTTTGTTTTAAAGAATATGGGATAATTTAATTGAGCAGTTTTAAAAGACCTTTCAACAAAAGACTTAAATTGCGGAACACTAGAAGATTGAACTTCGATGCCTAAAGATCGCAAATACTCAGTAATAGGTGTGTATGAAGACTCTTTTTTCAAAAAGTTGTTCTTTTATCGGTCTTTATAATCTGCGGAATTCCGTGTGTTCTAAAAAGTTTTTCAAGCAGATTCATATAACCAATATTGGTTTCTTCTTTAGACACATGGACTGCTAAAAGCCTACCAGTGGCAGGGTCAATAGCGTGGTAAGTATGAAAAGTTTCACCCAACCCCATTGTGTCTGGCGTAGCATCAATCTCAACAATCATGCCTGGAGAAAGATTTTTCCAGGTATTTTTTATTACCGCATTTTTCTCTATTGTTTTAAGATTCTCTAATCTGCTATTTATTGCATAATAAAATATTGTTTCTGGAACTGCGTCATTTAAAATATTTCTTGCGTTTCTTTTAGCTTCTTTTCTAGTTGATTTGTGCGAGTGTTCTGTTGCATATCCTCTTTTTAAAGTACGTCTGTAAAGAGTTTTTAAAGACATTATTGAACCTTTTGTTCTATAATAAATAGCCATAGTAACATTTTTAGTTCTATCTGTAGGTTGATCAAAAACAAAAGAGCTAAAATCTCTGATCTTTTCAATTTCAGAATCTACAAGATCATCGCTAAACTTTTGTCTATATTTATTTCCTTTATTTTTGTGCGAGACATTAAATGTTCCGTCAAAATTTATAGATTTCTTAATTTTAGAAACTGTAAAACGACTAACCTCGTGTTTTATGGCGATTTGGTTTATTTTTAATTTTCCATTAGTTATATCTGTATAAATATCTTTTCTTTTTTTCTCAAAATCTGTTAAATTCTGGATTTCTATTTTTTTATATTTCACTTTACCTCCTATAATGATTTTAAACTATAGGATGTTGCAAAATGATTGAGAATTACAATGTAGCAAAATATTTGAGAATTCACATATTATTATTAAAATTCATTAACTTAAAAAAATAGAAAAATTTAATATAATTAATAAATATGAAAAAAACAAAGAAAGTTACATTAGCATGTCAAGAATGCTTACAAAAAAATTACTCAGTTAATAAAAGTAGTTTAGCAAGGCTGGAAATAAAAAAGTTTTGTAAACACTGCAACGTTCAAACATTACATAAAGAGGAAAAATAATGTCTGAAATTAAAACTAATGACAAAGAACAAAGAAAACTTCTTAAAAAACAAAAAAGAGAAGAAGCTAAAATGAAAAAAGAAGCTTTGAAGTTAGAAAAAAAACCAAAGCCTTCTACAATGAAAAACTGAGTTAAGGAAATTAAAAGAATTATTTGACCAAAATCTTCAAAGGCTTGAAGATGATTTGGAATAACAATAGCATTTTTACTAATAATGGGACTATTTTGTTTCTTAATCACACTAGGATTTACGTCAATGTGAAATGCAGTTGGAATTAAAGTTTAAGAATATGGAGAATTAATATGGAATTAGAAAATAAAGAATTTAAGTGATATATGATTTCTACAGTATCTGGAAAAGAAGATAACGTTATTGAGGCTTTAAAAAATAAAATTGAAGCTCAAGGTATGAATGAATATTTTAGAGAAATCAGAATTTTTAAAATGCCACATCTATCTAATAAAGAATTAGAAAAGAAAACCATGGGAGAAGAATATAAAATTAGCTATGTAAATATTTATAAAGGTTATATTTTTCTAAATATGGTTATGACCGATGATGCATGATATTTAGTACGTAATACTCAATATGTTACAGGGTTAATTGGTTCGAGTGGGAAAGGTGCTAAACCAACTCCTATTAGCGAAAGAAATTTCCAAAAAATGGTTCAAAAAGAAAGTGATCTAATTGCTAAATTTAATGCTGGCGATATTGAAACTGCTTTTAAAGAAGGAACTTTAGTAAAAATTAAGAGTGGAATTTTTAAAGACCAAGCTGGTGAAATTATCAAAAATAATGATATTACTCAAAAAGCTTTTGTTAATATTGAACAATTCGGAAGAAAAGTTCCAACAGAATTTTCATATGATGAACTAGAAATTTGTGGATAATAATTTATGAGTCAGCATATGCTGACTTTTATTATATTTTTTAAAGATTATATATAATAGAAAAGCAAAACATTTTCAAAAGGAGGATTATGCTAAAAAATCTTGGTTATGAAAAACCATTAACTAATATAAAAGATCTAAAACATCTTAAAAAAATATTAGCCATAGGAATTTTTATTTATTTTTTATTATATGCGATAACTTTTTCATTTATAGTTGTTGCCTTATTATATATAATGAAAAACAAGTTAATTTTTGGAATATGTATATCGCTTGCTATACTGTCATTAGTTGCGAGCATTATTATTTATATATATAATATTAAAAAATCATCGTTGCATTATTTTGCCTTTCGTTTTGCACAAACTAATAAAAGGAAATACTCATTATTATATTTTTTATTAAATAGTAGAAAAATTAGAAGTGAAGTATTCTACTTGCTATCGGCAGAATATGCCAAAAATTTAGACCTGATTAAGCAAAAAATATAATTTTGCACCAGTATTAGCTATTTAAATAACGCTAAAATAGTGCATAAAAAATATTTTTATTATTTTTAAATATAATTAAAAAAATGTGTATAATACTAAATGTACCTTTTAAGCGTACGAGATAGTTCTTTGAAAACTGGATACGAATACCATAACGTCAATTTTAATAATTTACAAAAAAATCATAAACCAATCAACTTATTTAAGAGTTTGATCCTGGCTCAGGATGAACGCTGGCTGTGTGCCTAATACATGCATGTCGAGCGAGGTTTCTTTCGGGAAACCTAGCGGCGAATGGGTGAGTAACACGTACTTAATCTGCCCTTCAGATTGGAATACCCAATGGAAACATTGGCTAATGCCGGATACGCATGGAATCGCATGATTCCGTTGTTAAAGGGGCCTTAAAGCCCCGCTGAAGGATGAGGGTGCGGAACATTAGTTAGTTGGTAGGGTAATGGCCTACCAAGACTATGATGTTTAGCCGGGTCGAGAGACTGAACGGCCACATTGGGACTGAGATACGGCCCAAACTCCTACGGGAGGCAGCAGTAGGGAATATTCCACAATGAGCGAAAGCTTGATGGAGCGACACAGCGTGCACGATGAAGGTCTTCGGATTGTAAAGTGCTGTTATAAGGGAAGAACACTCAGAGGAGGAAATGCCTTTGAGCTGACGGTACCTTGTCAGAAAGCGATGGCTAACTATGTGCCAGCAGCCGCGGTAATACATAGGTCGCAAGCGTTATCCGGAATTATTGGGCGTAAAGCGTTCGTAGGCTGTTTATTAAGTCTGGAGTCAAATCCCGGGGCTCAACCCCGGCTCGCTTTGGATACTGATAAACTAGAGTTAGATAGAGGTAAGCGGAATTCCATGTGAAGCGGTGAAATGCGTAGATATATGGAAGAACACCAAAGGCGAAGGCAGCTTACTGGGTCTATACTGACGCTGAGGGACGAAAGCGTGGGGAGCAAACAGGATTAGATACCCTGGTAGTCCACGCCGTAAACGATGATCATTAGTCGGTGGAGAGTTCACTGACGCAGCTAACGCATTAAATGATCCGCCTGAGTAGTATGCTCGCAAGAGTGAAACTTAAAGGAATTGACGGGACCCGCACAAGCGGTGGAGCATGTGGTTTAATTTGAAGATACACGGAGAACCTTACCCACTCTTGACATCTTCCGCAAAGCTATAGAGATATAGTGGAGGTTAACGGAATGACAGATGGTGCATGGTTGTCGTCAGCTCGTGTCGTGAGATGTTTGGTCAAGTCCTGCAACGAGCGCAACCCCTATCTTTAGTTACTAACGAGTCATGTCGAGGACTCTAGAGATACTGCCCGGGTAACCGGGAGGAAGGTGGGGATGACGTCAAATCATCATGCCTCTTACGAGTGGGGCTACACACGTGCTACAATGGTCGGTACAAAGAGAAGCAATATGGCGACATGGAGCAAATCTCAAAAAGCCGATCTCAGTTCGGATTGGAGTCTGCAATTCGACTCCATGAAGTCGGAATCGCTAGTAATCGCAGATCAGCTATGCCTGCGGTGAATACGTTCTCGGGTCTTGTACACACCGCCCGTCACACCATGGGAGCTGGTGATACCCAAAGTCGGTTTGCTAACCTCGGAGGCGACCGCCTAAGGTAGGACTGGTGACTGGGGTGAAGTCGTAACAAGGTATCCCTACGAGAACGTGGGGATGGATCACCTCCTTTCTACGGAGTACACTTAGTTATGGAATAATATTTGTATCCAGTTTTGAGAGATTTATCTCTCTACTTGTTCTTTGAAAACTGAATATCGACATTGATATATTAATTAATATTTCAAAGTTTAGATCAACCTATAGAATATTTATAAAAGACAACAATAGGTCATACAACAAATCAAATATAACGAAACAACTATTAAACAAGATAAGAGTTTTTGGTGGATGCCTTGGGTCTGGAAGTCGATGAAGGACGTGATTACCTGCGATAAGCCTCGGTTAGCTGGAAATAAGCTGTTATCCGGGGATTTCCGAATGGGGAAACCTAATTGAGCTAATCCTCAATTATCATATCGATGAATTCATAGTCGAATGAAGAGACACGCTGTGAATTGAAACATCTCAGTAGCAGCAGGAAGAGAAAATAAAGAATGATTCCCTCAGTAGTGGCGAGCGAACGGGGAAGAGCCTAAACCAACACATGTTGTTGGGGTTGTAGGACTACTTACATGAAGTTAAAAAATTTACGTATAGCAGAATAAGTTGGAACGCTTAAACATAGAGGGTGAAATTCCCGTAAGCGAAATGCGTAAATCTTCAAGTAGCATCCTGAGTAGGGCGGGGCACGTGAAACCCTGTCTGAATCCGCCGGGACCACCCGGTAAGGCTAAATACTAACCAGACACCGATAGTGAACTAGTACCGTGAGGGAAAGGTGAAAAGAACCCCGGGAGGGGAGTGAAATAGATTCTGAAACCAATTACTTACAGTTAGTCAGAGCCCGTTAATGGGTGATGGCGTACATCTTGCAGAATGGACCGGCGAGTTATGTCAGCATGCGAGGTTAAGTGGATTAAAGCGAAGCCGTAGAGAAATCGAGTCTGAATAGGGCGCTTTAGTATGTTGATATAGACCCGAAACCAGGTGATCTACCCATGAGCAGGTTGAAACTTAGGTAACACTAAGTGGAGGACCGAACCGTAGTACGCTAAAAAGTGCCCGGATGACTTGTGGGTAGGGGTGAAATTCCAATCGAACTTGGAGATAGCTGGTTCTCTCCGAAATAGCTTTAGGGCTAGCGTGTAGTGTTAAGTGATGGGGGTAGAGCACTGAATATGGAATGGCGGCGCCTAGCCGTACTGACTATAATCAAACTCCGAATACTATCATGTATTACTATGCAGTCGGTACATCGGTGATAACGTCGATGCACGCGAGGGGAACAACCCAGATCGTCAGCTAAGGTCCCAAAATTGTGTTAAGTCAGAAAGGTTGTGGAGTTTCTTAAACAGCTAGGATGTTGGCTTAGAAGCAGCCACCGTTTAAAGAGTGCGTAATAGCTCACTAGTCGAGAGACTCTGTGCCGATAATTCAACGGGAGTAAAACACAATACCGAAGCTACGGGCATGAAAATGCGTTAGGAGAGCGTTGTAAGGGCGTTGAAGCTAGACCGTGAGGACTGGTGGAGCGCTTACAAGTGAGAATGCCGGTATGAGTAACGATTCAGAGTGAGAATCTCTGACGCCTATTGGGGAAGGTTTCCTGGGCAAGGTTCGTCCACCCAGGGTTAGTCGGGTCCTAAGACGAGGCCGAAAGGCGTAGCCGATGGACAACAGGTTAATATTCCTGTACTTTCTATGAATGTGATGGAGTGACGGGGAGGATAGTACTACCACTTATTGGATTGTGGGGTAAATAATGACTGGGTCGTGCAGGCAAATCCACACGGCGTAACCGGGAGTTATGATGCATAGTGAAATGGCGACAAAGTAGCGAATTGGATGATTCCATACCTCTTAAAAAAGCTTCTAACTTAAGTTCATGGAAACCCGTACCGAGAACGGACACACGTCCCCAAGATGAGTATTCTAAGGCGAGCGAGAAAACTATTGTCAAGGAACTCTGCAAATTCATCCCGTAAGTTCGCAAGAAGGGATGCCCACCCTAAAAAGTGGGCCGCAGTGAATAGTAAGGGGGAACTGTTTATCAAAAACACAGCTCTATGCTAAATCGTAAGATGATGTATATGGGGTGACTCCTGCCCAGTGCCCGAAGGTTAAGCAAAGGTGTTAGCTTATGCGAAGCATTGATGTGAAGCCCGGGTGAACGGCGGCCGTAACTATAACGGTCCTAAGGTAGCGAAATTCCTTGTCGGCTAAATACTGACCTGCACGAAAGGAGTAATTATCTCTTAACTGTCTCGACAATAGACTCGGTGAAATTATGGTTCCGGCGAAGACGCCGGAGACCCGCATCTAGACGAAAAGACCCCGTGGAGCTTTACTATAACTTCATATTGGAGTTTGATTTAACATGTGTAGGATAGGTGGGAGACTGTGATGCTTGGACGCTAGTCTAAGTGGAGTCGCCGTTGAAATACCACCCTTGTTACGTTGAACTTCTAACTTGTACCCGTCATCCGGGTAGAGGACAGTGTGTGGTGGGTAGTTTGACTGGGGCGGTCGCCTCCTAAAGGGTAACGGAGGCGTTCAAAGTTACACTCAATACGGTCAGAAACCGTATCTTAGAGCATAAAGGTAGAAGTGTGATTGACTGCGAGACCTACAAGTCGAGCAGGTGCGAAAGCAGGACTTAGTGATCCGGCGGTTCTTCGTGGAAAGGCCGTCGCTCAACGGATAAAAGCTACCCGGGGATAACAGGCTTATCTTTCCCAAGAGATCACATCGACGGGAAGGTTTGGCACCTCGATGTCGGCTCATCGCATCCTGGAGCTGGAGTCGGTTCCAAGGGTTGGGCTGTTCGCCCATTAAAGCGGTACGCGAGCTGGGTTCAAAACGTCGTGAGACAGTTTGGTTCCTATCTGATGTGGGCGTTGGAATATTGATGAGAGCTACTCTTAGTACGAGAGGACCGGAGTGGACGCACCGATGGTGTGCCAGTTGTTTCGCCAGAAGCATAGCTGGGTAGCCAAGTGCGGCAGGGATAACCGCTGAAAGCATCTAAGCGGGAAGCCCCCTCAAAGATGAGTATTCCCTTTTAAATTCCTTATAGACTATGAGGTTGATAGGCTGGAGGTGTAAGTGCAGTAATGCATTCAGCTGACCAGTACTAATAAATTGATAGGTTTAATAGTGAATTCTATAGATAAAGTTAATCTAAATTAAAGTCGTATTCAGTTTTCAGAGAACAAAATATAGCCATTTGGCTATTTTTTTTATATTTTTTTGAATCGTAAATGCCATGATTTTTTAAATTTGACTATTACAATATATTAAATAACGAAACTTCGATATTAACTTTATCAGTTTCTTTTAATTTATAAATGTTAAAATTATATTATTGATTTTAAAAGGAGTCAAAATGAATAAACAAGATTATTTTAAACAAAGATTAGTTAAATATATGGAATTACAAGGAATGTCACGTTATGAAGACAACATTGTAGCCGAATTAAAAGATTCATTAGGAGATAAAAACTTCGAAATATCACGTGATAATTTAGGTTCAGTGATTTTTCATAAGCCTTCTAAAAAAGCAAACGCACCAAAAGTTATGATCGCAGCTCATATGGATGAAGTTGGTTTTATTGTTAGAAATATTGATAAAAAAGGTCAATTATTACTATCAGCAGTTGGTGGAATTTGACCAGCAACAGTTATTGGTACCAAAGCAATTTTAAAAACTTCTTCAGGTAAAGAATTTACAGGTTTATTTGGTCATACTTCAATTCATATTATGCAAGATGCAGAAAGAGCTAAAGCTCCTTCTATTATGGATTTATACGCAGATTTTGGATTTAAATCAGAAGAAGATGTTTTAGCAAATGGTGTTGGCGTTGGGGATTTAGTATATATGTCTGGAGAAACCATTTACTTTAGTGACCCTAATTTAATTGGTGGAAAGGCAATGGATAATAGAGCCGGCGTAACTGTTTTAGAATACATTGCTAAAAACATTGAAAACATTGACTTAGACGTAGATTTATATTTAGTTGGTACAACACAAGAAGAAGTAGGAACACGTGGGGCAAAAACATCAGTTAGTTTAGTTGACCCAGATGTTGCTATAGCCTTAGATACATGTGCATCACACGATACACCTAATACAATCCCTGGCAATACTTCATTATTTAAAGGTGCTGCCTTGCGTATTTTTGATAGAGGCACAATGATGGATCCTAAACTAGTTAAATACTTTGAAAATATATCAAAGAACAAAAACATTCCTGCATATAAATTTGTTGCAATGGGTGGTGGAACCGATGCTCATGAATTACAATTCTCACATGGTGGAGCAGCGACATTAACAATCTCATTACCACAAAGATATTTACACTCACCAATCGGTGTTTGTGCAATTAGTGATTTACTAGCTGCCGGTGATTTATTAACTGAATTTGTTAAATCATTTAATGAAAACGATTGAAAAGAAATGCAATATAAGTAACAAAATTAGTTCGCATAACTGTGCGAACTTTTTTATTGCCTAGCCTTATATTTAATTAATTAAATATATAAATAATTGCGTTATAATAATCAAATGTAATATAGGAGATATATGAAATTTATTTTTAAACACAACGAAAAATTAGATAGTCTTGTTGATTATGTTAAGTCTAAATTAAATAAGATTGAGGCAATATTATTGAATGGCGAGTTGGGCGCTGGTAAAACAACATTTACTGCGGCCTTAGCAAAATCATTAAATGAAAGTAAACAGATTGTATCTCCGACATTTAATACTATTTTAGTTTATGACAAAATTGTTCATATTGATGCTTATAAATTAAAGGGAGATTTATTCGCATTTGAGGATTATTTTGAAGATAAGTTAGTTATTGTTGAATGATCTGATCTAATTAAACACAACTTTAAAAAGTATCTAAAAATTAATGTTTATTTTGATCAGGATCAAAACCATGTATTTGAAATTGTTGAGGAGATTTTATAATGAAATTATTTATTGAGACTTCACTTTCTGATTTGTATATGTCTATTATAAATAATAAAGTAATAGCAAAAAGGCAGATTAAGAATTTAGTAAAAAAGACTGATGCTTTTTATGAAAATTTAGATCAATTATTCAAAGAAGCTAATGTTAATATTGAAGAAATAACTGATATTTATACAACACTAGGTCCCGGTAGTTTTAGCGGTGCAAGAATCGGCTTTTTATTTGCCAAAACAATTGCTCAAATTTCAAATACTAATTTTTATGTTGTACCAACTTATAAATTAATTTCTAAACAAAAAGAAACACTTAATTTAGATTGAAAAAACGTATATATTAAAGCGAATCGTTATAGTAGTTATTGAATAAACATCGAAAATAATAATGAATGTTCAATTGTTGAAAATGAAAATAATAATGATGATTTTATTTATGATTTATTTGAAAAAGATCCCGAACAATTTTTTATCTTATTTAATAAAGTTGAAAGTAACAAAATACTAGATGTTGAATTACTATATTTACACGAACCACAAATAGGAGTTGAGAAATGTTAATATTTGCAATTGAGAGTTCGCACGATGACACGTCATTTGCTCTTTTAGAGGATAATAAACCAATATGAATGTCAACAATATCGCAGATTAATATTCACAAAAAATATGGTGGGACCGTTCCTGAAATCGCCTCAAGATTACATGTTAAAAATATTGGGATTTTAGTAAATGAATTAAAAGAGAAAATAGACATAACTAAAATTGATTATGTTGCTTATACAAAAGAGCCTGGGTTAATTGGTTCTTTACACGTTGGCTATATGGTAGCTAACGCATTAGCCATTTATTTAAATAAACCAATATTAGGATTAAATCATTTAGAGGGTCACTTCTATTCTGCATTTATCGAAAAAGAGGTTGAATATCCAGCCCTTGGTTTATTAGTTTCAGGTGGTCATTCACAGCTTATGCTATATAAATCTAAAGATGAATATGAAATAATTGGAGAAACTCAAGATGACGCTGTTGGTGAAGTTTATGATAAAGTTGCTAGAAAATTATCATTAGATTTTCCGGGCGGGCCTATCATTGATCGAATCTGAAAAGAAAATAATGATATATATACAGACCATTTTACAATTCCTAAAACAGAAAAATATTTAAATTTTTCATTTAGTGGAATAAAAACAAATGTAATTAATTTGATTAATAATCAAATAAATAGAAAAGAAGAAATTAATAAAGAAAAATATGCAACTGAATTTCAAAATACAATTGTTTTATATTTAAAAGAACATATGCAAGAAGCAATAAGATTATACAATCCTAAATCTATTGCTTTAGTTGGCGGGGTTAGTGCTAATTTTGCTATTAGAAATATGTTTTTATCATTGCATGAAAATGTATGCTTACCTAAGTTAGAATATACAACAGATAATGCAATGATGATAGCGAGATTGGCATATGAAAAGCTAAGAAAATAACGCTCTTAAAAGGCGTTATTTTTTGTATAATTTTCATATGTGAAAATATTTAAAAAGTGCTTCAGATCATAATAGTTGATTAGAACATAATGAAACGGAAATTGTTTTTTGAGGTCGTTCAAATGTTGGGAAGTCTAGTTTAATAAATGGCCTTGCAAAACAAAAGATTGCCAAAACTTCTTCAACACCAGGTAGAACAAGATTGATTAACTATTTTGAAACTGATAATAAAAAAATAATAGTTGACTTACCGGGATATGGATATGCTTCAATGAGTAAAAAAGATCAAGATAAGGTGGCTGGTATTATCGATTTTTATTTTAGAAATGACACCAATCCGAAAACGGTATGTATTTTAATTGATGCAAAAATTGGATTTATGCCGATTGATTTAGAAATGATTGAGTATTTAAAGAATTTAGAAATTAAATTTGATATCATAATAACTAAAATTGATAAAGCAAATCAATCGCAAAAACACCGTGTTAAACAACAAGCCTTGACTTTTACAAATGATATAAATATATTCATGGTTTCATCTGAAAAGAAAATCGGATTGCACGATATTATTGAATTTTATAATTTTTAAGAGATTACCAATATTTATATTGGTATTTTTTTAGCTAAATTATATATAATAAGTTATATGTGAATAAAAAAACATAGAAAAACATATTTGATTATTGAAATCGTATTTTTATTTTTATTACCAACAATTTTATTTTTTGTTGGAATTTTTAAGTTAGACAAGGTAGGACAGATTATTGTTTCTGTGCTTTATACATTAGCAATAATCGGTATGGCAATATTTTTATTGGTAAGGTTATCTAACTATTTAAAAAATTCTGCAGTTGCTAAAAATACTTTAAACTATTTTATTCAATCGGAAATTGGTCAGTATAATGTTGGTTTTATTTCCTTTTTAAATAACGGAAAAATAATTTTAACATCAAACTTTATCGAATCAAGATTTGGAAAAAAAATAATCGGTGAAAATATCGCTAATGTTTTTAATGTTAAAGAATGAACGATAAATAATCAAGACTTCAAATTTTCAAAAGATAATTTTGAATATGAAGTACACGTATCATTTGATAAAAATTTAGTTGTTATAAAAGATATTACTACACAAACAAATTTACTAAATGATTATAAAAGACAAAGAATTGTTTTCGGCGAGTTAAGTGTTGATAATATCAATCTTTACCAAGTGCTTTTATCTCAAGAAGAAGTATTTAAACTATATGCTGGGGTAATTAATGTTTTAGATGATTTAGCTAAAAAATATAATTTAATTTATCGTCAGTATGAAAATGGTCGTTTCTTTTTAATTTCTAACCAAGAAACATTAGAAATATTTGAAAAGGACAATTTCTCATTCTTTTCAAATATTAAAAATAAACTATTTGTTAAAGACGTATCAGTAACATTATCAGCGGGATTTGCTTATGGTATTTATAAACACGAAACATTAGACCAAATGGCAAAAGAAGCTTTATTACAATCGCAAACTCGTGGTGGTGATCAAATTACGATTATAACCAAAAACGAAAAACCGCGTTACTATGGTTCTAGTTCTGAAATTGATGTTAATTTATCAAGAACAAATGTTAATTTTATTGCTAAACAACTTGATAAAAAACTTAAATCTAAACAAATTGAAAAAGTTATTATTTATGGACATAAAAATGCAGATTTAGATGCATTGGGATCAACGATGGGAATTTATGCGTTGGCTAAGGGCCACGATAAACAACCTTTTATTCAAAATGAAACATTTGATGAAACAACAAGCAGGCTTATAAAAAATCTTACAAAAGAACAGCAAGAAATTTTTATAAGCCCTAAAGAAGCGCAAATGATTCAAGATGAGAAAACCTTAGTTGTTATTTGTGATACAGCTGATGAAAATCGGATTGAGAACCCAGTTCCTTTTAAAAATATTAAGAAAGAAAATATTATAGTTATTGACCACCACAGAATCGGGAAAAATCCAGATTTTGCTTTTAGAGAAAATTTATATATTGACTCATCAGCTTCTTCAGCTTCAGAAATTGTTACAGAAATAATTTCTTTAAGTAATAATAAAGATTTAATTAATGAAGAAGTTGCTCAGTTTTTATTAAATGGTATTTATTTAGATACGAATACCTTCCAAAAACAAACATCAGCTAAAACTTTTGCGGCATCTTCGTTATTGCAAGAATGAGGCGCTAAAATAATTAAATCGGTTAACATTTTGAAAATGGACGAAGGAATTTATTTAAAAGTTAAAGAGTTATTGGCTAATATTCAAGAAGTTAAACCTGGATATTACATGGCATATAAAGATATTGAAGCTTCAACTGATATAATTTCAATTGCTGCTGATGAAATTTTAAGAGTAAATGGTAGAAAAGCTGCCTTTGTAGTTGCAAAATTACCGGGCACAAAACTTTGCAAGATGTCTGCTCGAGGTATAAATACAAACGTGCAGATAATTGCAGAATATGTTGGCGGTGGCGGGCACTTTGGTGCAGCCGCTGCAGAAAGCAACGAAGATATTGAATTGTTCGTTGACAATATAAAACAAGCTATAGTGAGTGTGAAAGATGAAAGTTATATTAATTAAAAACTATGAAAAACATAAAGCAAATGAAATAATTGAAGTAAATGACGGTTTTGGTAAAAACTTTTTAATTAAAAAAGGAATTGCTCAACCGGTAAATGAAAAAACATTAGCTAATTTACAAAGAGTTAAAAATAACATTGCTGAAAATTTAGCAAGAGAAATTGCAGATGCAAATTTAATAAAAGAAGAAATAGAAAAATTAAATTTATATTTCTCTTTAAAATCAAACAAAAATATTGTACATGGTAATATTACACATAAGGCAATCGAAAAAGAATTGAACAAACATAATATTAAAATTGGCCCACACGCTTTAAAAGGTGAGTCATATAACACCTTTGGTCTTCATGTAATTAAAGTTAAATTACATGATCAAGTTGTTGCTAATTTAAAAATAACAATTGTTGAAGAAAAATAAATTTATATTTTAAAAAAAGAGGGAATTATGTCTAGAGAATTAAATGCTCATGAAATAGCGATTCTGAATAATGAAACTTCATTACTTGGGTTGATTATAAATAATAATGATGCTTATTTAAGAGTTAGTGAAATCATTCGTGCTGAAATGTTTTACTTCGAGCAAAATAAAATTCTTTACGAAGCGATTAAAGAAACAAGAAATAATTCAGAAAACTTTGACATTAGCATTTTAATTAATTATTTAAATAGTAATTTATTAATAAATAAGTTGGGAATTTTAGACATGACTGGCTATCAATACATTAGTAAACTAATGCAGAATGCCGGCTTTCCTTCAGAATTAGATAAATATAAAAAAATATTGATCGATCAATACAAAACTAATGAATTATTAAAATTAATTAATAAAACAAAAGATAATATCGAAAATAAAAGATTTGATATTAACGAAGAATTGAATCAACTTCAAATTAAATTAATCAATCTCGACATTTCTGAAATTAATGCAGTTTGAAGAACAATAGGTGACACATCGAAAGATGTTTTAAATCACATATTGAATAAAGAAAATAGTGAAACTGGTGTTGGTTTGTCTTTTGGATTTCCACCATTTGATGAACTAACATTAGGAGTTAACCCTGGAGATTTTATAATATTGGCCGCAAGACCTGCGATGGGTAAAACTGCATTTGCGTTAAATGTGGCTAATAATGTAGCTAAAAAAGGTAAAACCGTTTTATTCTTTTCATTAGAAATGTCAACACCACAACTTTCTCAAAGAATGGTATCTATTGATTCATTTGTTCCAATTAGTTCAATTAGAAAAAATGAAGTTAGTCCAGATGGAATTAAGCAATTATATTGAACTGTTGATAGAATGAAAGAATGATCAATGTTTTTAATTGATAAACCTTCATTGACAATTTCTGACATTGTTACATTATCAAAGAGATTTAATAATACTAAAAAAGTTGATATGATTATTATTGACTATTTACAATTGATTACCGAATCGGGTAAAAATAATAATGACCGTCAATTAGAAGTTGCTAAATTCTCGAGAGCTCTAAAACAATTGGCGCGTGAATTACAATGTCCAGTTCTATCACTAAGTCAGTTAAACAGATCTGTTGAAAAAAGAGAAGATAAAATTCCAATGATTTCGGATTTAAGAGAATCTGGTGCAATTGAACAAGATGCTGACATGATTATATTTTTACATAGAAAAGATTACTATGCAAAAAACAAAGGCGTTTCGGAAGGTTATAGCGAAGCAACGGGAGAACAAAATAATTTAGGAGCTACTTCGGCTCCTTCATTAACTGATGTTATAATTGCTAAAAGCCGTCATGGTGCAAATGGTGTTGTTAAGCTATTATTTAATCCGGAATGTAATAGATTTTTCTATGATTCAGATGTAGTCAAACAGCAAGAAATTAAGCAAAGATTAAATGTTCCTAAAAAAGGAGGTGAGTAGATGGAAAAATTAACATCTAAACAACTAAAAGCAAAAAATAAAGTTAAAAAACAAGTTTTGACTAAAGAACAAAAGATTAAAAGAAATGCTGAAAGAATGAAAATTCTTAATCCTCAACAAGTTAATCTATTTAATATTTGAAAAAAATATCCTAAAAAAGTTATTTGAATGTTTGTTAGTGCATTTTTATACAACGTAGCGCTAACGGTCTTTCTTAAAAAAGCCGCAACTATCGCCAGTGGGACATCTTCATTAGCACAAATCATTACCTTTACAGCCCCTTCAACAGCACAATTCTATGGTCTATTCTATGTATTGGTTAATTTACCGCTTATGTTTATATTCTGGAAAATGAATCCACGGATGTTCATGGTTTTAACGTATTATTGAATGTTATTCCAAGTTATTATTCAATGTATTTTTATTGAATATTCAGGTCGTGGATCTAACCCAATCGTTAACTTTATTAATCAAAGAGTTACGATATACAACCCTATAGGACACGTCGTAGACAACGGGCAATCAGTAAGATTTTATTGAGATCCTTTCGGTATAGATTTGAGAGTGTTGCCTCAAATAACAAGAGAAAACTATTCAGAGGTATTTACAAACGCAATATTTCTATCAAATGGTAAAGCTATAAGTGGTTCGACTTCGACAGAAACTGAAATTTTAAGTAGATATTTATTAAATTTATTTTCAAGTAAAGACTTAAATTTAATCAACCATAACGTAACTAAAATATTTACAGATAATGATTCTTTAAAATATCTTTCATCTGCTAATATCGTTGATATCTTAAGAGGAACCAATTTATACGGAGTTTATAACGGAGAAAACTGACCAGTATTAGTTTATGCAATATTAGGTGGAGCGGCTGAAGGTTTTGCTTCGATTGTTGCTTGAAGACAACGTGGATCAATTGGTGGTACATCAGTTATTTCTAACTACATTGCGTATAAAAATAAAAAACCAGTTGGAAACGTATTTTTAATGGTCGCAATTTGTTTCTCATCGTTTTCAACAATAGTAATTGGTTCACTAGAATTTACTGGAAATATTCGTGGACACGTGTGAAACTTTGATGAGTTTTTAGTACGTATCATGGGTACAATTGTATATCTATTGGTATTTTCAATGCTTGTTAACAAGTTCTATCCAAAATACAAAAAAGTTAAAATCGATATTTATACAAAAAGACCAGAATTGGTTGCTGAAAGATTTAAGAAAATTGGCTATATTCACTCATTTAATATTTTTAACGGAATTGGTGGATATTCACACGATGAGTTCGGTAAAATTGAAACAGTTGCGCTATACTTAGAACGTGATCAAATTTTAGATGAAGTAAAAAGAGTTGATAAAAACGCTTGAATAACGATTTCTAATATTCACGGCTTAATTGGCGAATTTGATACATCATACGTCGACTAAATAATTTTTCACTAGTTATAACAAAGCGTTATAACTAGTTTTTTATTAAAAACTATTTTTATAAAGCTATAAAAAATCTTTCTAATTATTTATTACAAAGAATAAAAAAATGTTATTATTATTGCGATATAAATCTGGAGAAATTATGGTTAAAGAAACTGAAGAATTTAAACAACTAAAATTAAACAGGAAAAAGAGATCAAAAAGAGAATTAAATCGTTCAAATGGCATCGATCTTAACCCATATGGCGTAACATTTTTTAATGTATGAAAAAAATTCCCTAAAAAAATGTTGATGATATTTATTTCTGCAATTTTATATAACATAGGTGTAGCAACATTTTTAGCTAAAGCAGCAACAGTTGCAACTGGTATATCAGCGCTAGTTCAATCTATAACATACACTATATCTGCAACAGCTCCTTATTTTGCTTATATATACTTTGCGTTTAATTTACCAATGATTATTATTTTTTGAAAGAAAAATTCTCGTCTGTTCATGGTCTTAACAACTTATTGACTTTTATGACAAGTAGTTTTTCAATCAATGCTTTTAATACCAGCAGTTCAAAATGCATTCGATAATGTTTCAATCTTATACGTAAACTGAAATACACCAAAAGAGGGTATTACAAATAGTTTTAAATCATTGATACCTTGAGATGTTTATGGAAATTATTTAAACAAATATAAAGATTTATGAGAAGGTGTTAAAAACTGAGATCCTGTGTCTAGAGAGGCATTTGTAATTGACAATGTTTCATATACAAGAGAGCAAATGCAACAATTGAGAGATTTCTATATACAACTACAAAATGGATATAACAATCCAACATGACCAATTATTGTTTATGCAATAATCGGAGGTGTTTGTGCCGGTTCAGCCGGTGGACTAGCATGAAAAAACTCAGCTTCAACCGCAGGCGCTGATTTCGCTGTTTATTATGTATCGAGAATAAAACAAAAAAGTGTAGGTAGAATTTCTACAATTATTGCTTTATGTTTTGCTTCTTTTTCAATAGTTTTAATATCATCATTAGAAATTGCTGGTGTTATTCAAAATAATAGTGGCAAACCGGTGAATTTAGCAGCTTTATTATTAAGAGCAATTTGTACAATTGGTTATGTATTCTTATATAGCGCATTTTTAGAACTTATTTATCCAAAATATAGAAAAGTTAAGTTGGAAATTTATACTAAGAAGCCAGAAAAAGTTATTAAACATTTTAAAGAAATTAATTATTGACATGCTTATAACATTGACGGTTTAGTTGCCGGATATACTAATACGGAGACGACTAGAATTGAAACTTTTGCATTGTACTTAGAGCAAAATTTAATTAAAGGTGAAGTTTTAATAGCGGATCCAGAAGCTTGAATAACTGTTACAAAAGTTCATAATATATTTGGTAAATTTGATACTTCAAAAGTTGATTAATAGCCTTGTATGGCTATTTTTTTATATAAAAAAATTTGGCCTAAGCCAAATTATTCGTTTTCGCCGACTTCATCAAGTTTAGCGATTCTTGGGATATGACGATTTCCTTCGAATTGAGTTTTTTCTCATTCATGAAACATTCTTTGAACTTGGTCTGCCGGAACTAAACGTCCACCAATACATAGAACATTAGCATCATTGTGTAATTTTGCCAAGTGAGCTTCTTCTTCGTTGGTAACTCTTGCACATCTAACATGTTTAAAACGGTTTAGCGCTATACTGATTCCAATTCCTGAACCACAAAAAGCAACGTATTTTGTGTTTTCAGAATCTTTATCTTGAACTAACTCTTTAGCAAATTCAATACCTACTTCTGCATATGATACTGATTTATCTGGAGAAGTTGAACCAAATAATTCTACTTCGTACCCTTCTTTTTCTAATCTTTTTGCTAATTCTTCTTTAGCTAAATGACCGGCGTGGTCACTTGTTATTTTAACTTTCATTATTTATCCTCTTTCTATTGTCTTAAGATTTCGCCGTCTTCGACTCTTATAATTTTACTTGGTTGTTGCGACATTTCTCCAAAATTATAAACGTTATCAACTTCAGGAAATAAAGCCTTGGCATTTTCAATTGTTTTGCATACTGGCGCATTTGATAAATTACAACTCGACATATATGCAGGACCATTTTGTTCTAGGAAATCTAATAATTTTTTTTGATTAGGCATTCTAAAACCTTGGTCATTAACAACTAGCGTAGTAGCTCCAGGTCAATATTCTTTAGCATATGCTTCAGCTTGTGTATTTCATTCTTTAAATTGACGAGCTTGTTTAATAGAAGAAACTAATATTATTAGTTTTTTATTACGATCCCTACCTTTGATATCGTAAATAAGATTTTTCACTTCTTCGTTAACTGGTCCACCTATTCCAATAACAGTATCTGTTGTTGAAATGAATAATTTACTATATTTATTTGGCATAATTTTATTATAACAAATATAAGGAGTATAAATGCCAGAATTACCAGAAGTAAAAGTTGTTTGTAAAGCGCTGAGTGAAAAAATAACTAATAAAAAAATAAAAGAAGTTTATATATTAAAAGAAAAGCTATTTAAAGAAAAAACCCCTCAAGAATTTATTAGCAACTTAAAAAATAAAACAATACTAGAAATTAAAAATCACGGCAAACATATAATTATGTTTTTAAGTGAAGATACGATTTTACTATCACATTTAAGAATGGAAGGAAAGTATCGTTTTTATGAATCACCAACAGCAGAAGATAAACATTTAATGGCAAGGTTCATTTTTGAAGATAACAGCGAACTGCATTACTGTGATAGCAGGATGTTTGGAACTTTTTATTTAAGAAACTATCAAAACTATCGAAAAGTTTTACCATTATCAAAAGTGGCAGAAGAACCTGATAGTGTTGATATTATTAGTGTTTATAATAAAATGAAAAACTCAGATGTTGCAATAAAAACAAAGTTACTAGATCAAGAAATTGTTGCTGGTATTGGTAATATATATGTTGACGAAACACTATTTGCTGAAAGAATAAGTCCTTTAACTAAAGCTAAAAACTTATCATTTGAGCAAATTAAAAACTTAATAAATCGTGCTGATTTAATTATGAAAGAAAGTTTTAAAAAGGGAGGTACAACATTGATGTCTTATGAAAGTCTAAATAATCAGGAGGGTCAATATCAAAACTTTTTAAAAGTTCACAATGACAAAATTAAAAATTGCACAATTTGCAATGGAAAAATAAGTAAAATTAAAGTTAATCAAAGAGGCACATATTATTGCAAAAATTGTCAAAAGGAGTACTAATGAGTTTTAGATTCTTCCCAATTGTTTTGGATTTACATGGCTACGACACTATTGAAGCAACAGGCGCAATTTTAAATGTATTAAAAGAATTCGAAGAAGATGAATATATGGAATATTTTGATGTGATAGTTGGAGTTGGCACTGGCGCAGTTAAATTTGTAGTTGAAGATATTTTGGAAGAAGAATGTTATCCGTTTGATTATTTAAACCAAAACGGTTCAAAAATCAGAGTATTCAAAAGAAAATAATTGTTCGAAAGAATTGCCAACATTTTTAGTTGGCAGTTTTTATTTTTAAACATATTTTTAAGAAGTTAAAAATAAAATATTTTAGTTTATTAATTTATAATTAATATGAATAAAACTAAAACTATAAATTTTTATAATAGGAGAATATATGGCAAAAAATACATGAGAAGTTGCTGTTAAAGCAATTGAAGCACATGAAAATATTTTTATATTTCATCACATTCGTCCAGATGGTGACTGTTTAGGTTCACAATTTGGTTTACGTGAATTAATTAAAACAAATTACCCAGAAAAAAACGTATTTGTAATTGGAGATAATGGCGGAATTTTTCCATTTTTAAAATGAGATTTTGATAACTTCGATTCAATCCCTAAACAATATTTAGAAAATTCGTTAGGTGTTATTGTTGACGCTAATAATTCAAACAGAATTCAATTTTCAAACATTTTTGTAAATAACTTTACACACAAATTAAGAATTGATCACCACCCAGTAGATACAGATATTAAATATGACTATGTTTGAGAAGATGCAACTTATGCAGCAGCTGCTGAACAAGTGGCTTATATAGCAATGATGGCTAACTGAAAAGTTACAACAAAAGCAGCGGAATATACTTATTTAGGTATTAATACAGACTCTGGAAGATTCCAATATGAATATGTTCAACAAAGAACTTTTGATGTAATGAGTTATTTACACGCAGGAAATAGCTTTAGAGTTTGAGATATTAACTTCCCTTTATCAATTAGAGATGAACAAAAAGTTCGCTTTAATGCTTATATGTTATTAAACTATGTAAGTGATAACAAAGTTGTTTGATTCTACGCAAGTAAAAAAGTACAAAAGAAATTTAAACTAAATGAAAATTCAGCAAATGATGTTAATGCTTTAGCTAATATTGGAGATTCAAAAATTTGAGTATTATTTATCGATCAACCAGACGGAACAATTCGTGCACGTGTAAGATCAAATGGTATTTGAATTAACCACATTTGTGAAAAATATGCACCTGGTGGCGGACATGAAGTTGCATCAGGAGCAACATGTAAAAACAAAAAACAAATGAAACAACTAATTGAAGATCTGAAAGCTGAGGTTCAAAAACATGCTTAATATTAGTGAAGAAAAAATGAAAATTTTTAAAGAAATAGAAGCAAAAATTTTAAAACACAAAAATATTGTTATATTTCACCACATTCGTCCAGACGGTGACTGTTTAGGTTCACAATTTGGATTTAAAAATTTAATTAAAGTAAATTTCCCTGATAAGAATGTTTATACAGTTGGAGATCCTAAAGACGTATATCCATATTTAGAATTTAAAATGGATGATTTACCTTACGAAAAATTAGAAGATTCATTAGCAATTATTGTTGATGCAAACTTTAAAGAAAGATTAGAAAAAAGACAATATTTGGATGATAATTGCTTCGACGAAGTTATTAGAATTGATCACCACCCTAATGATGACGACTTAAATGCTTCATTAGTTTGAGTTGAAGCTGAGGCGCCAGCAGCTGCTCAACAAGTGACAGAAATTGCTTATGCGTTAAATTGAAAATTAAATGCAGATGCAGCTACATATTTATACTTAGGTATATACACTGATTCAGTTCGTTTAACAACCAATACAACAACTTCAAAAACTATGTTTCTAGTAAGTTGATTATGAGCTAACGGAGCAAGAAAAGATTTATTACACGCAGAAATGGCTAAAAAAACATTAGAAGATATAAAAATTAATGCCTTTATTCAACAAAATATGAAAATAGCTAACGGCGTTGTATCATACTTCTTTTCACTAGAAGACCAAGCTAAATTAGGCATTGACGATCCTTTAAAAGCTAATCGTCCATTTGTTTTAGCATCAATTGATGATAACAAGGCTTGAGTATTCTTTACAGAAGAAAAACCAGGACAAATTAGATGTGAATTTAGATCAAACGGAGCTTGTGTGAGAAACGTTGCTGTTAAATGAGGCGGAGGTGGACACCACCGTGCTTCAGGTGCACAAATTAAAGACGCAAACGACATACCTTTAATCGTTAAGGACTTAGAAAAAGAAATTCTAAATTTAGCAGAATACAAATAATATATTTAGAATAGTGACATACTATGAATAAAAAAATATTCGGAGATCCCGAATATTTTTTATTATAAGTAGTGCTTTAGTATTTAATGTTGTTTTCTAGCTCCAATAAAGTTATCGTAAATAAAATCATCGCATGAGTGAATAATACTTCTAATATATTGGAAATAAAGTTTGTATTTTTTAAAGTCACCTTTTCAAACAAGCTTTTTATTTAATGATTTTGTAAAATCGATAGCCAAATATGTGTCAAACAACCCGTGTTCTTTAGTTATTTCGATAATCATTTTTTCTATTAATGCTCTAATTTCGGGACTGGTAATATGTATTTCATCACGCTTAAATTGTTTTTTTTCTAATTCATATATAAAGCCAAAAAAGATATTTAGTGAAGGTTGATAATTTTTATATTCTTCAACGAATTCTTCGTGAATTTTAGCTTCTTCATCAGATAAAACAACATTTTTAAATAGTGCTTCAGTATCTATGGCCTGGCGTTCATGTTTATTTTCTGCTTTTATTATTGTGATAATTTTTACAATAATTAATATGAATAGAATTATAAATATAACACCAAATACATAACACGTGATTTGACTTGCAAAATTTATGTAGCCAAATGTTTTTGTTGCCGCAATAATTAGAATAATGCCGATAATTAAAAATGAAGCAACAAATAGAAAGCCAATAGCATTTAGTAAACCATTTTTAAGTTTCGCCTTTTTTGTTTTATTATTTTGCATCTAATTTTCCTCTTTTTTATAAACAAGAAGTTTTGGATTTTTTAAATATCCACGACCTGCTTTAGCAATATTTTCACCATTTAATCTAGTTGCATCAGCACTAAAATTAACTCATATTTTAAGTAAAGTAGCTCCAACACCATAAATATCAACTGGAATGTCTTGTGCTTCAAAATCAGCTATTCTTTCAGCATTAAAACCGCTAGAAACAGTTATTTTAACATGCTCTCCTCCGTTTTTATCTAAAGCTTCTCTTAGTCTTCTTACTTGTGTTGGTGTAACACCAAATTCAGCTTCGCCTTCGGTGAACATTTTATCAATCATGGCCTTTGATGTGTCGATTCTTACTCCCTTAAGTTTTTTACCAAATTCCTTTAAACAAGCTAATGAATCCGCAATGACATCATTATGAAAATCAACTAGCGCATATAAATCATCTTTAGGAAAAGTTTTGTGATAAGCACGACAAGCTTCAACTAAATCACCTCCAAACATTTGAATTAAAGCATGTGGCATTGATCCAAATGTATGTGATTTATCATGATTTGAACTTGCTAATGTAGAATGATTATCAATACCCCCTATTTTAATTGCATACGCATCATTTAATTGATTTATGTAGTGGTCAGCTCTATCTGCCATGCTGATTACTTTTTTGCCATTAGCAACCTTAATGATTCGATATGCGTTAGTTGCTATTGACGTTTGTCTTGCTAATATACCATCAATTATTCCTTCTCATATACCAAATTCATAGTATGGACCTTCTAATTCCAAAACAACTTCACGGTTGTTAATTATAGAACCTTCCGGAAGATAACGAATTGTATATTTATCAATATCAGTATTTTTAACTAATAACTCGATAGCCTCATTGATTCCACACAATTTAACGTCGTTGTGTCTTTGAAAAAACTGAAGAGTTACAATATCATTCTTGCGAAATTTTTGTGCTATTTTTTGTGTTTTAAAAAAATAAACAGAAATTTTATCTTTTAGTTTCATATTTTTTCCTTTACAATAATATTTTATTATAAAATAATAAAATAGTTATATTTAATGTTTAAGTAAATAAATGTATAAATTTTAACAAAATAAGAGGTTGTTATGAAAACAAAAAATATTAATCCGTACAAGAAAATGTATAAATCAGGGTTATGATTATTTGCATATTTTGTATTCTTTTTAGTTGGTTCCATTTCGTTAATAGTTTTATTAATTTCTAAAAAAAATAATTCTCAAACGATTGTTAATCTTTCGCCTGTAACTATTGTATTTTTAACCTTAACTGCTATTGGCGTAGTAGCAATTATGATATGATCTGCTATTGGATTAAAAATAACTAAAAAATTAGATAACAAAAAACTTAAATTAAAGTTAACCTTATCTTTAATACCATTATTGTTAATTGTGTGAATTTTTTATTTCGTATCATCTATTATAATTTTTAAGGAATTGGAATACAAACCGAATAATGAATATGCTTTAAATAGCTAGAATAATAAAAAGCCGAAATTATCGGCTTTTTATTATAAACGAGGTTCTATTTTCTTTTTAAAGAATTTTGTTCTTTGGAAATAGAACACGAAGATGTGTTGGAAGATTGTTCATATACCACCGATTACTCAGTATATTTGTAAACCGGCGCTGAAAAATACACCAATACCAATAAAGATTAACGAAATAATGTTATTTCTACGACTTTCTTTTTTAAGAGCAGCTCTTTGATATGCATCTCCACGCAATGATTTTTTACGTTTCATATTTAATAACTTCGGAGTATATTGAGCTAATGCTTGAATACCAATTGAAACTAAGACAATCGGTATGTAAATATATTCTTTTGATTTAAATATACGGTTTATAGAAGTAGCTGAGAATTGAATACCATATCATGAAGCTTGCTTAATTTCAGGTGATGTTGAAATTATTCTAAATACAACTATCAAGATAGGTAAAGTTATAAACATTGTAATAATTTGTCCTCATGGAGAAATTTTTTCACGTTTATATAGCTCGCTAATTTCCATTTGTTTACGTTGTTGCATTTGTTTGTCGCCTTTGTAAGCGGCATATTTTGCTTCTATCTTAGCTTTCTTTTGGTTAAACTCTTCCATTTTGCTTTGGCTAAATAGAGATTTATATGATATAGCAAATGTGATTAATCTAACAATAATAACTGTTAATACTAATGCAAGAATAATACTTCAACCAGTAGTTCCTAAACTATCAATGATAGCATGCATAAAATGATTTACTGGGTGAACGAACATTCCATAGAATGGTCCTTGTTGTCAATATTCTTTATATGTTGTGATAGGTTTGTGAGAAATTAAAGCACCAGAGTTATATAAATTGTTTGTTCAAGCTTTATCTGAGTAGTTTCCATAACTGTTAACGTTCGAAACTGATAAAACTTGTCTTCCATTGTCTTTATAACCATTAGAATTGAAGCTTAAGATAGATGTATATAAGCTAAATACATTCGAAACTCAAGCACTCATAATGTTTAATTCGCTACCTTCTAATAAAGTCAATGTTTCTTTATTTTTAGCTTTTTCAACATATTTTGCAAAGTAAGCATTTAAAGCGCTTATTAATTCAGGTCCTGTTGCAGTTTTTGAAACACCTAAAATTTGATTAAATGTTTTTTGCACAACTTCAGGTTTTTCGGTTGTTCCTATATCGAACTTAGCGCTTAAATGGTCTGTTCTATTTCAAACTAATAAAGTTTCTTCTAATAGTATTTGCAATAGATCACGCAACAATATTGTGTGAACTGCTGAACCACCAGGTAATGTTGCTGGCACGTAGGCTAAGTCAACATTTTCTAATTTTGTGTAATCGCTTATTGTGGTTGTTTTGTCATTATCTTCTTTAATTTCCTTTGTACCGAATATTGGAGTTTTTAAAGGAAGAATTAAATCAGTAAATTGTGAAACAGCATTATATGTTTGAGTTTTGCCAACTCCTGAATCTGTCCCAAGATTTAGATAAGCATAACGTCCTTCACGTTCATAAACAAAACCAGTTTTATCAGAAACACCTTCTGGTGTAGATACTACGTTATTTCAGTTGTCTTCATTTTTTAAATCTGTTGCACCAGGTTTTAATGATTGAAGTTGTAATGCAAAGCTGTTGCCGCCATATATACCGTATTCGCCACCAGTTTCCTGGTCTTGATTTTTTAGTTTTGTTATGGCCTCTTTGTCTTTTAAAGCAAGATAAGTATTTACTGTAATTTGTTCATCTACTTTGTTGGGCAAAGTGAATGAGTTTGTTGCTTCGTTGTATCTAAATGTAACAATGTTTGGAGATACATTAGCCTTAGTTGTGTAAATTTCTTGTCCAGACCCAATTTTGGTACTTGACTTAACAGAAAACGACTGCACACAACCAACTAAACCAACGGTAACAAAAACTACAATAATAACAACTTTAAATCACTTTCAAATCTTCTTTCAAAGATTCTTAGGCTCGTTGTTTTTTTGCTTATTAACCCTAAAATCTTGATAGTGTTTAGAGTTATTTTTATTTGCCATCAGTTATCCTTTCGTAGAGTTTATTTATTTCTTTAATCTTTTGGTTAAAATCAAGTTCAAAGAAACCTTTTCTTGCAATGATTACCGTATCGTAATTTATTTTGCTAATATCGATATTTCTAAGAATTGATCTAATTTGGTTTTTGTAGTGATTCCTTTGAACGGCATTAGCAAACTGTTTAGGTATTGATATTCCAACTCTAAAGAAATCAGATTTGTTAAAATAAATTATTAAATTTTTTGAAATAACTTGTTTTTTTGTATCAAGTATTTTTTGAAATTCTCAATTTTTTTTAACAATGTTGCATTTATTCATATGTTTATTTTAAATAAAAAATAATATCAAACTATTTTTCGTCTGATACTGTTAATTTGTGTCTTCCTTTTGCACGTCTAGCTGCTAAAACTTTTCTACCATTTTTTGTTTGCATTCTAGCCATGAAACCATGCACCTTAATGTGTTTACGTTTTTTAGGTTGATATGTTCTTTTCATAACATCGCTCCTTTATAGTGTTTTTATATAATAAAATGACTTAATTTATTTTACCAAATAACATTAAAATTAAGCAAATAAATTATATTAAATATATGCTAGATATTTATTATTTTTCTGTTTAGTTGACAATAATGTGAATTCTCAAATATTTTGCTACATTGTAATTCTCAAT